>DDEU01000087.1 GCA_002336815.1 Chitinophagaceae bacterium UBA1946 | reverse complement strand
CAATTTCACTCATGCTTCTTACAATAGGATTGTGGCCACTATCATCTTTCAGGTTCTCAAAACTGAGCGCCGTAATTTTTTTATCCATCATTTTTTGAAGGATGTCTTTCTTCATAACGGCTAAGTGTATGGGAGAAATGATATACTGGCCGGGCTTCAGCAACTCACATTCTTCCTCACTCACCGGGGCGCTTTTTACCAGGATATCACATTCATACACCTGGGTTTTATCAAATGCGATCTTAGCGCCGGCATCACTGTAGTCTTTATCGCTGTAACTGGCGCCTTCTCCTGCCTTTGTTTCCATAATTACCTGGTGGCCGTTGGCGATCATTACCCCCACCGCTTCCGGTGTAAGCGCTATCCTGTTCTCACTAAAAGATGTTTCTTTTGGTATGCCAATATATAATTCGGTCCCTTTGGGTTTCACATCCAGTGTTTCTTCTAAGGTTTCGTAACTAAAAGAGGGGGAAACGAACGGTTTTGATGTAGCCATAAATTAATTGAAGTGCTTGTTAACCCTGGCGGCGGCTTCGCCCCGCCGGCGGTTACGTGTTTTTAAAACTTATAAGTTGCTTACAATTTACAAATTTATTGTGAGCTTTCTGGTATCATTATCCACAGGTACGATCTGCACGTGCAAAGTGTTTTCAGGAAAAAGGCCCGCCGCTTTTTCCGGCCATTCAACAAAACAGTAATTGCCAGAATACAAGCAATCTTCCACACCTGTTTGTATGGCTTCTTCTTCATCTTTTAACCGGTAAAGATCAATGTGGTAAACAGGTTCATTGCCGGCAGCCTGGTACTGGTTGATGATAGAAAAGGTTGGACTTCCCACTGCATCCTGCACCCCCAGGGCCGTACAAACCGCATGGATAAAAGTGGTTTTACCAGCGCCCATTGCTCCATGAAAAGCAATGGTTCTGTTCTTAGTGATAAGCGACAAAAACCTTGCTGCTGCATTATCGATGTCTTTCAAAGCAAAATTTATATCCATGTTGCAAAGATATTTTCCATCATTAGCAATTCAATCACAGCATGCATGAATAATTTTGCAGTATGGAAAAAGTAGAATGGAAAGTAGAAGGAATGGATTGCACCAATTGCGCCCTCACCATCACCAAATATCTTAACAAAGAAGGATTGAAGGATGTGAAAGTGAATTTCATCGGTGGTGATGTAAGTTTTGAGATGAACGATAACAGCAATAAAGAAGCCATTGCCAAAGGAATAGGGAGCCTGGGATACAAAGTAGTGAATGAAGATCAACCGGCACAAGCCATTCAACGTACAACATTCAACATTCAGAACATTTTCAAAAATCATTTACAGCGTTTTCTTTTTTGTCTGCCTTTTACGCTGGTTTTAATGCTGCACATGTTGCCCTGGCATATTCATTTTTTGATGAATCCATGGATACAGTTGGGCATTTGCCTGCCTGTTTATATCGTGGGCATGAGTTATTTTGGAGTAAGTGCAGTGAAGAGTCTTAGGGGTGGAGTACCCAATATGAATGTGCTGATTGCCCTTGGTGCCACAGCCGCATTTGTGTACAGTCTTACCGGCACGATCGGCGATATGGGGATGGATTATGTTTTTTACGAAACCACCGCCACCATTATCACACTCGTATTTTTAGGGGAGTGGGTAGAGCGTCGTGCGGTTGAAATGACGCAGAAAGAGCTGAACAAATTATCAAAGCAGCAAAAAGTGATGGCGAATATGATCGCCTTTGACGATGAACACAAAGAAAATGTATTCCCGGTGGAAGCTGCACAACTTCGGGTGGGCGATCTCATCCTGATCAAAACAGGAGAACAGGTACCCACTGATTGTAAAATTTTATGGGGCGATGCACACGTAAATGAAGCATTGCTTACCGGGGAAAGTAAGCCCATCAGCAAACAAAAAAAAGACGCGTTAACCGGCGGTAGCCTGCTTACAGAAGGAACTGTTAAAGCACAGGTTACTGCAACAGGTAAGGATACGGTACTGAGCAACATTGTAAACCTGGTAAAACAGGCGCAAACCGAAAAGCCTCCCGTACAACAACTGGCAGATAAGATAAGTGCGGTGTTTGTGCCGGCAGTGATAGCCATTTCATTGCTTACTTTTTTGATCAATTATTTTGCGTTCAACATATCAGCTACTTCTTCGCTGATGAGAAGTATTGCTGTACTGGTGATCAGTTGCCCCTGTGCGATGGGCCTGGCAACGCCTGCTGCCATTGCTGTTGGGTTAGGCAGGGCAGCAAAAAGCGGCATCCTTTTTCGCAATGCCAGGAGCCTGGAACTCTTTAAAAATATTCGTACGGTAGTGTTTGATAAAACCGGCACTCTTACCAAAGGCAATCTTACCATTGCAGCATTTGAAACAACCATTGATGCGGCAGAATTTAAGCAGGTTGTTTTTTCGCTGGAAAAATATTCCAATCATCCTGTAGCGAAAGCGATTACCAATGAATGGAAAACCAGCAAGGTTATTTTCTGGAAAAAAGTGGAAGAGATAAAAGGGCTGGGGGTAATTGCTGAAGAGGTGAATGGAAATAAATACCAGTTAGGGTCGCATAAAATTGCAGCCGGGTTAACTGCAGATAACACACACACTGCATACCTGTTGAAGAATGATGCATTGATCGGCTGGGTTGATATGGATGACGAGATAAGAACAGAAGCTGCCGCGGTGATCAGCTACCTGCACAGTAAACAGATCAAAACAATTTTATTGAGCGGCGACAGTGAAGCAAGAACAAAAAAAGTTGCGCTGGAATTGGGTATTGATGAAGTGTATGCCGAAAAAACACCGCAGGAAAAATTAACGATCATTGAACAGCTCAATGCTGTTGCCCCGGTGGCGATGGTTGGTGATGGCATTAACGATGCGCCTGCATTGGCAAAAGCAACGATTGGTATATCACTCAGTGATGCAACGCAACTGGCCATGCAAACGGCGCAGGTAGTGCTGATGAATAGAGGCATCCAGCATTTACCGCTGGCATTGGGTTTAGGTAAACATACGTTCTCCACCATCAAAGGAAATCTTTTCTGGGCCTTTATTTACAATGTGGTGGCCATACCTGTTGCAGCTGTTGGTTTGTTGCAACCCGGTCTTGCTGCGCTGGCCATGGGTTTCAGCGATGTGGTGCTGGCCATAAATTCTATCCGGTTAAATTATAAGAAAGTGATTTAATTTAGGGCAGAATTATTTTCATTTGGCCATACAGCACATCTTAAAAGAATATTGGGGTTACGACTCGTTCCGTCCTTTGCAGGAAGATATCATCAATGCTGTACTCGATGGAAAAGATGTGCTGGCATTATTACCTACCGGTGGAGGAAAATCCATTTGCTTCCAGGTGCCGGCCCTCGAAAAGGAGGGCATCTGCCTGGTGATCAGTCCGCTGATCGCCCTGATGAAAGACCAGGTGGAAAATCTAAAACGAAAAGGCATTCTAGCCCTGTCTGTTTATTCAGGCATGAGTTTTATTGAAACCAAAAAAACATTGCAGAATGCGGCTCACGGAAATTATAAATTCCTCTATGTTTCGCCGGAGCGCCTGGAAACAAATTTGTTCCTCGATTATTTGCCGGAAATGAACATCAGCTTAATTGCAGTAGATGAGGCGCATTGCATCTCCCAGTGGGGCTACGATTTTCGCCCGCCTTATCTCCGCATTGCTGCATTAAGGGAGCATTTGCCCGGTGTGCCTGTACTGGCGCTCACTGCATCGGCCACCAAAAATGTACAGGATGATATTTGTGAAAAATTAGCGTTTGCAAAAGACCAGCAGCGCTTTCAGCAATCCTTTGAACGGCCGAACCTTTCTTACAGTGCGTTCGATGTGCCTTCCAAACAAAATAAGCTGCTGGAGATATTGCGTAATGTAAAAGGTACGGGCATTGTATATTGTAAAACGCGGAAGCATACAAAAGACATTGCTGAACTACTGAAGCTTAATAATATCAGCTCAGACTTTTATCATGCGGGATTAAGCAATGAAGAAAGGAACAGGAAGCAGGAAGACTGGATCAATAACAAAATAAGGGTGATCGCCTGCACCAACGCTTTTGGAATGGGCATTGATAAACCAGGCGTAAGGGTGGTGGTACATTACGGAGTTCCTGATTGCCTGGAAAATTATTACCAGGAAGCGGGCCGGGCAGGCCGTGACGGGAGGCGGGCATACGCCGTGCTGCTGTTCAATAAAAAAGAACTGCAGGACCTGCAGCAACAGTCTGCTATCCGTTTTCCCACTAAAGAAACGATCCAGAAAATTTACACAGATATCATGAACTACCTGCAAATACCGGCAGGCAACGGTGAGGGCAACAGTTACGATTTTGACCTGGCAGGTTTTGGCGCTGCTTTTAAAAATGATGTGCTCACTACTACTTATGCCATTAAAGTGCTGGAGCAGGAAGCGGTATTTGTTTTCAGTGATTCTTTTTATAAACCCTCCACCCTGGTATTTACCTGCGGCAGGGAAGAGCTCAACGAATTTGAACAGCAGCACCAGTCCCTGGATGTTCTGATAAAAGCCCTGCTCCGTTCCTATGAAGGCATCTTCGATTTTCCGGCCGGGGTCAACGAACAGCACCTGGCAAAATTCACACGCCAAACAAAAGAACAAATATTGCAGCAGTTGCAGCAACTGGTTCAGTTCGGGCTGGTGGCCTATCAACCTCAAAAGGATAAACCACAATTGCTGCTATTGCAAAACAGGATGTATGCAGACAGCTTTTCCATCAACTTAAAGGATTTTACAAAGCGAAAGCAGTTGTTTGAACAGCGGGTTGCTGCCATGACGGGTTTTACAGAAAGTACCATTCAATGCAGGAGCATGCAAATAGCCGGTTATTTTAACAGCCCCCTCGAAAAAAAATGTGGTATCTGTGATAACTGCATCAACCAGCAGGCCCTTGTTATCAGTACAGAAGATTTTGATGCCATCCACCAGCATATCCTCACCGTGGTAAATGAAGCGCCTGTTTCCATACACGGGTTACTACAACCTTTATCTAAGATCAAAAAACAGCAGTACTGGAAAGTGCTGGATTACCTGCAGGAAGAGAAAAAGATTTTTTTTAATAAAGAAGGTAAACTGGTAAATAAACTCTAATCGAAATCCTTTGCGGAATAAACGATAAAAAAAACGTGTCAGCCCCGGAAGGCAAAAAAAAAGGGACCAAGATAGAAATCTAGTCCCGCTTTAAAATCCAATATCCTATGAAA
>DDEU01000011.1 GCA_002336815.1 Chitinophagaceae bacterium UBA1946 | reverse complement strand
ATTAAATTCTATTGCTAAATTACAAATTGCCCCCACATAAAAAAATAAAATTTTGGGGATGTTAATAAGTTTTGAAAAAGTTCCCCATAACCGTAAATTCCGAATAGCATCCATATATAATTGATATTTAATCGGTTGCGACGTCATAACGGCAATGGTGAACCGAATTTATACAGTTAAAATAAATATGATTATCCTAAATTTAATTTGGTTTGTATTGTAAACTAATTTATGTTTGTGACTTATTTGTAAGCCATGAAATACATTACTACAAGTGCATTTTTATTCAGTTTTTGCCTCTGCCAGGCACAGGTGAAAATATCCGGTACGGTCACGGATAAAAAGAACAAACCATTGGCCGGGGTAAGCATCCAGTTAAAGGATAGTTATGATGGCGCCACCTCCGATTCAATTGGCAATTACAGCTTTACGACTGATGAAAAAGGCGAAAAAGAGATTGAGGCAAGCAGTTCAGGGTACCTTCCCGTTAGCCAGAAAATAACCATTGCCGGAGCGCCCATATCACTTAATCTTTTGCTAAAGGAGCAGATAACGGAGTTGAAGGCGGTAGTAATATCGGCCGGAACCTTTGAGGCAAGTGACAAAGCCAAGGGGGCGGTGCTCAATTCTATTGATGTGGTAACCACACCCAGTGCCAATGGCGACATTACCAGTGCTTTTAAGACCCTGCCCGGCACCCAGCAGGTTGGCGAAAGCGAAGGTTTGTTCGTGAGGGGCGGTTCGGCCACTGAAAGCAAGATCTATATTGACGGAACGCTGGTGAGCAACTTTTTTTACAGTAGCACGCCCGGGGTTGCCAGCCGGGGCAGGTTCAACCCGTTTCTTTTTAAGGGAACGGTGTTTAGTACCGGGGGCTACTCGGCTTTATACGGGCAGGCCCTTTCTTCTGCCTTGGTGCTTGAAAGCATCGATCTGCCTGAAAGGTCCGAAGCAGATCTGGGTATTTCTGTGCTGGGACTTGGCGGCGGTATTCAAAAGCTGTCAAAGGATAAAAGATCATCCTGGGGTGTTTCGTTTAATTACACCAATCTTTGGCTGGGGTTTAAGGTATTTAAGCAAAAGCAGGATTATTTCCAGGTACCCGTGGTTAGCCAGGGAGATGCCAACTTTCGCATACGCACCAAAACAGGCGGTATGGTGAAGTACTACGGCTATATCAGTCACAATAAAACAGCTTTTAGAACCAATGATATTGATTCTGTTGTTTTAAAAGATGCTTTCTCTATCAGTAATTTGAACATGTATCACAACCTGAGCTGGAAAGACCGCATCGGCGGTGGGTGGCGCATCAATACAGGCGCCAGCTTCAGCACCAATAAAGATGATATTGGTAACGAACTGCAGGATGCGAACAATAATAAAATACTGATCAGCACGCCAGAATTTTACGCATTCAAAAATTTTGATCTTGTAAACAAGGGTGTATATGCGCAGGGGAGAGTGGTACTGGAGAAAAAGTTTTTGGGACTGAATGCCTTCCGTTTTGGGGCGGATTATTTTTACAGTAATGAAAAGTCAAGCTATACTTTATACGATGGCACAAAGTATGAAGAGCAGGTGAAAGATAACCTGCTGGCCGCTTTTGCAGAAACAGACATTTATCTTACCAATAACCTGGCAGCAAAGCTAGGCGGCAGGCTGGAACATTCCGATTTAATGAAGCGCTGGAACATTGCACCAAGAGCTTCGCTCGCCTACAAAACAGGCGATAAAAGCCAGGCTTCGTTTGCATATGGGATCTTTTATCAAAATCCTGAACGTAAGCTGCTGCCCGGAGCTGCAGGGCTTGATTATTCAAAAGCATCTCACTACATATTGCAGTACATTAACCAGACAAAAGATTATACCTTTCGTACCGAAATGTTCTATAAAAAATATGACCGCCTGTACAAGACCGGTTTTAACAGCAATGGGAGAGAGGTTGCCACCAATGCCAATGGATTGGGTTATGCAAAGGGAGTGGAATTATTCTGGAGAGATAAAAAGACCATTAAAAATGTGGATTACTGGATATCTTATTCTTACCTGGATACCAAAAGAGATTACCTGAATTATCCAGGCGAGATACAGCCTCCGTTTGCCGCCAGTCATACCGCTTCTTTTGTGTTCAAACGTTTTGTGCTGCCGTGGAAAATGGGCTTTAATTTTAGTTATAATTTTGCAACCGGAAGACCTTATTACCGGATCGCTTATAATGAAACACAGCAGCGATACCTGGTAGCTGACCAGGGCAAAACAATCAACTACAATAGCATGGGTTTTAGTTTTAATTACCTGCCCAGCCTGGGTAAACAGAATGCAAAAGTATTTTCTGTGTTTGTAATAGGCGTTAACAACGTACTTGGGCAAAACCTGGTGTACAGTTATAATTATAACCATGATGGCAGCAGGAAAGAGGCAGTAACGCCGCCAAGTAAACGTTTTGTGTTCATCGGTTGTTTTCTCAGTTTCGGTACCGACCGTTCCCAGGAAGCAATCAATAACAATCTTTAAAAAAATTGAAGCTGTTGTTACCGACCGGTCATTCATCATCTTATCAACTTAAAAAATATCAACAATGAAAAAGTTACTTTTTATGGCAGGTGCCTGTTTTATGATGGCCAGTGTTTTTGCACAAAGCGAAAAATTTACAGGAGCAATGAAAAAAAACCTGGCAGCGCTGGATACGGCTTTTCAAAATCCGGCCAGCCTGTTAAGCGTTGCCAATAATTTTGAACGAATTGCTACTGCAGAAAAAACACAGTGGCTGCCTTACTATTACGCAGCGCTTTTACAGGTGAATTACGGATTTGGATTGCAGGATAAAAGCCAGGTAGATGCTGTTGCCGATAAAGCAAATGAACTGATCAGCAAGGCTGATTCGCTGGCGCCCAATAACTCTGAAATTTCCTGTGTAAAAAGTATGATCGCAAGTTGCCACATGATGGTAGACCCCATGCAGCGCTGGCAACAGTATGGTGCAGCCAGTAACGAAGCGATGGAAGCTGCAATGGTGCAGGATCCTACCAATCCACGTCCTTACTTATTAAAAGGCCAGGGATTAAAATACACTCCGGAACAATTTGGAGGCGGCTGTGCCACCGCCAAAGTAGAGTTGAAAACAGCGCTGGATAAATACGCAACTTTTAAACCCGCCGGCGAGCTGTATCCCGATTGGGGAAAGGATATAGCACAGGGATTATTCGACGGCTGTAAATAGTGTTTACAAATCAATGAGCATGGAACAGAATAAGATGACAGAACAGGAAAGCTTGCGGTTAATAGGCGAAATGATCGGTAAGGTAAAAAGAAGCTATATCACCAAGGGGATTGCTTCTATTGTGTGGGGCGTACTGATCATCGTTTGCAGCCTGCTCACCTGGGTACAGCTTCAATACCATGTGGATTTTGGCTTTGATGTATGGTTGCTGGTATTTGCTGCCATCATACCGCAGATCTATTTTTCTGTAAAAGAGAAAAAAGAAAGGAAATTTATCGGGCATGATGAGCAAACAATGAGCTACGTTTGGTCTGCCTTTGGTATCTGCATTTTCATTCTTTCTTTTTACAACAGCCGCTTTGGAGGTGAAGAAACTACCAGCCTTTTTATGATGCTGTATGGTGTTCCCACTTTTATCACCGGTGGTATTTTCACCTTCAGGCCTATGATATTGGGGGGGGTGATCTGCTGGGGGCTGAGTGTTGTATCTTTGTTCACGTCATTTGCCACCGACATGTTATTCCTGGCTGCATGTGGTTTATTTGCATGGCTCATTCCCGGTGTAATTTTATGGCAGCGGTATTTAAAACAAAAGGCAGGCAATGTTTAAAGAACTGGATCCAATATTGCACTCACAGTTACGGTTGGCCGTAATAAGCCTGCTCATCAGTGTGAAAGAAGCAGAGTTTACTTTTATCAAAGAAAAAGCCAACGCTACTGCAGGTAACCTCAGTGTGCAGATCAATAAATTAAAAGAGGCAGGATATATTGATGTTACCAAGCAATTTCACAACAATTATCCGCAAACCATCTGTAAGATAACGCCTGCCGGTGTGGAGGCTTTTGAAACTTATGTAAAAGCTTTGCAATCTTATATGAATCCAGCCTCCCAATAAAAAGGTTAGATCAAATACTGGCAATGCCAGGAGGCGGGTTAACAGGTGAGGTTCCCATTGAACGTGATGTTACGTTAAAATCAACATTACTTTCAATGGGAATTTTGCTATAATGCAACTTGCGGGGATCTATTATATGGATTTGAACAATTCAATACTATATCCGTTTTACCTTTGACAATATCATCTTTCATGGCAGCGATCATCCAGGTAACCAATCTTGCAAAAAACTACGGAGACTTTACAGCAGTCAACAAACTTTCTTTCACCGTAAATGAAGGGGATGTGTATGGATTTTTGGGACAGAACGGCGCCGGCAAATCCACTACCATCAGGATGCTCCTAACGCTGATAAAACCCACAGCAGGCAGCATCAACATCTTTGGAAAAGAACTGCAGCATCACCGTTCAGAAATATTGCGTCAAACCGGAGCTGTGATAGAGCGACCCGACCTGTACAAATACCTTTCTGCATACGATAACCTTTCCATCTTTGCCAAAATGAGTGGCATTAAAGTAACCAGGAAATTACTGATGGACCAGTTGCAACTCGTTGGGCTGGACAAAGTATACAACAAAAAGGCGGCACTATTCAGCCAGGGAATGAAACAGCGTTTAGGCATTGCCGTTGCATTGGTGCATGATCCCCGTTTGATCATACTGGATGAACCAACCAATGGACTCGATCCGCAGGGTATCGCCGACATGCGCAACCTTATCGTACGCCTGAGTAAAGAAATGGGTAAAACAGTCGTGATATCTTCTCATTTATTGAGTGAGATAGAACAGATCGCTACCCGGATGATCATCATTCACAAAGGAGAAAAGGTGGTAGAAGGTTCGGTAGACGAACTGCTCGACCCGGCGCACACGTTAGTGGATATACAAACAACCAACGATGCCGCAACCCGGCAATTGCTGGAAACATCCCGTTGGAAAATTTTTTTACAGCCAGCTAAGCCGCTTCAATTAATGATGAACAAAGACCTGGTGCCGGCATTGATCAGCGAATTAGTGGCCGGCAACGTGCAGTTATTATCCGTGAACTCAAGTCATTCACTGGAAAATTATTTTTTATCACTTACAACCCAACCCGGCTATGTGGAGGCTTTTGCAAATTGAGTTATTTAAAATATCGAAACGTCCACGTACCTACATCGCATTTATCGCCATTGCGGCCATTGTATCCATTTTTCAATTCGCATTTAAGGCAGACGGGCAGAGTTATATGGACCTCATGATGCAGAGTGCCAAAGAAGAATTTACTTTCGACCGGGTGCAGGCCATTAACGGTTATTTCATGTGTTACATCATACTAAACACATTACTGATACAGGTGCCGATACTGGTTGCACTGATCGCCGCCGATTCCATTTCAGGCGAAGCCAATATGGGTACGCTGCGGTTACTACTCTCGAAACCGGTGAGCCGCACACAGCTCATCATTGTAAAGTTTGCAGCAGCAACCATCTTTACGGTTTTCCTGCTGCTGTGGATGGCCGTTACGGCCCTCTTGCTGAGTATTGTAATTTTTGGAACCGGTGATATGCTGGTGTTCAGAACAAAGGGAGAAGATTCACAGATCATGCTCATTACGCAGGATGATGTAATGTGGCGCTACTATGCAGCTTTTGCTTATGCCACGGTTGCCTTAACGGTGATCGCAGCTTTATCACTGCTGCTTTCCATCTTTGCGGAAAATTCAATAGGCCCCATCATTGCAACAGTTTGTATCGTGATCGTGTGCACCATTATTTCCAACATCAATGTGCCGGTGATCGACCGCAATATCAAGCCCTTTCTTTTTACTTCTTACCTGGTAGGATGGAAAGGATTTTTTTATATCGGCACCCGGCCAGATGGAAGTACCATCAAAGGCAGTCTTGAAAATTGGCCGGCCATACGGAAAAGCCTGTTGATACTGCTGGCGCATATTGGAGTGATCGTGGGGGCTTCGGTGCTGGTGTTCAGAAGAAAAGATATTTTATCGTAATAAAAAATAAGTACACATGAAATTACTGATCGCAGTTATCCTTGGTTTTTGCGGTGCTTCGCTGCAGGCGCAGGATGCAGACGGGCTGATTAAAAAAGTAAAAGCAAAGATCGACCTGGTGAATAATTATGAAGCGGATGGCATCATGAAAACCAATGTTACTTTTTTAAAGGTACCGGAAGCACAGGTGAAGATCTATTTTAAAAAACCCAACCTGCTGAGGATAAAAAATGAAAAAGGGATATCCTTTGTGCCCAAAGGCGCTGTGAGCATTAACCTCAACAGCATTGTAAGCGGCAGCCAGTATACGGCCATTGATGCAGGGTATGACAATATTGGCTCAGTAAAAACAAGGGTGATCAAGTTATTGCCAACGGATGACAATGCGGATGTAGTATTGTCTACCTTATACATCGATGAAGCCAGCCTTGTAATTCTGAAAGCAAAAACGACTACGAGGGAAAACGGCAGTTACCAGTTAGAAATGATCTACGGAAAATACATTGGTTACGGCCTCCCGGATAAGCTCACTTTTACTTTCAATACCAAGGATTATAAGCTGCCCAAAGGTGTTACGTTCGATTTTGATGATGGCAGCAATAACCAGCCAGCTCAGAAAAATAAAAATGGTAAAGCGGAGATCAGCTTCAGCAATTATACCATCAATAAAGGTGTAGCAGACAGTATATTCAAATGAGCTGTCTCACAATTGCAGGTTCGTTTACTCCGGCAATTCACTGATCCTTTCATCCACGGCCCTGGCTACTACAGCAGCACTGATCTTTTTAAGTGGGTTTTTCCTGTTCTCTGCAAAATCCCTGCGGCTGTTGATGATATCTACGGCGCTGAATATAGCCGCCCTGAAAGAAGCCTCGTCAGCCTTGCCTTTTCCGGCAATATCAAATGCTACTCCATGATCTGGGGAAGTGCGCACCCCTGCAATACCGGCAGTGTAATTCACACCTTCACCAATGGCCAGTGATTTAAAGGGGATCAATCCCTGGTCGTGGTACATTGCCAATACGGCATCAAATTTTTCATATTGCCCCCTCGCAAAAAATGCGTCAGACGAATAGGGGCCAAAACAGAAAATGTCTTTTTGTTTGGCTTCTTTAACGGCGGGGCGAATGATGGCTTCATCTTCTTTGCCGATCAGGCCTTCATCACCGGCATGAGGGTTTAATCCAAGAACAGCGATCCTTGGTTTATCAATACCAAAATCTTTTTTCAATGAATTATTGATGATATTCAGTTTGCTGATGATGCTTTCCTTGGTGATATATTGTGCAATGTCTTTAACCGGTACATGTTCGGTCACCAATCCAACCCTCATGTTTTCTGCCACCATAAACATCACTACATCGTTGGCTCCAAAAATATTTTTGAGATAAGGCGTATGACCGGTAAAATTAAACTGCTCTGATTGTGTATTTTTTTTATGGATCGGGGCGGTTACCAACCCGTCGATCTTTCCTTCTTTTAAGGCCTGTGCAGCAGCCACCAGGCTCATTACAGCATATTTGCCCCCGGTATCGCTCAGGATGCCCGGCGTAATGGCTACCTCTTCTTCCCAGCAGTTACAAAGGTTTACCTGTTTATGGTTGATGCGGCCAAGGTCCTTACTGCTGGTAAAATTAAAGTTGATATCCGGCAAAGCCTTGCGGTAAAAATTAAGCACTTTGTTGTTGGCAAAAATAACAGGGGTGCATATTTCCAACAGCCTGCTGTCGCCCACAGTTTTAATGATGATCTCCAGGCCGATGCCGTTCACATCGCCACAGGTTAAGCCAATAACAGGTTTGTTCTCAATATGCATAACAAAAGGTTTGGCTGTAAAAATACGATAATGTTTCACAAATATGAGATGCTGTCCTTATTTGCAGAGTTGTCGTTTTTCCGGGCATTTTTAACAGCTTTTGTGCAGTGGATAACAACAGCGGGAGAAGCAGGCGCCTGTTGTGCTGCGTTTTGATGTTTGTCCTCATCTTATTCATGGTAAATACTGTAATTTCACCACTCTATATGCAATTAAAAAAATCTCTCGGGCAGCATTTCTTAAAGGATGAAAGCATTATTCAGCGAATCGTTGATGAATTGAACAAAGATCCTTTTACCAACCTGCTTGAAGTAGGCCCCGGTGGAGGCGCCCTCACCAAAAAGCTCATCCAGGTCCCGGGCGTGCATTTTAAAGCTGTAGAACTGGATGATGATAAAATCGTGTACCTGAAACATACCTACCCGGTGTTGCAGGATAAGATCATCGCAAAAAGTTTTTTAGATATTGAGCCTCCCTTTGATGAACCCTTTACGGTGATCGGCAACTTCCCTTACAATATTTCTACGCAGATATTATTCAAGATTCTGGATTGGAAAGACCAGGTACCTGTGGCGATCGGCATGTTTCAAAAAGAAGTGGCAGAAAGAGCGGCCAGCAAAGAAGGCAGTAAAGTGTATGGTGTATTGAGTTTGCTGGTACAGGCGTTTTATGAAGTAGAATATTTGTTTGATGTGGGTAACCAGTGTTTTAACCCGCCGCCCAAAGTGCAGAGTGGAGTAATAAGACTGCGGAGAAGAAAGGATGTGCTGAAGGTAAGCAGTGATAAAGCGTTTACCATGCTGGTAAAAACAGCCTTTAACCAGCGCAGGAAAACACTTCGCAATGCGGTGAAAGGATTGTTTACGCCTGAAATATTACAGGATGCTATCTTTAATAAAAGAGCAGAAGCATTGAGTGTAGATGATTTTGCTGCCCTCACTTTTAAAATGAACGGACAATGAAACGGCCCGTGTTTTACATAACAGCATTGTGCATACCAGTTTTTTTCTTTTCCTGTTATTCGCCCCGGTACGTCTACAGTCCTGTTGCACACAATGTTCCTTTGCTTACGCAAAAAGGCGATAGCAAACTGGCCGGTTATTATTCAACCAACCTGAGCGACACTAAAAAGATCAATACAGTCGGGAAGCTTAACAGTGGCCGCGGACTTGACATACAGGGTGCTTATTCCATTTCTGATCATGTAGCGGTGCAGGCAGCCTATTCAAAGCGTTGGGAAAAAAATTATGCTGACTACAATATGAACAGGGCCGATACCAGTATCATCAATTACACAAGAACTGGTACTGAACTGGGGATCGGCTATTATACTCCTTTAGGCAGGCGGGGCCAGTCTATGTTCCAGGTATTCGGCGGCGTAAGTATTGGCAATTCCTCTTTTACGGATCACTATATAACCGGCAGTGTGGGCAATGATCATTTTCTCAAGATGAATGTTACCAGGTTGTACATTCAGCCTGCGTTGCAATTTTGGTATGAGGATGTTTTCGTGTCCTCTTTTTCATCCAGGGTAAGCGTATTGTATTTCCGGAATGTAAAAACTGACTATTCAACAGAAGAAGTAAAAAACTATCAACTGGCCGATCTTGATAAAAATACCGGGATATTTTGGGAACCCGCATTTATCAATGCATTTGGGTTGAAGAAGGTCCCGGGCCTGAAGGTGGAGTTACAACTCGGCATGGCATTTTTAATGAGTAAGCGTTTTGTTGACTACCGCACATTCAATTTCTCTGCCGGGGTGGTGCTGGACCTCCCTAAACTTTTCGACAGGAAAAAAACCGGGCAAAAAACTAACAAACGTTAACATATTGCACCGCTCATTGTATTTTTGCTGCGATTGTTTGTTCATGTTTGCTTAACGGCGTTGCTGCAGCGATCCCGTTGCCGCAATGTATCGTTGCTACAAAAAAATCTTGTATGAGTTTCACATTACAGAATAAAGTAAGGATCGTAACGGCTGCCAGTTTATTTGACGGGCATGATGCAGCGATCAATATCATGCGGCGCATCATGCAAAGCAAAGGTGCAGAGATCATTCACCTGGGTCATAACCGCAGTGTACATGAAATAGTGGAGTGTGCCATTGAAGAAGATGTACAGGGCATTGCCATTACGAGTTACCAGGGCGGGCATGTGGAGTTTTTTAAATACATGAAAGACCTGCTGGATCAGAATGGTTGCGGGCATATCAAAATATTTGGCGGCGGTGGCGGAACCATATTGCCCAGTGAAATTGAAGAGTTGCACCAATATGGTATTACAAGGATTTACAGCCCGGACGATGGCAGGCAAATGGGATTGGAAGGAATGATTGAAGATGTAATCTTTTCCTGCGATTTCCCCTTAAACGGCAATGGTGAATACAAAACTGCCATGACATTGGGTGAAGTAAAAGATGTACGTAAAATTGCAAGGCAAATAACCAATGTGGAGAATGGGATTTTAATTGCGGCCAACGATCAACAAACAACGGCCAGCCCGGCTCCTGTTCTTGGTATCACCGGAACGGGCGGCGCTGGTAAGTCATCTGTAACGGATGAAATTGTGCGCCGCTTTTTGAACAACTATACGGATAAAACCATCGCTGTTATTTCTGTGGATCCTTCCAAGAAAAAAACGGGTGGCGCTTTGCTGGGCGACAGGATCAGGATGAATTCTATCTCCTCTCCAAGGGCATATATGCGGAGCCTTGCGACAAGAGAAAGCGATAAGGCATTGAGTGAATATGTACAGGAAGCCATTGATATCTGCAAAGCAGCAGCATACGATTTCATTATTTTAGAAAGTGCAGGTGTTGGCCAGAGCGATGCATCTATTTTGGATTATGTAGATGTAAGCATGTATGTAATGACGCCTGAATATGGCGCCGCATCGCAACTGGAAAAAATAAACATGCTTGACTATGCAGACGTGGTTTGTGTAAACAAGTTTGATAAGGCCGGCGCACTGGATGCATTGCATGATGTGCGCAAACAATACAAACGAAACCATGGTTTATGGAATGCAACCGATGAGCAGTTGCCAGTAGTGGGTACCATTGCAGCACAGTTCAATGATACCGGCGTGAATGAATTGTTTGAACGCCTGATGGAAACAATCGCAGAAAAATGCGGCGTAAAATTTCAAGGCGAAATAGAACATCATGCACATGTAAAAGATACTGCCAGCCAGTCAACCATCATTCCTCCCAAACGGGTGCGTTATTTGGCTGAAATAGCAGAAAGCAATACGGAATACAATAAATGGGTAGAAGAGCAATCCTTACTGGCTTCGCAATACTACCAATTGAATGGTGTAAAAAAATTATTGCCGGATGCAGCAGTCTATATCGGCGAAACAGAAAAGAATTTGCTCAAAAAGATCAGTACAGAAAATATTGAGTTGATCAACAACTGGCCGGCGGTCCAGGAGCGTTATAAAAAAGAATTCTACGAGTTTACGGTACGTGATAAGATCATCCGGCAACCGCTCAGGTATAAAAGTTTATCGGGTACGCAGCTCTCTAAAGTGATATTGCCAAAATATAAAGATTGGGGCGATATCTTAAAATGGCAGTTGCAGGAAAATGTGCCGGGCGAGTTTCCATACACGGCCGGTGTATTTCCATTGAAGAGGGAAGGAGAAGATCCTACGAGGATGTTTGCAGGCGAGGGTGGGCCAGAAAGAACCAATCGCCGCTTTCATTATGTTAGTGTAGGTCAGCCCGCAAAGCGGCTCAGCACTGCATTTGACAGCGTAACGTTGTATGGCGAAGATCCCGGTCACCGCCCTGATATCTATGGTAAAGTTGGTAACAGTGGTGTAAGCATTGCAAGCGTGGATGATGCAAAAAAATTGTACAGTGGTTTTGATCTTTGCGATCCCAAAACATCTGTGAGCATGACGATCAATGGGCCGGCGCCGATGTTGCTGGCATTTTTTATGAATGCTGCTATCGATCAGCAATGTGAAAAATACATCATTGAGCATAACCTGTCGGACGAAGTGAATAAGATGGTCGAAGGCAAATATGATATCGCATCATTGCCAAAATATATTGGAACAGATGGTAAACCGGTTACTCCTGTAAAAGGAAATTTCGAAGGACTATTACCGGAAGGAAACGACGGTTTAGGATTGCGCTTACTTGGGTTGAGCGGTAAAGATGTATTGCCGGCTGATGTATATGAAAAAATAAAAGCGAAAGCTTTGTCAACAGTTCGTGGTACGGTGCAGGCAGATATTTTAAAAGAAGACCAGGCACAAAATACCTGCATCTTTTCTACCGAGTTTGCTTTGAAGCTGATGGGAGATGTGCAGGAGTATTTTATCAGCAACCGGGTACAGAATTTTTACAGTGTGAGCATCAGCGGTTATCATATTGCTGAAGCTGGTGCTAATCCTATCACACAACTGGCATTTACTTTATCCAATGGGTTTACGTATGTTGAATACTATTTGAGCCGTGGTATGCACATTGATGATTTTGCGCCCAACCTTTCCTTTTTCTTCAGCAACGGGATGGATCCTGAGTACAGCGTGATCGGTCGTGTTGCCAGGCGGATATGGGCAAAAGCCATGAAGTACAAATACAGGGGCAACGACCGTTCTCAAAAACTGAAATATCATATACAAACCAGCGGACGAAGTCTTCATGCGCAGGAGATAGATTTTAATGATATCAGGACGACGCTGCAGGCCCTGTATGCTATTTACGATAACTGCAACAGTTTGCATACTAACGCTTACGATGAAGCGATCACAACACCAACAGAAGAAAGCGTAAGAAGAGCAATGGCCATCCAGTTGATCATTAACAGGGAACTGGGTACGGCAAAAAATGAGAATCCTAACCAGGGATCGTTTCTAATTGAGGAACTAACTGACCTGGTGGAAGAAGCCGTACTGAACGAATTTCACCGCATTACAGAACGTGGTGGTGTGCTCGGCGCAATGGAAAGGATGTACCAGCGCAATAAGATCCAGGAAGAAAGCCTGTTTTATGAAACGCTCAAACACACCGGCGAATATCCTATTGTTGGTGTAAATACTTTCCTGAGTAAAAATGGTTCTCCCACAATTTTACCAACAGAAGTGATCAGGAGCACTACAGAAGAAAAAGAAAACCAGATCAGGACCCTGCTGGCATTCCAGGAAAGACATGCGGACAGATCTGCTGCGATGCTCAAACAATTACAACAGGTGGCTATTAATAATGGTAACCTGTTTGAAGAATTGATGGAGACAGTGAAATATTGTTCGCTGGGGCAAATCACCAATGCTTTGTATTCCGTAGGTGGCCAATACAGGAGAAGTATGTAATTATCTTTTAAGAAAATATTTTTATTGAACCAGCTGCGGTTCATTTCTAAAACTGCCTGTGTTTTGAGTTTAATCGCTTCAATAACACAGGTATTTTTTTATTCCTAATGTTAAAATAATATTAAGGAATGTCATTTTTAAGTAGTGAATCTCCACACAGGCAAACCCTGCAATTCAGTTGGGCATCATTAAAGTAGATCTGTGAAAAGCCTATCCACAAAGGATTTCATAGGATCAATGCCATATTTACAATAAATAAAGCGCTTAAAAGTTGGGTGCAGTCATAAAAATACGCCAGCTATCTTTGCGTTATCAATCTGAAAAAAATTAATCCGTCGAAGTACAAGATTAATCTCAGTAAAAAAGTGAAACAGTTAAAAAAATAATACTGGCACTTTATCAAGTCAGGAAAAGGCAACCAAGGCCTTCGTTTGACCCTAACGTTTGCAACACAATTTTACCGCTGTATGAAGAGTAGCTGCATTGGCAGTTATACTAATAAGTATTTGTTAATAATTAAAAATAAAACGAAACACTATGACAAAGATTAAGAACATCGCAGTAGCACTTTCAGCGATCGTGTTATTTGCAGGCAACAGTTTTGCCACCACCACAGTTAAAAATGCAACTGTAAATGCAGTGTATGAAGAACCAGCTGCAGAATTACTGTCAGTAAACTACATCGGTGAAGATGCCAACTACGTTTACTTCCAGGTATCTGTAAAAAAAGGCGCTAACAGGAATGTATCTCTTGTAGTAAGCGACCAGGCTGAAGGTGAATTGTACTCTGCAGTGATCAGTTCAGACAAGGTTCAGACCCTGAAGATCGAAAAAAGAGATGGTCAGCACCTTGATTTTAATGTGAAAGCAGGTAAAAAGAATTTTTCAAAATCTTTTACCATCATGCCTGCCGTAATGTTGGAAAAAATCTAATGTACATCGTTCATTAATTTCCAACTGCTTGCTATGATGAATGTAAAACTGGAAAAAATATAACCCCATCCTGCAGGATTCTTTGGTAAAGACACCGGGAAAATTGCAGGGTGGGTTTACAAACTGACAGCAACGCATTAAGCAGCCGCAGCAATAAACTTTACCAGGTATCTTTTAGCGACGGGCAACAAGGTCTCTTCTACCGGGAAGTTCAAAGAAGTTTCCATCGCATATACCGCCGGGTTAGGAAGGTCCCGTTTTCTCCTGATCAGGTCGGCTTTAATGTTCTCATAAGTAGATGAAATACTCCGGTACCAGCAATCAATATAGTCCGTTTTGATGCCCCGGTACTTTTCATCGTGTTTTTCAAAAAAAGTAAGCCGGTACTGGTACACATGCGTATCTTTTTGATGTCCATTGTTTAAAAAGAAATATCCTTCCGTATTATCCAGCGGAACCAGCCCAACGGGCAATATGTTGATCTTCTCCTCCACAAATTCATAAATATTGGTACCATCTTCGATGGTTTTTTTCATTTGGCCACTGGCATAGTGGATGATGTCTTCCAGTTCCTTCATCAGTTCAGTGTCTTCGATCACCTGTTCGTACAGGATCGACAACTTTTCCATTTGCACACCGGTCAGCCGTTTAGGAAAATGCTCCTGCAGAAATTTTTTGTTCTGCCGGAAGGCAATGATATTGTTGTAATGAAAGATGATGTCGCTTAATTGCGGGTAGAGTTTGTTTTCACCAAAACCTTTACTGATGCCCTGCAGGTAGGCAAGCAGGGTGTATTTTTTTAGTTCAAAATCAATAAAGCCTTCAGCAAACCATGTTTCAGAGAGTGTTTTCATAAATGCCGTATTTTGCTGTAACTGAAATTAACAAAATAGTTTTTATAATGGAACGGCTGCCCCCCGTTTTTTATTTTATGGATTGTTAATTCCACCGCTGCCGGCATTCTCAAAAGCACCGGCCCTGCTCTTTTTATTTTGGTTACTTTTATGGTTGTCCATCTTTGTCGGTTTATTAAGGCGAAGTGGCTTAGAAAAGATGGCGTATTTTTTAAATTGATAGTATGACAGCAGAACACCAGCGATTAGCAGTGAATAATAAAAAGCCGATACCACTTGAGCAGTGGGGGCCCTATGTGAGCGAACGGCAATGGGGTACCGTAAGGGAAGATTACAGTGACAATGCAGATGCCTGGGGCTACCTTCCTTTTGACCAGAGCCATTACCGCACTTACCGCTGGGGTGAAGACGGGTTGGCCGGAATTTCCGACTATTTTCAAAACCTGTGTTTCGCCATTGCCCTGTGGAATGGTAAGGATGCCATCTTAAAAGAGCGCCTTTTTGGTGTTGGAAATTACGATGGCAATCATGGGGAAGATGTAAAGGAACTTTATTTTTACCAGGACAATATTCCAACGCATTATTACATGGAATACCTATACAAATATCCGCAGAATGCTTTTCCTTATGATGACCTGCTGGCAAAGAACAGGGCACGCAGCAAACAGGAACCGGAATATGAAATACTGGATACCGGTGTGTTTGACAAGGATGAATACTTTGATGTTAACGTTACCTACGCCAAGCAAAATCCACAGGATATCTACATCAAGATCGCTGTTACCAACCGCAGTGGCAAACAGGCACCGATCACTGTATTGCCCACCCTTTGGTTCTATAACCGTTGGGTGTATACGCCGGATGAACCCAAGCCTTCCATCAATTTTATTGATAAAACAACTGTGTGCGCCAAACATGCCAGGCTGGGCAATTACTATTTTTATTTTCAGCAGCCCGATGACCGGCTGTTTACCGAAAATGAGACCAATTTTTTTAAGTTCAACGGCACCGGCGATAAAAATGCTTTTACAAAAGATGCCTTTCATGATTCGGTGATCAACGGAATCAATACAACGAAACTTCGCAATAAGAAACAGGGAACAAAGTTTGCGCCTGTTTACCAACTACTCTTGAAACCGGGTGAAACGAAAACCATTTATTGCAGGCTTACGGACAGCGCCGATGGCAAACCTTTTACAAGAGGATTTGAAAAAATATTTGAATCAAGAAAGCAGGAAGCAGATGATTTTTACAATGCGATATTGCCATCGGATATTTCGGATGACCTTAAAAATATTCAGCGAAAAGCCCTGGCTGGTTTGTTATGGAGCAAGCAATACTATCATTACGACGTAGAGCGATGGCTTACCACCAGCGATGGCATATCGCCGGTAAATGCTGCCAAACTAAAAGGCCGTAACAGCGACTGGACGCATTTAAAGAACCAGGATATCATTGCCATGCCCGACAAATGGGAATATCCCTGGTATGCCGCCTGGGACCTTGCATTTCATTGCATATCGCTTGCTATGGTAGATGTGGTGTATGCGAAACACCAGTTGCAACTGATGATGAGGGAATGGTACATGAAACCTGATGGACAGTTGCCTGCGTATGAATGGAATTTCAGCGATGTAAATCCACCCGTACAAGCATGGGCTGCCATGGAAATTTACCGGGTTGAAAAAGAAACATATGGAGCTGGTGACATTGTTTTTCTAAAACGGGTATTTCAAAAATTGCTGATCAATTTTACCTGGTGGATCAACCGGAAAGACAAAAGCGGCAATAATATTTTTGAAGGTGGATTTCTTGGCTTGGATAATATCGGTGTGTTCAACCGCAGTCATCATTTTACCGAAGGCATGCAACTGGAGCAGGCGGATGGTACAAGCTGGATGGGCATGTATGCGCTGAATATGATGGACATGGCGCTTGAAATTTCAAGGCATGACATTGCTTTTGAAGACAGTGCCACCAAATTCTTTGAGCATTTTGTATTGATCGCAGAAGCATTGAACAGCCACACGATGTGGAATGATGAAGACAAGTTTTTTTATGATACACTGGTAGTAGCAGGTGCAGATCCGCTGCCATTAAAAATACAGAGCATTGTTGGCCTCACCAGCTTGTTTGCGGTAAGTAAAATAAGCAAGGAGCAGTTTGATGCCGTGCCGGATTTTACCAAACGCATTGAATGGTTTGAGAACTACCGGAAAAACAATGACCGGTTTTGGCCAAATGAAGAAAAGAGCGATGGCGAAGAAGTATTGATATCACTGGTGAAAAAAGAACGATTGGTATTTTTGCTGCAGCGGCTGCTGCATGAAGATGAGTTTTTATCCGAAGGCGGTATCAGGGCTTTGTCGAAGTACCACGAAAAAAATCCTTATTCCGCCACGATTGATGGCGAGCTGTATACGATTCAATACGATCCAGGGGATTCTACCAGCAATTTATTTGGTGGCAACAGCAATTGGCGTGGCCCTGTATGGATGCCCATCAATTACCTCATCATCCGTGCCATCAGGAAGTATGGCGAGTTTTATGGAGATACGCTGAAAGTGGAATGCCCTGTTGGTTCCGGTACCATGCTTAACCTGAATGAAGTAGCAGAGATGCTTACGCAAAGAGTTGTAAGCCTGTTTGCAAAAGATCAAAAGGGCGACCGAAAATTATATGGAACGTATAATGATTTTTATAAAAAGCCCGGCAACGAAGACCTTGTATTGTTCTATGAATATTTTCATGGTGATACCGGTGCAGGGCTTGGAGCCAGTCACCAGACAGGCTGGACATCACTGGTAGCTGACCTCATCGGTGGTAAGGAAGTGGATACAGCTGAATACAAAGAAGGCAGCGGGCATGAGATATTCCTGGAAGAAGATGAAGAGGGATAGTTTTAAATTGGTTTCAAAAAACATTATTTTGTTGTCCCGGACGCATGGGAGAGCGCTCTCATACCTGGATACAAGCATCGAACTTTTTCTGCTTTCAATCATTATTTATTCATGCAGCATTTTTCTAACCGGCAAATAAAGGAATGGGAAAGATTTTACCGGGCCAATTTCATCAATAGTTTATCAGGCTTTAAACCGGTGAGCCTTATTGGAACCGTTAGCAGTGAAGGCATTCCCAACCTGGCCATCTTCAGTAACATCGTACACCTGGGGGCCGATCCGGCGCTGATTGGTTTTATCAATCGTCCGATCGAAGCAGCGCCGCATACCATCAGCAATATCCAGTCTGTTGGGGAGTATTCCATCAATCATATCAATGCGTCTATCATTGAGCAGTCGCACCAAACCAGCGCCAAATATGCTGCCGGGCAAGATGAATTTACTGCGACCGGGTTAACAACAGTGTATAAGGAAAACTGCAAAGTACCTTTTGTTGCGGAATCAAATATTCAATATGCATTGCAGTTGGTTGAAATAGTTCCCATCAAACAGAACAATACGTTTTTGGTAATTGGCGAAGTAAAAGATGTTTATCTCGACGCATCGCTCATTCAACCCGATGGTTTTATTGCGATAGAAAAGGCTGGCAGTATTTGTTCTCTTGGCATTGATGGCTATTACAATGCGGCTGCTATAGCACGGTATAGTTATGCAAAACCAGGAAAGAAAAGTGCCCCGATTATTTTTTAAAATATTTACCGATGATGGGCAACTGCGGTAACTCTTTCTGCTCGATCTTCCCTACAAACCATAAATAAAAACCAGTGAGTAATGAAGCAATGGCAAGACTGAAATATTTGTTGGGTAAAAAATGAGTGATAC
Organism: Chitinophagaceae bacterium UBA1946; assembly: GCA_002336815.1. Lineage (GTDB taxonomy): Bacteria > Bacteroidota > Bacteroidia > Chitinophagales > Chitinophagaceae > Ferruginibacter. Next base: position 14,597 of record DDEU01000011.1, on the reverse strand, counting down.
CCCTGTGAATAAAGAATAGCAGTACTACGATCACAATGTATGCCACCAGCTTTTTCCATGCATAAGGGATGCGGTATTCTTTTTGTCCCCAGATGAATGAGATCACCATCATGCCACCATAGCAAAAGAAAGTTGCCCAGGCACAGGCCATGTATCCAAAGGTTGGTATGAAAAGGTAGTTGATGCAGATCGTGATCGCAGCGCCCATCAATGTGATCCAGGCACCGGCCATTGTTTTATTACCGAGCTTGTACCATACACTCAGGTTGTAATAAATACCCAGGAACATATTTGCCAGCAATAAGATGGGTACTACCGCCAGTCCGTCCCAGTATTTAGGACCAATAAAGTTTTTCCAGATGGGCATGAATAAGCTAACGGCAAGGAACATGAGCGTAATTACGATCACAAAGAATTTCATCACCCTTGCATACACTTTTTGCGGATTGCCCCCTTCGGCCTGTTTAAAGAAAAATGGTTCAGCGCCCATGCGGAAGGCCTGGATGAACAAGGTGATGAGTATGGATAATTTATAACAGGCATTGTAAATACCTACCTGCGAATCCCTTGCAAGATCGCTGCCCGGCAGCCACCAGCGCAGCATCAGCCGGTCAAAGGTTTCATTGATCATGCCGCCCATGCCGGCAATTACCAGCGGCAGCGAATACAGCATCATCTGTTTCCACAGCTTTGTATCAAACTCAAACCGCACCTGTGCGATTTCTTTGTAAAGGAATAGTAAAGTGATGATGGATTGAATCAGATTTGCCAGCACTACGTAAACGATGAGGTTCAGTTTGGGGTTGAAAAAAAGTGTTACCCAACTATTGGCATCTGCCTTTGCATGTTGTGAGCAATAACTTACAAAGAACCAGGTTAAAAAAACATTTACCATGATGCCGATGATCTTGGCAGCGGCAAATTTTATGGGCCTGTTCTCCTGCCGCAGTCTTGCAAAGGGGATGGTGCTGAGTGTATCCAGTGCGATGATGAAAATACTCAACTGGATGATCTGCGGAAAATCTTCCAGTCCTGTGATCCTGCCAAAACTGCCCTGGTTAAACCAAAGGAGCGTTGAAAAAAGGAGCGTGGAAAACAGCATGGATAAAGCGGCCGTATTGTAAATGGTCTTCCTGTTCTCTTCTTTTGCTGAAAAGCGAAAATAGGCTGTTTCAAACCCATAGGTAAACAACACATTCAGCAGTGGAATAGCGGCATAGATGAGCGCCATCTTGCCGAAGTCGGCCGTTTCAATGTTTTTTGAATAAGTAAGATAAGGTGTCAGCAGGTAATTGATCAGCCTTGCAGCAATAGAACTCAATCCATACCACATCGTTTGCCCTGCCAGTTTTTTAATATTGCTCAATTACAAATCGTTTATCGACAAATTTAGTTTTATCTTGTTTAAATACTTCCTTCAATTTTGCTAAACGTAATGCAACCTTTTTTTTACAAACATTATCTTTGATAAAAATTAATTGATATGAAAAAAATAATTCTTTCCGTGATCATACTGTTTTCGGCAGCCTGTGCTGTTGCCCAGTCACGCCTGGCCACTGCAGATTATAATAAAACCATGCAGCCGGCCGTGGAAATCGAAATCCCTTTTCCTGAAAAAACGGTGATGAAAACCATTGTTGACAATATTGAAAAACGCGGCTACCGGGGAAAAGATACCAAGGGATACATGACGTTCAAAGGTGTGATGATACCGGAGATAGGCCCTGTTGCTTATGACCTCTATTTTAAAACCGACCGTAAAAGCAGGAAAGAAAAAGACATTACCATTCTTACCATGATGATTTCATCGGGTTTTGACAAATTCATCGGCGATACCACCGATTCTAAAGTGATCGACAATGCCAAAACATTTTTAAACAACCAAACAGCAGCAGTAGTAGCCTACGATCTGGAACTGCAGGTGAAAGAGCAGGAGGAATTGGCTGCAAAAGCAGACAAAAAATACAATAACCTGGTAGAAGACGGACAGGATTTGTTGAAGAAGAAGGAAAAGATCGAAAAAGATATTGCAGACAATACGCAAAAGCAGGCAGAGCAAAAGGCCGAGGCTGAAAAACAACGCCAGATACTGGACAACTTAAAGGCTAAACGCAAGCAATAAAGGCTGGCCGGATACGTTATTGAAGGAGTGCAACTGAAAATTGCACTCTTTTTTTATTAATATCCGTTGTATGAAATTATGGTACATCTCACTTATACTCAGCATTGCATCCTGCCTGCTGTTGCTGCTGATGTACTTTCTGCCCGAAACTTACACCGTTTTTAACTGGACAAAATCAGAAGTACAGGCCGGTGTGCTGTTCCCTGTTTTGTTACTAAGCTGGACGGCTGCCCTCTTTGGTTTTTTATTCAACAATATGTTTATTGATAAGAGCATTGTTGAAAAAGATGCACAAAAAATGCCTGCATTCAAAGCCTATTTGCCCACATTCCTGGGATTCCCCGCATTCGCTTCTTTTATCTGGTTTATTGTACGATGGTACAAAGGCAGGCCCAATCTTTAGTGTGGTCCTTCATGCATTTTATAGGTAGCAGTTGCTGCAAATCTTTTGTTCTTCACCATTTCGGTATCTGTAAGGGTGTATAAAAAAGCCAGCAGGTCCACCTCTTCTTTTTTTGAAACAGCAATGCGGTTCTTCAATAAACTGTCCAACGTGGGTTGTGTGGCGTTGATCCCATTCCTGTAATGCTGCAGTACTTCCTGCAATGTGTTCATTCGTCCATCATGCATGTAGGGCGCTGTGAGATAAAGGTTGCGCAAACTGGGTACTTTAAATTTCAATGAGTCGGACGGATCATTGCTGATACCCATTCTTCCCTTGTCTGCCAGTTGAAGATTTATATCCAGTCCATTATTGCGGAATGAATTATCAGTAAACAAAGGTTCAGTATGGCAGGCATTGCATTTTGCTTTGAATATTTTATAGCCCTGTTCTTCGCTCATGCTAAAACTCGCTGTTCCTTTTTTTACCTGGTCGTATTTACTATTGCAGGAAATGATGCTGCCTGTGAACTGCGCCAGCGCTTTCAGCATGTGCTGGCTGTTGATGGTTGCATCGCCAAAGGCCGCTTTGAACATCCTTTTATAAGCAGTATCGGCATTCAATTTCCTTAATACATTCTCAATGGATTCTGCCATTTCGTTGGCAGCGGTCAGGGGTGCCAGCGGCTGTACTTCTATGTGATTGATGGCGCCATCCCAATGCAATTCCTTCATCCAGGCAAGGTTAAAAATAGGTGGTGCATTGCGCCTGGTAAAGCTGTTGTTGAACCCGTGGCTGAAATCGTGATCGTAGGTAGAGAATGAGGCAAACTGCTGGTGACAACTGGCGCAGGGTACATTGCCGTCTTTGCTCAGGCGCCCATCGTAAAATAATTTTTTTCCCAGTTCAAAACCTTCTTCCGTCAAAGGGTTTGTTGCAAAAATATCTTTGGGCGGTTTGGGCCAATCCTTCGGAAACGTCAATTTAAGATAGTGGAGTTTGGGTGGTGCATCGGATAAGAAAGATGTGCCGCCCAGCACCACCAGTAATAAAGCTATCGTGATCTTTATTTTCAAGCTTATTGAATTACGTCTGCAATACTGAAAACGGTACTGAAATTACCAGCCAGTTTTTTTGCCAACGCACCTGGTGTAGAGCATACAGGCGTTTCACTGATCTTTACCGGATAGGCGGCATTCCAGTATTTACCGATATCGGCATTGATGATGATGCTGGTGGTTTTTCCCTTCTCTACGGAGATGGCATGGTTGAGCCATATGGTTTGAAGTACGCTGCTCTCACCCTCATATCCCCCGATATGATATTCAAATTTGTTGTTCACAATATTGCTTTGTGGCGAAGTGCCTTCCAGCTTTTGCATGATATAACCGGAATGCCATGTCCAGAACATATCATTCAACGGGTCTAATGCACCCGTTTGTGCACCACTGGTATTGAGTACACTATCAACACCCAATAAAAATCCCATTTCATCATACCTTGTTGCCGGTACCTCTAATGTGATGGAAAGACTGCTGTCATCTGCCTGGTTAATGAGAAAGCACCGCTTTACGGGTACGATTTTTTTTATTGATACCAGGCTGAATTGAAAATTTGAGATGTAATACTTTAATTTTTTGATACGGTATGTTTCCCGGAAGGGGTTTGTGTACACGCTGTCGTTCAACACAACCGGTTGCCCGTTGATGGTGTTTTTAAACGTGATCTTTACATATCCATTTTTGGTGGGGGTAGTTTTTTTGTGAGCTGGCTGGGCAATTCCATCAACACAGGCAAAACAAAGAAAGCAGCAAATGAACAGGGTTCTCATTGTTACAGGCTTACTTTTTTACGGAATTGTTTTATTTCGCCGGCTTTCTTTTTACTATCCAGCCTTTTTTGTTTGGCAGCCTTGCTTATTTTGGTGGGCTTTCTTTTTTTGGGAATGATGAGGGCCTTTGTTACCAGTTCATTCATTTTTTTCATTACCAGTTGCCTGTTGCCCAACTGGCTTCTTTCTTCCTGGCTTTTCACCAGCAGCATCCCATCGGCATTGATCCTGTTGGCGAGTTTTTTTATGACCAATTCCTGTTGCGCTGCATTCAACAGGGCAGTCTCCATCACATTCCAATAACCTTCCACCATGGTTTCAACCTTGTTCACATTTTGCCCTCCCTTGCCGCCACTGCGGGCCGTTTTAAATTTTATTTCTGCACTGATGTCCATATCCAAAATTACTTTATTTGCGTATTTAATGGTATGGGCATAGTCTTAAAGGTTAGATTTTAGCTTTTTACAAGGGAAAAGCTGCATTCAAGCGCTGCGCCTGCAATTGCAGAACAGGTGTATGGGGCGGATACGATATACAAAATAACTCGTATTTTTCGGAAGTGAAAGCGCTACATAAGGCCAAAAAAATTACATTTGCAGTTAACCAACCGTCCATTAATGACAAAAGGGATATATCATTCATTAACAGAGCGTAAGCGATTGGGCAAAAAGTCTTTTGCTGTTTTAATTGACCCTGATAAGGTGAATGATGACAGCATGGACCAATTGATCCGTTTGGCGACGGAAGCAAAGGTGGATTATTTTTTAGTGGGTGGCAGCCTGGTGATCTCTAATTACCTGGATGAATGCCTGCAACTGATCAAACGTGCCTGTGATATCCCTACTATTATTTTCCCCGGCAGCCCTTCGCAGGTAAGCAAATATGCTGATGCGCTGTTATATCTTTCCCTCATCAGCGGACGCAACCCTGAATTGCTCATTGGTCAGCATGTAGTGTCTGCACCGGTGGTTAAAAAAAGCGGGCTCGAGATCATGTCAACCGGTTACATGGTGGTAGATGGCGGCGCTCCCACTACCGTTTCCTATATTTCCAATGCAAGCCCCTTACCCTCCGATAAAAATGAAATTGCCGTTTGTACGGCCATGGCCGGCGAAATGCTGGGTATGAAATTGATCTATATGGATGCCGGCAGTGGCGCCAAAAGAGCCATCCCCGAAAGCATGATCGAAAAAGTAGCACAATCCATCAGCGTTCCGTTGATCATTGGCGGCGGCATCATTGAGCCTGAAAAAGCATACATCAACTGCAAAAGCGGCGCTGATGTAATCGTGGTGGGCAATGCGATTGAAAAAGATCCTGCACTCATCAAAGAAATGGCTGCGGCAGTACACAGTGTACCAGTTACGGTATAGTTAGGCTACCGGCATTTATTATACTCTTCCACGATCGTTCTTAGCACTTTTCCTTTGGTAATATTGGACAATGTAAGCCCGGAAAAAAAGTAACCTTTTTCCTTATTGCTGATCTTGTTTGCCAGTGCCGGGCAATCCGCAACGATCCTGCTCATTTTTTCATTAAAATTTGGAACAAGATTTTTATTACCCAGTCCCCAGGCCTCCAGCCTGTCAAAGCCGGGCAACGAAATAAAATACAATATTAAATTTTGTGCGTCATCTCTTTGTAACCTGTCCTGGTAGAGTTCATACACTTGTATCCTTGAATTTTCAGGCATCAGTCTTTTCACGAATAATAACTGTTGCTGCCCTTCATATTCCAGTACGAGTTTTTTCGGCACATAAATATCATCGCTGATGCGGTAAGATCTTACCTGGTCAATCGGGATATTTTCCTCCTTACCATTGCTTACCAGTTTGATAAAATTGGCGGGGGAATAATTTGTTTCCAGCGTTATCGTCAGCAGGCCCTTCCTTTCTGAGCTATCCAGCATTGTTACAACGGCTTCTTTTTTTGACACATTGTTGGGCGATGCAAAGTAGGCGGCCGTTTTACAACCGGTGGTTACACTCATTGCAAACAACCATAAAAGGAACCCATGCATCTTCAATAAATCCTTTTGCATACATTTTTTATTTTCCTTTTAATTCCAGCACGGCACCTGTATTGATGGTTACGGGTGAGTTGCCGATCACCCTCAGGCTCCTGATGGCGGTACTGGCCGTAAGTACCGGGTACCTGGCTTTGCCGGCAGGTATCACTACATCCGTATATTGATCAGGTATGGTTCCGCAACTCCAGTTAGCAGCAGTAAACCAGTTGGTGCTGCTGGTGCCGGTCCACAAGGTTTTAAACCGAACCGTGTATTCTATGCCGGGTACAGCATTTACAATACAGCGGTACCTGTTGCCTGTAAATGAAGTGGGCAGGTTGATCAGTTGGAGTGTATCGGTAGTGGCACCGCTGTAGTTGATGCCATTGCTGATATTCGTGTAACCGCTACCGGTATTTACCTGCCATTGGTAAGTTGACGCCCCACCTGGTACTCCAAAGCTTAGACTGCTGCCCTGGCAGATATCGCTGTAGCCCGGGTTGATATCGCCTTTACTGAACCAGAATTCACCCAGTTTATTGCTGGTGAACTCAGCATAGTATCCTCCATTGTGTGGTACAATGAGTGTATTGGCCGGCGGAATAAATGTATAATAACCATCCAGGTTATTTATAAGTGTGCCGTCTTCATCACTGGTATTGCCGCTGTAATTGGTAACGCCGATATCGTATGCATCAGCAGGCTTTATACAGGTACCACAGTTGTTGGCATTCAGGATGCTCTCAACCTGTGCATCGCTGAAATAAAGCCTTAAGCCAACCGGTCCGGTTGGTGCAACGGTGGAGCTTACCACGATGCTTTTGTCCAAATAATATTGATTGCCGGAGGTTCTGGCAGCATTAAAATTTACGTATGGCTGCATCGTAACAGTGCCTAGATTCTGTCCATGAGTATTGATCTCACCCACAACATAAAAAGGACTCATCACGCCATCGCCGTACCAGACCGGGGCCCATCCATCCTGCCCGGGGGAAAATGCATCGCCGGGAAACAAAGGCAGCGGGCTCCCTGCAATATCAGTTCTGCTAAATACCCTTACATCATCAATGCCAAGGCCCTCGTGTGTAACGCCGCCATCGCTGCTCATTACAAAACGAAAGCGAACCGTGGTATTCACAACAGGGATATCCATGCTGGCCACATGCCACTTGCCATCCTGCCCGTTCCAGCTATTGGTAAGGGAGTCATTATACCAGTTTGTGCCTTCGTTAAAATTTCCCAACCGATTCCATGTTTTTCCATCTGTACTGTATTCTACCCAGGCATAATCATAACCTGGTTCGAGGTCGTAGATATAACTGAACGAAAGCATGGGGAAAATAATATTGGTCAAGTCGTAGCAGGGGGTAACCAGGTAAGAACTTTCGTTATCGGTGTAATTGCCGTTCAGGTTATTCGTCCAGATCTTGCTGCCATTGGCTGCCTTATTGATGATGGATTTGAAAGGCGTGCCCCATTGCCAGGTGCTTTTGATGCCCGTAGCATAAAAATTTCCGTTGTCATTTTCAAAACCCTGCACCACGGAAGGATTGCTGCTGATAACAGGACTGTTGTGCATTTTATAATTCAGCACACTGTCGTTGGCAGCATAACTGTCGCCCGAAAATTTGGCCCATACGTCAACGTTATAGTCAATATAAGCCGCCATATTAGCCGTTTGGGTAAACGTATAATCCAGTGTTTGATTGGCTGCAATGGAAGGAATGGTTTCGGTAACAACAGCACCGCCGTTTACCTGGTAACTTACCTGCACATTGTTCAGCACGGTATTGTGGTAATTTTTTATTTTGATGCTTACCGGTGTATTGGCTACCAGACCACAGCCGGCTTTGTCGGGCGAATTGATCCCCAATGCAGCGATATCATTCACCGCATCGCTCAGTACCACGTTGTCGAATGTATAGCCATCGTCAATATCTCCCAGGGCGGTGGCATTGTTGGTAGAAGTGTAGCCGGTTTCACCCAATTTTATCTGGAACGTAGCTGTGATGCTTTGCGGAGGAACAGCATTGTTCAATACATCATTGACATTGATCAGTGCTTTTTTCCAGTTGCCGATATCTGCCTGGTTGCTGAACAGGTTATACGCCTGTATCCATGGATCGTTTTCGCTGCCCCTGATCCATACCCGGTTGCCTGCCGCATCTGATTGCCCCTGGTTTTTATAATAGAAATCGAGGCGCACCTGATTGGCCGAAAACAGCGAGAGGTTATAACTCAATATAGCACTGTCTGTTGTTTGAATGCCGTTATAAGGTAGTTGGTCAAGCGTTAACGCCTGGTTGCCGTCAAAGGCAAAGTCACTGTTTATAAAAGTTCTTAGCCGGCCCCGGTTGGTGCTGGCGAAAAAGTCAAGGTGGTTATTATTGCCCACCGCCATTTCCTCGGGCCGTGCTTCTGTTACCGGCATGGCTTCAAAACCTTCTGTTAACGGCAGCGTGGCAATCGGATTATTATTAATGTAGGCCACCGTTTTGTAAGCCGTATCATTCAGGTGATTGTTGTCTGCTGCCTTTGTAACCCAGGCTTTAAAATTGTAGCGGTAGCCGGGGCCGGGTGGTAAAGGATACATGCCGGTAAATACATGCTGGATGGAAGCCCCGGCAGGAATTGTGGTGTTTTCTGTTTCGGTTACAATAGCGCCGCCATAATCAAAGGAAACATCGTAGGGCCCGGTAACTGCGGTAGTACCAAGATTTTTGATAGACACTTTTACTGGTTTGCTGGCGTTGGCAATATTTGAAAAGAAAGCTCTTGCTGTATTGGGTTCCAGGATACTGTCTACCTTAATGTCATTGTTAAAATTTGAAAGCGTACAGGGGCCGCTGTTAGGAAACACCTGTATGGAGATTGACCTTCTGCCGGCTACCGCATTGTTTTTAGCCGCTACGGCAAACCAATAATTGCTGTTCTTACTCAAACCGGTAATAAGGAAATTATTTGCTGCTGTGTTGCCGATCACTTTCATACTATCAGCAGTAAGCTGGAAGATATCATAACTGGTTGCATTGGTTACAGCGGCCCAGTTGAGCTGCACCGCTCCTTCACATACATTGGTACTGCTTAGGGTTGGCTGACCAAGCACTGTAAAATTAAAATCACTCTGATCGGTAAAGCTGCTGCCATTGCGGCTTACCCTTATGAGCGCTGTATTGGTGGCGGTGGCAGGGACCGTCCAGGAAAATATTCTTGAAGCCGCAGCCACGCTGTTGTTGATGGTGGTCCAGTTGCTGCCGTTGTCTGCGGAATAATCAATGGTAAAATTGTTCGATTCATTGCCGTACGCAGTCCACCTGATATTCTCGGTTTCGCCGGGCACCAGGGTTTCTCCTCCAAATGGATATTCAACCGTTACCCCGTTTTTGATGATCTCGTAGGTAACCACATAGTCCTGCACGCCAGATGGTATGCTGAAGCCGTTGATATTCGCAGAATAAATACCTGCTGCAGGATTGTCGATCACTACCTGTTCAATATTGTTGAGATGGTCTGGAAATTCTGTTGCCGTGTTGTTCACATTTGCCGGGGTACTGTTCAACGTTAGTGGCCGGTGCAGTGTGAAAGAAGGTTCAATCACTACCAGGTCGAGATCATTCACCAGGGAAGTAGCTGCATTGCTTGCTGCAGGTACATCATTCCAGTACAGCATGATCTTTACCAGGCGGGTATTAGGGGGGATGGTGAAATTGTGAGTGTTGCTTCCTGCATTGGCGATAGAAGATACAAAGTAACGGTTACTGTCAACCGCTTCCACGGCACGCCGTACATTCATCATTCCAAAACCATAGGTAAAATCAGGGCCGGGGTTTCCAAGGTCTTCTGCCGTATTGCAGATCAATGCTTTCATGAGGGCGCTTTTTGAGTTGGCACCTGCATGTGTTTGGCGATAGCGTTCGTATAATAAGGTAAGTCCGCCGGTTACTGCAGGGCAGGCCATGCTGGTTCCGGAATTGAGACCATAGGCATTGTTCCTGGTGGTGGAAGTAACGCCTACGCCATCTGCCGTGATCTCGGGTTTTATTCTTCCATCTGCAGCAGGACCACGGCTGCTGAAACCGGCGATGGTTGCATTGATATCTACCCTTACAGCGCCTACGGTAAGAATGTTCTTCGCCATTTGCCAGCCCGATTTAACCGTGCCAAAAGAAGCCGGGTAAGAAGAACAGGTAGAATCACCATCGTTGCCTGAAGCAAATACATGCTGCAACTGGCCGTTGTTATACATCTGGTCATCTCCAAACACACTCAGTTCATTGTACTCGCCGTTGCCGGAACAATCATCCGGGGCAGAGTGATAGGAGTTGTTGGTAAGCACGAGGTTATAGTCAGCAATATAAGTGGGTGCATTGGCAATGATCTCATCAAAGAACTGGCTTACGATATTGGCTTTTGAGGCGATGCCGCGGTTCCTGATATTAACGTTGCCTGCACCTGCCACCGTTCCGGTTGTATGAATACCATGACTGGTTTGCACGATGGGGCCACTACGGTCCGTTAACCTGCCGGCAAAATCAATATGAGCAGATACGTTGGCATCATCTCCAATGCCTACTGTTACGCCCCTGCCGTTAAGGTTTTTACCGTTTACGGCGTTTAATCCACTTACGGAATGGGAAGCCCGGATATTATAGTTCAGGGGTTTGTCATTCACCGGTTGCAGGCTCAGGCTGCTTACAAAAGGCAATGCCGCAATGCTGTCGATCACCGCCGGGTTAAATTGTACTATAATGATATTGGCCGCCTGGAATTTTTGGGTAACGATAATAGCGCCGGTATTTTTAATGGCTGCCAGCACCATTGTTTTATCTGCTTGTTCAAAACATTTCACCGCAATGGCCTGCACATCTTCCTTCTTTACAAAAGCAGGCTGGTAGGTTTTTAATTTGCTGTGTATCTTATAAAAGGCAGGAAGTATATTAATTGAATTTATATTAAGAGAAGTGGCTTTGCTGAAGTCAAGGTCACTGTTAACAGTGGCCAGGTAGGCATTTTCCGGCAAGTAAGTACCCAATTCAATGCCAGCCTGTTTCATTTGTTGTTTTGCGGCAGCAGATGGAAGGCTGCTGAACTGAACCAGTACATAATATTTGCCATAAGCCAGTGCTCCACTGATGTCTTCTTTTTTAAAAGTACCACGGCTGATAGCATTGCCCGTGATAAAATTGCCGTTCAAAAAGCGAACTGGTTTGGCGGTTTGTTGTGCCGGTAGGGTAGCTGCAAAAGAAAATACGATGGCAGTAAATAAGATCCTGTGGAAAATTTTCATCAGAAATGATTGTGTTTAAGCTGCCGCTGGCAGAAGCCCGAAAATAAATTATTTTATCCTTAAAACGGCCATTTGTTAAGGCTTTTGCCTGTTGAACGTTCTTAAACAGCAATCAGTTGCTTGCTTTCTGTTGAAGCTGTTTATCTTTGCAAACGAATGAACCTGGAAGTGCTGAAGAAGGAATANNCTGATAATTCCCGCTGTTTTCAAATAGCGGACAAGATCACTTTGTCTCAACCGCAGCATTTGCACCTCACCGGGCTTCAGGGCAGCGCCCCGGCCTTTATAGTAAATGCCGTTTTTAACCATCCTGCTGCGGCCCAGCTCAATCACATCATTATTTTAAAAGATGCCGAAGAAGCCGCCTACTTTCACAACACGCTGGAAAATGTAAGTGAAGCACTTGATATTTTTTATTTCCCTTCTTCTTTCAAAAACAAAAAGAATTACCGCCTGCTCAACAGCAGCCATGTAATGTTGCGGACAGAAGCGCTTACAAAAATTGCCCACAATGCTTCGTTCAGTACCAATAAAAAGATCTTTGTCACTTACCCTGAAGCATTGTTTGAAAAAGTAGTGTTGTCAAAGAAGTTGTCGGAGAACATCATTTCTATCAAGCAGGGCGATGTGCTGGATGTGAACGGGATGCTGGAAAAATTTGTGAACCATGGTTTTGTTAGAACCGATTTTGTGTATGAACCCGGCCAGTTCGCTGTTCGTGGAGGCATACTCGATATTTATTCTTTTGGTAATGAAAAGCCTTACCGTGTTGAATTGTTTGGCAACGACGTAGACAGCATCCGCATATTTGAGCCGGAAACACAGTTGAGCGAGAGAAAGCTGTTACAGGTAAATATTATCCCGAATGTAGAAACACAGTTTGATACCGGCGAAAAAGTATCTCTCTTTGATTTTTTACCGGAGAACACCGTGGTGTGGAGTGAAGACTGGGAATACATCAAAGAAAAAATCCAGCAGCAGGAAGAAGACCTCGAACTTTTTTTAGAAGTGGTAAAGAGTGGTTTGTATCATTCTGCTACTACAGATGAAGATGCCGAGATCAATGAAAAGAAAGATATTTCGATCGATGATTTTGTAAAGGCAGGGGAAATAGAAAAACAAATAAAGTTTCGCCACATCATAGAGTTTGGAAAGAAAGCATTTCTTGTTCCGGCCAATGATCAACGGTCAACGATCAACTTTTCAACCAAGGAGCAACCAGCCTTCAACCGCCAGTTCGACCTGCTGATAAAAAATTTAAAAGAGTACGAAGCACAGCATTACAATATTTATCTGTTTGCCGAAAATCCCAAACAGTTAGAAAGGCTGCATATCATTTTTACAGATCTCAAAGCCGAGATACAGGTAACGCCGGTGCCCACTTCCATCCATGAAGGTTTTATTGATGATGACCTTAAAGCTGTGTGTTATACCGACCACCAGATATTTCAGCGCTATCACAAGTACAAGGTAAAACAGGCTTTCAGCAAGAACAAGGCGCTTACTTTAAAAACACTGAGAGAGTTGCAGCCCGGTGACTATGTTACACATATTGACCATGGTGTGGGCGTGTACAGCGGTTTGCAAAAGATAGAGGCCAATGGCAAAATGCAGGAAGCGGTACGTATCCAGTACAAAGATGGCGACCTGCTGTATGTAAACATTTCTTCGCTGCATAAGATCGGGAAATACAGCGGCAAAGAAGGCAGCGTGCCCAAAATGAACAAGCTGGGCAGCGATGTGTGGAGCAAGCTGAAAGAAAAGACGAAGAAACAGGTTAAGGATATTGCGACCGACCTCATCAAATTATATGCACAGCGCAAGAGCCAGGAAGGTTTTGCGCATGCACCGGACAATTACATGCAAACGGAGCTGGAGGCAAGTTTTATTTATGAAGANNTGGACAGGCTGGTTTGCGGCGATGTGGGTTTTGGTAAAACGGAGATCGCTATCCGTGCGGCCTTTAAAACCTGCTGCGATGATAAGCAGGCTGCTATCTTGGTGCCTACTACCATCCTAGCCTACCAGCATTATAAAACCTTCAGCGACCGGTTAAAAGACTTCCCGGTGAAGGTTGATTTTATCAATCGTTTTAAATCAACCAAAGAGAAGAAAGAAACGCTGAAAAAGCTGGAAGAAGGAAAGATCGATATCATCGTTGGCACCCATGCCCTGCTGAGCAAGGACGTGAAATTTAAAAACCTCGGCATCATGATCATTGATGAGGAGCAAAAATTTGGCGTGGCGGCAAAGGAAAAATTAAAACAATTACGCACTACGGTTGATTCACTTACATTAACGGCTACCCCAATACCAAGAACCCTGCAGTTCAGTTTGATGGGCGCCCGTGATCTCAGCATCATCAACACAGCGCCACCGAACCGCCAGCCGATACAAACGGAGGTAATGGTATTTAATGAAGATGCCATTCGTGATATCATCTATTACGAAACGGAGAGGGGCGGGCAGGTGTTCTTCATCCACAACCGGGTGAATGGATTGAATGAGATGAAGGGATTGATACAGGGGCTTTGTCCTGACCTGAGCATTGCATTCGCACACGGCCAGATGGATGGCGATCAGCTGGAAGATACCATCCTCGATTTCATGGATAAGAAATATGATGTGCTGGTTTGTACCAATATTGTGGAGAGCGGCGTTGACATTCCGAATGTGAATACCATCATCGTAAACAATGCCCACCAATTTGGATTGAGCGACCTGCACCAGTTGCGTGGTCGTGTAGGGCGCAGCAATAAAAAAGCATTCTGTTNNGTTACCTGCTGGCGCCGCCGATGAGTACCCTGCCGCCGGATAGCCGCAAGCGGTTGAGCACGCTGGAACAATACAGCGACCTGGGCAGTGGTTTCCAGATCGCCATGAGAGATCTCGACATTCGTGGTGCAGGAAATTTACTGGGAGGTGAACAAAGTGGTTTTATTGCGGAGATCGGTTTTGAAATGTACC
>DDEU01000075.1 GCA_002336815.1 Chitinophagaceae bacterium UBA1946 | reverse complement strand
GAATACCAGCATAAATATGATTCAAAAATGCCGGCTCATTATACACTGCAGGCATGTGACCAAGGGCAGTATAAAAAGAGCGCCCGCCATCATAATCGTGATACCAGGAGATGGGATGAAATGTGCCCATGCCTTCGCCACTTTTGTTACCCCAGTTGGTTTTAGGATCGTAAGAAGACTCATCTACTGCTAAAATATAATTCAGGCCCGTGGTGGTTTCGGCACCAAACTGGTACCACTCATCTGTCCACCACTGGTTGTCTGTAAAAAGATTCAAACCCGGAAATTTATTACTGGTAAACTTAAGTTTGGCTGTTTGAATAGCGGGGTGAATATGAAACATTCTGCCAACGAGTTTTGTGTACCATGGCCAGTCATACTCCGTGTCTGAGGCACTATGAATGCCAACATAGCCCTTGCCGGCCTGGATAAAATGTTCAATGGCTGTTTGTTCATCCGGCTTAAAGATATCACCGGTAGTATTGAGGAATATGATCACCTGGAAATTTTCGAGGTATTTTTCGGTAATGCCTACCCCATCCTGGTGCCACTGTACATCGAAAAAATTTCTTGCTGCCAGGGCTTTGATGGCGGCTACTCCTTCATTGATCGATTCGTGGTGCCAGCCTGCAGTTTTAGTTACCAGCAGTGCACTGAATTGCTTTTTCTCCTGTGCAAAGGAAAATATACTAACGAGCAGCATAATACACAGTAAAATAAAGGACGTACTTCTTTTTATCATACAATCGTTTTTATTAATAAAGATACAATAGCGTTTATCAAGGGCTTACTTCTATTAGCTGCTATTTTGAATTGCTCACAAACGCAATTTGCTTACTGTCGGGGCTCCAACTTGGGGTATTAATGGTTCCCTGGCCACCATACAAACAGGCAATGACCCTGGGAGCACCAGTGCCACTCACAGGCATCAGCCGCAGCATTACTCTTTTATAAAAAGGATGGTCGGTGGGGTCTACCGAATTATCGAAAGATAAAAATGCGATCCATTTATTATCAGGCGACACATGTGCAAACCAGTTGTTGTATTCATCAAACGTCAACTGCATTTGTTCGCTGCCATCCATTTTCATCCGCCACAATTGCATATTGCCGCTGGCAGTACAGTTGTAATAAATATACTTGCCATCAGGTGAGCATTCGGGTCCGTCTGCCAATCCTTTTTCAAGAAATGTTAACTGCTCTTCTTCTCCACCATGAATCTTTTTTTTATAAATATTGTACACCGGCCCTTTGTTGATGCGTTGTGCAGTATACACTACTTCCTTCCCGTCTTTCGACCAGCCATGCAGGTAAGACGGTGTACTATCGGTTACCAATACAGGTTCACCCCCGGTGATTGGCAAATAATAAACAGTGCTTCCACCTCCGTTCATTCCGTCCCTGTGTGAAGAGATACCCAGCATCTTTCCATCAAAAGAGATCACGTGATCGTTATTATTCCGGTTAGCGCTGCCGGTATTCAATTGCACCGGGGTGCCACCAGTTAATGGAATGGTATAAATATTCCCTCCCTGGTTGAAGAGCAGATTTTTTCCGTCGGGCATCCAGTTCGGCGCTTCCAATCTTCCTTTATCTTCATATACAATTGTTCGTTTTCCATCAAACACATTTAGTATTTCAAGTTTACTGCTGAGCACGCCGTCCTTATATCCATCATGACTGTCGGGCACTGTTTTTTCAATACGAACATTCCATGCCTGGCCTTCCTCCACCACATCAGCATTGTGACTGCAGATAAAAATGCCGCCCAATGCTTCGGCAGGCATATCAACAGCATCCGTTCTTCCTACTTCCTGCAGGGGTTCACCAACATTGGCCACTCTCATAATAAATACATTGCCCTGTCTTTCCAGTTGAATGATCTCCGTTGCCGTTTTTTTGGTGAAGCGTTCGTCCTGCGGATCTCTCATGTATGCCCCACGTATGCTGCGCCATTGCAATGCAACCATTCCATCCCCATGTACCGTTGCAGTGATGTGCGCTGCGTCGTCTTCGTCACCAGCTCTCACCATCCAGCCTATTTTACGATGGGCTGTTTGTCCTTTACCCAGCATTTTAAAATTGCCTGTTAAAATAAAATCGCCTTTTATTTTTGAAAAGGCATATTGAAATTCATCCCGGCCAAACCAGATATTATAACCGGCTCCTTGTAAGTTATAAACCTGGGTTGTTGAATTATATACTGTTCTACCTGCAAGTTTAGGTTTGCCAATATCAGCATGGCTGCTGAATATACCAACGGTGTTATCCTGTGACATACAAAATGAAGTAATGATTAAAAGCAATAGAGAAAATAATATTTTTTCCATATACAGGCTATTGAGGTAAACAATAAAATAATGCTATGAATCTTTTCACCAACTGCAACGCACCACTCTTCAGCAACTCAACTAAATGGTTAGCTGCTGATGCGCACACCGCCTGTTTTACTACTAACAAGGCCGGGCCCCTGTTTCCAGTAACTTGTTTCGACATCGGCGAAACCGGTTGTTCATACAAGCCGTAGCCTCTTTCATAAAATCTTTGATCATCTCTCCATCATTGACGACGTAACCAGTTAAAATTTTCAGCAAAGGCATTCCCTGTTCACCTTTTTCCGTTGTATCTAAATTAACATGGTCTTTTACTTTGGAATGGTACATTGCGATCCGGTGTTCAAGGGCCCGGGTTTGGTCTGCCACCAGTTTATTTTTTCAATCATCTCCTTTCCATCTCCAGAACCATAATCAATAAAGACAACAAGCAGATAATAAAATATGTCCTTTTACATTTTCAGTTTCCTGAGGTAGGCCATATTATCCTTCACACTTTGTTTAGGACTGAAACGGTATTCTTCCTGTTCAATAAAATAATACTTCATTCCTGATTGCCTGGCATTGTCCATCAACTGCTGAATGTTCAAGGCGCCCTTTCCAAATTCAACACTTTTCTTTTTCCGCACATTCATATCCTTCAAATGCCAGAGCGGAAACCTATTTTGAAATCTTTTAAAATAGTAGAGCGGATCTTTGCCGGAAGCCACTACCCAACCCAGGTCCAGTTCCATGTGAACCATGTCTGCGTCCGTATTTTCCAGCAGCACATCATACAACACTTTATCGCCAACCGTTTCAAACTCAAAATCGTGGTTGTGGTAACCAAATTTTAAACCGGCTGCTTTGCATTCCTGTCCGGCTTTATTAAACGCATCTGCAGTTTTTTTATAATTGTCAATGGTTTGACCACTTACCGGCATAGAAGAACAAATAAGATATTCCTGGCCTGCAGCCACCGCATCGCTGATGGTCTTCGGCCATTTGGCATCCAATTGTACATGGCCGCTGCGAAGCGTCATCCCTAAATCATTACACATGCTCTTCATTTCCGCCGGCTTTAAACCATAATAGTAACCTTTATCACTACCTGCAGACTCTACCTGTTTGATCCCCAGTTCTGCGATCAGTTTCAAGGTATTTTTTGCATCATTCAGCATTTCGTTCCTGAATGTATATAACTGCAGTCCTGCATTGGTAACAGTTCCAGTTAAAGCTGCCTTTCCAATGGATGGCATCAGCATGGAGCCTGCAGCAAAAATGCCGGTGTGTTTTAAAAAATCACGTCTTGTTCTCATACCTGTTTTTTATTGTAGAAAATTTTATTTACTGTAACCATTGTCCGTCAACCAATCAGCCAGGCGTTGCGGCCAGCCTTTTATTGAAACAAAGGGTGAACGGTATCCCATATTGAAAGCATGTTTATCTACCGAATACAAATGTAATTCAACCGAAGCTTTCGCTTTACGATAAGCCGCTGCCAGTTGCATAACAGGTTCTGAACAGCAATCATCATTATTGGCAGCCAGCAAAAATGCCGGTGGTGCCGTTGCAGTCACTGCTGCCGGAATACCCAGTGGACCGGGGTAGATCAACACCTGGAAATTAGGCCTTCCGTTAAAACGATCCACCGAATCAATTGCACTGTTATCCCCATCGCCGTTTTGATAGGCTATCAAAGATACCACTTCACCTCCGGCGGAAAAACCCATCATTCCAAGCTTTGCAGTATCAATACCCCAGGTACCTGCCCTGCTCCTGATCAAACGCATGGCACGATAGGCATCCATCTTCACTTCTTTATCGAGTGTGTACGGAGAATTGTCTTCCCTGAACAAACGATACTTTAATACAAAAGCGGTAATGCCCAGGCTGTTTAAAAACAGGGCGGCATCTCTGCCCTCGGAATTGTATACAAGGGCTTTGTGCCCGCCACCAGGACAAACCAGCACTGCGGTTCCATTTGCTTTGTTTGCTGCAGGAAGGTAAACCGTTATGGATGGATTGTGAATATTTTTTACCCACCAGTCCTTTGCCTGTTCGGGCTCGCCTTTACGGTTCTCAAAACCAGGCGCTCCGTTTGGCCAGAGTGATATTTGCTGTTGTGCAGCCATGTGCAGGTGAATCATTGTGAAAAGGAGGCACAGGAGCAATTTATTTACTGGCTGCATCATTATTTTTTTATAGATCATAAAAATAAGGATTAGTCTTTCAATAAATAAAAAGGCTGTACCAAAAGCCCGGCAAATCTGCCACATTGAGTTTATCAATGTTTACAGACCTGGTGGTTATTGATCCCTGTATTTCGACAAATTCAATATAAGGATCAACAGGACTTTTGATACAGCCGCAATGTTAGTTGACAATCGTTACCCAATATTACTGGTAAACAAATTTCGCTTTTTTATCGCCGATCATTATTTCAAAATCGCCGGGCTCGGTAACGGTTTTCAACTGTGCATTTACAAACGCCAGGTCGCTTTTATCGATGGTAAAACTTACCCTTTGTGATTCGCCCGCTTTCAAACTGATCTTTTGGAAAGACCGCAGGCGCCTCATGCTGGGTGTAATGCTGGCATAAAGATCCCGGCTGTACAATTCCACTGTATGTTTACCATCAACCTTGCCGGTATTTTTTACTGTAATGCTCACCGTTAGTTTGGCACCCGCTGTAAGTGTAGCGCTGCTCAACTGCAGATCGCTGTATTCAAAGTTCGTGTAACTAAGCCCATGTCCAAACGCATACAAAGGTTCGTAACCAGAGTTGATATTGTCGTTGAATACTTCTCTCACTTCTTCTGTCGGCTTGCGGTCGTACAATACGATTTCGCCCATGCTCTTTGGGTAGCTGAAGGGCAATATCCCGGAAGGATTATAATCGCCGAACAATACATCTGCGACGGCTTCTGCAGTTTTTTTACCGCTCCAGTAGGCCATCAGTATACCTTTTGACAGGGGCTCAATATTGGTAATGAATCTTGGTCTGCCTTCTGTCAATACCAGTACAACGGGCTTGCCGGTAGCAGCAGCCGCTTTCACCAGTGCCACCTGTTCATCAGGCAGGGCAAGGTCCCTGGTATTACCCGGGCTTTCTGCATACGCATTTTCGCCAATGCACAACAGGATCACATCCGCATTGGCAGCGGCGGTGGTAAGTGCGGCGGCGTCATAATTTTTTGGATCGTCAAAACCTTTACCCGTACTGGTGCTCACATTGGCAGCGCCTAATTTATCAATGATCGCCTGCAAAATTGTTCTGCTGTCTGCAGGATACCATTGTTCTTCTTTTCCCTGCCAGGTATAACTCCAGCAACCATTCAACGCACTGATGCTTTGTGCCGATGGACCAGCCACCAATACTTTGGCCGTTTTGGACAATGGCAGTATATTATCCCTGTTCTTCAGCAGCGTCATTGCTTCATGGGCAGCATCCAGTGCCAGTGTTTGATATTCAGGCTTGCCGAAATTTGCAACAGCGGCAGGTTCTGCATAAGGATTATCGAATAAACCCAGTTTGAATTTCAGTAACAATATCCTGTTTACGGCATCATTAATTCTGCTCATGGGCACTTCACCTTTTTTCACTGCTTCTATCAGCAGGTCATAAAAAGAATAATCGCCCGGCACCATGCTCATATCAATGCCGGCATTAACGGCCATTGCAACAGCGGCTCTTGGAGTTGCTGCTACATTATGACGTTCGTGCAATCTTTTGATATCTTCCCAGTCGGTTACGATCAGTCCTTCAAAGCCCAATTCTTTTCTCAACACGGTCGTTAATAAATATTTACTGGCGTGAACCGGTTCACCGTTGATCTCACTGGAATTGATCATAATTGTAGAAGAACCGGCTTTCACTGCTTCCCGGAACTGCGGTAAATAATATTCCCTCATTTCTATTTCGGGCATGTAGATCGGCGTTCTGTCCTTACCTGTTCTTGAAGCGGAATATGCCAGGTAGTGTTTCATACAACTGGCAACGGCCGTTGGATTTTTCAGGCCATCTTCTTCGTAAGCCCTGATGGCAGCGGCACCCAGGGTTTTCCCGATGTACACATCTTCGCCATAGGTTTCAGGAAAACGTGACCAAAGAGGTTGGCGGCCGATATCCAGCACCGGCGCAAAGTTCCAGCGCACACCCGACGCCCTTAATTCTTTTGCGGCTACTTTGGTGATCGCCTGTACCAACGATGGATTCCTGGTGGCAGCCATACCTATATTTTGTGGAAACAGTGTTGCGTCGAGCGTATAGGTTTGCCCGTGAATACCATCCAGACCGTAAATAACCGGCACTTTCAGGCGTTCATTCTTTACTTCATCCTGTATCTGTTTGATGATACCATTCCAGGTAGCTACAGACAAAGCATGTGCAGAGGTATTGAGCATCGATCCTACATGATGCCCTGTCACGGCGTTTTTCAACGCTACAGGATCAATGGCACCATCCTGGTTAGCCCAGCCGCCCTGTGCAATAACGGCAAAGGTTACCTGCGTCATCTGTCCAACTTTTTCTTCAAGCGTCATTTGTTTTATCAATGCAGCCGCCCGCTGTTTTTCTGCAGGAGTTTGCGCCAGCACCACTACTCCCGAAACAAGGGCAGTAATTACAAGAAAATACTTTTTCATTTGATTGATTTTATTGAAAAGAATACTGTTTTTACAGTTTAAGAAGCAGCAATCGTAAATCGCCGGCAAGTTCCTTACTTTTTTTATTGTTGGCGCCAATGCGTTGTATGATTTACGTCAGCATACTGCTGTGGAAAGGTAGCATTTTATTCGTTCCGGATAATTATTCCCGGAGCAGGTTAAACAGCATTATTATCAAAATGGAAGCTTCTTATAAATTTACCGGCTGCTGCGCCGGATGATCTCGATACAGGCCCTGCTGTTGTGATAGGGACATTTCCAGATACCCACTTTATCCTGGCCCTGCATCACAGATCCATCTTCGTTTCTGCCCCAATACCATTCGCCATATTGTTGATCAAGGATTGATTCCTTTACATATTGCCATGCATTGATCGACTGCTGCAGGTATTGTTCTTTATTGCTTATCTGCCAGGCATTAAAGAAACCGATCATTGCTTCGGCCTGTACCCAGGAATGCTTTTGCCTGTTGTGGTGACCGCTGCCCGGTTCATATTCATATTCTAACCCATTATTTGCAGACAGGCCTTCTGCTGCAGCGCTGGTAATTTGTAAAGCGATCTTTTTGATTGCATTGATCCATGTTTCATCGGCTATCACTTCTGCAGCTTCCAGCAACAACCAGGCTGCTTCAATATCGTGACCGTAGGAAATTGTATCCGACTTTGCGTTCCATTGTTCATCAAAAAATAAAATAAGGTGATGGCTGGCGGGATCAATGAGGTGGTCTGTAAAATTTTTCAGCAGTAATACGATACTCTTCTTCACTGCAGCGTTG
Source organism: Chitinophagaceae bacterium UBA1946 (assembly GCA_002336815.1). Taxonomy (GTDB): domain Bacteria; phylum Bacteroidota; class Bacteroidia; order Chitinophagales; family Chitinophagaceae; genus Ferruginibacter. The sequence goes on along the minus strand of DDEU01000075.1, from coordinate 15,400 downwards.
GGCCATACCCTGAACAACCGGGTGTAGGCTTCCAGCACATGCAGGTGCGTATTCATGGTCTTTTTCTCATTGGCGTCTTTTGCACTGAGGCGGATATCGTCCATTGCAGACCAGTCCCTGGCAAACGCATCAAGATAGCCGGTACAGGCCCGATCAAAACTATATTGTTCTATTGTATGATATAATTCGATGGCCGTTGCTTTTGCGGCCGCGTCGCCACTTGCTGCGAAATAAGCGCTGCATCCATAGATAGCAAAGGCCAATGCATACACCTGCTTTTTGGTATCCAAGGGTTCGCCGGCAGCATTCAGCGACCAATATACGCCGCCGTAAACCGGGTCGAGGAATTTATCGGAAAGGTATGAATAGGCACGCCCTGCCATTTGCAGGTAGCCGTTATTGTTGGTAAGATCAAAGGCGGAAGAAAACGCCCATAGTATCCTGCTGTTGAGTACTGATCCCTTTGGCGCATCGGGATAAGGAATATTGCTTTCATCAATACGGCCAATAAATCCGCCGTTAACCCTATCGCAGGTATTGCTGATCCAGTAAGAAAGGATGGCATCCAGTTGTTGCCGCAGTTCGCCGCTGTATTGTTCGATTAATTGCCGCTGCATTGTCATTGTGATCGCAAAATTAAGGATGCAGTTACAATGCTGCCTCCCGGGTGGGATTCATTGCCCGCTTGTTGTTCTCGATGATCGCATTGATGGTTTGCACGGAAGCAGCAGATGTTAGCCCATCTTCCGGTGTGTTCATCACATAATCTACCAGCCGGTCAATAGATGATATGGCCACATGCATTCTTGTATCGGAGGAAGCATAATAAATAAATACGGTACCGTCTTCATCAGCGATCCATCCATTGCTGAACACCACGTTGGATACATCCCCCACTCTTTCCGCACCTTCCGGTGCAATAAAGTAACCGCCGGGTTTGTAAGTAACTTTTGTGATATCTGCCAGGTCTGTCATGAACATATACAATACATAACGCAAGCCCGCTGCAGTATTGCGTACACCATGTGCAAGGTGCAGCCAACCATGGATGGTTTTTAGTGGCGCCGGCCCCTGGCCATTTTTCATTTCAGAAATGGTATGATAGATCCGTGGTTCAATCACTGCTTCTTTTTCCACTACCGCATTCGTAATGTCCTTTGCCAGGCCGAAACCAATGCCTCCACCTTTACCGGCTTCTATAAAACTATCCTGCGGCCTTGTATAAAATGCATATTGCCCATCTACAAACTCAGGATGCAGCACTACATTCCGCTGTTGTGCCGAAGGGGTTTTAAGATCTGCCAGTCTTTCCCAGTCAACCAGGTTTTTTGTACGTGCAATGCCGCACTGGGCAATGGCAGAAGATTCGTCGCCGGGTTGGGCAGCGGGATCTTTTCTTTCCGTACAAAACAAACCGTATATCCAGCCATCTTCATGTTGAACCAGCCGCATATCGTAGATATTGGTATCAGGTACTGTTGTTTCCGGCATTACTATAGGGCGATCCCAAAAGGTAAAATTATCAATGCCATTATCGCTTTCTGCTACTGCAAAAAAACTTTTCCTGTCCAGCCCCTCTACTCTTGCCACCAAAATATATTTCCCCTTGTACTTCATGGCGCCGGCATTCAACGTTGCATTAATGCCAAAACGTTCCATCAGGAAGGGATTGGTAGCCTCATTAAAATCGTACCGCCAGGCTAAAGGGGCATGCGATGCCGTTAGCACCGGGTTCTTATAGCGCACGTAGATACCGTTTGTTTCGGCAGCAGGTTCATTGGGCTGCACCAGCAGCCTGTGCTGGCGTTCCTTTAATAACTGCAATCTTTTTTGAAAACTGTTTTGCATACAACAAATTTTAATTCTCCAGTTTATTCCACCAGGTTTTTTTAAGTATCAATACGATCACTGCAATGGCAGCAATATCTATAAACAGTGGCAGGTGCATGCCGAGTATAAAATACATTGGCAATAAAGTAAAACAAAGTTGACCTACAATGCCGACTGCTACATTGAACATATCCAATTTGAAATTTTTATTTGCTTCAAAGCCTGCATCTTCTGCTACCACTTTTTGGTGAATGGGTTTCCAGAATCCCCAGGGCCGTACTGTTTTATAAAATGAGATCAGCACTGCTTCTTCCGTTGGAGGCGCTGCATAGGTGCCAATGATGCATCCGGCCAGCGACAGCACAAACAACAAAGGCCACCAGTACAAAGGCAAACCAGTAGTAACATATGGCATGGCCAGGGCGGCCAGTATACCCACGGCCATTCCCCAGAAAAAGCCATTGGCATTGAATCGCCACCAGTACCACTTTAAACAGTTGGCGGCAACATAACCACCGTACAATCCGCCTACGATCCATTGCAATATCTCATTCACATTGTTGGCTAAAAATCCAAAGAATACACCGAGTATCACTACGAGTATTCCAACAATGTAATTGACAGAAATGATCTTTTTATTGCTGGCCGCCGGGTTAATGTACCGCAGGTAAATATCGTTGGTGATGTAAGCCTGTGCCGCATTGAGCGTACCACTGAATGTGCCCATGAATGCGCCCAGCAAACCTGTTAGCACTATTCCCAATACGCCAACGGGTAAAAAATTATTGATCGCAGCCGGCAATATCCTTTCAAAATCGGTAATACCATCAGGCCCTTTCAGGTACAGTTGGTTATAGTAGAGCAAGGCAAGCACCGTGAGCCCTGTGATCATTGAATAGCGGATCGGCAACAGGATGATGCTTACAAAACCGGTCATTTTACTGGCATCTTTTGGGCTGCGTGTACTGAGTACTTTTTGCATATCATAATTCGGCGCCGGCCCGGCCAGTGAAGCGAACACGCCTTTGAGCAGCATCATCATAAAAAATGCACCAAACAATCCAAAGCCATCGCTGGCGATCTTTTTATTGGCATCCGCAGCGATCTTACTCCAGTCAAGATCGAGTTTCCATCCAAAGAAAGGATTGCTCCAGCCTTCGGGAACCAGCAGTGGCTGGCCATTCAAATGCTGCATGGCGATCACAGCGATGGAGATACAGCCAATGGTCATGATGAGATACTTGATCACATCGCCCAATACGATACTGTGCATACCACCCAATATGGAATAGAACATGGCAAAGAGTGTAAACACGATGCCGTAAAAATGAGGTACATATTTCGGAGACACATCAAACGGAATATATCCTTTGATCGCATCCCAGGGAATGAATATTTCCATGAACTTTCCGAGCCCGACAAAACCATAGGCCAAAAAACCAAGACAACCAATGAGCGCAAATGCAATTACTACTATATGCGATCCCGTTACTCCCCTGCCAGTTAAACCAAATCTTGTCTGCAGCCATTCGGCGCCGGTATTGGCATTGCTGCGCCGCAGCCATTTACTCAAAAACATCATCATAAAAACCTGGTTGAACACCGGCCATAACCAGGGTATCCAGATACTTTTTAATCCATACACAAAACAAAGTGCCACCATCCACATGGTGCCGCTGATATCGAACATATCGCTGGCATCGCTTAACCCCAGCATATACCATGGCAATGATTTACCTCCCATCAGGTAACTCTCTTTGTTCTGCTTTGCTTTTTTGCGCATCCAGAAACCGATCAGTATCATGGTAGCGAGGTAAGCAACCAGTATCAGTATATCAATCAGCTGTAGTCTCATTTTTTGAAAGCGCTTTTTTTATCAGGGTATATCCTTTTTTTATTTGACCCGGTTACTGGTATAATTTCAACCGTTTAGCCTGCTGTTGAAAAAATATTTTTTTCTTCCTGCTGAATTGTAAAAAATCAGCGGCGGACTGCTGGCTCCTGTACGGTACATAATATTCGATTTCACCGCCTGCTTTTGGCCCTGCATTGCGCCAGGCCAGTGCATAAGCAATGGAATGTTTATGAATGGCTTTGTAAAAAACGGTTGTCCACCAGGCTGTATCCGGCAGGCTGTTATAACCAAATTCAGTGAGTGCAGGAATCTTCTTCTCCTCCCCTGCAATCTTTTCCAGCAGGGCTAAACTCCTGTCCAATTCCGCAATGAATTGATCATTGGGCAGTATGTCGCCTTTCTGGTAAATATCAAAGCCCAGTATATCCACCCATTCTTTGCCGGGATATCTTTCGAGGTATTCGGCTGCTGTTGCAAAACGGTCAGTATTGAAAGCGTATAAAAGCTGGTGTACCTGTTTGGTGTCTCTCAAATAGCCAACGGTGTATTTCCACAGTTCCATTAGTTGCTGAGGCGTGCAATTTTTTCCTCCCCACCAAAACCAGCTGCCATTCAATTCATGAAAAGGACGGAAGATAACAGGAACGTATGTCCCATTTTGGGCCTTCAGGCTTTTAAAAAAAGCAGCCAGTTTATCCAACCATGTTTTATAGAGCTCATTCTTTTCTCCGCCGGGCAAAATGGAAGGGATGGTATTTGCCGGGGCAGGATCCCAGGCCGACTTTCCGGTAAGCGGATTGTTCAAATGCCAACTGATGGTGATCACAGCTCCTGCTTCATAACCCTTTCGGATATACGTTTTCATTTTATCAAACGGCACGCTGTCTAAATTTACCGGCAAATCATTTTCCAGTCCGCCCAACTCCCAACCAAATACAGCGGGATACTGACCGGTAACATCCTTTACATCACTCCTGCCTGGTTGGTACTTCCATTGCACACCGTAAGCCATATCGTCCTGGTGTCCGAAAAGGATGCCCTTTTTCAATATCGCCTTTAAATTGCTGTACAATGCCTTTGTGCTGCCGGTAGCATTTTTATCAATGGGCTGAGCGACTGCTGCATTGAAAAGTGCCAGGCAGGTAAATAAAATTATTCCATACTTTTTAGGGCTGAAAAAAGCAATCGTAAGCGCTACCAATTGTTGAAAGATTTAGTTAACAAAAATAACACTATCAATTTCCCCAATACTAATACTTTATTATCCTATTGTTGATTTATTCGAATAGACAATTATGTTGTTTCGTTATAAGACGCTATTTTGCAGTATAAAATCTGCTGTACATATCGAAACCATTGAAGTCCTGGATTGATACTATCTGATCAAATTGGTGGTTTTAAATGCAACTGAACTAATTTTATACGGCTTGCACTATGAATAAAAATATCATGAGGGAAATTACTCCCTTAACGCAAAACGATTGCTTTACTATTTTTTCCAGGGTGAAAACAGCTTTCAATTTTCCACTCCATTACCATGATGAATACGAGTTAAATCTCATCATTAATGCGAAGGGCGCCAAACGGATCGTGGGTGATCATGTAGATGAAATTGATGATCTTGAGCTGGTACTGATTGGCCCAAGTTTATCACATGCGTGGTTTACGCACAATTGCAGAAGCGCAGAAATCAAGGAGGTTACGATCCAGTTTCATAAAGACCTGTTTGATGAAAAATTTTTGCTCAGGAATCAATTAAGTTTTATCCGTAAAATGTTTGAAATTTCCGGACGGGGCATTCTTTTTTCAAAAGAAACCATCGAAAGTATCTACCCCCGGATTACTACCCTGCATCAAAAGACCGGCTTTGATTCCGTAATGGCACTCATCAATATCCTGCACGATCTTTCTACCAGCAGAAATATCAGGACCCTCTCTGAATCGAGTTTTAACAGCGAAGTACAGTTTAGCTACAACAGCAGGCGCATTGAAAAGGCCTTTGAATACATGAATAAAAATTATGACAAGCAGATATCGCTTGGCGACATGGCAAAGCTGGTAAACATGACGGAGGTTTCTTTCAGCCGCTTTATAAAAAAACGTACAGGTATTTCTTTTATCGACAGCCTGAATGAGATCAGGTTAGGCCATGCCAGCAGGATATTGATCGACACTACCAATTCAGTTGCCGAGGTTTCGTACAGTTGCGGTTTTAATAACATCTCCAATTTTAACCGGCTTTTCAAAAAGAAAAAGGGTTGCACACCGAAAGAGTTCCGTGAAAATTTTTCAGGAACGAGAACATTTATTTAACGTATAAAAATATTTTAATGAAAAAGATCTGCACCATTGCTCTTATCCTGTCATCCGTGATACTGCTTTCCTTTTACCAGCAAAAAAACCGGAAAGTGATCTTTTTTGGCGATTCTATCACAGCGGCAGGCGGGCAACCGGGTGGCTATGTGGTGAGAATGGCAGACAGCCTGAAACAAAAAGGCATCACCGGTTACGAACTAAAGGCGGCCGGCGTTGGCTATGATAAGGTGTACGACCTGTACCTGCGCATTGAAGATGATGTATTAAGTCAGCACCCGGATATCGTAGTGATCTTTGAGGGGGTGAACGATGTGGGCCATAAAAGCGGCATGCATACCGGCACTGATATAGAAAAATACGAACGTTTTTACAGGGCCATCATTAAAAAATTACAACAGCAAAACATCAAACCGGTACTCTGTACCATGGCCGTTATCGGCGAGAAAAAAAACAATGCCAACAACGACGATAAAGAGCTGGATGCCTATGCGGATATTATCCGGAAGATCGCAGCGGAATTGAAATTACCGCTGGTAGACATCAGGACGGCCTGCAAGAATTATTACCTTACCAATAACCCTTCTGACCTGGATAAAAATATATTGACAAGGGATGGCATTCACTTCAACGAAAAAGGCAACCAGTTTGCAGCCGACCTTATTTGGGATGTATTGAAAACGCTGAATTAAAAACCTTGGTGAATGAAAGACAGAAGGCCGTCAATCGCCTTCAACTTCTATTGACCAATAACACGATCATTTTCTTATCGGCCTCAACCGCAATACAACAATATCATGCGGCCCTAAACTGGTCGTGTATGTTTTATCCGTGTTGCCCTGTTCTTTGTTCAGCCATAAACTCTTTATCGCATATCGATCATTTGCAAAGTCAAATTTCAGATTGAACACAGAATCTGTTATTACCTGCTTTTTCCAGTCAAATGAAACAGCAACTGTTTTCACCGAGCGGTTTAAAAAACAAACAGCGAGTTCATGATCGCTTAAAGGTTTCACCCAGGTTTCAATACTGTCTGTAAAGGAATAAACGAAGCCCTGCATGCCTGCTTTGTCCTGGTTGATCGCAATAATATCTTTATTTGTAAGTACCGATCTTGTTGCCGGCGTCATTTTACGGATATCATTGCCGGCGATCAAGGGAGCAGCCAGCATGGCCCAGGCAGAAAAATGTGAGCGGTTTTCCGCATCGGTTAATCCATTGCCAACTTCCAGCATATCCGGGTCATTCCAATGGCCGGGACCAGCGAACTTACGCAGTCCTTTTTGCTTGTCCATGATCTGCACCACGCCCCATGCATTCCAGGTGCCATTGTTCTTTACACAATCAAAGCAACTGAAAATATCGCCGGTGGTTCTCCATAAATGGCCTGTTTCCGCTGCCCATTCCCAGGGCTGGTTATTGCCCCATTCGCAGAGGCTAAACACGATTGGCCGGCCGGCAAGCGACAAAGCCTTGCTCATGGTATTGTAGGCTTCTCTGGCATTGATGCCATCCGAACTGCACCAGTCAAACTTTAAATAATCGGTTTCAACAGCAGCGTAAAATCCTGCATCCTGGTATTCATAGCCTCTTGTACCCGGATAGCCAGCGCAGGTTTTTGTGCCTGCACAATTGTATAAACCAAATTTCAATCCTTTGGAATGGATGTAGTCTGCTACGGCCTTTATACCATGTGGAAATTTTACGGGATCGGGCACCAGGTCGCCCTGTTTGTTTCTTTCCATCGCCATCCAGCCATCATCCAGTACAATGTATTCGTAGCCGGCAGCTTTCATTCCGGAGCTAACCATTGAATCGGCAATTTCTTTTACCAGTTGTTCGCTGATGTTGGTTTGAAAAGTATTCCAGCTATTCCATCCCATCGGCGGCGTTAACGCCAGCCCCGGAAATTTCTGTGCATTCATTTGAAGGGTTAGCAAAAAAACAATGGCGAGGCAATATATTTTTTTCATGATGAGATAATTTATGTTCGATCGTAATTATTTTTCGAGCCCGGCACAGGATACTTTTATCAGCGATTGCGACATCGTTTATCCCTACCCGTTACGGGCCACTCCTGTACGGTATTTCACTATTGAGCAGCCATACTATTTACCTTTCTGCGTAAATGACAAGATCATGTTCCAGGTAATTTTATCCGTATCAAATACACTGTTCAGCCCCTGTTCCTCCGGCGGCGGATCTGTCATGTAATCATCTCCTTCCGTCCACCAGTAATCACCGGCGGGGTTTGCTTTGCCGATACCGGAATATCCCCAGAAATTGCATCCCGCAATCACCCCGTTGGTTAACCGGCTTTGTTTCCAGATCGAAAAAATGGAACGGTAATAATTGTTTCGCAATGAAGTGGCAGATGCCGGATCAAAAGAATGCTGGTCTCTCGGCAAGCCGAACTCTTCTATCACCAACGGCTTTTGCAAACGCCTGGCAACTGCTGCATGCCGGTTGATGTAATCGGTCGTATTCTTTAGCAGGTTATCGAAATTTTTTGCTATGCAGGTATCTTTAAACCAACCCCAATTCTTTGGCCAGATATGAATGGCGAGGTAGTCGATGTATTTTGCCTGGTGTGCTGCTTCGAATGTCTCTATATTTTCACTGCCCTGCGAACCCTCATTGCCGGTAGTGATCAAATGATTTTTATCAACGGAACGAATATAAGTCGAGACTTCATCGATCCATTTTTTCCATGCAGGCACTGCCGCCATCCGCATCGGTCTTGGTTCATTGGCCAGTTCCCAGGCCATGATCGCAGCGTCATTGATGTATGGTTTCTTTGTGATGCTGTTGGTTCTTTGAACGATCAGCTTTACCTGTTGATAGTAAGCTGCTTTGCAGGGTTCGCAACGGTAGAACTGGCTAACAATATCCCTGTTCTCATCCCAGGATAATTTCCTTCGCATGATACTATCCGGCAGCAGGCCATTCCAGTTGAGGTATTGTAAAAAACCGCCGGACCATTCCCAGTTATTGCTCAGGTAAATAACGGCTTTCATTTTTCGTTTACCCATTTCCGCCAGTAAAAAATCAAGGCCGTACAGCAGGGACGTATCAAACGCACCCTGCGTTGGTTGAAGCGATGGTGCTACCCTGCTTACACCATTCACTTTACCGGCACCTTCAACGCCGGCGAGCACACGCAAATTATCAACACCGTTGGCATGCAGAAAATCCAATTCCTTTAACAACCGTTGCTTGCCATGTACCTCATCTTTAACCATCGCCAGGAAACCGCCATACCAATAATTGGTTCCGATATAATAGTAAGGTTTACCGTTCAGCATAAACTGCTGATCTTTTACTTTTACAAACCCGGGTTGCGCTTCTGCAAACTGTACGTAATACAGGCAAAGTATAAGAAACGCATTTTTAATTTTCATTTTGTATTAAATGATGTGTAAGGTTATTTGCCAACTACCACTCCTGCCCGATCGTCAGTTGTAAATCCTTTTAAACTGTCTACATAAATGCGGGCTGCTTTTTTATTAGCGGGTGATGCCGTGCCGGTAAAATTGGCAATGCTAAGCCCTTTGAAATGATTGGCTTCAATACCATGCGTAAAGTACGACATTCTTGTTCCCGCCCAGGTCAACTTGAAACGATTGACGCTGACATTATTGGCATACCGTATCAGCAAGCCCGGGATATCACGTTGAAAAAGCTGATCGGCCGGGTACAAAGCGCCACGCAGATCAATATTGCCACCGGCCACATCACTGAGTTTGCTGTAGGTAATTTCAAAGCTCACATTATCAAAACTCACATCCTGTATCACGCTCTCTTCAGAACCATATAACAGCATTCCATTTTCTCCTTTGCAAATGATATTATTGAAATGAACATTTTTGATCCTGCCCATTTTTACATTTTCTTTACCTCTTACTGAAGAAATATGAATGGGTTCGCCATTGCCCCACCAGTCGCCGGTTCGCAGTTTGGTTTCAATGTACAGGTTGCTAAAATTTATATTTTCTATGGATCCTTCATCCCTCACAAAAATGCCAACGCCCCTTGTGGAATTGGTGATATTGATATTGCTGAACTGCATATTGCGGACGGAGTTCTGATCCTGCCAGCCAATACGGATGGCGCTGGAGGCTGATTGCAGGTTGCAACCGGTAACAATGATGTTCTCTGAAACATGCCGCAGTTTCCGGTAGCCCGGAATTTCAAAATGATGATCGTAGCCCGTGATGGCAATGGCATCGTCGCCGGCCCGGATATCGCAATTGCTGATGATCACATTGGTACAGCTTGTTACATCAATCCCATCTGCATTCGGCGCCAGCAGGCTGTTCCATAAACGAATGCCATCAACTTTCACCGCATCACAATCGGCGAAGTGCATACACCAGAAAGGCGCTTTGGTGATAAAGATATCCTTTACCGTTACCCTCTTGCAATTGCTGAAAACAAACACCTGGTAGGGCCTGTCTTTAGGAACAACCGGGCCATCACCAATACCGGTATCCACATGGCGAAAATTATCTTTCTGCCGGGTAAGTTTCGTGCCTTCCGCATCGATCTTTTTGGCAGCGGTTAGATCAAAAAACACATCTCCATTACCGTCAATGTGTCCTTCACCTGATATCGTTACATTCTCTGCATCTTCTGTGAACAACATTCCTTTATGTACAGGATTAAATGGCTTGTCGGGAATATACATTTCATAATCGTCCAGGTTGGCGCTGCCTTTTAAAACAGCACCTGCGCCAAGGTATAAATGCACATTGGTTTTGAGGTGTACCGTACCAATAACGAATGTGCCACTTGGGATCAGCACTTCTCCGCCACCTGCTGCATTGCAGGCGTCAATGGCCAATTGTACCTGCTTTGTGGAAACTGTTTTACCATCGCCTGTTGCACCGTAGCTGCTGATGTCAAATATTTTTTGCTGGGCGAATGATGAGATATTCAGCAGGCAGAAAGCAATCGTGGCGTTCAATATTTTCATTCCAACTATTTTTTTTCAATCAATGGTTATCTTTCTTTTGCAATACAGCTTTTACTTTCAGTCCGGATTCCTTCAGGTCTTTATCAGTCCAGCCGCCATCACTGGAAGCAGATTTTTTTAGTACAGAACAGGTCTCATCTTTATCAGAAACAGACCAGGTGATCCAGCTTAGTTTTTTTGCTTCCATCCAGGCAATGTATTTAGCCCATTCCTCATCATCGATCTTTGCATCACCGCTGGCGTCCATGCCGGCTGATTCAGAAACGAAAATGGGCAGCCCTTTGGCGATCGCCTCGTCCGTTCTGTCTCGTAACCACTGCTTATGTGTGCCGGCATAAAAATGCATGGTATACATCAAATTATTATAGCCTTTGATAGGGTCAGCAGCCGGCAGTTGTACGTCCTGGTCCCAGCGTGGAGATCCAACCAATATCACATTATTGGGATCAATTGCACGAATGGTGCTGATAAGGTCAATGGAATAAGCTTTTACTTCCGGCCAGCTTTCTTCGTCCGGCTCATTGAACAATTCATAAATGATATTGGGGTAGCCGTGGTATTTAGCAGCCATGGTTTTAAAAAAAGCACGGGCTTCGTTGAGCCTGATATTATGAGAATGCCAGTCGATGATCACATAGATGCCTTCTTTGATCGCTGCATCAACAACAGTGGTAATTAATTTCATTGAGCTTGCAGAATCCCGCAGGTAACCATTCTCCGGTTCCACTCCCAATGCCGCCCTTACGACGTTGCAATTCCAGTCTTTCGCCAGGGTGTTCACTGCGCCTGCGGTATAGAACCGGGGATGAAAACAACTCCAGCCAAAACTCATCCCGTTCAGCACCACCGGCTTGCCGTGCTCATCGGTTAACTGTGTGCCAACTACTTTTAGCTGGCCGTGAACCTTTACTGGTTGCGCATTACTGCAAGAGATGCCGAATGCTGCGAAGAGAACTAGAATCAATTTCATTGTTTATTTTTTATTTGTCTAAAAGGTGGTCGACCTTAAAGTTTATTATTCTTTAAAATTCATGCTCAAGGTCGACCACCTTGTTCATACATATCGGGAAGATCTTTCTCAAACCATGTATATGGATCATTATAAAAATTCAGAAAATCAGGCACACTGCTGTGGCCGGGGAAGGGCGCATAAAAATGCGTGGCACTGCCGGCGTCATTGCGCCATACCAACACATAGCACATTTTCACCCGGGCTTGTTTCAATCCTTTTAATAAAGTTTCTGTCCACCAGCTTGTATTGGGTATTGATTCCAATCCTGTTTCTGTAAAAGCTGCCAGCTTATTGGCTTTGGCGGCGTAATCAGAAACAATTTGCAGTTTCTTTATTCCTTCAGCCACATCATATTTCCCATCTCTTCCCCAATCTCCATAATCATCAATCCCCAGCATATCTACCCATTCATCACCGGGATAACGTTCCAGGTAAACTGCTTCCGTATCAAACCTGTTATCTGGCGAAAAGGCATAAATAAAATTGTGTACACCCAGGCTGTCTCTCAAATAACTTACGGTGAATTTCCAGAGCGATTTAAATTCTGCCACCGTGCAGTGACTTTTGCCCCACCAGAACCAATCGCCATCAAATTCATGAAAAGGCCGAAAGATCAGCGGCACCGCTTCGCCTTTTTTTCCCTTAACTGAATTTGCCACTGCAGCAATATTTTTAAGTATCTCTTTATACTGTTCGTTATGAGTTCCTCCAGGTATCAACTGTTGTACTGTTAACCCGGAAACCGAATCTTTCCAGTAAAAGCCATCGCCAAAAATGGGATTGTTGAAATGCCAGGAAACAGTGGTAACAGCACCACGATTGTAAGTTGCTTCAATCTGTTGTTTTAATGAGAGCTTATTCTTTTCGATCTCATCAGCCGGCCTGCCAGACAATCCACTAAAATCAACACCGATCACCGCCGGATGAGAACCGGTTACTGATTTTACATCACTCCTGCCCGTATCACCATTCCATCCATGTCCATACTCTGTTGCATGCTGGTGCCCGAACAAAATATGCTCCTGAGAAAGTTGCTGCAGGTGGTAACACAAGGCCCTTGTTTCTGCTGTTGCTTTTTCATCAACCAGTTTTACCGGTTGCTGAGGATAAGCCACCGTAAAGTGCAGGAGCAGCATGCAAGTAGCAGCCAGGCCGCGGTATTGTTTTTTCATATACGTAGCTACCATTTCATTTTCTTTTTAATAAATGTTCCCAACTCAAACGCTATCTGCCGGTGCTCTTGTAGGTCAGGATGATAATCGCAACCATGAGCATATTGTTTCGAATAAAAATAGGCATCCACTTTTTTATCTTTTTTTCTTACTTCATTTTTGATGCCGGTCAAATACCGTTTCAGCACTGCAGTAAGCGTTGCATCGCCCATTGGACTGGTGAGCAGGATGATCTGTGCACGGGGATAATGCCCCCGCAGTGCTTTTATAAAATGGATGTAAGTGTTGCAGAAAACAGTTGAATCCTGGACACCGTCATTCTGGCCAAGACAAACCGTAACAACATCCGGCCGGTAATTATTGAAATTCCAGGGAATAGAATCACCCCGCATTTCTATTTTATCATATACCTGCGGCATTACAACATCGAGGTTACAGCAACTGTGCATTAACCCTATGCCGGATACAGCGCTGAGCACCCATTGGGCATGCAGGCTCCTGGCTACCAGTGGCCCATAGCTCAGGTACGCATTGTGCTGGTCCTGCCAAACACCTTTTCCGCAGGGAATATCCGTTTGATCGGCCCCCGTGCCGCAGGTAATGGAATTGCCGAAACACTCAATTTTTCGTACAGGCTTCGGCGGTAGCGGCAACAGTTTTTCACAACGCAATCCCACAAATTCGAGGTACCCAATATTCGATTCGGTGTTTTTACAGATCACCACAACATGTTCACCGGCACTTAAACCAGCCGCTATCCTGATCACATTTTCCTTTTGCGTGGTCTGAATTTTAAACGGTTGCTGATCGTCGATCCTGATCTCGATATAATTGTGATTTTTACCCCAGAGCTCCTGGTCGTTTACCAGCAAGTCACATTCACTGCCTTTGAATTTGGCAGTGATGTACACGCCGGGACTCCAGTAACGGGGTAATTTTTTATTTGAAAAATCGATCCTGCCTACATATTGGTACAAAGGATTGTCGGCAGTAAAAAGCCGGAGTTCATTGTTTGAAAACGGTGTTTTTGCCCGTAGCGGCGCAGGACCTGTTATAAGAAGCATTGTCAAAAAAAAGAAGGCTGCTGTTTTCATTGTCGCATGCTATTTTAAACTGCCCTGTACAAAAAAGCCATCTCCCCGAACAGAAATGGCTGTGTACGTAAAGCATGAGAAAAGTAATGATCTAAAAATTACCAGTGTTATTTCATGTGATCCACAAACACAGTCATGCTGCTAAACACCATCCATCAACATTTTGCGGGTGAGGGACCGGTGCGGTGCAACACATTTATCGTTGGGTAAAAATAAGCTGGCCGGGGCTTTGTTCTGTAGTACTATTTTATCTCTTTCTACACCTAACTGACGCTGGTGTCTTTGTATCAAATATGCCTGTGACTGATATTTTCCATGTATGCCTGCCGGATTAGTAAGCCCAGGCCTTGTCTCCTTTTTTGTAAGGATAGTCTCCAATATATTTTCCGGGAACCGGCAGGTAACGCAGTGCTTGTGTAGCACCCTCTTTGGAAGTGAAATAACCAAGCAATGTTAATTGTTTCATCATGGTAAAATAATGCGCCGGCTCATCCTCTTTCTTTGTTTTTTGATAAGCTTTCGCTTCTGCATCCAGTGCAGTTAATAAAGTAGTGCGCTGAGCAGGACTGGCATCCATAAATGATCTGCCGTTGGCTTTTTTACTGGCTTCGTCCAGCGCAACAATACCTTTGTGAAATACAACCTGGTCTTTTTCTGAATAAGTATCATTTACCATTACCTTCATCAACGCTCCCACTTTGGCTGCTTTGGCCCCGGGCGTACTGGTTGCAGGAATGATGGTTTCCGCCACTTCATCCAGGAACAGGATATCATCTTTGCTGAATACAGCGCCGCCTAACTGCAGTTCTGTTTTGCAACCGCTCAGTATGCCTCCACCTACGAAAGCAGCGCCTGTTAAAACAGCAATTGTTTTTATGAGTTCTCTTCTTTCCACTTTTTTATTATTTTAAATGTTGAATTTTGAATGCTAAATGAGAAATCTGCCCGATAAGGTTAATTCAAAATTCATCATTTAACATTCAACATAACAATTATAAGTTCCCTTTCTTCAATTCACTCACCGCAAAATCAACCGCTCTTGCCGTTAATGCCATGTAAGTTAATGAAGGATTCTGACATGCGGAAGAGGTCATGCAGGCACCATCTGTTACAAATACATTCAGGGCATCCCATACCTGGTTATTGCCA
>DDEU01000020.1 GCA_002336815.1 Chitinophagaceae bacterium UBA1946 | reverse complement strand
ATTTCGTTTTTTTTTAGGCATCATCTTTATCATCCTTACCAATTATTTCAGTGTACTGGCGCCGCAGCTTACAGGCTATGTGGTAAACTCAGTGGCTGGTAAAACGGGAACCCATAGCCGGCAAAGCGATGTGATCGTTAACAAGATCATTTACCTGTTGCAGACAAAGAGTCTTGGCGATAAAATATTGTGGTGCGGCATCACCTTATTGCTCATTGCCATCATCAGTGGATTTTTTATGTTCATGATGCGGCAAACCATTATTGTAATGAGCCGCCTCATCGAATACGATCAAAAGAACCAGGTGTTTGCCCATTACCAGCAGCTTGATACCAATTTTTATAAAACGCACCGCACCGGCGATCTCATGAACCGGATATCGGAAGATGTTGGCAGGGTGAGGATGTACACCGGGCCGGCATTGATGTATTTTATCAACCTGGCAGCTGTGCTGATGTTTAGTGTTTATTTCATGTACCAGGCCAGCCCAAGACTTACACTTGTAGCACTCTCGCCCTTGCCGGTGTTGGCGATCACCATCTATTTTGTAAATACCATCATCAATAAAAAGAGCGAACGCATACAGGCATTGCTGAGCCAACTCACTACCAATGCACAGGAATCGTACAGTGGCATACGGGTGATCAAATCATTTGTGCAGGAAAAAGCCATGCTGGGATTTTTTACCGACAACAGTGAACAGTATAAAAAGAATGCACTTGGCCTGGCAAAAACAGAAGCCATCTATTTTCCTGCAATGGCCCTGTTGATCGGTGTCAGTACGCTTTTCACCATTATGGTGGGAGCACTGGATGTGATCAATAAGGTGCCGGGGGCCGATGTGGGCAAGATCGCAGAGTTTGTGATGTACATACAAATGCTCACCTTCCCGGTAAGCGCTATTGGGTGGACGGCCAGCATGACCCAGCGGGCAGCAGCTTCCCAAAAACGCATCAACGAATTTTTGGATAGTAAACCGGTCATTCAGAATCCAGTGGAAAAGATGCAGCCATCGCTTAACAGCAGCATCGAATTCAGCAATGTAGATTTTGTGTATCCTCATACAGGGATCCGGGCCATCCGGAACTTTTCGCTCAAAGTGAACAAAGGCGAAAAAATTGCGATCATAGGAAAGACTGGTTCGGGTAAGTCGACACTGGCGCAACTGCTCCTTCGGATGTACGACCCTCAGCAGGGAGGTATTTTGTATGATCAAGTGCCCTCAAATAAGATTGACCTGGATTACCTGCGTGAAAATGTGAGCTATGTGCCGCAGGATGTGTTTTTATTCAGCGATACGGTGTACAATAATATCGCCTTCGGTTTTCCCGAAGCTTCCAGGGAGCAGGTTGAAAAAGCAGCGGTGGACGCCTGCATACACAAAGAGATCACTGGCTTCCCGGAAAAATACGAAACCATGATCGGCGAAAGAGGCGTAACGTTGAGCGGCGGGCAAAAGCAGCGCATTTCGATTGCAAGGGCTTTGATCAAAAACCCCTCGGTGGTAATTTTTGACGATTGCCTCAGTGCTGTTGATGCAAAAACTGAAAAACAGATATTGAGCAACCTGAACAACTACCTGCAGGATAAAACAGCTATCATCATTACGCACCGCATTTTTTCGTTGCTGGCTTTTGATAAGATCGTAGTGATTGAAAATGGTGCCATTGCTGAGCAGGGTACCCATGATTCTTTATTGCAGCAGAAGGGTTACTATGCAGAGATGTACGGGCGGCAGCAGCAACAGGAGAGGGATATCATTACTGAAGAAACTACAGATGAAGGATAGTTGCCTACAAGTCCGTAACATCAGTGCACAGATCGGGTGATTGATAACACTCTACAAAATGGGAAGAGCGTCACTACCGAATGCAAAATTGATAAGTAATCGCCTGTTTACCGGTCTATAAACAACTTGTCCCCACTAAATTTTAAACATCATCTAAAAATCATCGTTTTTTTTGCTATTTCAAAAACAACTTTATCTTTGTCAGTATAATAAATTATTTGGCAATCAATTAACTTTAAATTAAAACAACTGTGGCGTACGAGAACAACGACAAAAAAATGGAAAGCGTTTATAGCAAACGCATCAGGGCCGGAAAACGCAGAACTTACTTTTTTGATGTAAGAGAAACCCGGGGTAGTGATTACTATTTAACTATTACTGAGAGCCGTAAACGTTTTGACTCTGACGGGTACGACAGGCATAAGATCTTTTTATACAAAGAAGATTTTAATAAATTCATTAAAGGGCTTACTGATGCGGTTGATTACGTAAAAACGGAATTGATGCCTGATTTTGATTTCGACGCTTTCAATCATGATACAGCTTATGAAGGTGAAGAAGGAGGTGCTCCTGTAGCCGCTGCTACAGACGGGATCGAAGAAACGGTGACTGCTGCCGTTGAAGAAGCGCCGGTGGTAGAAGAAACCAAACCTGCTGAAACTGATGAAACGCCAACTTCTTCAGATAATGGCAGCAATGTAGAAGTAGACAAATGGTAAGATAACGGTACTAACATATTCAAAGCCCTTCGATAAGAAGGGCTTTTTTATTTACAGCCTTTGCATTGAAAATGAAAGCAGTATTTCAAATATAATTGTTAAAATATCACAATATTGTAAAGTTTTATTTTATTACGATGTTATGTAATTGTAAACTGTTACCTTTGCAACCGTTCACTAAGCAACTAATTTTATTTATGATCTGTAAGGAAATGCCGGAAACTTTAGGTTTTATGATTGTTCATACAGGCAAACTGTTGCTGAAAGCTATTAACGTAACATTTGCCGGTATCAGCAAGGAGATTACATTTGAGCAGATGGGAGTACTCTACTTTTTATCCAGGAACAATGGCAAAAAAGATATGATTCAGCAGGATATTGCCGAGATAATGGATAAAAACAAATCTGCGGTACTCAGGTCTGTGGATATCCTGGAACAGAAGGGATTTGTGAAACGTGTGCCTGCAGCGGGTGACCGGAGAAAGAATGTGATCGCACTAACGGATAATGGAAAGACGGTGATTGAGAAAATGCATGACTTTTTCCTGGAGCAGGACCTCGTGTTAAAAGAAGGCATCGGGGAAGCTGAACTGGCCACCTGCATGAAGGTACTTTCGAGGATACAGGCCAAATGCAGAAGTGCAGAGCAAATGTTCGCTGTTAGTTGATAAACATGGAATTAATTAATATACCCTTTAGATAACATTTTGATAACTTTATCTTAAATTTAAAATTATTTACCAAACACTAAACCGAAAAGATGATTAACAACGCATTGAAGAAGAAAATAGACGCTTTCAAAACTGTTGATCGATTAAAGGAAGCTGATATCTATCCGTTTTTTCGTCCCCTCCAGTCTGACCAGGATACTGAAGTGATAATTGGGTCAAAGCGAATTTTAATGTTTGGTTCAAATAGTTACCTTGGTTTAACCAATAATAAGCAGGTAAAAGATGCTGCAAAAAAAGCCATTGATAAATACGGAAGCGGTTGCGCCGGTTCAAGGTTTTTGAACGGTACTCTTGATCTTCATCTTGAACTGGAAGAGGCGCTGGCTGATTTTGTTGGAAAAGAAAGTGCCTTGGTATTCAGCACCGGTTACCAGGTAAATGTAGGCGTTATCTCTGCACTGGCCGGCCGCAACGATTACATATTCCTTGATGAATGGAACCATGCCTGTATCATTGACGGAGCAAGGCTTTCATTCGGAAAAATTTATAAATACGGCCACTCTGATATGGCCCATCTCGAAAAATTACTGGCCAATGCGCCGATCGATGCTTTTAAACTGATCGCTACCGATGGGGTGTTCAGCATGGAAGGTGATATTGCAAGGCTTGATGAGATCACTACACTGGCTAAAAAATACAATGCGACCGTTTTTGTGGACGACGCCCATTCTTTAGGTGTGTTAGGCCCGGGTGGTCGTGGTACCGCAGCTCATTTCAACAATACTCACAAGGTTGACCTTATCATGGGTACTTTCAGTAAATCGCTCGCTTCTATCGGGGGCTTTGTGGCCGCTGACAAAAGAGTGATTGAGTACCTGAAACACCATGCCCGCTCTTTGATGTTTAGTGCCAGTATTTCACCGGGTGCTGCTGCAAGCGCTTTGGCTGCCCTGGAAGTGATGAAAGCAGAACCGGAGCGTATTGAAAAACTGTGGCAGAACACCAATTACACATTAGATGCATTCAGGGAAGCAGGTTTTGATATCGGCCCAACAGAATCGCCCATTATCCCTATTTATGTAAGGGACAATGAAAAGACGTTCCTGATGGCAAAAATGCTGATGGATGAAGGTGTTTTTGTAAACCCTGTTGTTTCTCCTGCAGTAAGCAGTGAATCATCCATGATCCGGTTTTCGCTCATGTCAACGCATTCCTTCAAACAGATCGATTATGCTGTTGAAAAGATTAAGAAAGTTGCCTATAAATTAAAGATACCACAAGTAAATGCTGTTAAAGAAACAGTGAAAGCATGATGCAGGTAAAGCAGGTTTCTACAAAAAAAGAGTTGGCCTCATTTATTGATTTTCCCCATCGGTTGTATGAAGGAGATAGCAACTATGTGCCTGAACTTCATATTGCGCAAAGAGATTTGCTCTCACCGGGCAAACATCCTTTTCATGAACATTCACAGGTACAGCTTTTTTTGGCAACTGAGAATGGAGTGATCAAGGGACGAATTGCGGCGATCATGAATAATAACCACAACGAATTCAAACAAAGAAAGGATGGTTTTTTTGGATTCTTTGATTTGGTAGATGATGCTGCGCTGGCGAAGCAATTGCTGGATGAAGCCGGCAAATGGCTCAAGGCCAAAGGTGCCGACACGATGATAGGACCCGTGAATCCTTCTACCAACGAGCCCTGCGGTTTACTGGTGGATGGATACGATTCACCACCCGTCGTGATGATGACTTACAACAAGCCTTATTACCTGCCACTGCTTGAAAAAGCGGGCTTTAAAAAAAATGTTGATTTACTGGCCTATGATCTTTCCACTGCAACAGTTGATAAGCGTACCCTGCAGTTAAAGCAAACCCTTTTAAAAAGACTCGAACTAAAGGGTATTGTGATCCGGAATATCAACATGAAGGATTATAAGAACGAAGTGAATAAGATACAGGAAGTGTATAACACGGCCTGGGCAGAAAACACCGGTTTTGTTCCTTTTACCGATAAAGAATTCAAGTACCTGGCTAAAGACATGAAAATGTTGCTGGACAAGGATTTTTGTCAACTGGCTGAACATAATGGTAAGGTGATTGGTTTTTCATTGGCGATACCGGATATTAACCAGGTACTGATCAAAATAAAAAGAGGAAGGCTTTTCCCGACAGGTATTTTTAAATTACTGTTGGGGCTTAAAAAAGTCAATTATGTAAGGGTATTGGCGCTTGGGGTGGTTTCGGATTATCGTAAAGCAGGGATTGAAGCATGTTTTTATTCCGAGATCATTGAACAGGCGGCCGCCAAAAAAATAAGGGGTGGTGAGGCTTCGTGGATACTGGAGAACAATGAGATGATGAACAATGGTCTCAAAAAGTTAAATGCTACCCCTTACAAGCGCTACAGGATTTTAGAAAAAGCATTATGAGGGATAAAGTATTGATAACTGGTGCAAGCGGTTTTTTGGGTTATCACTTGATCAATGCAGCACTGGAAAAAGGATTGGAAGTTTACGCTGCAGTGAGGAAAAGCAGTGATATCAGCCATCTTAAAGCTTTGCCGGTAAAGTTCACTGAACTTAACTACAAAGATGTGGCAGGAATGGAAAAGATCTTTGCAGAGGAAAAAATCAATTATGTAATACACGCCGCCGGTACTACAAAGGCACTCACCCAAGAGGAATATGATCTTGTAAATAACATTTATACCCAACACCTGGCAAAAGCTGCAGAAAAAAATAAGGCACAGATTAAACGTTTCGTATACATCAGCAGTCTGGCAGCTACGGGTCCTTCCAACAATTTTGAAAAAGGCATACAGGACAATGCTGTTCCTTATCCCGTTACCGCCTATGGAAAAAGTAAACTGAATGCAGAGATTGGTTTAAAAGATACCGATATTCCCGTAACCATTTTACGACCAACAGCCATATACGGGCCCAGGGAAAAAGATATCTTCATCGTTACCCAAACGCTCAATAAGGGGCTTGACCCGTACATTGGAAAAGGTGTGCAAAAACTGAGTTTTGTATACGCAAAAGATATGGCTGAAGTGGCGGTGAACGCTTTATTGAAAACAGGGCCTTACAGCATCTATAATATCTCGGATGGCAGGGAATACAGCAGGTACGAATATGCGGATATTGTAAAAGGATTGCTGCAGAAAAAGGCATTCCGGTTTCACATCCCGCTCGGCATTTTAAAAGGATTTTTGTATGTATCAGACCGCATTAATAAATCTTTGAAAAAAGCATCGCCGCTAAGCATCGAAAAGTTGAATGAGCTTACGGCTGTAAACTGGAGTTGCGATATCAGCAAAGCAAGGGCGGAACTGGATTTTACCCCTCAGTACGATCTGAGAAAAGGGCTGGAAGAATCGCTCGAATGGTACCGGAGCAATCAATGGTTGAAATAACGTAATTAGAATATCAATTTTTAATAAAAAACAGAATATATGGTACAAAAAGTAAAACCGGCCGAAGGGAAATTAGGAATATTGGTTCCTGGTTTAGGCGCTGTTGCCACCACATTTATTGCAGGTGTTGAAGCAGTGAAAAAAGGCCTCGCCCTTCCCGTAGGTTCATTAACGCAAATGGGCAATATCCGTATTGGAAAAAGAACAGAGAACAGGAATCCCAAAATAAACGACTTCGTTCCGCTGGCACAGTTAAATGACATCGTTTTTGGTGGATGGGATATTTATGAAGACAATGTATACGAAGCGGCGATGAATGCCAAGGTGCTGGAATCATCCCTGCTGGCTGAGATCAAAACTGAATTGTCTGCTATCAAACCCATGAAAGCGGTGTTTGATAAATCTTATGTGGCCAACCTGGATGGTACCAATGTAAAAAAAGAGGCTACCAAATACGACCTGGCACTGGCACTGATGAACGACATTGAAAGCTTTAAAGAAGCCAACAATTGCAGCAGGGTAGTGCTGGTATGGTGTGGCAGTACAGAAAAATACATCGAAACATCTGATGTACACAGGACCATTGAAAGTTTTGAGCAGGGGCTAAAGGACAATGATGCAAACATTGCTCCGAGCATGATCTATGCCTATGCAGCGATCAAATTGGGTGTTCCGTTTGCAAACGGCGCTCCTAATCTTACCTGCGATATTCCTGCACTCATCGACCTGGCAAAAGAAACCAATACACCAATAGGTGGAAAGGATTTCAAAACCGGTCAAACTTTGATGAAAACCATTTTGGCACCGGGCCTGCATGCAAGGGCATTGGGTGTACGTGGCTGGTTCTCTACCAATATCCTTGGTAACAGGGACGGCTATGTGCTGGACAATCCTGAAAACTTTAAAACAAAAGAAGTTTCCAAACTCAGCGTGCTGGATGAGATCTTCAAGCCCGAATCAAGTCCTGAATTGTATGGTGAACTGTATCATAAGGTAAGGATCAACTATTATCCACCTCACGGTGATAACAAGGAAAGCTGGGACAATATTGACATCTTCGGATGGCTTGGTTACAGCATGCAGATCAAGATCAACTTCCTGTGCCGCGATTCTATATTAGCTGCACCGATCGTACTTGACCTTGCATTGTTCCTGGATCTTGCAAAACGTGCTGAAATGGACGGTATACAGGAATGGCTTTCTTTCTACTTTAAATCACCGCAAACGCTGCCTGAACTGGCGCCTGAGCATGATATATTCAAACAGTTGATCAAAATGCAGAACACACTCCGTCATATGATGGGAGAAGATCTGATCACTCATCTTGGTTTGGATTATTACCAGGAACTGGTAGAAGCAATGTAATGATATGCTGTTGCATCAACTGATCGCATCTGTTGCAGGTATTGGAAAGATAAAGGGAGGAGGAACCATCGCAGCAGTTGCATATTGTATCATATGGTTTTTATTACCTGCCGGGTTTGTTCAATCAGCCTGGCAGGTAATTACCACAGCCACCATCCTGTTAGTTGGAACATGGAGTTCAAACGTAGTGGACGAAGCCTGGGGAAAAGACAGCAGCAAAGTGGTGATCGATGAAGTGGCCGGCATGGCGATCACGCTGTTGTTTTCGCCTTCCAATATTATATTCCTGTTAACGGGTCTCGTTTTATTCAGGTTTTTTGATATTGTGAAGCCGCTTGGTATCAGGCAACTGGAAAAACTACCGAAAGGATGGGGCGTAATGGCCGATGATGTGCTGGCAGGTATTTATTCATTCATGGTGCTGCAGTTGATCATTTTTATTTCAACAGCATATATCAAATAAAAAAGATGAAAACATTTTTAAAGGCGAACGTGGCAGCAACTGTTGCAAGTGCCTGCGACTATGTGTTCACTTTTGTGATGGTGAAATTTGCGGGGGTCGACAAAGTATTGGCCTGTATTGGCGGTACGGTAGCCGGCGGCATCATCAATTTCTTCATCTGCAGGTATTGGGCGTTTAAAGTGGCCGATGGTGCAATGATCCAACAGGGAAAAAAATACTTCCTCACCTGGATCGGTAACCTGGTACTAAATGCCTCCGGCGTTTACCTGCTTATTCATGTAGCCGGTGTTGAGTATATGCTGGCCAAAGTACTCATTTCTTTAACCGTTGCACTGGCCTATAATTATCCCTTACAAAAGAAATATGTTTTTAAGAATATTCAATAACACAATCAGCAACAAACTTCGCAGCAAAGGATCGTTTCTTTTGCTGTTTTTGTTGTGGAGTTTTTCAGCCGGTGCACAAACCATTGTAAAAGGCTTTATAAGGGATGCTATTACCAGGCGGCCAATATCTTTTGTAACCGTTGTTTTTAAAGACGGCAAAGGTGTTACCAGCGATGAAAATGGCAGTTATTCCATTGAAACAAGAAACCCTAAGTTCAACACGCTGTTATTTTCTTTCGTAGGTTATACTACGGTCACCAAAAAGATCACTCCCGGAATTGAACAGAATGTTGATATTGAGATGGAGCTAAGCAAGGCTATGAAGGAAGTGGTGGTAAAAAGGGGACGGGGTAAGTACCGCAATAAGAATAACCCTGCTGTTGAACTGATCGATAAAGTGCTGGAGAATAAAGAAAAGAACAGGATCACGGCTTACGACTATGTACAATACCAGCAGTATGAAAAACTGGGATTGTCGCTGGCCAATACGCCCGAAAAATTAATGAAGAACAAACTTTTCAGAAGTTTTAAATTCATTATGGAGAATGTGGATACCAATTCGGTACCGGGCAAGTCGCTGTTGCCGATCTATATTGAAGAAAAGCTGCAGGAAAAATACCTTCGTAAAGATCCTTCAGAAGATAAGACCCGTATACTTGCAGAAAAGAAAGTGAACTATGGTGATTTTATTGATAACGCCGGTATCAGCTCTTATCTCAAATCATTGTATGTAGACATCAACATTTACGACAACAGCATTCCCCTGCTGCAACAACAATTTCTTAGCCCCATTGCAGATCTCGGTCCTGCTTTTTACCGCTATTATATCCGGGATACCACGGAGGTTGACGGTGTAAAACTGGTGCGGCTTTATTTTACGCCTAAAAACCCCAATGACCTGATCTTCAGGGGAACCATGTACATTACGCTTGATGGCAACTATTCAATTCAAAAAATTGAAATGACCATCAGCAAAAAGGCCAATGTTAACTGGACAAGGGAACTTAAAATAAAACAGGATTTTGAAAAAGGTCCGGATGGAAGATACCATGTTATCAAAAGTGATATGCTTACGGAATTCGCACTGGTGAACAGCTCCAGCGGAAGCATGTACGGTGAGCGCCTGGTGTCGTTCAAAGATTTTTTGATCAACGTACCGGCGCCGGACAGTATCTACAAAGCAAAGGATGAAGTGAATTTAAGTTCAGAGTTCACCAACTCCGACAGTTTTTGGGTAGCCCAGCGGCATACACCACTTTCTAATGTAGAGGCCAAAGCTTATTACAATATCGACAGCCTGAAGAACACCAAAAAGTTCAAAACCTTTATGACGGTTGTTACGGCACTGTTTACAGGCTATGTTGTGCTGGGTGATTACGAGATCGGTAATACCAATACATTTTACAGTTTTAACCCGATAGAAGGTTTCAGGTTGCGCCTTGGCGGACGTACCACCCCTAAGTTCAACAACAACCTTTACTTTGAAAATTATGTGGCTTATGGATTTAAAGACAAGCGGTATAAATATGCAGCGAACGTAACCCTGTCGTTGAACCATAAATCTATTTACGCTTTTCCATTGCACTATCTTAAACTGGGTTACCAGTATGATATGAAAATTCCCGGACAGGAATTGCAGTATGTTCAGGAAGACAATTTTTTGTTGTCTTTTAAAAGAGGGAAGAACGATAAGTGGATATACAACAGGATTTTCAAAACAGAATACGAACGGGAATTTGGTAAAAATTTCCAGTTATCGCTGGGCTTTAAACATACGGAACAGGAGCCTGCCGGAGCCATTAGTTACCAAAAACCAGGTGCCGATTCCGGTTCTTATATCCCGGGTATTACTACTGCGGAAATAAGTGCTCAATTGCGCTGGGCGCCGGGAGAACAGTTTTACCAGGGTAAAAATTTCCGTATTCCTATCGTTAACAAGTATCCTATTTTCAGCCTGCGGTATATCACCGGTTTGAAAGGAGTGTTCGGCGGAGAATACAAATATCATAACGTTAACCTGTATGCCGAAAAGCGGTTTTACATGTCGCAACTGGGTTTTACTGATATTACCATGGAAGGCGGATATACTTTTGGGCAGTTGCCTTTTCCTTTGCTGACGATACACAGGGCCAATCAAACGTATGGTTACCAGCTTAATTCATACAACCTTATGAACTTCCTGGAATTTGTAAGTGATAAATTTTATGCAGCTAACTTTGATGTGCATTTCAATGGCTTTTTCCTCAATAAAATTCCTTTGCTGAGAGCCCTTAAGTGGAGGGAAGTAGCCAGTATGAAAGTGCTGTATGGTAGTTTAAGAGATGAGAATAACCCGGCGAAAAATGCCAATGTGTTTAAGTTTTTAACCGACCCGGTCACTGGCAAAGCCAATACCTTTGCCCTGAACAACGGGCCTTATATGGAAGTGAGTGTGGGACTGGCCAATATATTTAAATTATTGAGGGTAGACCTGATCAAGCGATTGACCTACCTCGATCATCCGGATATCAGCAAATGGGGGGTAAGGTTTAAGGTACGTTTTGAATTTTAATGCAGATAAATCTTTAAAAGCATAATGGCACAGGAGCGACTAAGAGATAAGCTTCAACAAACAATTTACGTTGTGATCAATCCTTTTGTAAAGGGGTTGATAAAGATTGGGTTTACCCCCAACCTGGTAACCATTACGGGGCTGGTGCTCAATATCGGTGTAGCCATTGTTTTTATAAAAGGCGCCGAAGAGGGCCACCGGGGAGATCTTTCGTATGTGGGTTGGGGAGGCGTACTGATACTGGTAGCCGGCTTGTTTGATATGCTCGATGGCCAGGTAGCCAGGCTTGGTAACATGAGTTCAAAATTCGGGGCCTTGTTTGATTCTGTACTCGACAGGTACAGCGAACTCATCATGTTCCTGGGTATCTGTTATTACCTGGTGGCACATCATTATTTCCTGAGTTCTTTGTTTGCGTTCATTGCACTGATCGGTTCTATGATGGTAAGTTATACCCGGGCCAGGAGCGAAGGCCTCGGCATTGAAAACAAAGGCGGCGTAATGCAACGGCCTGAGAGGGTAGTGTTGACCGGTCTTTCCGCCATTGCCTGTGGCGTAGCGGGACACTATATTGGCGGAGACTATAAATACTTTGTGTCTTTTTTCAGGTATCATGTATTTGAAACAATGACGATATTTACACTTCCCCTCACTATTATGGCGGTGCTTACCAATGTAACGGCCATCAAAAGGCTGATGCATGCCAAAAAGGAACTGGGGGGAAAGTAAACGACTATAAAGCGATGCAGCCACGCTATCTGTTTAAATTTGCAACGGTTTTCTTGCTTGCCGGGATGGTAAACCAGCTTGCTGCACAACCTGCTGCTTACCCCAGCCCGCCGCCGCATGCAGACCGGCTTTTTTACCTGCAGCGCAATCACAACAGCAATACCATTGTGTACGATGTGAATTATTCCAAAGGCGTACTGGATACTGATGACCCCGTGCATGTTTACTGGATAAGATACCAGGAAAAAGGACAAAAAGAGGAACTAAGTTTTATTCAACGTAAATTTGCATACGGTATAAAAGCAAGGAAGATCGGTGACAAAGAATACGAGTTGAGCATTGTGGCTTATAAGAATATGAAGTTGTACCTGAAGTTTTGTGGAGATGGAAGGTTCAGGGTATTCACACTCATTAATAAGCGGTATTCAGTGCTTACAAAAATATACCTTGAGATCAGGAAGGGAGGATCGCCCTGGTCGCCGAAAGTTGATTATGCAGACATCACAGGAATAGATCCCGAAACAAAACAAACCGTAACAGAACGGATCAAAATTTAAGTATCACCTTATATATTTAACAAGATGGCAAAGACATACATATCCAACAGCGAAGAATCCATTCGGTTGTTCAAGAGTGGCTGGATGGAAAAACTTTCAAAGGTTCATTTTGCAGTTCCACTGTTCATATTTGTACCTGTTATTACTTTTTTTACTTACCTGGCTTTTTCAAACCAGATAGGCATTGCAGGTTTTATATTGTATTTTTTAATAGGGCTGGGAGTTTGGACGGTAACCGAGTATTGCCTGCACCGTTATATTTTTCACTACCATCCTACATCGGGCTGGGGCCAGCGGCTTCATTTTATTTTTCACGGTGTACACCACGATTACCCAAGAGATAAAAAAAGGCTGGTAATGCCACCTTCCGCAAGCATTCCACTGGCAACACTGTTCTATTTATTGTTTTCCCTGTTTTTAACGCAGCAACATTTGTATGCATTCTTCCCGGGCTTTTTACTGGGTTACCTGGTGTACGACATGCTTCATTATGCTATGCACCATTACAACTTTAAATCTGGTTTAATGAAAAAGATCAAGCAGCATCACATGCTGCATCATTACCAGAACCCGGAAAAAGGCTTTGGTGTGAGTTCTTCTTTATGGGATAAAATTTTCGGCTCCGGATTTCCTAATACTGCAAAAAAAGTAGATGAGCTACAGGAGCAGTAATTTTTATTCGCCAAAAAATATCTTATCTGCAGCCGCTGTTACAGCGTTATACCTTTTTGTGTCTTACCTGTTGATCGGGTACAAGACTGACCAGCTTGTGTTGGCAGGTATTTTTAATATATTTTATTTTGCACACCCTGTTGCAAGAAAGTTCATCCTGGGCTTCTCTATTTTTATAGTGTACTGGATCATCTTCGATTACATGAAGGCGTTTCCCAATTACCGTTTTAACACTGTTCACATCACAGACCTGTACAATCATGAAAAGGCATTGTTCGGTATTGGCAGTGGCGAAGCAAGGGTTACACCCAATGAGTTCTGGAAGGCACACCAAAGTTCTGTGCTGGATGTGATGACGGGGATTTTTTACCTGTGCTGGATACCGGTGCCACTTGCATTTGCGGCCTACCTGTTCTTTAAAAACAAGCCGCTGTTTTTGCAGTTCTCCATCACTTTTGTACTGGTGAACATGATCGGCTTTATCATTTATTATATCTATCCTGCGGCGCCACCCTGGTACCTACAGCAATACGGAAAAGATTTTATTGCCGGTACACCGGGGAATACCGCTGGTCTTGCAAGATTCGACCAGTTTTTTAACGTGAGTATCTTTAAGAATCTGTATGCAAAAGGCTCCAATGTTTTTGCAGCGATGCCCTCTTTGCATTCTTCTTATCCATTGATAGTAGTTTATTATGAATTCAAGAACAGGGTATGGTTACCGGTACGTCTTGTTTTTATCGCTGTAATGCTGGGCATCTGGTTTGCAGCGGTGTACACCAGTCACCACTACGTACTGGATGTATTGGCTGGTATAACCTGTGCCATCACAGGCATCATCATCTTCCAGAAAGGAATGCTTCGATCCGGCTGGTTCAGGCAACTGCTTCATAAATATCTTCAATTTATTTCCTGATGAGCAATACAAAACCGAAGGCTTTTATATTTGATATGAATGGCACCATGATAGATGATATGCCATACCATATCAGGATATGGTGGAAGATCGTGCAGGCTCTGGGTTCGCCATTAACGCTGGAAGAAGTGAAGGCAGAATGTTATGGCAAGAACAGCGAAGTGCTGGAACGCATTTTTCCCGGCAGGTTTTCCGATGCAGAAAAAGATGCACTGGAAGTAAAAAAAGAAAACCTGTACCAGGAGGAATACCGCTCCGAAATGAAATTGATCAGCGGCCTGGATCGTTTTTTAGCAACCGCCGGCGAAAAGAATATTGCAATGGCCATTGGTACCGCAGCCATCCGTTTTAATGTTGATTTTATTTTGGACGGGCTCAATATCAGGCACTACTTTAAAGCCATTGTAACAGCCGATGATGTTACACTCAGCAAGCCAGATCCTGAAACATTTTTGAATTGTGCCCGTATTATGGGCATTGATGCTGCTGATTGCATTGTATTTGAAGATTCTCCAAAAGGAGTGGAGACTGCTTTGAATGCAGGCATGCAGTGTGTGGTGCTTACTACCATGCATACAGCGGATGAGTTTGCTGCATTTGATAACGTGATCGCTATTGTAGAAGATTATACCGACAAGGCTCTGCAGGAATTTTTGACCAGTCTTCAATAGTGGTCAACTAACCTGCACGGTGAGCCGAATACGCAAAGATTCTTTAAAATTAGCCAACAGGATATCTTTCGCCTGTCACCCCGTCACCACACTCACTTCCACATCTTTATTGTCGTTTAAAAATACCGCCAGGTCGTCGTTCATGGTGAAGCCTTTTCCAAGGGTGTACATACCCACCCTGAAATTATTGCGGTTATCGTTCACATTTAACTTGAGCTGTGTACTGCCGGGATGAGCTTTAATGTTGGAATCGATAAAGTTTACGAAATCTTCATTGATGAATTGTGGTTGAACGTCTATCACTACCTGTTTGGTGAGGGTTGTTTTAACGGTATCAAGCAGGTGAATCTTTGATAATCTGAATTCATACTGGTCGCTGTTGTACCTTGTTTTAAAACCGCCTTCCACCAATACGATCATTCCCTTTTCCAGGTAGTTGGTATACTTTACATAGTCTTCGCTCCACAACATGAATTCACTTTTTCCACTGTAATCTTCAATGGCCAATATGCCAAAGTTCTTTCCTGTTTTGGTGAGCCTGTGCTGTGCATCCACCACCAAACCCGCTACCCGGAACTGCCGGGAAGGATTGGGAAATGTATTTACAGCGGCCTTGAATTCATTGTAATCTGCCAGCGGCGTGATGTTGTAGTGGCGCATTTCAAATTTGAAATTGTCCAGCGGGTGACCACTCATGTACATCCCTGTTACTTCTTTTTCAAAATCCAGTTGTTGTGCCAGCGGCCATGGTTCGCAGGGCAGGATCTTGGGGGGCACAATTTCCGGCATCTGCAGATCGCCAAACAGCGTATTACTGGTATTGGCTGCCTGTGCCTGGAATACATTGCCAAATTTGATGATCTTCTCCAGCGACTGTACATCACCGGGAGCAGTATAAAAATATTGCGCCCTTGTGTAATCTTTAAAGCAATCAAAAGCGCCGGAATAAATAAGACTTTCCAGCGATTTTTTACTTACTGCTCTTTGATTGGCTCTTTTTACCAGGTCGAAAATGGATGTATAGGCGCCATGTTTTCCTCTTTCATCAATGATGTTTTCGATGGCGTTCTCACCAACACCTTTCAGGCCGCTGAAACCAAAACGTATCTCGCCTTTTTGATTCACTGCAAAGCCATTCTGCGATTCATTGATATCCGGCCCCAGTACCTTTAATCCCATGCGCTTGCACTCTTCCATAAAGAAAGTGATCTTATCAATACTTCCGGCATTATTTAAAACGGCTGACATATATTCAGCAAGGTAGTGGGCTTTTAAATAAGCTGTTTGGTAGGCAACATATGCATAACACGTAGAGTGTGATTTGTTAAATGCATATTGTGCAAAGGCTTCCCAATCAGTCCAGATCTTTTCTAACTTATCAGCAGGGTGTCCTTTCGCTGTTGCACCTGCAACAAACTGTGCTTTCATTTTATCAAGCACCGACTTTTGTTTTTTACCCATTGCCTTGCGCAATACATCCGCATCACCTTTAC
>DDEU01000030.1 GCA_002336815.1 Chitinophagaceae bacterium UBA1946 | reverse complement strand
TTAGACCTTAAACTTTAAACTTTAAACCTTTTATTATGAACAAATTTTCTGCATATCTCAGAGACTCTTATAAAGAGCTTGTTGAAAAAGTAACCTGGCCCTCATGGGATCAGCTCCAGCAGTCTACCATGATTGTATTGGGCGCTACCCTGTTTATCACCGGATTGGTATGGGTGATGGATTTTGTTGCCAATGGTTCCCTTAAATTTATTTACTCTTTATTCAAAGGATAATGGAAGAAACAAACGTTCAGGAAAAAGAAAATAAATGGTACGTACTGCGGGTTGTGAGCGGTAAGGAACGTAAGATCAAGGAATATCTTGATAAAGACATTATACGCAATGGCTGGAGTGAGATCATTAAACAGATATTTTTACCGGTAGAAAAGGTGTACAAGGTTCAGGCAGGTAAAAAAGTGATGAGGGAACGGAATTTTTACCCGGGTTATGTGATGATAGAAGTGGCTGATAACAAGCTGAACGATGATATGGTACAGCACATCAGCAATATCAGCAATGTGATGCACTTTTTAACAGATGGCAAAGGCAGTAAAGGAAATATCATCTCCCTGCGTAAGGCAGAAGTGAACAAAATGCTCGGTAAAGTGGACGAAATGGGCGAAGGTGGTGGAATTACCATGAGCGAACCTTTCATTATTGGAGAAACCATCAAGATCATTGATGGTCCGTTCAACGACTTTAACGGTATGGTAGAAGAAGTGAACGATGAAAAGAAGAAACTGAAAGTACAGGTAAAGATATTCGGAAGGGCTACACCAGTAGAACTCAACTATATGCAGGTAGAGAAAATATCTTAAAAACTTCTTATAATTTTAAAAGCCATTCCTCCCGGGATGGCTTTTTTGCTTTTAGAAAGGTAGAATTATTTTTTTTATGCCTGCGCTATTCTGCGGCGGTGAGTAGTCTTACTGGTACAAAAACACATCAACGTATTGAAATAAATTATACCTTTCCTTTTTCCAAAATCAAACAACACTGCTTAGGGCAACCATGGATCCCACACTGCAACAACTGCTTGATGGATGCAAGGCTAATGACAGGGCAGCACAAAAGGCACTGTATTACCGGTATTTCAATACATTCATGTGTATTGCGGCACGCTATGTAAATACGCAGGCAGATGCAGAAGAAGCTTTGAACAATGCCTTTCTGCGCATTTTTAAACACACCGCAAAATATAGTGGCAAAGGCTCATTTGAAGGCTGGATGAAGAGAATAGTCGTAAACTGTTGTCTTACGTATATCAGCCGGCCAGGCTACACTACCCAATCCAGGATCATCCCTCTGAAAGATTACAGCCTCAATGATGAAGCGGTTTTTAATGCAAGTTCTGTACACATCAGCAGCAATGGTATCGAAGAAAAATACAACCAGGAATACCTGGCGCAAATACTGATGCTGCTGCCGGAAACAACCAGGATCGTTTTTAACCTGTATGTTTTTGAAGAATACAACCATAGTGAAATAGGCGCTTTATTGGGAATGGCAGAAAGAACATCACAAAGCCATCTTGCCAAAGCAAGAAAGATATTAAGTGAACAATTAGATAAAAAGGAACTGATCAATAAAATGCAACGGGTATGAGTGAAAACGCTCACATAGATAAGATCTTTAAAGATAACCTTGGAGAAAAGAATTTTTCCGGCAGGGACGCTATGTGGCAGAAGATGGAAGCAACCCTTGAAAAGGAAGACCGGAAGAAGAAGAAACGCATGGTCTTCATGATTCTTTTTGCTTTGCTGGTTGGTGCTGGCTTTTTTGCAGCCAATAAAATACAGATTACTCCTTCTACCAATGACGCCACAATAGCCGGGATTAAAAAAGCGGCTACACCTGGCAGTGATGTTCAAACTGCAACAGTAAAAAATGAACCTGCAGCAGAAAATAACCTGGTACAAAAAACGCCAGGATCATCCACATACAATTCAACAGGTGCAACGCTGTCAAAAGCAGTTGTTGCCCCGTCTGCCGGCGCATTTAAAAGCACTTTGCTGAACGGCGAAGAAGGAACAACGGACATATCCACAAGTGACAATCCTGTTACGCCTTCTGTTTCGTTGGTAGAAAAAGACAGTATTGTAAATCTTCCTGCAGAAAAGATACAGGCTGCCGCAGCAACCAATTCAATTTCATACCTGGAAAGAAGTGCTGTAATCATTCAGCCGGTATCAACAGTAAATAACCGTAACACCATCCTCGAAAAAAACAAAAAAGAACCTGCTAAAATAAAAAGCCTTTCTATAGAATTGATCGCCGGGGGAGATGCGCTGAGAATGAACAGGAGGGCAGGTTACTATGCCGGGATAAGGGTTAACCGGTTGCTGGAAAAAGGAACGGTAGTATCGGTTGGACTTAGCTATACCGGTAATACTGTAAATGACAAATACAGGCTTGCTTCCAAGCCGGCAGAGCGCCGGGAAGCGGATGCAAAGATCAGTGATATCAATATGATCCGCATGCCAATTTATTTCCAGCGCCAGCTGGCAACCAGCAGGTTCGCACTGATGGCTGGCTTAATTCCTTCTTACGTAGTTGATGCCGCCGTTTACAATGTGCCTGGTTCTTTTACCGGCAATCCTGAACAGTTTCGTAAATTCACCATGAAAGATATCAACCGGTTCAACGTGCTGTTTGGTGCCGGTATAAAATACGCACCGCTTAACAGGGTTGCCTTTGAGCTGAGTGGCAGCTATGGATTCACCAGCCTGGTAAAGAACAGTTACACCAACCAGTCCAGGGTGAACGATAATTTCAAAAGTGTGCAGATGGGAGTTGTACTCAAACTCAAATAGTAATTTTATCCTCTCTCAATAATCTCCGCGGGCCTCCTTTGTTAATGCAGATCGGAAAAATTCACATTGCAAAATATCAGTTCTGGTAATTAAGGGAACCAGCATAAATTAATAAGCATCATATTGCAACAGCCGTTGTAAAAAGACTAATTTAGTACTCATAAATAATAGACTATTTGTGGGCAGCATCAGCAATTTTTTTGCAATCGTATTATTAATCGTACCTAACCTTGCAGGTGCACAACTTTGCCAGGGAAGTCTTGGAGATCCGATCGTAAACATTAGTTTTGGGTCAGGTCCTAATCCCGGGCCCCGCTTGTCTGCAGCTACTACCAACTACCAGTTTGATTTTAATGATTGTCCCAATGATGGTTTTTATACTGTTAGAAACAATACTACTGATTGCTTCGGCTTTTCCTGGCATTCCCTCACTAACGATCATACCGGTAATAATGGGGGATATTTTATGCTGGTGAATGCATCGCTTCAACCAAGTGCTTTTTATATCGATACGGTAAAAGGACTTTGCAGTAATACTACTTTTGAATTTGCAGCCTGGATTGTGAATGTGCTTAAATCAACAGCCTGCGGCTCAAGTGGCAATCAGCCCAACCTGACTTTTACAATTGAAAGAACAAACGGCGCTGTTATCCAGAGCTACAACACCGGCAATATTCCACAAAGCTCAAGTGTGGACTGGAAGCAATATGGATTTTACTTTGCTACCCCACCTGGTGTATCAGATGTTGTGCTGAGAATATTTAACAACGCACTGGGTGGTTGCGGAAACGATCTTGCGCTGGATGACATCACCTTTAGACCATGCGGTCCGCAAATCATTCCTGTTATCGATGGCTTCAACTCGCTCAGCGTAAATTACTGTACCGGTACATCACAATCCTTCACTTTCAGGGCTGCCATCTCTACGGGTTTTAGTACGCCTCAATTTCAATGGCAAGTAAGTACTGATAACAGCAACTGGACAGATATCGCAGGCGCTACGGCAACAACCTATACCGCTAATTTTACCAGTGCTACTACGCCTTCAACTTATTACTACAGGCTGGCGGCGGCTGAACAGGGAAACTTCAACTCCGTGAAATGCAGGGTGGTTTCGCAAGTGATTACTGTTGGCGTAGGCAGTGTGCCGGTTACCAGCATCAATGTCAGTTCGCCTGTATGCCAGGGCGGCGTTGCTACGCTTACCGCTACCGGTGGCACAGATTATTCCTGGACCAAGGAAGGAGGCGGGCTGGTGGTATTTGACAACAAGGCTACGATCAGCAATATCGATTTTTCTGACTCTGGAAAAATATATGTGCTGGTAAAAAGTAACGGAGGCTGTTCGCATCTTGATTCAGCTTATTTAAGAGTTCTTCCAAAACCTACGGCCACCGTGTCTTTCGACAGTACGGGCATCTGTACAGGAAAAAGTATCCAGTTGTCTGGCGGTGGAAATGGTACTTATCAGTGGATGCCCGGAGCTACACTTTCTTCCGATGTAGTTCCCAATCCCGTTGCCTCACCGCTGGTATCAACCTTGTACAGCCTGGTAGTTACTAACGCTAACGGTTGTACGGATACTGCTTTTATAAAAGTTACCGTGGTGGAAAGTCCGCATGTGAATGCAGGGCCCGATCAAACGATCATTGCCGGCAACTCCGTAAAATTGCTGGCCAGCGTAACAGGCCAGGAGGTTAGTTTTTCATGGTCTCCCCCGGATGATCTTAGTAGTACAGTAGTGTTACAGCCAATGGCAACCCCTCCTGCAGATATTGACTATATCCTTACGGCTACCTCCAATGCGGGTTGCGGTACTGATGTTGATAAAGTACATGTTTTTGTTTTTAATGATCTTTTTATTCCCAATGCATTCAGCCCGGATGCCAATGGTAATAATGATACCTGGAATATTCCGGCTTTAAATGCATTTCCCAATTTTGAATTACGGGTGTATAACAGGGCCGGCGTATTGGTATATCAATGTGCCCAGTTACTGAAGCCCTGGGATGGCACCTACAAAGGTGAGCCACAACCGCCCGGCACCTATGTGTACGTGATTGATGTACACGATCGTAAACGGCCCCTGTACAAAGGATGCCTGTTGCTTATCCGTTAATACTTACCGGCAACTACGCCATTTCATTCCTCATTTTCTGCAACTCACTCCTTTTTGATTGCCGGGAGCAACCGTATCCATTAATCTTGTGTGGTAATTTATTTTATCAACACAAAACTTATAGCATGAAAAAGACAATTTCAATGGCAGCATTTTTTTTGCTGCTGATGGCCTCTACAGTAAACAGCCAGGAACTGGCTCCAAAAGGATTTGTAAAAGGTAGTATCAGGCTTGCCGACAACAGTGAAGTTTCAGGTTACATAAAAGAAAATATCCGCAACAAAGCATCCATCATCCTGCAACCGGATTCGGGGGGCAAAAAAATAACCCTCGACGGTGATAAACTGACCAGCGTAAGTTTTGACGCTGAAAAATACATCTGCATTAAGGGCGATTTTTTTAAGGTATTGTGCGAGGGAGAACTGTATTTTTTGCAGAAATCAAGTGACGCATCCTCCAAGCCGGTATACGTGGGGGCAGAAGCGATGTTCATCAATGGAACAGAAGGCAAACCCGGTGATTATTTTTTGTACAACCAGGGGCTGCAGCAGTTGAAACTGGTAAACAATAAAAATGTTACGGCAGTAACGGCGCAATCATTTGTTAATTGCGAAGCAGCCATTGCTAAAGCAAAAGAAGCAGCCGCCGATGTAGCGGTGCTGAAAGATGCGGTGATCATTTTTAATAACCGGAACCGCTGATCGCAAACGGACCTTTTATTTTTGCAGAGATAGTACCAAGTTAAACATACAGCCATGATCAAACAGATTACCTTACTAACAATATTTATCATTAGCTATTTTATTGCCGGCGCCCAGCAGGTTTTTTTTACCCAAACCGTAAAAGGTGTTGTAACAGATGAACAATCGGGCAACATACTCCCTGGCGTAACAGTTACTGCAGAAGGCTTACAGGATGTACGGGCAACGGGCACAGACAGTGCCGGACGGTTCAGGTTGAAGAACGTTCCTGCAGGCAGGCGCTCTTTCAGGGCAACGATGATCGGGTACGAAGATGCAGTTGTGGCAAACATAGAAGTAACATCTTCTAAGGAAGTAGTGCTGGAAATAAAGTTGAAAGAAAAAATAAAAAAGCTGGAAGGCGTTACGATCAACAATAGCAAATCAAAGAATAAAGCTTTGAACGAAACTGCAGTGGTGAGCGCAAGACAGTTCAGTGTAGATGAAGCCGTGAGGTATTCCGGCACCAGGAATGATCCCAGCCGCATGGCACAAAACTATGCAGGGGTAAGCAATACCAATGATGCAAGAAATGATATTGTGATCCGGGGCAATTCACCGGCCGGGGTGTTGTGGCGGATGGATGGCATTGATATACCTAACCCAAACCACTTTAGTACCCTGGGAGCAACCGGTGGGCCGGTAAGTATTTTGAATACCAACACACTAAAAAATTCCGATTTTTTAACCAGTGCATTTCCTGCCCAGTATGGGAATGCACTGGCAGGTGTGTTTGATCTGCGGATGCGGAATGGCAACAGCGACAAATATGAATTTCTTGGCCAGATGGGGTTTAATGGGTTTGAATTTGCAGCAGAAGGACCATTGAATAAAAACAATCAATCTTCTTTTTTGATCGATTACCGCTACTCGATGGTGGCAGCAATACAGTCGCTTGGGTTATCCGTGGGTACTGGCAGTGCTACTCCTAATTACCAGGACCTTCACTTTAAACTGCATATCCCGACAAAAAAATGGGGCAGTTTTGATTGGTTCGGAATGGGCGGAGAAAGTCATATCAAATTTCCTTATGACACAGAGGATAACCTGTATTCCAGCAATGACGGTACTTTACGTGACAGGAACTTTAAGTCGCTCACCGGCGTTACAGGATTAACCAATACTTATTTTTTCAACAGCAATACCTCCGGGAGGTTAACACTGGCGGTATCAGGCTTTCAATCTAAGTACAAAGAGGAAATAGTAATAGACGGCAAGCCGGATAAAACTGCTTATGATAAAAATAACCTGCAGGTAAAATATTCGGCGGGTTACAACTTCAATAAAAAATTCAGTTCCCGGAACCAGTTTACTGCAGGTGCAGTAGCAGACATCAACAAACTTTCCTTACGACAGGATTATATTCCCGATGGCGATTCTGCTATCAGCACATTTGTAGATAGTAAAAAGAGCGCTGTACTGTTAAAAGCATTCAGTAATCTTGGTCATCGTTTTAATGATGAGTTGAGTATGAATGTTGGCTTGTATTACCAACTGTTTACACTGAACAATAGCTGGAGTATTGAACCAAGATGGAATGTCAAATACCAGTTCCGGAATAACCAGGCGGTTTCTTTTGGCGCAGGTTTGCACAGTCAAACACAACCGCTGGAAGTATATTTTTATCAAACAACAAACAGCAACGGGCAAACTGAATTGACCAATAAAAACCTGCAGTTGGTAAAGAGTGTGCACACTGTGTTAGGCTATGATATCAATTTCTCAAAGCACCTGCGTTTTAAAACAGAGGTTTATGGCCAGTACATTTACAAAGCTGCTGTAGAAAGAACAGCTTCTTCTTTTAGTATGTTAAACAGCGGTGCCGGTTTTTATTTCCCCGATAAAACCAACCTGGTAAATAACGGCAAGGGATACAATTACGGGGCAGAATTTACGCTGGAGCGCTTTTTACACAACGGATTTTATTACCTCGTAACAGGCTCCGTTTTTCAATCCAAATATAAAGGGAGCGACAAGGTATGGCGCAACACAGCATTCAATACCAATTTTGCCGGCAATGTTTTGATCGGGAAAGAATTTACGCTCAACTCAAAATCATCTTTTGGCATTGATACAAAAATTGGCATTGCAGGGGGACAACGTTACACCCCCTTTGATGTAACAGGATCGCAACGGGCGGGTTACATCCTATTTAAGGAAACAGAAGCCTACAGTTTGCGTAACAGCACTTACTGGCGTTGGGACCTTAAGTTTTCGTATAACCGCAATGGTAAAAAGGTCACGCAGAAATGGTATGTAGACCTGCAGAATTTAACCAACAGGGATAATATTTATGTGCGCACACTCAATCCGAAAACGGGCATTACTGGAGAGATCAACCAGATCGGATTTTTTCCTAATATCAATTACCAGGTAACCTTTTAAACATAACTTTACGGTATGCGTAAAACAAATTGCAGGATAGGTTTTGATGACCGGCTCGTAATGCTGATCACCATTCCTGTGCTGAGTTTTATCATACCAATCGTTTTTATGGGATGCCGCTTCGGCAGGCACCCGCTTTTTAGCTGGGATAAATATGTAACCACTTTTGTAATTACAACAGCCCTGTGGATCGGCAGCAGGCAGATCATGATCTACAGCAGAAGGAAATATCCTTTGTTCGAGGATGTCCGCAAAAGGTTGTGGTTCCAG
The DNA here is from genome assembly GCA_002336815.1 of Chitinophagaceae bacterium UBA1946. Lineage (GTDB taxonomy): Bacteria > Bacteroidota > Bacteroidia > Chitinophagales > Chitinophagaceae > Ferruginibacter. Next base: position 11,760 of record DDEU01000030.1, on the reverse strand, counting down.
TCGGTAAATATGTTTGTGTTTACGATTGTTTTTGATAACCTACTTGGGTTTATTGCAGATGATATTATTTTCAGGCACGGGCCTGGCCATTTTAACAGCGATTTTTTCATCAGTTCCAATGCCGCCGCCATATTCTGCACCATCATGATCATTGCTATTTACGAGAGTATTTATTTTATGAATGCCTTGCGGCAGTCTGTTGAAGAGCAGGAGAATTTAAAAAGAGAAAATCTTTCCGCACAACTCAACGCCCTGCGTACACAGGTAAACCCGCATTTTTTATTTAACAATTTGAATACGCTTTGTTCTATTATTCCGGAAGATCCTCAACAGGCTGTTGCTTTTGTGCAGCAATTATCAAAAGTGTACCGGCACATCCTGGAAGTAAAAGATGAAAAAAGTATTCCCTTAAAAGACGAACTGGATGTATTAAAAGCGTATGCTTTTTTATTGCACACCAGGTTTGGGCATAATATCGAGATTGACATCAACGTACCAGATGAAAAGCTGCAAAAGCGGGTAGTACCTCTATCATTGCAGTTGCTGATGGAAAATGCGGTGAAGCATAATATTGTTTCTGCAGACAAACCATTGAAAATTGAAGTGTTTGCTCAGAATGGTTCGCTTGTGGTGAGTAATAACCTCCAGAAGAAAAATCAACTGCATGATTCTACGGGTATCGGGCTCGATAATATCCGTAACCGCTATAAATTACTTGGTGATAAAACAGTGGAAGTAACGGAAGCAACAGATCATTTTACCGTATCGATCCCTTTGCTGGCGATGGGAGAGTCGTGAAAGGGGAATGGGGAATAGTGAATTGTCAATAGGCAATAGTGAATAGTGAAAGTTCGATAGGCAATGGTGAATCGTCAATAGGCAATAGTGAATCGTGAATAAGGAATAATGAATTAATGTATATAAAAAAGAAGTGAAGTCCCATTGACCATTCACTATTGACGATTCACTAAGACAATTCACAATAACCTAACACGACATGAAGGTTGTAATAATTGAAGATGAAATGCCTGCGGCCAACCGGCTTGTTAAACTCCTTCGTGAGATGGATGACAGCATTGATATTACTAACCGTTTTGACAGTATAGAATCTTCTGTAGTATTTTTTCAATCTTCTCCTGCCGTAGACCTGGTTTTTATGGATATCCAGTTGGCAGATGGATTAAGTTTTGATATTTTTTCCAAAGCAACCATCACTGCGCCGGTGATTTTTACTACCGCATTTGATCAATACACTTTAAGAGCGTTTAAGGTTAATAGTGTAGATTATTTACTCAAGCCCATCGATGAAAATGAATTGCAGCAGGCGCTTGGTAAATACAGGCAGCTGTATCACAAAAAAGAAAATGATTTTCCTGATAAGATACTCCGGATGATACAAACCATGGCGGGTGTAAAATACAAAGAACGATTGCTGATAAAACGTGGACAGCAATTGAGTTACCTTAAAACGTCCGTTACCGCCTGTTGTTATGCGGATGGAAAACTATGTTACGCAGTTGACCTTGATGGAAACAAATACCTGCTGGAAACAAATCTTTCTGAACTGGAAGAACAATTGAAACCGGATAAATTCTATCGTGTTAACCGCAGTCTGCTTGTGAATATTGATGCAGTAAAAAAAGTGCATACCTGGCTGGGGGGGCGTCTTAAACTCGAGCTTTCTGTGGCCACCAGTGCCGAAACCGTTGTAAGCCGGGAGCGGGTAAACGGCTTTAAAGAATGGCTGGGTCAATAGCGCCCGAAAATCTATTGAGTTCCAAGGCCTCCAGTCAGATCTAATCATTCATTAACAATTGCTTTTTAACAGCCTGTTTTTTTTCATATAAAAAGTGTATATATTTATTCCAAATTTAATATGCTTATGAGAAAGACCATTGGCTACGCCATCACCGCATTTTTATTGCTTATTATTTCCTGTCAAAAAATTGACTCCCCGTTACCAAAACAAGTTGTTGAAAAAGCAGCCAGTTCCAACACGCTGGCAAGGGGTGCTGCAGCACTGGCTGTAACAACTGCAGAAAATTTTGAATCCGGCACAAAAACAGCGTATGCAACTGCCAATGTAACCCTGGCATCAGGATCATGGAGTTTTAATGACGCCTTGCTGGGTACGTCTGCATCGGATAAAAAAAATGGATTACAATCTGCCAGGGTTCGTAACAGCGGTATCCTCTCCTCCAATTTTGATTATACAACAGGGGCTTCCACAGTTACTGTTGCGCATGCTATTTATGGAACTGATGCCAGCAGTAGCTGGCAGCTTTGGTACAGTACGAATGCCGGAACCAGCTACACTCAAAGCGGAACTACAATAACCACTAGCAGCACTACGCTGCAAACAGCAAGTTTCACCATTAATGTTGCAGGTAATATCCGTTTTCAAATACGTAAAACAGATGGCAGCACCAACCGCATCTGTTTTGATGATTTTGCTGTAACTGATTACTCTACCACTTCAAGTGTACCTGCTCTAGCCGCTATATCACCGGCTTCCGCCACAGCCGGCGGTGCGGCTTTTACCTTAACCGCAACCGGTAGTAATTTTACCAATACTTCTACCATCGACTGGAATGGCATTCCATTAACCACCACATTTGTAAGCGCCACTTCATTAACGGCAACGGTGCCGGCAGCCAATATCGCTGCAGCGGGTACCAACAATGTTACTGTAACCACGGCAGGAGTGGGTACATCTGCGGCAGTCGCATTTACCGTGCAGCCAGCTCCTATACCATCATTAAGTTCAATTTCACCCAATACAGCTGTGGCCGGCAGTGCTGGCTTTACGCTTACTGCAACCGGCACAAATTTTACGGCAGCCTCAGTTATTAACTGGAATGGCGCTGCACTTACCACCACATTTATAAGCGCCAGTTCATTAACTGCAACGGTGCCGGCGGCGAATATTGCAGCTGCAGGGAGTGCTTCTATCACTGTTGTAACAGGCGCTAATATTACAACAGCAGTTAACTTTACCATTACCGCGGCATCAACTGTTAAGCGATTTTTATTCGATGCGTCGCAGGGCGAAACAGCTGGCAATGCAGACTGGGTGATTGATGAAGATGGCAGTTCACCTCAAAGAGTTCCTACCCCGGCGCAATCGGGTATTACTGCCACCACGCCAGTAACTTACTGGACGGGAGCCATATCAAGTTGGGGGATTGCACTGGTGAAAGCTGGTAATTTTGTAGAAACGCTTCCTTCTTCCGGAACCATTACTTATGGTAATGCTTCAAATGCACAAGACCTTTCAAAGTATGATGTATTTGTGGTAGATGAACCCAATATTCGTTTTACGGCTGCAGAAAAAGTAGCCATCCTCACTTTTGTACAAAATGGTGGTGGATTGTTTATGGTATCCGATCATACGATCTCTGACCGTAATAATGATGGCTGGGATTCCCCGGATATCTGGAATGACCTGATGAACAATAATACCGTGCAGAATAATCCTTTTGGTTTTAGTGTGGACCTTACCAACATCACCCAGGTATCTGGTAACGTGTTAACTGGTAATAATACCAACCCAATATTGCATGGCACACAAGGCAATGTAACACAGATGGAATTCAACAATGGCGCTACACTTACGTTACAACCGTCTGTGAACAGTACTGTACAGGGGCTCATCTGGCAAACCGGCGCTGCACAAGGCAATACCAAAGTAATGGCGGCCTCTTCTACTTTTGGCACAGGTCGTGTTTTTGTAGTAACAGACAGTTCTCCTATGGATGATGGCACCGGCGCCTCCGGTAACACATTGTTTGTAAGCTGGCCATTGTACAGCCATACGCAATTATTTATGAATGCATCATTGTGGCTGGCAAAAAAACAGTAATAAGCAACTATCATAAATTTTTTAAGAGGCGCTTTAATGGCGCCTCTTGTTTTTTTATAATTAGCCAGGTGAAAATTTAATGTTCTGGCCTGCTGGAAAAATGCGATCACGAAATGCTATGGTTTTCGTGTCAGCGCTTGCTAAGAAGGGCAGGTATTTGCATGAAACGCAAATGGCTTATTTTTGAATCCTCATGGATAAAAGTCTAAACAAGTACATCAGTGAAACAGGTTTTTGTTCCCGGCGGGAAGCGGATAATTATATTGACCAGGGAAGAGTAACCATCAATGACAATGTGGCCATCAAGGGCAACAGGGTTAATCCGGGCGATGTGGTGGAAATAGATGGCGAACCCATTAAGAAAAAAGACAAAACTGTTTATATAGCCTTCAACAAACCTGTTGGCATAACCTGTACCACAGATCTGAAAGACAAAAGCAATATCATCTCCTTTATCAATTATAAGAACAGAATATTTCCTATCGGCCGGTTGGATAAGCCTTCGGAGGGCCTGATATTTTTAACGAATGATGGTGATATTGTAAATAAGATATTGCGGGCAGGCAACAATCATGAGAAAGAATACGTGGTAACGGTTGATAAACCCATTGGTGCGGATTTTATTCATAAGATGAGTAACGGCGTAAAGATACTGGGCGTAGTTACAAAAAAATGTTTTGTAAAACAGGAAGGGAAGAACCGCTTTCGCATCATACTCACACAGGGGTTGAACAGGCAGATCAGGCGTATGTGTACTGCCCTGGGATATGAAGTGGATACGCTCAAACGTACAAGGATCATGCACCTTTCACTGGCAAACTTACCGGTTGGTAAATGGCGCTACTTTACCCCTGAAGAATTAAAGACAATGGAAATTTCGGTGGCGCAATCCAGTAAAACTGCAGGTGGAAATACCAGTAATGAATCTGGCTGGGATGAATAAAATGTCTTAAGAGATGCATAGCTTTCCTCGTACAACAGAGAGGGCTGGCACTAACTTTTCCTATAGCTGGCAAAATAAAGCAACCGTTATTCAACATAGCCGATCATCTTTGGCAACAGTATTTTAAGTAGTAAAAAATAATGTAAACCTGGCTGTTTGTTTTGCTGCTACAAAACAGCTACTGCAGCAGCTGTGGTGAACCACTATCCCGCTACTTATTACAATGCAGGTTTTCATCCATGCGATCAAAACACCGGAAAAGAGTTGCATAAAACCGATCGTTATGCCGGGGAATTCCGCAGGCATCAGCTTATTACTGCTCTTCTTTAAAATATACTTTGTAATAATTCATGTTCTTCTCCTGGTCAAAACCTTTTTCGATCAATTCTTTATTACCGTGTATGTAGATGTGAAAATTGCGATCGAGTTTCAACACGCTTTTATACACCCTGGCCTGTTTTTTTACAGCCGAATTATTGATGGCAAAAGAATTCTCAATCGGAGCATCAAATTCCTGTTCATATTGTTTTTTATAATCTTTAAACATCGCAATGCCTTCTTCGTTGGCAATCACTTCATTTGAAAATTCTTCCAGGTCAAAATGATCTTTCTTTTTAAAATAATTGATAGAGCGATTGAGCAGATCTATTTTATCTGCTTTGGACGCATCAAATACCTCGTCTAATTTTTCTGTCACAAAAGTTTTGTAAACACTCAGTACATTACTGGTTTGGTTGTAATTGTCGTTGCGTACTTTCAATTGCAGGAACTCATCCATCCAGTAAGCAGCTTCGGTGCGGTTGGCAGTATCTACCACTGCTACTTTATAACCTTCTTCTTTTTCGGTGTTGAAAATAATACAACCCTTGTCTAATTTTTTTATATTGATGGCTTCCTGCTGGTATTGTAAACCAAAACCAGCTTCTTCCTGCGATACAGTTAAATAAGGTTCTTTTTGTTCAGATTTAAAAATGCCAATCGCATCATGCAGTTCGCCTTCAATTTGCAAATTGTTTAAATGCACCACGTATAATTCACCACTTTTTATTTTAGGATGATTGGCCAGTTCATATAAATGTTTGGCCAACTGGCAACTGTTGGCATGAAAATTTTTGGCATTACTGAAAATGTTCTCTGCAAAATGATATACTTCATTCAATTGCAGGTTGCCGGATGTATGATTGAGACGGTAGATCTCATTTACTTTTTCAAAAGGTTGTAAAAAATACTGCATTAGCAGATCGCTGAGAATGTCATCCTCCAGCACCAGTGGCTGTTCGCTTAGTCTTAATGGTTCTTCCAGGTGTTTGTTACCGGTTTTATGAATAGACAGGCTTTGCAGGGTGGCTTCAACGTATGATATCATGTAAGATGGACGTTTGCGTAAATAATCATTTATAAACGGGTGCAAGTATAGGCTAAATGATGCATTGGTGAAAAATAAAAATACCTGGCCACTCATTTCCGCTTTTCGGTTGGCGTATCAACCCTGATTGGCTATTTTTAAATAATTGGTCATCGCTAAAACCAGGTCTATGAATCAAAACTTAAAAAATACGATTGTCAACACGGTGCTTGGAGAGGATGGGAGTGAAAAAGCCTACAGTACTTACCAGCGGGCAAAACGTTTTAGGGAGCTAAAGATCATGTTGCGGCGGTATGTGAAAGATGCCATCCTCATCACGGCCGGAATATTTGCTGCTTCTTTTGGCTTCAAGGGTTTTTTGCTCACCAATCATTTTATCGATGGCGGGGCCACGGGTATTTCGCTGCTCATCTCAAGCATCACTAAAATACCCTTGTCGATATTGATCGTTTGTGTGAACATTCCATTTTTCATATTGGCCTATATAGTGATGGGCCGGAACTTTGCCATTAAAACGGCGCTGGCCATTGGCGGACTGGCGCTCTGCGTTGCTACAGTGCATTTTCCCAATGTAACCAACGATAACCTGCTGGTGGCGGTGTTCGGAGGTTTTTTCCTGGGGGCTGGTATTGGGTTGGCAGTAAGAGGCGGCGCCGTAATTGATGGCACAGAAGTGCTGGCAATTTTTCTCAGTAAAAAGTTTGGAACTACCATTGGCGATATCATCATTCTTATCAACATCCTTATTTTTTCTGCCGGTGCCTATTTTCTTTCTGTTGAGATTGCCATGTATTCGATGATCACGTATTTATCTGCTTCCAAAACGCTCGACTTTATCGTAGAAGGCATTGAAGAATACATCGGCGTGAACATTATCTCAACACATTCTGAAGAAATAAGGGAGATGATCATCAACAAACTGGGCCGGGGTGTTACCATTTTTAGCGGCAGGAGAGGGTTTGGAAAGCGGGGCGAAACAAAGGATACCGATATCATTTATACCGTGATCACGAGGCTTGAACTAAACAGGCTGAATACGGAGATACAAAAAATTGATCCGCATTCGTTTGTAGTAATGAACAGTGTAAAAGATACAAAGGGTGGGATGATCAAGAAAAGGCCTTTGAAGCACTGAGAAAGTTGAAAGGTTGAAAGGGTGAAGGTTTAAGGTGGAAGGGAGAAGCGAAATATTTAGATCAGTTTAACAGTTGCGGGGATCCGTTCTGGCGTTTCTCCGTAAATTTACCAGGTACAATGCAGCATCGATCAAGATATAATTTTTTTGGGGCAGGTCTCTTTACGCTCTGCTGCATTTTTATTGCAGGCAAAGCCGGCGCTCAATATGCCGCCAATGATACCATCCTAAGTACTGCGGTGATCTATATGGGCGATACCATTGAAGCCAAAACACTTCAGCCGGTCACCCTTTTCAATAAAGAAAGCCGGGCACAGGCCAATGCGAGGGCGGAGTGGACAAGGTTACGAAACGCCATTTATGTTACTTTTCCCTATGCAAAAAAAGCCGGTCTTGTAATGAATGATATCAACGCCCACCTGGTGAATGTCAGCAATAAAGAAGAGCGGAAAAAATATATCAAGTCAAGAGAGAAAGAACTGAAAAAAGAATTTGCCGATCCTTTGATGAATCTTTCGGTGTACCAGGGAAAAGTGCTCATGAAACTCATTAACCGGGAAACCGGTAACAATTGTTACGAGATCATTAAGGAATACAAAGGTGGTTTTATAGCAAGATTTTACCAGACAGTGGCATTCTTTTTTGGCAGCAATCTCAAGCAGCCCTACGATAAAAACGGCGATGAGGCCGAGATGGAAAAGATCGTGAAAGAAGTAGAAAGGATGTATGGATACAGAAGTTGAAAGGTTGCAAGTTTAATAGTTTAAAGTTTTTTCCTGATTGCCGGAGTTCACTTCATTTGGCGCTTCTTTTATTATTTCTCCTTTACAGCTAACTTTGTTCCCCGGTTCAGCAACTTTAAACCTTGAACCTTCAACTTTAAACCTTCGCATGAAACTCGACTTACTCGCCTTTGGCGTTCATCCCGATGATGTAGAATTATCCTGCAGCGGCGTATTACTGGTAGAAAAATTAAGAGGTAAAAAAACAGGGGTGGTTGATCTTACCAGGGGCGAATTGGGTACCCGGGGATCTGCAGCTATCAGGGAACAGGAAGCTGCGTTGGCGGCAAAGATCCTTCACCTGGATGCCAGGGAAAACCTGGGCATGGCCGATGGCTTTTTTAAAAATGATGAAGCGCACCAGCGTACCATTATTGCTGCTATCAGGAGGTACCAGCCGGAGATCATCCTTTGCAATGCGCCGGAAGACCGTCATCCCGATCATGGCAGAAGCGCCCGGTTGGTAGAGGAGGCTGCTTTTTTAGCTGGCCTGCGTAAAATAGAAACTTTTCACAACGAAGTTTTGCAGGAAGCATGGAAACCTGCTTATGTGTTTAACTACATACAGGATAGGTATCTTGAACCTGATTTTGTGATCGACATTTCAGATGTAATGGACGAAAAGATCGAAAGCATCAAAGCCTATGGAACCCAGTTCAACAGCCCTGGTGGTGATGAGCCGCAAACCTATATCTCCACCCCTGATTTTTTAGAGAGCGTGATCTACCGCTGCAAAATGATGGGCAAAATGATCGGGGTAAAATATGGCGAGGGTTTCATCAGCAAAAAAATGGTTGGGTTCTCAAGTCTTAACGCACTGGTAACCAACCGTACCTGATCTTCTTTTTCAGTGCAGCAAGGGTTGCATGATTTTAATCAGTATACGTTAAATCTTAAACAAAACGCTGCTACTTGGCGTATTAATTTGTACCTTGCGACCCTGTTAAAAAATGCAATCCACGTAATGGCAACTCCAAAATTTTTACAAAGCTCCAACAACTTTCAGCAGGAATTAAAGCGCAGGGTAAACCAGTATTTTGAAGATAAAAAGAAATCTTCTACCGGTAATTTCAGCCTGTTTTTTAAGGCCATTCTCTTTTTCACCATGTACATCGCTTTGTATGTACACCTTGTATATTTTACACCGGGTAACCTGCTGGCAATCATCGAATGTGTATTGATCGGTTGTTTTACTGCTGCCATCGGTTTTAATGTAATGCACGATGGTGGTCATGGTAGTTTCAGCAAGAGCAAAACTGTTAACAAACTGGCCGCCGTATCAGTGAATTTTTTAGGTGCCAGTCATATCATGTGGAGCATGAAGCACAATATCATCCATCACACGTATACCAATATTGATGGTGTGGATGATGATATCGAGATCAAACCTTACCTGCGTATGTGTACCACGCAAAAGCGTTATAAGATCCATCGCTTTCAGCATTATTATGTATGGCCGTTGTATACATTATTGCACCTCATTTGGGTGTTCCTTACAGACTATCAAAAATATTTTAAAAAGAAGATCGGTTCAGTGCCGATTAAAAAAATGAGCATCAAAGAGCATATTGGTTTTTGGGGAGCAAAGGTTGGATATGCCATCCTGTTTATGGCCATCCCCATCTACACCGTTGGATTTGTAAAATGGGCGGTAGGTTTTTTAATTGCCAGCATGGTGACCGGTTTTATTATCAGCATTGTGTTCCAGTTGGCACATACAGTAGAAGAAACAGCCTTCCCGGTACCGGATGGCGATACCAATAAAATTGAAAATGAATGGGCCATTCACCAGGTGCAGACAACAGCGAATTTCGCTACCAAGAACAGGTTGATCTCCTGGTTGGTGGGTGGATTGAATTTCCAGATAGAGCATCATTTATTTCCACGGGTTTCACACATTCATTATCCTGCCATCAGCAAGATCATTAAAGCAACCTGTGAGGAGTATAACGTTCCGTATATCGAATATCCAAAAATGCGTCTGGCAGTTGCATCGCATGTAGCTTTCCTGAAACAGATGGGAAGAGGTTAATTTACTTTTCAGCAATATCAATAAAAAATAATTCAGTGCCACTGCGTGGTTGAATGGAGTTGTAACACAGCTCCATNNATCCTGCCATCAGCAAGATCATTAAGCAAACCTGCGAAGATTTTAATATCAAATACATCGAGTTTCCTAAAATGCGTTCCGCCATTGCATCACATGCTTCATTTTTAAGGAAGATGGGCCGGGTTGCTTAATCGAAAAAACATTTTGTGAATGGCCCCTGTAATCAATACAGGGGCCATTTTTTATTTAACTTACCAACTCATATTAATTGAAGCAACATGAAAATGATTAACTGGCACGACAAGCATGAAATGACGTTGACCTTTGGGCAAAAGGTAGCAGATAAGATCGCCAACGGTATGGGTTCGTGGAAATTCATCATCTGGCAAACCGTAATAGTGCTGATCTGGATGTTGCTGAATATTATCGGCATCGTGTATCACTGGGATCCTTATCCTTTTANNTGATCATGATGAGCCAGAACAGGCAGGCTGCCCGTGACAGGATACAGGCACAGGAAGACTACACCTGTAATATTGAAGCCAAAAAAGAAATTGAAGCCCTCCAGATACAACTTAATAAAATTGAAACAGAAAAATTGGATAAGATCATGGAGATGATACTGGAGTTGAAAAAGGAGAGAGGATGAATTGGGGGATTATTGAATGGTTGTTGGCGATTACGTTTAAAAGCAGCCTTAGATAGTTTTGCAGCTTAAGGGATCATTGTTGAATTGTTACAGTACTGTGGTTTAACGCAACCCTTTTCTACTACTGTAAATCATAGATTTTGAAAAAGGAGTTTTAGGTCTTAAGTGCTTACTCAAAATTCAAAATTCAAAACTTTCAACCCCTCCCCAAAAACATATAAACTTTTCAACTACCGCAGTTTTTGTAAATTTGTACCTATAACATAAAAAAATGACAGAAGAAAAGAGCTTGAACTTTATAGAAGAGATTATTGAAGAGGATCTGAAGAATGGAAAGCACACTACCATCCTTACCCGTTTTCCGCCGGAACCCAACGGTTACCTGCNNAAGAAACAGAATATGTAGACAGCATCAAGGAAGATGTAAAATGGCTGGGTTTTGAATGGGCGCAGGAGTTATATGCCAGCGATTATTTTGGCGACCTGTACAATTTCGCAGTGCAGCTCATTCACAAAGGCCTGGCCTATGTAGATGATTCCACCGCAGAAGAAATTGCCGCATTGAAAGGATCACCCACGCAACCTGGCAGCGACAGTCCTTACCGCAACAGGAGCGTTGACGAAAATCTTGCGTTGTTTGCAGCCATGAAGGAGGGTAAATACAAAGATGGCGAAAAAGTGTTGCGTGCAAAAGTGGACATGGCCGCCATCAACATGCACATGAGAGACCCGATCATTTACCGCATCAAACATGCGCATCATCACCGTACCGGCGATGCCTGGTGCATTTACCCGATGTACGATTTTGCCCACGGGCAAAGCGACAGCATTGAAAAGATCACCCACAGCATTTGTACCCTGGAGTTTATACCGCACCGGGAGTTATACGATTGGTTCATTGAAAAGCTCGGCATCTTTCCATCAAAACAATATGAATTTGCCCGGCTCAATATGACCTATACGGTAATGAGTA
>DDEU01000008.1 GCA_002336815.1 Chitinophagaceae bacterium UBA1946 | reverse complement strand
CTCTGCGCGCTCTGCGAGAAACAAACCTCCGCGAGAAAAGCGCTCAGCGAGAAACAGAAAACAAATTACGCCGTATGAAAATGCGCTCTCACTAACTTAGCCTTCGCCGCACCCACCACCTCTGCGATCTCTCCCTCCGTGAGCATCTTCACATTCTTTACACTCCTGAACCGCTTTAGCAACAAGTCGACCGTCGCTTTCCCAATTCCCGGGATCTCTTCCAACTCATTCCTGAACGTGCCACGACTTCGCTGGTTGCGGTGAAAACTGATACCGAAGCGATGCACTTCATCGCGGATGCGTCGGATGAGTTTCAATGATTCGCCATTGTAAGGCAGCCGAACCGATTCGCTGTCGCCGGGAAAGAATATTTCCTCTTCATTCTTGGCGAGTCCCACCAGCGTCATGCGACCGTTCAGTCCCAGTTCATGAATACTCTCCATGGCGGCACCCAGTTGTCCTTTTCCCCCGTCAATAATCACGAGTTGCGGCAAAGCGCTGCCCTCGTCTCGCAGGCGTTTATAGCGGCGGAACACCACTTCTTTCATGGTGGCAAAGTCATTGGGTCCGGTCACCGTTTTTACATTGTACCTGCGATAATCGTTTTTGCTGGGGAGGCCATTCCTAAAACACACCATGGCAGACACCGGATAACTTCCCTGGAAATTGGAGTTGTCAAAACACTCGATATGCACCGGTAAGGAACTGAGGTAGAGATCTTTCTGCAATTGTACCAGTACATCATTTACCTCTCCTGCTGATTTATCTTCGAGCAACAGCATCTTTTTCTTTTGCAGTTCATCCTTAAAATAATCAACATTCTTTTCGGAAAGCTCCAGGAGTTTTTTCTTATCTCCTGCTTTGGGAATGCTCACTTCTATCGCAGGGTCAGGAAAAGCAATGGCAAAAGGCACGATGATTTCTTTTGCCTCACTGTTAAAGGTGTCCCGGAGCTGGGCGATCGCAAAACCCAGCACTTCTGCGGCCGGCTCATCCAGCTTTTTAGTAAGGATGATCGTTTTGGTGAGGATAATACTGCCATTGCTTACAGCCAGGTAATTCACGTAAGCTGTATCGTTCTCTTCCAGTATACTAAACACATCTACCGTACCGATGCGTTCATTTACCACAGCTGATTTTGATTTATATTCCTGCAGGTACTCCAGCTTTTTCTTGATGACCCCTGCTTTTTCAAACTCCAGTTTTTCTACCTCATCCTGCAACTGTGTTTTATATTGTTGTATCACAGGCGAAAGGTTGCCTTTTAAAATACTCTTTACATTGTCGATACCTTCTTCATAGTCTTCAAGCGACTGAAATCCTTCGCAGGGCCCTTTGCAGTTGCCGAGGTGGTATTCAAGACAGACCTTGAATTTTTTCTTTTCAATATTGGCAGGGGAGAGATTGAGTTTGCAGGTTCGCAAAGGGATGTTCTGTTTGATAAAATCAAGCAATTCTCTCACTTTGCTAACAGAGGTGTAGGGACCAAGGTATTGCGAACCATCATTGATCTTGCGGCGGGTAAAAAATATCCTGGGAAATGGTTCCTTCTTTACTACGATATAAGGATAGGTTTTGTCATCTTTAAGATTGATGTTAAAGATGGGCTGAAAATTCTTGATCAATGAGTTTTCCAGTAAAAAAGCATCCTGTTCACTGTTTACAATGGTGAACTCAATCCGCCTGATCCGCTGAACCAGCTCATGCGTTTTATAGCTGGTAAAGGTTTTCGAAAAATATGAGCTTACACGTTTTCGCAGGCTCTTGGCCTTCCCTACATACAACAAACCTCCGTCAGTATCGTAATATTTATAAATGCCGGGTTGTAACGGAATGGTTTGGGCGATCTTTGAGAACTCCTCCTGTGTCATATGCTGAAATTTGCAGGCATTAATGATTCTGCTGAAAAAACCGGGCCGGTAAATTTTTTATCAATCATTCAGATCCCAGATCCACTTTAACTCGGATTGAATCTTTCCATCTGCCCCAATGGTCACAATTTTTGCCGATTTGTTGGTTTGCCAGGTAAGTTGCTGCATGATCGCTCCACCTGCCTGCTTTGCCTGCTTCACGATATACACTCTTTTAATAATGCCCTTTTCGGGGTCAACGTACACATCCCAGTGGCGAATGGAAACACTGTCGGGCAAAGTATTTTTAGGGGTGTAGGTGAAAGTGATGGCTTCGGTGGTCTGGTCGTTAAACTTAGATTCGTTAAATAAAGAAACGAGGTTTTCCTTATCTATGCGGTCTGTTACAAAAGCCTGCAGCAGGGGTTTTACCTTTTCTTTTGAAATCCATGTTGAGTCTGCTTTGCCATTGGTGGAATTAATTTGCAGCACGGTCACCTGCAATGAATCCAGGGAGTTCAGTTGGCCCTGTAAAAAAGAGGTGACGGGAAAAAACGAAAGTTCCTGCCCCCCGGATATGGTTGATGAATCGGTACTGTTTCCGTCTGTGCCTGGTGCGGAATTATCTTTTTTGCCGGAACAGCTAAACAGCAGCGCAGCGCTGCAGAAAATTAAGAAGGGCCATTTTTTCATGCAGCAAAATTAGCCTGAAACAGGGGGAAAACAAAAAACCACTGCTGGTACGGCGCAGTGGCTTTTTTTGAAGTTTTGTTCCTTGGGAACAGTATATTAAACGAAACGCCGTGCAAAAAATTGTTTTGTAAAGGCGATATCGAAAAATTACAGTTTTTTGGTGATGCCGATCTTGAATCCGAAATTCATCAATCTTTCTTCAACAGAATAAATCTTGTTGTTAGTGGAGAAGATCTGTGAACGGAATTGAGGACCTACCTGCCAGGTGTACCCACTTGTTTTAAATGACAAATAGGTTTCAAAGCCAGCGTTCACGTTAAAGCGGTTGAGCATTGACCTGTCTTTAATGTAATTGCGCCTGTCAGATGAAATCAGGTAAGAGTTGGCATACATTACAAAGGTTGGCTGGATGGTAGCTCCTGCATACCATGAAATCAGATCGGTCGAAAATAATTTAAGATCAGCGCCAACCGGCAATGATAACTGGTAAGTTTCGTTGTGCAGGCTAACAGGATTTAACCCAATATTATTCGAATAAGGTGTTGTTCTAAACACTTCGTAAGGCAGGTTCTCTTCACTGTTCAGCGTAATGGAACTGGCGATGGGATGTTGGTTTTCATAAGCCTGTGCATTGTAACGGGTGTAGTTCAACTGCAGGCCTGCTTTTAATTTCAGTATTTTTAAAAAGTCGTATTGAAGCGACAATCCTGTTTCAAGACCAAAAGAAGGCTTCTGCGTTACAGCCACATCCACATTTGCATTATTAAAATTGCCGGTGCCATTGCCGCTCAGGTCTTTATTTGCAGTATTGTTATATAATTTCCTGTACACTACAGATGGGGTAAGATAAGCCTGCCAGCTTAGTTTACCGGCCCACTTTTTAGTTGCCGGCCTGTTGTACATAGCATAGTTTTCGATCCATGCTTTGTCTGAAGCGGTTGTAATTGTTGCGGCTGAGGTGGATTGCCCGGCGACAGTTTCCGAAGGAGCTGCATTGTCTGCCTGTTGCGTCTCAACTGGTTTCAGGGTGTTGACAGCGACTGCTTCGTTACTAGCGTTTTCCTGCGTTTTTGCATCTGCTTCGGGCACTGCTTTTATGCCAGCCTGATCTTTTGCTGCTGGTTGCTGAACTGAAAGATTTTTTGACGTAGTTGCAATCGCAATGCTGTTGTTATTGACCGGGTTAATAGATACATCCTGGAAAGTACCTTGATCTGTGCCTGCTAAAAACTGGCTGGCGGGGTTAGTGTTCACAGTGATAATTGGTGGCTGGGCACCGGCTTCTATAACAGCGGCAAGGGTTTGTGTGCTGGTGCTGATATCCACAGCTGCTGTGTTTTCGCCACTACCGTTGCCAGCGATATTTTGACTGCGGGGAAGTGAGGCGTTACTATGGTGACCAAAAACATGGGCGGATCTATTTGCAGTGGCAGCGTAAACTGGATCGGCAGAACCATTGTTAACTGCTGTACTTGTTTGGGCCAACGCAGCATTGTAAAAGCAAACTGGCGATGCCATAGAAACACCGGTGATATTGCGGCTATTACTTTCTGTTGAGGCAATGGTACTGGATTTTTCCAGGACTTTTGCAGCACGCATTTCCTGGTTGCTTCCGGTGTTGAGATAACCCACTAGCAGCAGAGAGCAGATCAGCACAATGCACATTGAAATAGAGGGAAGCCTGTTGCCGGGGTGCATATTATTATAGATGCTGTACCAAACTCTTTTGGATGGGTACATTTTAAATTCATCTGTTTTATCTCTCAGGAACCTCTCGAAATTCTCTATGTTATACTTACTTTCCATTTTATCACAAGCATCTTACAGTTACTGGTATAGTTAGTTAGGTTTGGCATTAAATCGCTGCAGCAACCGGCGTTGTTTTTTCCTTTGGCTTCTGCAATATTTTTTTCTTTATAAGGATGTCTTCAAGCATGGTTTTAGCCCTTGTGTACTGGCTGCGGCTGGTACTTTCCTCTATGTCCAGCATGATCCCGATCTCTTTGTGGGAATAACCTTCGATGGCATAAA
Organism: Chitinophagaceae bacterium UBA1946; assembly: GCA_002336815.1. Lineage (GTDB taxonomy): Bacteria > Bacteroidota > Bacteroidia > Chitinophagales > Chitinophagaceae > Ferruginibacter. The sequence continues at coordinate 117,507 of DDEU01000008.1, read as the reverse complement.
GGTTCAGTACGGTGCGGTAGCCCAGGGGCAATACACGAATACATTCAACTACTTCTTTGGCCTGCATTATTGAGGGGATGGCCTCTTCCCTGATGCCGATACCACCTGCAAAAGAAATATCAACACTGTCTGAAAACTTTTTGTTCTTTTTCAGTGAATTGATGCAGGTATGTACCATTATTCTCCGTATCCAGCCTTCCAATGCTCCTTCGTTCCGGTACTGATGGATCTGGGAAAACACTTTGATAAATCCTTCCTGAAGCATATCTTCAGCATCTTCCCTGTTTTTGGCGAAGCGGTAGCAAACCCCAAGCATTCGGGGGCTGTGTCGAGAGTACAATGCGTCTTGTGAGGCGGCGTCATTTTGGAGGCAACCAGCAAGCATTTGCTCTTCAGTCATAATTGTGCTTGGTTTACAGACCATAAATATAGGCAAAATCAATTGCTTTTGTGCTGCATGGCTAAAAAAATACGGCCGGGGTTTAACCCCGGCCGAAATCATTAAAAAGCAGTTTTTACCTATTTTTTTCTCAGCAGACTGTCCGCAGGATATTTAGCTTTCATACTATCCATTGCTGCACCGGCCCATGATGACAGCGCCAGTTTTTTATCCTTGTCCAGCACCGCATTTTTATGAATTAAAGTGTAGGAGCTAAGGGGCATCTCATCTTCCTTAACCTGTTCTATAATTTCCTCCAGTTTTTTATACTGCCTGCGCAGGCTGTAAGAAGCAAACTCATTGAAGTTGACTTCTCTCTTTCCCTCTTCAATATGATTATTCAGCCACCATGCTACCGGCTGCACTTCGGCATACCAGGGATACTCTGTATTGTTACTGTGGCAGTCGTAGCAGCTCTTTTCCAATATGTCCTGCACTTTATCAGGCACAGGAAACACCTTACTGATATCATTTTTTGCCGCTGTGTCAGTAGTATTGGTGTTTTTGTCCGGGTGAAAAAACTGGATGATGACCAGTACGGCCAGCAGTAACAACAAAATTTTTCTTAACATGGTATTGAGGTTTGGTGGGATATGAAAATAAAAGATTTTTAAAGGTAATTAGTTTCCTACCAATACATTTCCAGTCATTTCTGCCGGTATTGGCAGGCCCATGATCGTTAAGATACTGGGAGCAATATCACCCAGCTTGCCCGGCGATACAACCCCTCTCCAGTTATTATCTATCACAAAAAGCGGAACAGGGTTCAATGTATGGGCAGTATTGGGTGTACCGTCCTCATTGATCTCGTAGTCGGCGTTTCCATGATCGGCCGTAAGAAAGATCACATAGTCCTGTTTCAGGGCTGCGGTCACCACTTTTTCTACGCAGGCATCCACTGTTTCTACAGCTTTGATCACAGCAGGCCACACTCCTGTATGCCCAACCATATCAGCATTGGCAAAGTTCAGGCAAATAAAATCGGCCGGGTTATTGTCGATCTCGTTCACGATCGCATCTGTTACTGCATACGCACTCATTTCAGGCTGCAGGTCGTAGGTAGCCACTTTGGGCGATGGTATCATGATCCTTCTTTCACCATCAAAGGGCACTTCTCTTCCGCCACTGAAGAAAAAAGATACGTGGGGATACTTTTCTGTTTCGGCAATGCGGATCTGTGTTCTGCCATTTTGCTGCAAAATTTCACCGAGGGTATTTTTAAGGTCGTCGTTTTCAAACATGATGTGTACGCCTTTAAAACTCTGGTCGTACTGGGTGATGGTAGTGTAATGCAACTTCAGGGTTTTCATTCCAAACTCCGGCATATCCGTTTGCGTTAGTACCTGGGTAATTTCACGGCACCTGTCGGTTCGGAAATTAAAACAGATCACCACATCGCCATCCTTAATTCTTGTATCTGCAACGGCGGCGTTGATCACCGGTTTAATGAATTCGTCGGTAACAGCATTGCTGTATGAGTCTTTGATGGATTGCAACAGGTCGTTTGAACGCCCGCCCACTGCATTCACCATTGCATCATACGCCAGTTTCACTCTTTCCCATCGCTTGTCCCTGTCCATTGCATAATACCGGCCGGTGATAGTGGCAATGGCGCCAACTGATTGGTCTAAATGCTCCTGCAGCGATGTTATAAAGCCTAAACCGCTTTTGGGATCGGTATCACGACCATCGGTAAAAGCATGTATCAGCACGTTTTGCAGTCCTTCCGTTTTACAAACATCGCAGATAGCTTTGATGTGGTTGATATGAGAATGCACACCGCCATCGCTTACCAATCCCAGCAGGTGAAGCGGTTTGTTGTTTTCTTTGGCGAAGCGTATAGCACCCAGTAAAGTAGGGTTTTGCTGAAATTCCCCGCTGCGGATGGCAACATTGATGCGCTGCAATTCCTGGTACACGATTCTGCCTGCGCCTAAGTTAAGGTGACCTACTTCGCTGTTGCCCATTTGCCCCTCTGGCAGTCCCACATCTTCGCCGCAGGTAACCAATGTGGTATTTGGATATTTGTTATACAAAGAACTTACAAAAGGAACATTTGCATGTTGAATGGCGTCGCTGCTTTTAACCTTCCCCAGGCCCCAGCCGTCCATAATGATGAGCATTGATTTTTTCGTATTCATACCCAAAGCTAACTTATTTGCAACTTTTTATGAAAGGGAACTGTCTATCTTTAATTATTATTAGCCCGCCTGCAGGATAATAACAGTGCGGCTGGCACGTTTTTAGTAAAGTAACTCCCATAAAATACAAATTGAAATGAAACGATTTTTTACAATGGTTTTACCGGTGCTTTTATTATCTTCTTTTACCGCACCACCGGCGGGCATTGATGAAATGGTAGCAGCCATGAAAACAGGTAATACTGTAATGATCTCTAAATTTTTTGATAACACGGTTGAGATTACTTTGCCGGATAAGGGTGGTAGTTACAGCAAAAGCCAGGCGGAGATTATTTTAAAAGATTTTTTTGCCAACAATCCTGTTAAAAGTTTTGAAGTGATCCATAAAGGGCAAAATGCAGGATCTCAATATTGCATCGGTACGCTGGTTACCCGGAACGGAAGTTTTAGAACCACTATTTATATGAAGCAAAAAGGTGAACTGCAGGTGCTGCAGGAGTTGCGTTTTGAAAGCAGGTAGCCCCCGGCATCCCGAAAAAATTATTCCCTCCAGCGGTCGCTGGGGGGAATTTTATTATTTAGCTTTGTTGCGATGGTATACGAAGAAAAATTAAAACATCTTATCAAAAATGCACTGGCAGAAGATATTGGCGACGGGGATCATTCCACGCTGTCAAGTATTGACGCCGAAGCTTCCGGTAAGGCAGTGCTCAAAGTAAAGGAAGAGGGGATATTGGCCGGTATGAATGTGGCTGAAAAGATCTTTGGGTATATGCAGCCCGATATCCGGTTTACAGCATTTAAACATGACGGCGATGCCATGCATCCAGGAGAAATTGCTTTTGAAGTGCAGGCGAAAGTGCATACCATTTTGCAGTGTGAGCGGCTGGTGCTTAACAGCATGCAAAGAATGAGCGGCATTGCCACTTTAACAAAACAATACACCGAAAAATTAAAACCTTTTAAAACAAAATTGCTGGATACCAGGAAGACCACGCCTAATTTCAGGCTGCTTGAAAAAGAGGCAGTGAGGATAGGCGGCGGCGTAAATCACCGGTTTGGTTTATACGACATGATCATGCTGAAAGACAATCACATTGATTATTGCGGCGGTATTGAAAGCGCTATAGAGAAAGCTTACCAGTATGTGCAGGCAAAAAAACCGGGTCTGCGGATCGAAGTAGAAACAAGGAATATTGAAGATGTTAAAAAAGTGATGGCGACCGGTAAGGTGGATGTAATAATGCTGGACAATTTTAAGCCGGAAGATATCACGGAAGCATTAAAATTAATTGATGGCAAATACCAGACAGAAGCCAGCGGCGGAATTAATTTAAGCAACATAGAGTTGTACGCTGCTACCGGTGTAGATTTTATTTCAAGTGGCGCCATTATACACCAGGCAAGAAGTTTAGACCTTAGTCTGAAAGCCGTGATCAATAAAAAATAATCCATGCAACAGAAAAGAATAAATTCATTGGGCGGGCTCGTGTATTCAACGGATCCCAATTTCAAGTTAGAAGAAGATCATATGGAGGCTGCAGAAACATTGCCAGCTGCCCAGCAAAAGCTAAGGGTATTGCTCGATAAAAAGCAACGTGCCGGTAAGGCTGTTACACTCATAACAGGGTTTGTTGGCAAGGATGCAGATATGGAAGAACTGGGCAAAAAACTAAAAACATTTTGCGGCACCGGCGGCTCGGTAAAAGGGGGCGAAATAATCATCCAGGGAGATAACCGTGATAAGGTGCTGCAATGGTTACAAAAAAATGGTTACAGCGCTGCCAAAAAAATATAGATCCCTGTATAAAAGCTGCAGGTTTCCCCCTGTTTTTATTTTCAACAACCCGGGTTTGCTTACCGGGTGATATTTTACTCTCCATCGCCAGGCACAATACTCAACGCCCCGCTCGGGCATTTTTTTACCTGCTCCCGGATCGTATTACTGTCTGCATGGCTCATGTCGATCCATGGCCGCCTTGCAGGATCAAAAACCTGGTGCAATCCCCTTGCACAGATGCCGGAATGTATACAGATATGGGGCTGCCATAAGATGGTGATTTCTCCATTGTTATAGTGATGTGTAGTTACAGGCATATGTGTTAATGTTTACGGTTTCGATTTTCTAATTTACGGTAAAAGCACATTCTTTTCGCTATATTTACATACTTAATTTCGGTACAATGGTGTCAAAAATATCAGAAGGGGTTACTGTTTCGGTGGAAACATTTTATCAGCCTGATTACAGTAATCCTGCAAACAGCGAATTCATGTTTGCTTACAGGATCACCATTGAAAACAACAATTCTTTTCCTGTAAAACTGCTGCGCAGGCACTGGAATATTTTTGATGCTACCGGCAATCTCAGGGAAGTAGAAGGGGAGGGTGTGATTGGGGTACAGCCGGTGATCAACCCGGGAACAAAATACCAGTACATCAGTGGTTGCAATTTAAAAACAGAGATGGGCAAAATGTATGGCACTTACCAAATGGAAAATCTCAACAATAAAAAACAATTTAAGGTGATCATACCGGCTTTTGAAATGACAGTACCTTTCAAACTTAACTGATGCATTTTGCTGCCCCCATTATTACCGCTGCGTTCTATATTTTTCATCGTCCAATATCTTCATCATGGCTAAAGTAACCTTCAACAACAGCAACAACCTCTTTTATCAAAGTCTTAAATTGGCGGTGGACGAATATTTTGAAAAGCAACAGTTAAAGAAAACGGGTAACTGGAGGTTGTATATTAAAACGGTCATCCTTATTTCAACCGCCATTGCTATCTACAGCAGTTTACTTTTTTTACACTTAAGTACCTTGCCTGCCCTGCTGCTTGCTGCATTGCTGGGATATAATCTTGCCTGCATTGGTTTTAGTGTGATGCATGATGCCAACCACGGCAGTTATTGTACGAAAACATGGGCAAACGATCTGCTGGGCCTCACCATGAATGCCATGGGAGCCAGTGCTTTTTTCTGGAAGCAAAAGCACAATATCCTTCATCATACGTACACCAATGTGGATGGATTGGATGACGATATTGCCAAGAGCCCGATCATCCGCCAGTGTGAATCACAGCGGTGGGTACCAGCCCATAAAATACAGCATCTTTATTTGCTGCCGGTATATGCGTTGAGTACACTCTTTTGGGTGTTTACCATGGACTTTGCCAAATATTTTACCGGGAGGATATACACTACCGCAGGGTGGAAAATGAATGTTAAAAATCATCTCATTTTCTGGGCTACCAAAATTCTGTATATCGCATTTTATATGGTGATACCGGCCATGGTTTGGGGCGTTGGTCCCTGGCTGGCAGGTTACCTGTTGATGAATGCGGCGATGGGATTAACGCTGTCCATAGTGTTTCAGTTGGCACATGTGGTAGAGATCACGGAGTTTGAAACCGTAGCGCTGGATGAGACCAAGCACCTGGAAACAGCCTGGGCCGAACATGAGTTGAGAACTACGGCTAATTTTGCAATGGGCAATAAAGTGATCTCCTGGTTTGTAGGCGGGTTGAATTACCAGGTCGAACACCATCTTTTTCCAAAAGTGAGCCATATTCATTATCCTGCTATCAGCAAGATCGTGATGAAAAAATGCCAGGAATTCAACATGCCATATCATAAGTTCGATACCATGATGGAAGCTGTAGCTTCACACTTCAGGTTTATGAAAGTGCTGGGCCAATCGCAGGTTGTGGCAAGGAAGAAGGTTCATGCGCAGGCAGCGTAGGGGAGATTGGTTGAAAGTGGTTTATAAGCTGAAATTAGTTTAGAATGGTTTAGGGGTTTAGGAAGTTTAGATGTGGTATCTGAGATTGCAAGTTTAAATTTTTCAACTTCTCATCTATTCGACTTCTCATCTATTCGACTTCTCATCTATTCGACTTCTCATCCATTCAACCCTTTCTACGGTTTATACTTCGCCGCCTGGAAAATTGTTTCATCATCCAGTGCGATCAGTTGCGGTAAGGTAGTGCCGGGATTTTTGCTCATGTATTTTTTTACGATCTGCCAACCAGCAAACGAACCAATATTGCCAGGCGCATCATCGCCCAGCTCTGGTGTTTTCGGACTTTCACCCACATAATTCTTGATCCTGTTTTTATCATTCAACTGCAACAGGTCATTCTTCACAAACAGGTCCCATATCCTTGCTTCATTGATATAGCAGTCTTTTAATTGTTGTTTGGTATATCCTATCAATTGATGTTCTTCTGTACCCGGCAAAAATTTGCTCAATATATACAGCCGTTTGCCTTTCTCTATCATCTGGTCAACCAGCGGTTTATCGCTTTCTTTTTCAGGATAGATGTCGTTCACTACACTGGTGAGGCAATTCACCGTAATGTAATCCGGCTCAAATCTTTCCTTAAGATAATCTGCATATACCTGCGTTACCATGTCTGTTTTATACAATGCATTGTCTTTTCCCAAATGATAATGCAAACCCACGATGAATGCTTCATTGCTGATACCATCGCCATCACCATCTGCCGGGCCGATGTAGGTGATGATCTTTACCGGTAATTTGTAACCAGGAAAATAGTATTTTACAAACTGTGCTGCCTGTTTTAATTCCTTTTCATATTTTGAAAAATCATTGAAGATCTTTTCGGCATCGTTGAATACAGGCCGGTAGCTTTTTACAAAACCATTTACGTACGCTGCGGTAGTATCTGCAGGCCAGCGGGGATCTGCATTGATCACCTGGTTCAGGAAGAGGTCTGTAAAAGCGGGATCAATACTTTGCAATTGCTGAAGATAACCGGCAAAAGAAGTTGCCGTGGTATCAAATAATTTTTTCTCGAATCTTTCTACAGTGAGGTTTACTTTTATCCCTGAAACGTCGGGTGTTTTATCTGCGTTGTTGCAGGAACATATAAACAGGGTAGAGGAGAGAACCAGGATAAGTGAAAGCTTCATCGATAATGGGTTTTAAAGTTTTAACTTTACAAATAAATAACATTTTTTTCAAACGTTACGTTAAGCCCGGGTTGGAGGGCAGTTAGCAGGTATGAAAATATTTTTAGCGCAGCAGAATTATCACATAGGAAATTTTGAAAGCAATACACAAAAAATAATTTGTGCCATTGAAGAAGCAAAAAAACAAGGTGCTGATATCATTGTATTCAGTGAACTGAGTGTGTGCGGCTATCCTCCCAGGGATTTCCTGGAGTTTGATGATTTCATCAGCAAATGTACCCAGGCCATTGATGAAATTAAACAGCATGCAGACGGCATCGCTGTGATCGTGGGCGGCCCGGAAAAAAATCTTGTAAAAGAAGGAAAGGATCTTTTTAATGCAGCGTTCTTTTTATACAATAAAGAAATCAAAGCGGTGGCGCATAAAACATTGCTGCCAACCTACGACGTGTTTGATGAATACCGTTATTTTGAACCGGCGTATGAATGGAATGTGATCGAATACAAGGGAAAAAGAATTGCACTTACCATTTGCGAAGATATATGGAACCTGGGCGATAATCCTTTATACCGCATCTGCCCGATGGATAAACTGATGGAGCAGCAGCCCGACCTGATGATCAATATCTCTGCATCACCTTTTGACTACACCCATGACGAAGGCAGAAAAGCTACTGTAAAATCGAATGTGATCAAATATAAACTGCCCATGTTCTATTGCAATGGCGTGGGTAGCCAAACGGAAATTGTTTTTGACGGCGCTTCGCTTGTATTTGATAAGCACGCCAACCTCTGTGGCAGGCTGCCATCGTTTCAATCGAGCCTGCAGGGTTTTGTATTAAATGATGATGGAACCATTGAGGGCCCCGTTCTTCAGCCTGCAGCGGGTATTGCAGATGCAGAGGTAAACCTTGCGGTGCTGGATGAGCACATGAATACACAACAGGTGTACGATGCCATTGTAATGGGCATTAAGGACTATTTTAACAAGATGGGTTTTAGCAAGGCGATCATTGGCAGCAGTGGTGGAATCGACAGTGCTGTTACCATTGCATTGGCCTGCGAAGCATTGGGTGCCGAAAATGTGAGGGCAGTGCTGATGCCTTCACAGTACAGTACCGGGCATAGTGTGAGCGATGCAGAAGAATTGAGTAAAAACCTGGGTAATCCTTACGATATTATTCCAATCAAAAACATCTACGATAGTTTTTTAAACGAACTAAAACCGATCTTTAAAGACCTCCCATTCAGTATTGCAGAAGAAAATATCCAAAGCCGCTCAAGGGGCAACCTGCTGATGGCGATCGCCAATAAATTCGGCTACATCTTACTGAACACATCCAATAAAAGCGAGCTGGCAACTGGCTATGGCACACTGTATGGCGATATGGCCGGCGGACTTGGTGTGCTGGGCGATTGTTACAAGCTGCAGGTATATGCGCTGGCGAATTACATCAACCGGGAAAAAGAGATCATCCCTTCAAATATCATCAGCAAAGCGCCTTCTGCGGAATTAAGACCGGGGCAAAAGGATTCCGATTCCTTACCCGACTACTCCATACTCGATAAGATATTGTACCAGTACATTGAAAGGAGACAGGGACCCCGGGAGATCAAGGCGCAGGGTTTTGATGCAGCGCTTGTAGACAGGGTACTCAAAATGGTAAATGTAAATGAGTACAAACGCAACCAGTTTTGTCCCATCATCCGTGTTTCACCCAAGGCATTCGGTGTAGGCAGAAGGGTACCGATCGTTGGAAAATATTTGAGTTGACGACATTGTCTTTCAGCTGAAATCCATTTAACACAATTTTTCTTCCTTTACTCATTGCGGCAGCGTTTTTGTAAAGTGAATGTTTGTATTTTGTGTACTTATGTAAAAAATTATTTACAGGTTTTTTATTCCTAATTAAATACGGATCTATAATATGTTACAAACAGCCGAAGATATACGCCTGCTGAATGAAAAGATACAGGACGCTGCAGGGTTTACAGACCGCATTAATAAAGAATTGAGCAAGGCCATTGTGGGACAGCATGGCATGATAGAAAGGTTACTCATTGGTTTGCTCAGCAATGGGCATGTATTGCTGGAAGGTGTACCGGGCCTCGCCAAAACGCTGGCCATAAAATCGCTTGCACAAACCATTCATGCTGATTTCAGCAGGATACAGTTCACACCCGACCTGTTGCCTGCAGATGTGATCGGTACCATGATCTATAACCAGGCAAAAAATGATTTTTATGTACGCCGCGGTCCCATCTTCTCCAATTTTATTTTGGCAGATGAGATCAACCGGGCGCCGGCGAAAGTGCAGAGTGCCCTGCTGGAAGCGATGCAGGAAAGGCAGGTAACCATCGGCGACAGCACGTATAAACTGGAAGAACCATTTTTGGTGCTGGCAACACAAAACCCCATTGAACAGGAAGGCACATATCCGTTGCCGGAAGCACAGGTAGACCGGTTCATGCTAAAAGTGATCATCGAGTATCCTTCCAAAACTGAGGAGCAGCAGATCATCCGGCAGAATACACTGGGGCTTTCGGTACCCGTGATCAATCCTGTTGCATCAAAAAGTGAAATATTGACGGCGAAAGAACTGGTTAGGCAGGTGTACCTGGATGAGAAAGTGGAGAATTATATTTTAGACATCGTATTTGCTACCAGGTTTCCTGATAAATACAACCTGGGCAAACTGAAGCCGCTGATCGGTTTTGGCGGTTCTCCCAGGGCAAGCATCAACCTGGCTTTGGCGGCCAAGGCATTCGCATTCATCAACAAGCGTGGCTATGTAATTCCTGAAGATGTGAGAAGTATCTGCAAAGATGTGCTGCGTCACAGGATCGGTTTAACGTATGAAGCAGAAGCAGAGAACATCAATGCAGAACAGGTGATCAACGAGATATTAAGGGTGGTGAATGTGCCTTAAGAAATGTTGCTGGTTTCTCGTTTTTTTTTGCAGGCACTTGTGTTTTTTCAACCAGTATAATCATGCAGGCATTAAATATTAAAAGAAGCTTGTGGTTGTCGGAGTCTTTATAACGAGAAACAAAAAACGAAATACGGGCCAACAAGAAACAAAATTCAATGCTGACAACCGAAGAAATATTATCCAAAGTACGGGAGCTGGAAATTAAGAGCAAGAAGATCACTACTCACTTATTTACCGGTGAGTATCATTCTGCTTTTAAGGGCAAGGGCATGAGCTTTCGGGAAGTAAGGGAATATTACGCCGGTGATGACGTGCGGTTCATCGACTGGAATGTGAGTGCCCGTTTCAGTCATCCTTTTACCAAGGTGTTTGAAGAAGAAAGAGAACTAACGGTTTATTTACTGGTAGATATCAGCAATAGTAATTTATTCGGCACAACACAGAGCCGCAAAAAAGACATGATCACGGAGATAGGTGCTGTACTTACTTTCAGCGCCATCAACAACAACGATAAAGTGGGGGTTGTTTTTTTTAGTGATAAGATAGAAAAATACATTGCCCCCAAAAAAGGCCGCCAGCACGCCCTGTACATTGTACGGGAGTTGCTAACAGTAGAACCTGCTGGCACCAGTACAAAAATGGAAGATGCGATCAGGTTTTTTAACAAAGCATCACATCAAAAAAGCATCGCCTTCGTGCTGAGTGATTTTACAGATGTAGAGTATGAGAATGACCTGAAAGTAGTTGGAGGAAGACACGATGTGATTGGACTGCGTGTTTACGACAAGATGGATATGCAGTTGCCGGATGCAGGTCTCCTGCAGGTACAGGATTTGGAAACGGGTAAGAAAAAATGGGTAGACAGCAGTGATAAAACGGTACAGTACAACTATCACCAGCATTTTTTAAAGCAAAGCGATCTGTGTAAAAATTATTTTAAAAAAGCAGGAGCTGATCTGCTGCACATTCGCACGGATGAGGATTATGTAAAAGTGCTGCAGCAATTTTTTATTAAAAGAAGCTGATGAAGACAGATAACTGATTAACTGATGATGCAAACAGTAACAAAGAAGTTGGTTTTACTATTGGTGTGTTGCGTTGGCAGTTTACTGTATGCAAAAGCGCAGCCATCTTTAAAAGCTACGGTTGATAAAAGCGACCTGCTGATTGGCGAACAGTTCAAATTAAAGATCGTTGCCACGCTTCCCCGCCAGGATTTTTTTATCAGGTGGGTTGAGATACCTGATTCTTTACAGCATTTCGAGATTGTTGAACGGTCAGCAATCGATTCAAGCTTTACCAGGCAAAAATTGACTGCCCTTACACAAACCATCACCTTTACGAGTTTTGATTCCGGCAAATGGGTAATGCCTTCTTTCAACGCTAGTTTCAGTCCATCCTCCGGCGACAGTACCGTTAATTTATTTACAGATTCGTTTAGCGTAGCAGTGGGCTACCTGGCAGACAGTACACAAACCTTGCGTGACATCAAAACCATCCGGGATGTAAGAGACGAAATCCCGCTTTGGTACTGGATCGCAGGGGCAGCCGGTCTGTTGTTGCTATTATTGATCGTGTTTTTGCTGTACCGGTATTTCAAAAAAGGACCTAAGCTATCAGCTTCAAAAAATTCTTTATCACCGTATCAAAATGCAATAGCTGAACTGGAAAAATTAAAACAACTCGATCTTTCATCACCAGTGCAGGTAAAACAATACCATAGCCGGTTGCCGGAAATTTTGAAACAATACCTGGCTGCAAAACAGGGCAGTTTTTATGGTAGCAGTACTACCAGTGAAATGCTGATATTGCTCAACCAGAAAAACATCAACCGGGATACGGTCACAAAAGTGGCGGCAGCCCTGCGTTGCAGCGATGCGGTGAAATTTGCCAAATACCTGCCCGCTGCACCCGAAAGTGAAACCTGCCGGCTGAATGTAAGGGAGGCGATCGATTTTGCCGAACAGCAGTCAAACAATCACAAAAACGAAAGCAATTGATCTTTGATTTTTTCAATCATATAAGTTTTGGAGCGCCGCTTTTTTTCCTGCTGGGATTATTGCTGCCTGTGATGATCGTTTGGTATCTTAAAAAGGCCAACGGGCAACAGGCCGGTGTAAAAGTATCAACCATTAAAAGTTTTACCGGGCTTGGCAACTGGAGAACCTCTCTCCGGCATGCGCCTTTTATATTGCGTTTGCTGGCCATTGCATTTATCATTGTTGCTATGGCAAGGCCTCAAACAAAAACGGAACAGCAACAGGCAGAAGGAGAGGGAGTTGATATTGTGCTATGCATTGACGTGAGTGGCAGTATGACAGCGCAGGATTTTACACCCAACCGGATGGAAGCTGCAAAAAAAGTAGCTTCCGATTTTATTGACCGCAGGCTCACTGACAGGATTGCTGTGGTTATTTTTTCCGGTGAAAGTTTTACGCAGTGCCCGTTGACTACCGACAGGGCGGTACTGCATTCAGCAGTTGAAAATATCCGCAATGGCCTGCTGGAAGATGGAACCGCTATCGGCGATGGGCTTTCTACGAGTGTTGACAGGTTGAGAAGCAGTAAGTCTAAAAGTAAAGTGGTGATCCTGCTGACGGATGGAGAAAACAATGGGGGATTGATAGGGCCAGACAATGCAAAAGAGATCGCTAAAACTTTCGGGATAAAAGTGTATACCATTGGTGTAGGCACCGAAGGTTATGCACCCTTCCCGGTAAGAGATCCTGTTACAGGAGCCGTGGTGATGCAGCAGCAAAAAGTTACGATCGATGAAAAACTGCTTACGGCGATTGCGGGTGAAACAGGCGGTAAGTATTTCAGGGCCACTGATAATAAAAGCCTGGATAATGTTTACAAAGAAATTGATGTGCTGGAAAAATCAAAAGTTGAGATCGCTTCGCTTACCAGGTATACCGAAAAATTCTTTCCCCTCGTGATGATCGCACTTTCCCTGCTGCTGCTTGAAGTGCTGTTGAGGTTCACTGTTCTAAGAAAATTCCCATAGCGCTATTCTACTGGAAGTGCAGGGTCCTGTATAGGCAGGTAAATATTCATCTTCTGTTCACTATCTTGCAGCCAATGAAGGCAACAGTGTATAAAAGTACGGGTAGCTGGTACATCCTGAGGGATGATGCAGGCAATATCTTTAATGCCCGTATCAAGGGTAAGTTAAAGATCGATGGCATCACCTCTACCAACCCGGTTGCCGTTGGAGACGTGGTTGTGGTAGAAATGGAGAATGAACTTGAAAGCACGCTTACCATTTCGGCAGTAGACCAAAGGAAAAATTACATCACCCGTATATCGCCGCACAATAAGAACCAGCATCATATCATTGCTTCCAATCTTGATCAGTCTTTGTTATTTGCTACTTTAAAAGATCCCAAAACTTCACAGGGTTTTATCGACCGTTTTTTGATCACGTCCGAAGCCTATCATATTCCTTCAATCATCGTATTCAATAAATCTGACCTTTACAGGAAAAAGGAACTAGAAAAATTTGCAGAGGTAAGGGACATCTATGAAGCCATCGGGTACAAGGTGATGAGCATGAGCATCGAAAAAAATGAAGGGGTGGCGGAAGTAGAGGCATTGCTGAAAGATAAAACTACCCTGCTCAGCGGGCATTCAGGGGTGGGCAAATCATCCTTTATCAATATCATTTTCCCGGAGCTTAAACTGCGAACGCAGGATGTGAGCGGCTGGAGCGGCAAGGGGTTGCATACTACCACTTTTGCCGAAATGTTTGATTGTTCATTTGGCGGCAGGGTGATTGATACACCGGGTATCCGGGAACTTGGTTTGGTAGATATCCCAAAACAGGAACTCAGTCACTATTTCCCTGAAATGCGTGCCCTTATCAATGATTGCCAGTTCAATAACTGTCTCCATATGAACGAACCCGGCTGCGCCGTTAAAGCGGCAGTAGCAGATGGGCATATCCATATGGAACGCTACGTCAGTTACTGTAACATCCTCGATAAAACTGAAGAAAGAAGCTGGTAGACTAAAAGCGTTGAAATTGTTGAAAGTTACAACCTTCAACCCTTAACCTTAATACGCCCGGCGTTCCAAAAAGTGAGCTACTTCCAGCACTGCATTGTTTTCCTGGTGCAGGTTCTTTTTGTGTTGCGGATAAATGGATACACCATTAAAAATATTGTAGTGCAGCGTAAGCAACTGGTTTTTGTAATGAAAATCCCAGTCAAGGGTTTCAGCATCATCAACCTGGTTTAAAAAACTTACCTGTAATTCGGCAGACAGTGTATCTGCAATGGCGTAAAACTTAGATATGCCACAGTTATCGTCAATAACTGCTACGGTGTTGCCGTGTGGGGTTTTCAAATGGTAGCACATAGGGTATAGTGGTTTAGTGATTTTGGATTAAAAACTACTTGTTCAGTATTATTGTCAACATCGGGTATTGTCATCACATTTCATCCACTCAATTCGGGCGCTGCAGGCATCGGGCAAAGCATCAATAGCTTTTCCGACCCTTATACTTTGCTTTGTTACTCTGCTTTGTTGCCTTTTCATCACCGGCCAGTATTTTTTCTGCCCCTACATTTCTGCCGTTTGAAGGGCAACCGGTCTTTTCACTCTTTTTAAAAAGTGAGCAGGAATTCAATAGAACGATGCAGGAAGCTGCGGCCAGTATTTTTTTCATACTACTAAAATAATATTTTAATCTCACACCCAATCCGCCATCACAGTATTTTTTAAGCGGCTTTTTCGGTCTTTTTTATTGATCCGGGTTTTTGAACCATCCGCTGTACATCAGGTAATTGTTGGCGATCCGGTCTATTTCGCCATGTATCATATCCTGGCTGATCGTCTTTACCTTTTTTGCAGGAACACCGGCGTAAATGCTGCCAGCCTCCACCACCGTATTTTCAAGTACCACGGCTCCGGCTGCAATAATGGTATTGCTGCCAATCCGGGCATTGTCCATAATAATGGCACCCATACCAACCAGCACGTTATCCTCTATAACGCATCCATGCACAATTGCATTGTGTCCGATGCTTACATTATTTCCAATGATGGCCTTTGTTTTTTCATAGGTACAGTGGATCACTGCCCCATCCTGTATGTTTACCTTGTTGCCAATACGGATGCTGTTTACATCGCCCCTCACTAACGCATTGAACCAAATACTGCAGTCATCCCCCATTACAATATCGCCTACCAGGGTTGCATTGGGCGCTATAAAACAATTGTTGCCCATCGTGGGCAGGATACCTTTTACGGGAAGTATTAGTGGCATGGGAAAAAGTTTAAAGTTGAGTGTTGCTGGTCGGTACCGAAGGTCAGACCAGTTTTATGCTCGTGAATTTTATACATGCCGGTCTGACCTTCGGTGCCGACCGGCCTTAATATTTCTTCAAATATCCAGCTTTCCCACCGAAATTTGCATCCATGAATCAGCGGCAGTTATTTTTAGATCATGTGGGCCAAACCTCGCAGGCTCCACTGGCTTTGGAGATCGTAAAGGCCAGCGGCAGCCGGATGTGGGATGCCGATGGAAAAGAATACATTGATTTAATTGGCGGCATCAGTGTATGCAATGTGGGGCATTGTCATCCTGCCGTGGTAACCGCTGTTAAAAACCAGGCGGAGCAATACATGCATATTATGGTGTACGGTGAACTGGTGGAAACGCCCCAGGTAGCCTATGCCAAAAAGCTCACCGAATTTTTACCGGTTTCGCTGAATTCGGTTTTTTATACGGCGAGTGGCAGCGAGGCAACGGAAGGCGCTATGAAATTGTCCAAGCGCTATACAGGCCGAACACAGATCGTTTCTTTTAAAAACAGCTATCATGGCAGCACACAGGGTGCATTGAGCATCATGGGAGATGAATATTGGCGCAATGCATTCCGGCCTCTGTTGCCTGGCATCGTACAGCTACGGTATAATTCTTTTGATGGTCTGCAACACATTAACAACCAAACAGCCTGTGTGATCGCAGAAACGGTACAGGCCGAAGCAGGCGTGATAATGCCACAGCAGGAATGGCTAAAGGCATTGCGCAGGCGCTGCGACGAAACGGGCACCTTACTGGTACTGGACGAGATACAATGTGCTTTTGGGCGTAACGGAACCCTGTTTGCATTTGAGCAATTTGATGTAGTGCCGGATATTTTATTATTGGGTAAGGCCCTGGGTGGCGGCATGCCGCTGGGCGCTTTTGTTGCAGATAGAAAAATAATGAGCAGTCTTAGTCACGACCCGGTACTGGGTCATATCAATACTTTTGGCGGCCACCCTGTTTGTTGTGCTGCGGGCCTTGCAGCATTCAATGTTTTGCTCAACGAAAATATCATCGCTGCCGTGAAGCAAAAAGAGCAGTTATTCCTTTCACTCCTGCAGCATCCGCAGATAAAAGCAGTAAGAAGCTGTGGCCTGATGATCGCTGTGCAATTTGATAGTTTTGAGACCAATAAAAAGATCATTGATCTGCTGATAGCCCAGGGTGTGTTCACCGATTGGTTTTTGTTTGCTTCGGATTGCCTGCGTATCGTTCCACCCTTGATCATCACCGAAGAAGAAATCAAAACCGCCTGCCGTACTTTACATTCCGTTCTCTCTTTACCTGCCAGTTAAATTCTTTAAGATTTATTTTGAAGTATCATTTCTCTTTATTTACTTTGTATTTCAAAGTGCTTTTATGAGTGAACATCAACAATCCCTCGAGGAACTGCAGCATATAAAAAAGATGATGGAAAGAAGCAGCCGCTTTATCAGCCTCAGCGGGTTGAGTGGTATGGCAGCGGGTGTATCTGCGTTGGTGGGCGCCTGGTTTGCCTGGAAGCGCCTGCACAGCACAGAAAGTGAAACCTACAATTTGGTGAGGATCATAGAAACGAATGGCACCAGGATATTGGACGATCTTTTCTGGATAGCTACTTATACTTTTATTGCAGCTTTTATTTCTGCATTCTTTTTTACGTATCTCCGAAGCCGTAAAGATAAGGTACCCATGTTTGGAACAGCTACCATGCGTTTGTTCTGGAACGTGGCCATTCCCATTGCAGTAGGCGGAATTTTTTTGATCAGGATGATGCAAAACAATGAGTTTGAGCTGGTGGCGCCCGGCTGCCTTATTTTTTACGGGCTTGCACTTGTAAATGGCAGTAAATATACACTGGGTGAGATCCGGTTTTTAGGATATGGTATGCTTGCACTGGGTATTATGAACCTGTATTATGTGAGCTATGGTCTTTATTTTTGGGCCATGGGTTTTGGCGTGCTGCATATTGTATACGGCGCTGCCATGTGGATGAAGTATGAAAGAAACAATTAGTTCAAAACGAGTTTGAATACAGAGCGAATGAGTTTAATAGAAGGTCTCAATAAAATATTTGATAACCGCATACGCCTCGGCATCATGAGTGCACTGGTGGTGAATGAGGAAGTAAATTTCAATGAATTGAAAGAACTGCTTGATATCACCGACGGCAACCTGGCCAGCCATCTCAAATCGCTGGAAGAAAGCGGCAGTATCAAGGTGCAGAAGGGTTTTATCGGGCGTAAAACAAATACTACCTATTCCGTTACAAAAGCTGGCGAAAAAGCTTTTAAAGCGCACATCGCCGCATTGGAACAAATGATCCGTTCAACTAAATAAATTTTTTTTGTCTAAATGCTTTGAAATTCAAAGTGCTTTTAAAATTATGATAACATTTTTCAAAACTGCTTTTTTTTCTTTTACGATCTGGCTATCGGCAGCTATCATCAACGGCATCCAGTATGCAAGTATCTTTTCACTTGGCCAACTCAACCGGCTGCAGTTTTGGGACAGCCTGGGGGCTGCCATCATCTTTTCCCTGCTCTTCTCTGCGCCAGCCAGCTTTTGTCTATTCCTGTTTTTTTTAACACACACCAAGCAAAGAACGCTTTCGGCCAGTTTATTAAGGCTGGCGTTTGTATTGTCCGTTTTTTCCTGTTTGTTTATTGCAGCGCTTCCGCAACACGTGTACCAGGGGCATTGGCTGTTGCTGTCATTTATCATTGTTTCATCTACCGTGCTGGCAGTATTGATTCATCACCCGGCTATCCGTTCATTTAATAAAGAGCAACATGTATAAGATCATCAGCACATTGCGGGAGCGATTGCTCGTTTACCTAACCCATCAATTGGCACTGCCGCTTTTGAAGCGCATCCGCAAACCACAAAAATTTAATTATACAGCAGCCAACCTGCAGCAGTTACCCGATGGCACCGTAGGAAAGGATCTTGTGAGAATGCTTGAACAACATCAACTGCAGTTGCTGACTTATTATGTAAAACATGATATCAAACATTTATTGCTTGGCTACGGCACAACCGGTGAGGGAGAGGTTTGCCTGCAATGTTTTATGCTTGGCAATAAACACTTATCCATCCCGGTGATAGCCACCGTGCTGTTTGGATTGATCAGCATGCCGGAACACTGGACTTCTTTTTACAGGGCGTATCAACGGGGACGACGCAGTGTTCCAATAGAAGGATGGCCCTGGTTCAGTTTGCTGGAGTTGCCCACGCAATCGCTGATTGACCGGATCAATGCCGGTAAAGAACAGGGAATGCCTGGTGTTTTTTAAAAGGTAGCAGCAGTACATCGATCGAATTCAATTAACCACCACCATAAAAAATGTTTGTATGAAACCAGCTTCTCTTAAGATCGGCCTTGTACTATCCGGGGCCCTGTTGTTCAATATTATTTTCTGGCAGGAAAAGCTTGCCATGAATGCCTTGCTCTTTGATGTGTTTATTCTTGCGGCGGTATTTTACCTGTACAAACCCGCTTTTAAAAAACCTGTGATGACATGGTTGCTGCTGGCCCATTTGATCACATTGGCAACCGTAGTGATCCACAATACCCTGCTCAGTAAACTTGCTTTTACTGTTACATTGCTGCTGGTGATCGTGTTCACACAATTTGAACACCGTTCACTCTGGTATGCAGCGGCTTCGGCATTGATGAATTATGTGCTGATGATACCTTCTTTTTTTGCAGGAGTAAAAGAACTGCAGCGGGGTAAAATTAATTTTTACAATGCCAGGAAGTTCGTTCGCTTTATCATCATTCCTGTTATCATGCTCATTGTCTTTTCATTGTTGTATAATTTTTCAAATGCTGTTTTCAGGGATGTATTGGTTATGGCAGGCGATGCCATCAGTCAATTCTTCAGCCGGTTTTTTGATTGGTTTAGCTGGAGCAGGCTGGGATTTTTGCTGGTAGGGCTATTTGTAACCGGCGGCTTGCTGCTCAGGAGCAGGACAGACATTTTTTCACGAAAAGATACCCGTCGACAGGATGTGTTATTGCGGCAGAAACATGATCTTGTAAAATGGAAGCAAACACCCGGCTACGACCTGCTTTCATTATTGATGGGACGTTTTGCCAATGGTATGCTGGCGCTGCGTAATGAAAATGCTGTGGGCATTATCAGCCTGTTCCTGCTGAATCTTCTATTGCTTTTCATCAACTGGCTGGATGTTGTATATGTATGGTTTGGCTTTACATATGATAACAAGAACATCAACCTCTCTGCTTATGTACACGAAGGCGCCGGCCTGCTTATTTTTTCTATCGTATTGGCCATGCTGGTATTGCTTTTTTTCTTCAGGGGAAATCTTAATTTTTATAAAAAGAACAAATGGCTTAAAACAGGGGCTTACCTGTGGATCGTCCAGAACACAGTGCTGGTGGTATCTGTCTTATTTCGTGATTACTATTATATCCATGAATACGGACTGGCGTACAAAAGGATCGGTGTGCTGGTATTTTTATTACTCGTGCTAACGGGGCTGTTTACAATGTTCATCAAGATCAGCCGCTTAAAAACGACCTATTTTTTGCTGAAAGTAAATGCGTGGGTGGTACTGACGGTGATGGTGCTGGCATCCTGCATTCATTGGGATGAAACCATTGCCGGTTATAACCTTGCAAGAAAAACGAGCCTGCCGCTGGATATCCGCTTCCTGCTTTCTTTATCTGACAAAACGCTGCCGCTGATCGAACAAAACCAGGATGTGCTTAGTAAAACTTTTTCCAGGATCCCCGATGCTGATGGTGATGTTTACTACAGGGGCACAGTGTCTGCTACCGAATATTTTAACCTGCGCAAACGCCAGTTTTTTGAAGCGCAGCATACCTATAGCTGGCTTTCGTGGAATGCAGCAGACAGTTATGTAAAAGCACAGTTGCACGAACCTGCCATGGCGGTTCTGCCAAACAATTAATTATACACTTTAAAAATTTGCACCCTTGAAGCATACCAATACTTTCATACATGCAGCCAATGGCATCAGGCAAACCTTTAAGACAGAAGTGAATTTCAGGATTCATGCAGTGGCAACCGTACTGGTCGTTTTCCTGGGGGTGGTTTTACAGATCAGCGGAGTAGAATGGCTGTTTGTTGCAGGCTGCTGTATGTTGGTGTTGGCCCTTGAACTACTGAATACCGCCATCGAACATCTCTGCGACATTGTTACAGAAGAATATCATCCCATTGTTAAGATCGTAAAAGATACAGCGGCGGGTGCAGTGCTGATCGTTGCGCTGGGCAGCTTGTTCACGGGCCTCATTATTTTTCTTCCAAAAATTTTTCATTTTTAAAACTATCACCATGTTTAAACTATCATCGGCAGAAAAAATAGTATTCAGTTTTTTGTTGTTCATCGCTGCTTTGCTGCTAATGCGCATTGTGTATGCTGATAACCTGCGTTATGTTTTTCTACTCTGGAATTTATTCCTCGCCTGGATCCCGTTTCAGCTGGGTATCGCCATTACACTCAACAAGCCTGCAGGCAAATGGATAAAATATATTTTACTGGCCTGCTGGTTATTGTTCTTCCCCGATGCCCTGTACATTATCACAGACCTTATTCACCTGGAAAATTCGGGTGATAAAGTACCGGTATGGTTTGATGCAATATTGCTATTTACTTCCTCGCTCGCCGGCCTGTTAATGGCATTTGTTTCCCTTTACCAGGTGGAGGTTTTTTTGCGTAAGAACCTCCCGGCTAAGCATATTAATACAATACTGGTTGCAGCATTGTTTCTTGGCTCTTTTGGCGTTTATCTCGGCAGGTTTTTAAGATGGAATAGTTGGGATATTGTTGCCAACCCGGTATCGCTGTTCTTCGGGATCGGTTCAAGACTGACCAACCCGCTGCTTCACTACCGGGCATGGGCAGTAACGGTACTGCTTACCTGTCTTTTTAGTTTGCTTTATTTCAGTTCCAGGAAGATTCCTGCTATGTTAAAAGAATCTACCATGCCCAGCTAGCATTCAAGCAAAAAAAAATCCCGCCCTGGAAAAGGCGGGATTTACTAAAACTGTATGTATAGCCATGAAAAACTAAAAAATGAAACCAACGCTTAAGGAGGTAACCTGGTTCTTATACTTTGGAGTAGAACTGGTACCATCGCCGTTGTTTGTCTGGAAATCTACATTGTAACGAAGACTCACTACAAAGTTTGCCGCATTGGCTTCTAAACCAACTACGCCACCAAGTATATTCTTGCGCAGGTTGTCATTGTCCTGTTTTACCTGGCTTTCGTAAGAAGCATTGGCGGTTGTAAAGTTTGTGGTAGTTGAAGTGAGAAAAGAAAACTGCGGTCCAACAAGGATTCCAAAATTCTTTACCGGCTTGATCTTGGCCAATACAGGGATCTCAATAAAATTGGTGGTTTGCTTGTATTCATAGGCATTGCCTAAAAATGTTCCGGAGTTCTTAAATCCTTTCTGGGAAAACTGCAATTCCGGCTGTATGCTAAAAACACTTGCCAGCGGAAGTTCTAAAAACGCGGCAGCGTTAATGCCGATTTTTGATCCTGTAGAAAAATCTGCATCTGCATCTTTCGTTACGTTTGAAAGATTTGCTCCTGCTCTTAAACCGATCCTGATTCCTGTAGTTTTTGAAGCATCTTGTGCGCTGGCTGCAGTAAAAGAAAGCGCACAGGCAGTAAGAATGATAAATTGTTTCATAGTGTGTAGTTAATTTGTTTGCCATGGTAATTGAAAACAGCGTGCCAATTAAAAAGCGCTCTGTTTAAAGAGCAGGGAGGGAGTTATTGATGATTATGTTCTACAAAGCGGGAAGTTAGCGATACGTCAAACCGATATATATTAAAATACATGAAAAGAAAAAGCCGGGCAATTACCCGGCTTTCGAATTGGAGAAAATTTTTTTATTTAAAAATCAAGTCCCATACTAAAGTAATAAATGGGTTTTCCTTTAAAGATGCCATTCATTTCCCAGGCAGCATCAAACTTCAGGAAATACCCCAGCAGTACACTCCTGGCTCCGAAACCGTAGCCACCCGCAAACGGCCCGATGCCACCTACCCTGGTACGTACCTGTACGGGGTTTTGAGCATTTTCGCTGCTGTAGGTGGTGTTGGGCCGGGTAAAGCCTCCATTATAGTTGGCGTTCCAGGCGTTGCCCAGATCAATGAACTGTACCAGTTGAAAGTTTCGTACAAATGCATTGTTGATAGGCCTGTTAAAAAAGGTAGTCCATACCGGTAGCCTGAACTCACTGTTAAGGGTAACCGCATTGTTGCCATTTGCAATGTTTTGTGTAAAGCCCCTGAGGTTGCCCACCAAACTCTGGAACGCATACCCGATATCTGCAGGCCGGTTGCTTGAATTGAAATAGCGGTTGTTGTTGTTGCCACCGAACATCAGCCAGCCATCTGCGCCACCTACGTAGTACACTGTCTTTTGGCTGCCCCAGCTAAAGTCGCCGGAAGCCCTGCCCGCCCAGATGAAATTCCGGTAAATAGGGTAGTAGTACCTGGCATCAAATCCCCAGTTGAAATTGTATTTCTTTGTATTCGCATTTCCTTTGCTGATATCAGTATTCCAGTCGAAGAAGATCTTATACCGCAACCCGTTCCAAATATTTTGTGTAGGGTTCAATGTGTTGTCATACACGTATTCTACATGTGTTAGTGCATACTTCCTGTTGATATCAAGTGTTTTTACAGATTCTGAATCATTGATATCGGTCAACCGCACATTCCTGTCATTTCTCAACCCGAATGAAAGGCTGATCCTTTTTGACCTGTCGAAGGGATAAGAAATATTGCCCATGTAAATATTGGTGTACATCTTACCTGCAGAAGCATCAAAATTGTCAATGTTATTTGGTGTGGGATCAAAAGCGCTTTCTACCACATTCCTGTAATAGGTCAAACCCCAGTCTAACCGCCTTTTAAAATTTTCATATCCAAACAACCACTCGTTGTCTTTTAAGTTCGTAGACAGCCTGAGACCGCCAAATATTCTCATGTCTTCCATCAGTTCAGATGTTCCAAGCCGGATCATTCCATTCAGCGGTGTTCCTGATCCCAGCATGATGGGGCCTGAACCACCGGCATATTGCTGGTAACGGTTAAACAAAATGGAATTGGTGAAATTGATACCTCCATAATCGGCACCAAATTTTACCGGTTTATAAGGATATAATCTGGCGCTTTTAAGTACATCATACTTTGGTGCTTCTGATGCTGTAACGATCGTTCCCAGTTTGTGTACACTGTCCTGCGTGTCTTCAAACTCATTCTGGAAAATATCATTTGCTTTTTTTGCACTGTCTTCCGGTAGTGGTTTGTCGAATTTATCGGCGGCATCGGTTACGATCTTGTCGGCCATAATGATCCGCTTCATATAGCTGGTAGGCGGTACCGTTATGTTACGGCGGCGAAGGGTGTTCTCATCGATCTTTAGTTTGTAAACCGTTTTGTCATCACTCTGTCTTGTTACTTCGCTTACCTGCTGGTTATCTCCGGCCACCCTTGTTTCTGCGAGGTTGGTTTCGTAGTTACTCAGCGGGAAGGTATAGGCAGAATCCTGTGATACGGTAACCACGGCAATGGAATCAACATCGGTTTTTTTGTATACCCTTAGCACACTGTCAACATCCTTCGGTGTTGGGTTGCGGAGGATATCATCGCCTATCAGCACCAGCGTATCTACACCGGCAGCTTTACTGGTGAAAAAACCGGCATAACGGTTGGCCACGCCATTCTCATCACTTACAAATGTAAAATGGTTGCTGTTGTATGGCATGGGCAGCCTTGCATTGCCATATTTAAGATTTGAAAGCTGGGTGATCTGGTTCAGTTCCGCTTTGGCGCTGGCATTGCTTACAAAAAATATGTTGTAGCGGTTGTGGCTTGGGATAGAAGTATCGCCGCCCCTTGCATCGCCGGAAGGCCTGTTGCTCGAAAAGATGATGCCCGTTTTGCCCGGGAAAGAAACAAACGAAGGGTCCAGGTCAGCATATACATCATTGGTGATCTGCTGTACCTTTTCGTTTTCAAGATTAATGGTAAAGATATCGGAGTGCCCGTTTTTAGTGGCGCTCAGCAACAGGTTGCGGCTGTCCAGCATGTATTTTACATCCTGTACCTGTTGAAACTGGTCAGTAAGGTCCAATTTAGGATTTTTGATCTTCGTTACCAGGTCGTATACAAACAGTTTTAACCGGCCTTCTTCATTGTATACCACGGCGATCCTGGTGCCTTTCGGATCCCAGGCCAGTAAAGGATAATCGGGGTTCACTTCGTTCCGATAGCTGCGAATGCCATATTTGAGCAATGTATATTCTTCAAAATCTTCGTACAATTTTACTTTGATAAAACCTTTTTTGAATTCGACCAGTACGTAAGAACTGTTCTTTTTATTTGGATTTACATTGATGCGGTAATAATCGTGCCGCTGGTTCACTTCAAAACTTTCAATGGCCTGTCCTTTGGGATACGCCCTTCTTTTGCGGATGTCTTCTTCATATTTTTCCTCTTCATAGGTCATGAACTCGGCAAGCAGGTCTTTGAATTTCATCTTGGTAACCTGCATACTTGCCCTATTGAGGTTTTTGTAAACCCTTGCCAGGTAAAGGAGATAGGTTACATTCTCTTTTTTGTATTTTTCTTCGATGTAATACCAAAAAGCATGACCGGCAAGCCGTGGATTTTCAAAAGCGAACTTGTAAAACTTCGTGTATTTACCGCTCAGTATCTCGCTTTTTAATTCATCATCCAGTTTGGTACTCCAGTTTTCGGCAGCAAAATCAACATATCCATCTGTTAGCCAGGTAGGCAGGTCAAGCAGTGCCTGGTTGCCTGCAAATTCTCCGAGATCTTCTCCAAACAGTACATTGTCGGTAATGATCCTTGCAATGCCCTGCCTGATCTGCCTGCGCAGATCGGTATGATCGCCATTAAAATAAACCACCATTTTGTTGTTCACAAACTTGGTAGTGCCGCCGGTATTTTGCCAGTCGATGTCCATGCCAATATTCGACTGCTGCATATCCGCATATTCATTGTACACAACGATATTGGCCCTGCGCTGCAGGCTGTATTCAGTAAATTCTTCAATGCCCGGAAGTTCTTCTTCTGCCACCTGCATCACAAACTTTGCAAGCTCCTGTCCGTTTTGATTAAAGAAAGTATTGAAGTTCCTGGTTTGATAATATTGCCATTTGAATTTTTTGTACTGCACCCTGTTTTTGCCAAACTTCACGTTCTCTATCACCTGTGCCTTTGCCGATGGTGAACCAGCCAGGGCGACCAGCATCATTATAAAAAATATCCTGTTAAACTTTACCATACTAATTTTGCCATTTATAATAATAAAATTAGGCTATTACAGCCAACCGTAAAAATATCCCTTTATTGTTAAAATATTTGTTAGATGTTCCAGGTAAAAAGCTTTGTATTTAGCCCCATACACGAAAATACATACGTGTTGTACAATGAATCGGTTGATTGCATCATCATTGATCCGGGCTGTTATTTTGAAGAAGAAAAAAATGAGTTAAAAGATTTTTTAGAGAATAAAGGACTGAAACCTCTTTTTTTACTGAATACACATTGCCATCTCGATCATGTATTCGGCAATAAATTCGTAGCAGAAAATTACGGGCTTAAACTGCACCTGCATGAACTGGAACAAGCTGTGCTGGCTTTTGCACCGGCATCGGGCCTTATGTGGAATATGCCCTTTGATAATTATGTTGGCGAATTTGTTTTCCTGAAAGAAGGAGACAGCATAAAACTGGGCAATGATGAATTAAAAGTAATAGAAGCTCCGGGCCACTCTCCCGGGCATGTTTGTTTTTATT
Source organism: Chitinophagaceae bacterium UBA1946 (assembly GCA_002336815.1). Classification (GTDB taxonomy): domain Bacteria; phylum Bacteroidota; class Bacteroidia; order Chitinophagales; family Chitinophagaceae; genus Ferruginibacter. The sequence goes on along the minus strand of DDEU01000008.1, from coordinate 90,925 downwards.
GCGAAAAGCAGCATTTTATTATTGGTGGCGATGTGCTTTTTCGTGGAAGCATCGGCCGCACAGATTTGCCCGGTGGCAGTTTTGAAACCCTCATCAAAAGTATCCGAACCAGGTTGTTTGTTTTGCCGGATGAAACAGTTGTTTATAACGGGCACGGTGAACCTACCAGTACAGGGGAAGAGAAGCGGCACAATCCCTTTTTGCAGTAAGGGATTTCTGTGATCGGTTGCCAAAATGCTGTCTTATTCTGCAGCCAACTTATTTTTTTTCTCCTGGCATAATTCTACCAGTACGCCATTGGTTCCTTTGGGGTGAAGAAAACAAACCAGTTTATTATCGGCGCCATTTTTTGGCTGTTCGTTCAATAAAACAAATCCTTCATTTCTCAGCCGTTCCATCTCCGCATAAATATCTGCTACCTCAAAAGCAATATGGTGCATCCCTTCTCCTTTTTTTTCGATGTACTTTGCTATTACTCCATCTGGGGTTACACTTTCCAGCAATTCTATTTTGCTGTCTCCCTTTTTAAAAAAGGCGGTAATCACTTTTTCGCTTTCTACGGTTTCCGTTTTATAACAGGGACTGTTCAGTAGTTTTTCAAACAAAGGAATGGAGGCTGCCAGTTCCTTCACTGCAATGCCGATATGTTCTATTTTAAGCATAAGCGGGTAAATTTCAGGTTTACGAAATGAGTAAAATGATTGGACCGGGAGGGGTTTTGAAGGCTAAAATAGAACCTTTTACAGTAATTTCGTGTTCCTGTATTAAATTAAAAATTGTATGCTCAAACTACCGATTTATCTCGATAATAACGCCACTACCCAAATGGATCCACGGGTGCTGGAAGCAATGACACCCTATTTTTTAGAGCATTTCGGCAATGCAGCAAGCCGTAACCATCCCTTTGGCTGGGAAGCGGAAGAAGCAGTTGACTATGCCAGGGAGCAGGTGGCCAAATTAATAGGTGCCGATCCCAAAGAGATCATTTTTACAAGCGGTGCCACTGAAGGCGATAACCTTGCCATTAAAGGCGTGTACGAAATGTACGCCCAAAAAGGCAACCACATCATTACAGCCACTACTGAACACAAAGCGGTGCTGGATACCTGCAAACACATTGAAAAGATCGGGGGAGAAGTAACCTACCTGCAGGTGAATGCTGAAGGTCTGATTGATCTGAAAGAGTTGGAAGCAGCCATCAGGCCTACCACTATTTTGATCGCCATCATGTATGCCAATAATGAAATTGGAACAGTGATGCCGATTAAAGAGATCAGTGCCATAGCAAAAAAACATGGCGTGCTGGTTTTTACAGATGCGACCCAGGCCGTTGGAAAAATACCTGTAGATGTAAACAAAGATGGAATAGACCTGATGGCTTTTACCGGCCACAAGATGTATGGTCCTAAAGGTGTTGGTGCCTTGTATGTACGCCGCAAAAATCCAAGGGTAAAAGTAACTGCCCAGATGGATGGTGGTGGACACGAAAGGGGAATGCGTAGCGGAACCCTTAATGTACCGGGAATTGTTGGTTTTGGTAAAGCCTGCGAACTCTGCCGGTTGGATATGGAGGAAGACAATAAACGCATCAGCAAAATGCGGGACCACCTGGAAACAGAATTGCTAAAACTGGAAGAAGCCTATGTAAATGGCAGCCGGGAACACCGCTTACCGCATGTGACCAATATTTCCTTTAAGCATGTGGAAGGAGAGGGGTTGCTGATGGGCTTTAATAAAAATATCGCATTGAGTTCAGGTTCAGCCTGTACCTCTGCCTCACTGGAACCATCTTATGTGTTAAAAGCCCTTGGGCTGGGAGATGACCTGGCACACAGTTCGCTGCGTTTTGGATTGGGTAGGTTCACTACAGATGAGCAGATCGAGTACACTATCAAAGCGATCAGTGAAACGGTATTGAAATTAAGAGAAATGAGCCCTTTATGGGAAATGTACAAAGACGGTATCGACCTGAGCACCATAGAGTGGGCAGCGCACTAAAATTTGATAATTAACCGATTTGGAAATTTGAAGATGAGTTTCCAAAGAGTGATAGTGTTTTCATCTTCAAATTGACCAATTTTCAAATCTTCAAATTAACAATCATGGCATATTCAGAAAAAGTAATCGATCATTATCAGAACCCCAAGAATGTTGGCACACTTGATAAAAGCGCCAAAAACGTTGGTACCGGCCTGGTAGGTGCGCCGGAGTGTGGTGATGTAATGAGGTTGCAGATAGAAGTAGACGATGCAGGCAAAATCACCGACGCCAAGTTTAAAACCTTTGGCTGCGGTTCAGCTATTGCATCTTCATCCCTTGCTACAGAATGGCTCAAGGGCAAATCGGTTGACGAGGCGTTGAAAATCGACAATATGGACATTGTGGAAGAATTGAATCTTCCTCCTGTTAAAATTCACTGCTCCGTACTGGCAGAAGATGCCATCAAAGCAGCCATCAACGACTACCGTGTTAAGAACGGTCTTGAGGCTATCAAGTTTGATGAGAGCGTGGTGCACTAAAAAAGGGATAAGTTATGAGTGATAAGTTGACAACGTAACTTAAAACCTATAACTGAACTTAAAACTTCAGAAATGACAGCAACAGACAATGCGATTTTTATAAGTGACAAGGCAAAGGCTAAAGTGATCAGCCTGATGACAGATGCCGGTGTGGCAGATGATCCTTCTTATTTTTTAAGAGTGAGCGTAGTAGGAGGGGGTTGCAGCGGCCTCAGTTATAAAATGGATTTTGACAATGAAACCAAGCCGATGGACCAGGTATTTGAAGATAAGGGTGTAAAGCTGGTGACAGATTTGAAAAGCTTTTTATACCTGGTAAATACAGAACTTGAATTTAGCGATGGATTGAATGGAAAGGGTTTCTACTTTAACAATCCCAACGCCAGCAGGAGTTGCGGTTGTGGGGAAAGTTTCGCTGTATAATATTTATGATTTCCCCCGTTAGGGGCAAATAAAAAACCGGTATTTAAAATACCGGTTTTTTTATGTTGTTGTGCGATCAGTTATTTTTTCTTCTTGTTTTGCTTGCGCTTACCGAAGATATTACCTTCTCTAAATCCAGGACCTTCCGGCGCACCCATGTAAGTTTGAGCACACCTGAAACCAATGGTGCTTGAAGATTGCTCTTCTTCCAAGAAACGACGTGCACCCGGAGACAACCAGTAAGCCCTGTCGTTCCAGCTACCACCTTTAAACACTTTAGATTTATCGCTGATAAGCGTTGTTACACCGTACTGGTAAGTAGCGCCGCTTGCGGAGTCACCATCCAGGTGATTGATAGCGTAGTTATGCTGGTAGTTACGGCGATTCTTGGTTTCTTCATCACTGATATCAGTTTTCTTTAACTGGCCCAAAGAATCCCTTTCGTATTCACCGGCACTATTCTTATAGAATTTCTGGAATTTGTTACCACGGAAGTAGTTGAAGTCTTCACCATCAGAAGGAGTTAAAGGCCTGTAAGTATCAGCAACCCATTCTGAAACGTTACCACTCATGTTATACAATCCAAAAGAGTTTGGATAAAATGCTTTTACGTTACCTGGGATAGCACTTCTATCATTCAAACCACCGGCAACACCCATGTTATCACCTGAACCACGTTTAAAGTTGGCCAGGAATTTACCTTGCCAGCTACTCCTGCGGTTATCACGCAATCCGTTTGGATTGTTGCTCCAGGCGTAGATCTGCTGGTTGGAGATCAACTCTTCACCTGATTTGCTTTCTTTTTGCCTTGGATTGGGGTTTTGATCAAGCAGACCGTAGGCTGCATATTCCCATTCTGCTTCTGTTGGCAGGCGGTAGCCCATGTTAAGGATACCATCTTCCATTTTCACATTTGTTCTTGGCTTACCGCTAACATCTTTGAATTCAGATTTTTTTGGCTTGGCCCTTCCCTGTATCAATTCAGGGTTCATGATATAAGTATCAGTATTAAACGTTGCATCTGCCCCACCACCTTTCATTTCTTTCTTGGCGAAGTCTTTTTTCAGGTAACCTTTCTGCATCAGGTTCAATTCGTTTACCCTGTCAGTTCTCCAAACACAAAAATCGTGGGCCTGCGTCCAGGAAACACCTACTACAGGATAGAAATTGTAAGCAGGATAGCGGAAGTAGTATTCAACATACGGCTCGTTGTAAGCCAGTTCTTCACGCCAGCAAAGCGTATCTGGTAATGCTCTTCTCATTACCGTAGTGTCGCCGCTAAAAGTATTTTCAAGCCAGTAAATATATTCACGGTAGTGAACATTGGCTACTTCAGTTTCATCGATAAAAAATGAAGGTACCGTAACACGCCTTGGAACGTTGTTCCAGTCGCCCATTACATCCTCATCTTTGGCACCCATTACAAATGTACCGCCTTGTACAAAAACCAAACCGGGACCAGCTTTGGGATACTTCATTTTATTTACATGGTAGTTGCCCATGTTCTTGTCATCGTAGTTCCATCCGGTAACAGAAGACTTGCCATTTTTGCCGCCTTTATTACTTTTACAGGATACAACTGCTCCGGCTACTACCAAAAGGAGTATCAGATTCTTCAGGGAAATTGTTTTTTGCATGTGCGTTCGTTTAGCAAATGTTTTAACGAAAGGTTTTCTTTAATATTGTGTGGGGATCACACCGTGCGAATATAAATACTTTAGTTGATAATAGGCTTTGCCACTGTTATTTTTTAACAAAATGCCTGGTACCCAGATCGTTTTTTTGTAATCTGTTTCAATAACGTAAAAACAGTGTGATTTATTTCAGGCAGCAACGTGTAAATAAGCAGGCGCAATAATCCCCGGTCACTTACGTTTAACCCGTATTCCTTTATCACGGTGTAAATATTTTTTCAGTTGAAAGCTTTTAACCAGCAGGAAAAAAATCGACTGCCGAAAACTTCATTAGTACCCGGTAGCTGGTTGTTGGTTTGAACAAAACCCTTATTTTTACACCTTAACTGAAGAAAAATCGCAAAGCTATAGAGAGTAAGTGTACCTAACCAAGACAAAAAAGCATGAAAAAAGTAACAGTTAAACTAACTGCATTAGTATTGATGCTGGGTAGTACTGGCAATTATATAAAAGCCCAGTCCACCCAGGCCGACCCGATAAATGTTGTAACCTCTGCAGTACCTTTTTTAAGAATTTCACCTGATGCCCGTGCCGGTGGTATGGGTGATCTTGGAATTGCCACTTCTCCCGATGCGAATTCAGCTTTCTGGAACCTTGCTAAAACACCTTTCAATACCAATATAGGAGGTATCGCTCTTACCTATACTCCCTGGTTAAAAGACCTGGGGTTGAATGATGTGTACCTGATATCTGCTTCCGGCTTTTATAAGTTAAGCGATGATGAGGCTATTTCGGGTTCATTAAGGTATTTCAGTCTTGGTAATATTGATTTTACCGATGCGCTTGGCAACCAGCTCACTTCTTTCAGGCCAAGAGAATTTTCATTTGATGCAGGTTACTCCAGGAAATTGTCAACCAAATTGTCGTTGGGCGTAGCACTGCGTTATATCAATTCCAACCTTGCCAACGGAACGCTCAATGGAGTTTCCTATAAGGCGGGCAGTGCCTTTGCAGGCGACATCAGCCTGTTTCACTCCGGTGTAAAAGCAGATGGTTCCGGTTTGAATTATGGTGTTACATTGACCAACCTGGGTTCTAAGATTTCTTATACCAGCGATGCCACACAAAAAGATTATATCCCTGCTGATTTTGGATTTGGGGTCGCTTATACCAAGGTACTTGATGAAGCCAACAAATTCACTTTTGGACTGGACATTCATAAATTACTGGTGCCAACCCCGCCGTCTTTATTCGACAGCGCAAAGCTGGCCAACTACCGCAGCCAGAATGTAGTAAGCAGTTGGTTTAAATCTTTCGGCGATGCGCCGGGTGGTTTTTCCGAAGAACTGAAGGAAGTGCAGGCTTCACTGGGTGCAGAATACTGGTACAACGACCAGTTTGCTATCAGGGCCGGTTATTTCTATGAAAACCCCGTTAAAGGAAACAGGAAATACTTTACACTGGGTGCCGGTTTAAAATACAATAATTTCGGGTTGAACTTTTCCTACCTGTTGCCTTCTGGTAATGGTACCAACCGAAATCCATTGTCCAATACACTGCGTTTTAGCCTGTTCTTTGATTTTACAGGAGCCGGCGCAGCAACAACAACCCCATCTAAATAAAAATATTCACAATTTTCAAAAGCGTCTCCAACCCATTGGAGACGCTTTTTTATGGCTACATTTGCCCAAATTTTTGAATCATGAATCTGCGTATTGGCTTTGGAGTTGATTATCACCAATTGGTTACCGACAGGGAGTTCTGGCTGGGAGGGATTAAAATTGCACATGATAAAGGGGCGCTGGGCCACAGCGATGCAGATGTGTTGCTGCATGCCATTTGCGATGCAATGCTGGGTGCTGCCTGCCTGGGAGATATCGGTGTTCATTTTCCTGACACAGACGCTGCTCTTAAAAACATTGACAGCAAAATATTGCTGGCAAAAAGTTTTGAGTTGATCCAAAAAGAAGGATATTCCATTGTCAACATCGACAGTACGCTTTGCCTGCAGGCCCCCAAAATAAAAAGCTATGTGCCGCAGATGCAGGAAGTGATCGCCGGTATACTCTCCCTGGAAAAAAATGCGGTGAGTATCAAAGCCACCACTACAGAAAAAATGGGATTTGTGGGGAGGGAAGAAGGGTTGGTAGCTTATGCAACAATACTGCTGCAGCAACAATAGCCTGTACCTGCCGGGGAAATTTAAGATAATATTACCGGCCTTAAAGTTGATCTTCTGCACTATTCTTTACTCACATCATTAACTTTGCTGCCATGCCAAAAATTTCGGTGAACATTGTAAACAAATCGACCAACCAGTTGCCGGCCTATGCAACGGAAGGTTCGGCAGGCATGGACCTGAGGGCGCAATTAAACGAAGCTGTATTGTTGCTGCCGCTTGAAAGAAAGCTGATCCCTACCGGGCTGTTTATAGAATTGCCGGAAGGATACGAGGCGCAGGTAAGACCAAGGAGCGGACTGGCGATCAACGAGGGCATCACCTGCCTCAATTCGCCGGGCACTATCGACAGTGATTACCGGGGCGAAATAAAAATTATCCTGATCAACCTGAGCAACGAGCCACAGGAGATCAAACAGGGAGACCGTATTGCCCAACTGGTGATCAGTAAAGTGGAGCAGGCAACATTGAATTTGGTAGAAGATATCGCATTGACTGAAAGAGGAACAGGCGGATTTGGACACACAGGGAAATACTAAAATAACATTGATGATGAAGAAACTGATCAGGGGATTTAACAACGGCTGGATATTTTTAATTGGGATCGCAATGATCGTTTTTTCGGGCAGTTGTAAGTCAACTAAGAAAATACAGGCCGCCATTTCTAAAAAGGATACTACCGGGGTTACCATCAGTCCGAGCTCTAATGCAGATTCGCTCAATATCATCCGCACTGCGATGGACGGTATTCATAAAAAGCACACGGATTTTAAAACCTTCTCTGCTAAAATAAAAGTTGATTACCAGGACAGCAAGGGCAAGCAGCCGGGGATAACCGCTTTTGTAAGAATGATCAAAGACAGTGTGATCTGGATATCCGGCTATGCTACAGTATTTAACATTGAAGCATTCAGGGCCAAGATAACGATGGATAGTGTGTTTGTGATAGACAAGATCAACAAGGAAGTACAATTCAGATCTATCGATTACCTGCAGGAAGTAACGCAGATACCATTTGATTTTAAAACCTTGCAGGACCTGCTGCTTGGTAATCCCATCTTTTTTACAGACAGCGTAGTATCATATAAGGAAACAGAATCGAAGATACTGCTTGGTACGGTAGGGCAGGATTTCAAACATTTGCTTACCATCAACAAGCCGGGCAATACTGTTGTGCACAGCAAACTGGATGATCTCGACATCAACCGCAACCGTACGGCCGATATTACGTATGACGAATTTGAACAGCACAATGCGATCAATTTTTCTACCTACCGGGAAATTACCGTGTCGGAAAAAAACAAACTCGACATTCAACTAAAGTTTAAGCAATACGAATTTGATAAAGAAATACAGGTAAATTTTAACATCCCGAAGAATTATAAACGCAGGTAAATGGTATATATTTATCGTCCTGTTCTGTTTTATAATCCTTTAATTTACACAACAACCAGAAAAATTTTACCTGAACCATTTTTTGCTAACCCCATAAATACCGGTGCATGAACAGGATTATTGCAACCATTATTTTTTTATTGATCAGTGGTACTGCTGTACTGGCGCAGCCGCCGGCATCCAAAGAACAGCAGGATCTTGAAAGAGAGCGCCAGCAGTTAAAAAAAGAACTGGAGCAGGCACAGCGAAACCTGGATGATGTAAGAAAAACCACGAAGGAAAATCTGAGTGTATTGGGTGGAATAAATCACAAGCTCCGCATACAGGAAAACATGGTGGCCAATATCAACAGGGAGATCAACCTGATGGATAACAATATTTACAAAAGCCAGCGGGATATCAATAAACTGCAGTTACTGCTCGATACACTAAAACAGGAGTATGCAAAAAGCATGGTGTATGCTTATAAGAACAGGAGCAATTCTGATTTTTTGAATTTCATATTTTCTTCTTCCAGTTTTAATGATGCCATTAAAAGGGTGAATTATTTGAAGAGTTACCGGGCCTACCGGGAAATGCAGGGCGACAATATACTCCGTACACAAACGCTGTTAAAGACAAGAATTGAAGAACTGAGCGGCACTAAAAAGAAGAAGGGGGAAGTGCTGGAGGTACAGAGCAAAGAAGCAGATGCGTTGCAGGCGCAGCAGGAAGAGAAAAATAAGATCGTAGAACAATTAAAAGCAAAAGGCAAGGAACTCAATAACCAGATCGCAGCCAAAAAAAAGCAAATGGCCAAAGTGAACAATGCTATTGCTGCTGCCATTAAACGTGCTATTAAAGAAGCCAATGATGCTGCCGCTGCTGCCGCTAAAGCAGCCAAAGCCAGCAGCACAGCCAGCACCGGCGGTGCAACCAAAACAACCGGTAAGGTTAAAAAAGCAGATGCGCCCGTAAAAGCACAAACCAGTGTATTGCTGGCAACAGAGGCAGACGTTAAATTAAATGCAAGCTTCGAAGGAAATAAAAGAAACCTGCCCTGGCCTGTAAGCAGTGGTTATATTTTGCTTCATTATGGTTCCAATACGCTGGCGAATGGGGTAGTAGTAGTTTCTGATGGTATCTCTATTGGTTGTGATGTAGGCACCCCGGTTAAATCAGTTTTTGAGGGAGAGGTAGTGATGGTGAACAATTACGATGATGTGCAGATGGTAGTGATAAAACATGGCCGTTATTTCAGCGGCTACAGCAATATTGCAGGCGTAAGCGTATCAAAGGGCCAGTCAGTAAAAGTAGGGCAGGTGATCGGGAAAGCCGCTGCCAACCTGGATGGTATTGGAGCAGTAGATCTGCAGATCAATAATGAAAGAGGCGGAATGGATCCTGCCGGATGGCTTAAGCCACGCTAGCTTTTACCAGCAGGCGCTTATATAACTTTTCGTATTCAGGAACAATATTGTCAATGTCGAAACGCCTTGCCTGTTTCAGTGCATTGGCCTTAAAATTGTCGTGTGTTTCTTTGTCTTTTAAAATTTCCAGTGCCTTGGCGCACATATCTTCCACATCACCCACATTGGTCATATAGCCGGTTACGCCATCGATATTGATTTCTGGCAAACCGCCGGCATTGGTTGAAATAACGGGCACTTCAGCAGCCATTGCTTCCAGGGCAGCAAGGCCGAAGCTTTCATATTCGCTCGTAAGTAAAAACAAGTCTGCCAATGGAAGAATGTCTTCCATCTGTTCCTGCTTTCCTAAAAATTTAATGTTCGTGGCTGCTACGCAGTCGCGGCAGATCGATTCTGCAAAAGGCCTTTCGGGACCATCGCCCAGCAGCAATAACTTGGAAGGCATTTTTTCGTTGATGAGTAAAAAAGCATTTATCACATCCTCTACTCTTTTTACCTTTCTGAAGTTGGAGGCGTGTACAATGATCTTTTCTCCATTGGGAGCGATCAGTTTCCTGAAGGCATCCACCGGTTTTTTATTGAAACGTTTTACATCTACAAAATTGTAGATCACTTCAATGTCTTTATCGATCTCGAAATTTTTATAGGTTTCTTCTTTCAGGTTTTTGGAAACGGCTGTAAGAATGTCGCTTTCCATCATTGAAAAAGTTACCACAGGTTTATAAGTTTTATCACGGCCTACCAGTGTGATATCTGTGCCATGCAGCGTAGTGATAACGGGAATGTATAAGCCCTCTTTGGCCAGTATCTGCTTGGCCATATAAGCGGCGGCTGCATGAGGAATGGCATAATGCACATGCAGCAGTTCAATGTTGTTGTTGATGATCACATCCACCATCGTACTTGCCAGCGCTGTTTCGTAAGGTGGAAAATCAAACAGTGGATAAGTTGGTACCCTTACTTCGTGGTAAAAAATATTGGCATGAAAACCACTCAGCCTTACCGGTTGCTGGTAGGTGATAAAATGTATGTTGTGGCCTTTATCAGCAAGCGCTTTCCCTAGTTCTGTAGCAAGTACTCCGCTACCACCAAAAGTGGGGTAGCAAACGATGGCAATATTCATAAGTCTTTTTTGCCGCTGAAATTTTCGGCTATGCAATTTAGCAATTAAATGTTCCGCTTTGCCAGCCGTTTATGTAATGTATTTATTAAATGTGGAATAATTGGGCGGTACAGCTAGGAATGCTGTGTCTCTATCAGTTTGTGTTCGTAAGCGTATTTGATAAGACCGATCACACTGTTGGTCTTTGTTTTCCGGAAGATGTTCTTACGGTGGGTTTCTACGGTGCGTTCACTCAGGAAAAGGGTATCGGCAATGAGCTTGTTGCTGTATTCTTTTTCTATCAGTTTGATCACTTCAATTTCCCGGGCGCTGAGTCTTACCTCTTCATTTTCCTTTTGCATTTCGCTTGCCCTCGTCATTTCAGCAATGATCTCATCTGTAAAGTAAAGACCACCGGCGGCAATTTTTTCGAGTGCATACACCAGGTCCTTTTTTCCAATGTTCTTTACCACGTAGCCTGATATGTCAGCTTCTTCGATCATTTTATTCACTACATCTCCCTGGCCGCTCATCGAAAGGGCGAGTATCCTCACTTGTGGAAACTGCTTCCTTACTGCAATGGCCAGTTCGGCGCCATTCATCTGCGGCATCATTACATCGGTGAGTAAAATATCAACAGGAGTGTGGTGCAGTGCTTCCAGCATTTGCACGGGGTTGGTGGTTTCAATCGCAACGGTAAACCGGTCGTGCCCTTCGAGCAATGACTTGAGGCCATCAATCACTATCTGGTGATCGTCAACAATTGCCAGCAAAATTTTTCCCGTACTCATTTAAGGTTTGATTGCAGAGGTATATTGCTATCAGGCAGCAATGTTAATAAATGATCAGCACTAAAATTAACGCTAATACCCGGTGCTTTCTTGTGTGGGTAAAAAATGTTTATTACTACCGGCTGTTGCAGGCAGTGGCGGAATCAAAGCCCGAGTACCTGCTTCATGGAAAAAATGCCTTTTTTGCCATTTAAAAATTCTGCTGCCAGTACGGCGCCGGTGGCAAAACCTTTGCGGCTGTGTGCGGTATGGATGATCTCTATGTCATCAATTTCGCTGCTGTATTTAATGCTGTGTGTACCCGGTGCAGGATCAATTCTTTTACTGATGATGGAAAGTTCGGCAGGGTTGGATGTGGCATCGTTCACCCATTTGCTTTTGCCGGTGATATGCTGCAGCACCTGTTCTGCCAATGTAATGGCCGTGCCGCTGGGGGCATCTTTTTTTTGCGTGTGATGGATCTCTTCCATGCTTACATTGTAGCCTGGATGGCTGCTCATCAGTTTGGCCAGGTATTGATTCAATTCAAAAAACAGGTTTACACCCACGCTGAAATTGCTGGCATACAGGAGTGAACCATTCTCTTCTTCACACAGTTTTTTTACCGCCTCCCATTTTTCGAGCCAGCCGGTGCTGCCGCAAACCAGCGGTACGCCGTATTGCAGGCAGCGGGTGATATTTTCAACAGCGCTGTGCGGCCCGGTAAACTCTATGGCCACATCCGCTTTTTGCAGGTTCTCTCTGGTGAAATCGTGCTGGTTGTCAAAATCAATTGTAAGCACAATGGTATGCCCTCTTTGCAAAGCGATCTCTTCAATGGCCTTGCCCATTTTGCCATACCCGATCAATGCGATGTTCATGGAAATAAAATTTGTAGAAATAAAAAAGTGAAGTTAGGAAGGAATGCTAAATGCAGCTTCAATTTTCGAATGCTCAATTAGCCAGATGAGTATCAATCTTTAAAGGTCTATAAGGGAATCGGTAAAAGCTACCTGTCATTTACCCTTATTTGTTTTTCCAATATTCAATACAAGGCTGATGCCGGAGGTGTTGGCCATCGGGCTGTATCCCGGCCGTATCTCGAGGCTCAGATTATCATCTACGTCAAATGCTTTCAGGTGGGCATCAACGGTTGCGTCCACAACATTCAATCCCCAAAAAAGTAAAAAGAACAATACCGAATAATCTACGTTCTGCCGGAAGCTGTTCCTGTAACTGCGGATGGATTCTGCGGAAAGGTTCCGGTACAGAGGATTTACCTGGCCGTCGTTACTAGGGTCTGTGTCGGTAAGATAAATATAAGCCTCTTTGAGGGAGCGGTAGTTTTTTACATTATAAAAATAGATGCCGGCTGTTGTACCCAATGCGCCCCATACCAGCGGCAGTTTCCAGTATTTTTTGTTGTAAATCTGTCCCCATCCCGGCAATATAGCAGATCTCAACGTAGCAGTACGTGGATTGAATACCTGTGAATTTTTTTTCCTGCTGCTATCCGCTGCTACCGGAGGTTTTTTTTTAACCAGGCTATCCGGCACCTGCGCTGTGAGCTGTACAGCACAGAGGAATGAAAAAAGAAAATTCAACAGCAGGATTTTTTTCATCAACTAACTTTTACGTTCAGTTTATCCAGCAGGCCATTGAGTTCTTCAAGTGAATAATACTCAAATGTTACAGAACCATGACCTTTTTTACTGTGCACCATTTTTACTTTGGTGTTGAACTGGGATGCTAAATTATCTTCAATCTTTTTAAATGCCGGTGGCAACTGGGCTTTTACAACACTTTTAACAGCATTGCTTTCGCCGGTGTACATTTTGCGAACCAGGTCTTCAGTTTGTCTTACTGAAAGTCCCTGTTTCTTTATCTCAGAAAAGATGAATAGTTGTTTGTCTACCACATCCACATTGATCAATGCCCTGGCATGTCCCATGCTGATGACACCTGTTCTAACGGCCACCTGTATATCAGGTGGCAATTTCAGCAGGCGGATATAGTTGGTAACGGTGCTTCTTTCCTTGCCCATTCTTTCTGCTACCTGCTCCTGTGTATAATCCAGTTCGTCCATCAGGCGTTTGTAACTGAGGGCGATCTCTATGGCATTCAGATTTTCTCTTTGTAAATTTTCCAGCAGGGCCAGTTCCAGTAATTCTGCATCATTGGCCTGGCGCAGGTAAACGGGTACGTCTTTCAAGCCGGCGATCTTTGCCGCCCTGAACCGACGTTCCCCCGCTATGAGCCGGTATTTACCACTGGGCAGTTTGCTTACGGTGAGTGGTTGTATCACATCGTGCAGCTTTAAAGAAGCGGCGAGTTCGCTGAGGGCAGCTTCATCAAAATCGCGGCGTGGCTGTTTTGGATTCACTTCTATCTGGTCGAGTGTGATCCTGTTTACTGCAGTGGTTTTTTCCACTACGTCTGTTTTCAGCGTTCCCGATGTGCTTTTAAGGTCTGCATCAATATTCTGCAGCAGGCTCCTGATGCCTTTGCCCAGTGCGTCTTTTTTATTTGGAGTCGTCATAATTTAATCTGGAAATTAGTTGGAGATTTGATGATGAGTTGTTACCAGGATCAACAGGCTTCTTAATTTTCAAATCAGCAAATCATCAAATCAGTTAATGATCTTATCTTCCTGGCTCATCCTCGTCATATTGTTCTTTTGAAGGATCTCTTTGGCAAGGTTGAGGTAGTTTACAGCACCCTTGCTGTCTGCATCGTACAATATCACGGGCTTTCCAAAACTGGGCGCTTCACTCAGTTTGGTATTGCGGTGTATCATGCTGTTAAAAACGATCTCTTCAAAATGCCTTCTCACTTCAGCCACTACCTGGTTGCAGAGGCGTAGGCGACCATCGTACATGGTCATCAAAATACCTTCTATCTGCAGTTCGGGGTTAAGACGGCTCTGAACGATCTTGATGGTATTGAGTAATTTACCCAATCCTTCAAGGGCAAAAAATTCGGTTTGCACAGGTATTGCCACGCTGTTGGAAGCCACCAGCGCATTTACAGTAATGAGGCCGAGTGAAGGGGAGCAATCGATGATAATAAAATCATATTCTGATTCAATGGGCTCCAGTATTTTTTTCAATACCCCTTCACGGCTCGGGTAATTGATCATTTCAATTTCGGCACCCACCAGGTCGATGTGGGATGGAATAAGGTCAAGATAAGGCACATCGGTTTTCAGCAATACATCTTTGGCAGGGGTTTCGTTTACCATGCAATCGTACAGGCTCTGGGTAACATTGTGCAGGTCGAAACCAACACCAGTAGTGCTGTTGGCCTGCGGATCAGCGTCTACCAGCAGGGTTTTAAATTCAAGCACTGCCAGGCTTGCTGCCAGGTTTATCGCAGTAGTCGTTTTGCCTACACCGCCTTTCTGGTTAGCGATACCTATTATTCTTGCCATGTTTAAAGTAAAAAAGTCAACAATTAAAAATAAAAACATCAGACCCGGTAGTATATGATCCGTAATTACTTGCGGATGCCGGGTTTTTACCAGCCTGATTTCAGAATGCCGCCAAAGGTACTGTTTGCAGGCCAACTATCAGCCAATAAATGCCAACAATGGTTCGCCTGCTGCCAGCGTGGCAAATTTAACCATTCGGCATAATAATGGGAACAATCGGGGCCGGCACTTGTAATAGTTTTTTTAAATAATTTCACCGAATGTACACGATCGTTTCAGGCACCAACCGGCATGGCAGCAATACACTTAAAGTAGCCAAAGAATACCAGCGTTTATTAAAAGAAAGAGGCATTGAAGCCAATATCCTGTCGCTCGAGGGCCTCAACCTGCTTACCCGTGATGCCGCTTTTGAAAAAATGGAGAACGAGATCATCCTACCTACACAAAAATTTCTTTTCCTGGTACCCGAGTACAACGGCAGTTATCCCGGTGTTTTGAAAATGCTGTTTGATACGGGCAGCTCTCATTCAATCTGGTGGTATAAAAAAGCACTGCTTACAGGTGTTTCAACCGGAAGGGCGGGTAATGTAAGGGGAATGGAGCATTTTGCAGGCGTGCTGAATTACCTGCGGATAACGGTTTATCCCAACCTGCTGCCCCTGTCGGTGGTAGACAAACTGATGGATGGAAAGGGCAATTTCACGGATGAAAATACGATCAAAGCCATCGGGCAGCAGCTGGATCAGTTTATCGAATGGTTTAACTAATACAATGGGCGGTAATTTTGCCGTACGACATCTTTAACATTCAAACAGTGTTTTATTTTTCGCCAAACGGCTACCTTCAATTTTTATAATTCCAACATACTAATATGCGTACACCACTGGGTGCTTTTATTTTCATTGCTATTTTTTTGCTGATCGATACGTATGCCTTCCAGGCGGTAAGGTCGGTAACACTTACGTCTTCGGCCAGAACAAGGGCCATCGCCTATGGTACTTACTGGTCCATTTCTGCTATTATCCTGGTAGCTTTTATTGTGCTGGTATCCAACAGAACGGATTTCTTTCCCAAGGCGGTCCGTAGTTACATTTTTGCCATGATCGTGGGCGTTTTCCTGGCGAAACTTACCATGGTATTTTTTGTGCTGATCGATGATATACGGCGTTTTTTTCAATGGATCGTTTTAAAAATAGTGTCCAGTTCCAAAGAGATCGATACTACCCAAACAGAAGGCATTTCCCGTTCGGTATTTTTAAGCTGGATGGGGCTTGCCGCCGGCACTACTTTGTTTGGCAGCCTGGTGAATGGTTTCCGCAATAAGTACAATTATCATGTGAACAGGGTGCAGCTTTCCTTTCCCAATTTACCGGCAGGCTTTAAAGGGATCAAGATCATCCAGATCAGTGATATTCATTCCGGTAGTTTTACTGATGCCAAAGCAGTGCATCATGGCGTGCAGGAAATAATGAATGAAAAAGCAGATCTTATTTTATTTACCGGCGACCTGGTGAATGATATGGCGGTGGAGATGACTGATTATCTTGACATCTTCAGCCAGTTGAAAGCACCGATGGGCGTTTTTTCTACGCTGGGCAACCATGATTATGGAGATTATGTGCATTGGCCGCAAAATGGATTAACGCAGGAACAGAACCTGGAGAACCTAAAGAAAGTGCATGCTGCAATGGGCTGGCGCCTGCTGATGAATGAACATGTGGCGCTTGAAAGAAACGGAGACCGTATTGCCCTGCTGGGTATTGAGAACTGGAGTAACAAGGCCCGCTTCCCCAAGCACGGCCGTATGGACCTGGCGCATAAAGGCACCGACGCCTATCCTTTTAAAATACTCATGAGTCACGACCCCAGCCATTGGGAAGCACAGGTGCAGCCCGATTACCCGGATGTAGATCTTATGCTCAGCGGCCACACACACGGTATGCAGTTTGGCATCGACATCCCGGGTTTTAAATGGAGTCCTGTGCAGTACATGTACAAGCAATGGGCCGGCCTTTACGAAACCGGCAAACAGAAACTCTACGTAAACCGTGGCTTTGGTTTTATTGGCTACCCGGGCAGGGTAGGGATATTGCCCGAAATAACGGTTTTTGAGTTGGTGTAAAATATATTAAGATCCCGGTAGTTTATAAATAGCCGGGTATTTTTATGACAATGTCATTCATCAAAACGATACTGCCCACTCTACAGTTTTATACAGCCTCTGCGGCAGTTATTTTATTGTTTGAAAAGATTGCACCATCAGGCCCCTGTAACCTAGGGCTCGGTGTGCCGGCATTTTTGTTTTTATACCCTTGGCTGCATGGGCCATTTTGAGAAACCTTCACCAGCTATTAGTGAAAAAGCAACGGGCACAAATGGGCATGGTTATCACTCATTTTATTGCGCTCCTGTTATTTTTACCGGTAATGAGAATGTGCCTGTAAAAAACAGCAATGCACACTAACGGAGTTTCTGTTATGCCCGAATTGATGCATGGCTTAGTATCTTCGGTGATATTTATATTTCAACCTTGGCTATCTGGTAAAACAAACAGGCATGCAACAAAAGATCATTGGCATTATGGGAGCAATGCCCGAAGAAACAGGTGCGGTGGTTTCATTGCTGCAGGATCGCAAAGAATTTGTGAAGGGAATGCGTACCTATCATACCGGAAATATCAATGGTATCAAAACGGTGCTGGTATTTTCCAGGTGGGGTAAAGTAGCGGCTGCGGCAACCGTATCTACCCTCATCCACCATTTCAATATCACGGAACTGATTTTTACCGGTGTTGCCGGTGCCGTAAACAATGCGTTGCATGTTGGTGACATCGTGATCGCAAAGAGGCTGGTACAACATGATATGGATGCCCGGCCATTGATGCCGCAGTTTGAAATTCCTTTATTGAAAAAAACATATTTTGAAACCGGGCAGGCGCAACTGCTGGTGGCAACAAAAGCGGTAGAAACACTGCTGCAAAGCAACCATCTTCACCAGCTTATTGCTGCTGATACATTAAAGGAGTTTGATATTGTAGACCCGGTTTTGCAGGTGGGAGATATTGCCAGCGGCGACCAGTTCTTTTCTTCGTCACATCAACGGGACGAATTGATTAAAAAATTACCTGCTGCATGCTGTGTTGAAATGGAAGGTGCTGCCGTAGCACAGGTCTGCTATGAAAATGGTATTCCTTTTACCATCATCCGCACTATTTCCGATGCTGCCGACCAGCACTCGCCGCTTGATTTTCCAGCCTTTATCAGCAAAGTTGCCGGCAAGTATTCCAGTGCGATCATCAGCAATATTTACCAGCAGCAAATTGCATTATAGAATAATTCCTATAGTATAATGGCAGCTCTTACTATTGCTGCCTGTATCAGCAGCCATTACTTTTATGGTCCAAACAATCACCATAAAATTGCATACAATGAACAATGATTTCTGCCAGCAGGAGCTGTTGATTATGACCAATACCAGTTTCTCTACCAGGGAATGGTGCAGTAAAAACGAAAGCGATGTAAGCCGCCTCTTTTCTCCGAAAGAACAATTCAAACAAGCCTGCTGGGACGGACTGGTTCCGCAAATGCTGCCCGAATGCTTCGACAACAGGAAGCGGCTTCAATTATGGGAAATGAACGAGGCCGACAGTTTTATAGATCTCGAATACGGCGAATTTCTTGGGAAAAAAGAAAAGCGCTATTCTGTAAATCCCTATGTTTTTTTATGTCTCCAGGATTACAATTGAAAACTGCCCCACATTATTTCTTTTTGATAAACTGTTGCACATCTTCGGGATTGTATAAGTGATTGGCTCCCCGGTAAGGTTGATAGGTTTCAATAAGTCCCAGCCTGATGTATTGTTTCAACGCCGCATCATTGATACCAAGCATTTGTTTAACATGCCTGTTTTTCAGCCAGTTTTTATAGTCTGCAGCGTTCAGCGGCATGGGTGCAGTGTTACGTTTTGGTTGAATAGATTTCATAAGAGGTTACTTTAATGCTGCCAAGTTACAGTAGCGGAATTTTCTGGCAATACCCCATTCGGGGGCATTTTAGCATTTAAAAACTTAGCAGGGTATTTGTATAGTTAATTGCTGATGCGGTAATGCATTATAAATATTTTTTAAACTAATCTACCGGAGATGAATCGTAAATTCCTTCTTTCTGTATTCATAAGTTTCATTCTTATACAATATTGCAATGGCCAGTTAACTACTGTTCCCCTTTGCCCTGCCTTTAACGTGGATGTACTGGAAGGCACAGTGAATGATAAACTCGGTTGTAATTCAACGGCCGGAGAGGTAAAGAAGTTTTTTCCCTGTTTTACAGATGCAGTGGAAGAAACGAATGGTGCCGACTGCGGTGGCGTATTTTTTAAAGACCGCGGTATTGGTTTTTTTACAGAACGTGATTATATAGAAGTGAAAGATAACTTCAAAGGAAAACTGACACCTTCATTATTAGGTGTCGCCAGAACCAGCCTATTCCAGTTGCTGGGAAATGCCAAAATAAAAGATCCCAACTGGGATGCTTTCGCTACTAAATACGGTCTTCTTATTTTGTATTACGATAAGGCCAATAAGGTAAACAAACTGCAGCTCAGTATAAAAAATGCAGAAAATATTAAATTGTGTGAGTAGATTATTAATGGCGAAGCATCGTATTTTTCCAACCTTATTTCCATGGGATCAAATTACAGGCTCCTGGTATTTTTGATCCATTACACTTGAATAAAACAACTTATGAATAGATGCAACTATATGCTGCATCGTTATCTGTTCAATCATCTATCTGTTCGTTTATAAATCAGCAAATAATGCTATGCTTAACAAGGGCGTTGCTGTGAATATCCATGGCGAAGACTGAAGGATAAGAATATCCAGTTTTTTGTATCGCAGCACTTTACTGTATCTTCCGCATTCATTCAATGATACATGGAGATACTGGCCAATCTTTCTGCATTACAATTAGTGCTGATATTTACCGGGGCATTTGTAGTTGGCCTGGCAAAAGCCGGCCTTAAAGGCATCGACATGCTCAATGTTACCATCATGGCGCTTGTGTTTGGTGGCAAAGCATCTACCGGTATTGTATTACCCCTGTTGTGCGCAGCAGACATTGCTGCAGTAGTTTACTATAACCGCCATGCGCAATGGAAGCATTTTTATAAACTGATCCCCTGGATGGCTGCTGGTATTCTGATTGGTGTGTATGCTGGCAAGGACATGAACGAAGTAGTATTCAGGAAGATAATGGCGATGATCATTGTGCTAACCGTGTTGATCATCCTGGCAATGGAATTTCGTAAATCTACCAATGTGCCTTCCAGTCCCTTGTTTGCGGCCTCCACCGGTATCGCAGCCGGCTTTACCACCATGCTTGGAAATCTTGCAGGTGCGTTTGCGAACCTTTATTTTTTGGCCATGCGGATGCCCAAGAATGATTTTATAGGTACGGCTGCCTGGGTATTTTTGGTGATCAATTTGTTCAAACTTCCTTTCCAGGTTTTTTTCTGGAAAAATATTACTGCTGCAAGTTTGCAAACAGATCTGTGGCTGTTGCCTGCACTTGCCCTGGGATTTTGGTCAGGTTTAAAAATAGTAAAGCACATCAAAGATCAGCAATACCGGAAAGTGGTGATCCTGCTTACGCTGGCAGGTGCACTGGTAATATTTTTAAAGTGATGATTTTTCCTGCAGCTTTTTCAATCTTCTTCATCATCATGTATTTACCGGTAATTTTTTTCAAAAACTTTATTTCTCTAGGATACCTTTACAAAAAATTGTGATCATGAAACGTGTATTAAATTTTGCAATCGTTCTGCTGTTGCCTGCAATACTATCCGCTCAAAATGTAGGCATCGGCACCACCGATCCTGTAACAAGACTGGATGTGGAAGAAGGCCACGTACTTTTTTTTGCCCCCGGGCTGGTGTCTTCCGAAACACCTGTTTTTACGCCACCGGATTTTGGCCGATATATGTTGTGGCAGGCCAACAAAGGTGCATTTCGTACGGGCCTGGTATTCGGTAATGAGCTGGATGAAACGCTTATCGGGAATTATACTTTTGCATCGGGGCAGGGCAACCAGGCTTCCGGCAACTGGGCTGCAGCAATAGGTTATGGAAATATTGCTGCACAAAGCGGCACCATAGCGTTTGGCTACCAGAGTGAAGCGCTTGGTGTATATAGTTTTGCGACCGGCAATCTTGCAAAGGCAAGTGGGGAATCTTCACTGGCAATGGGTGATGGCAGTATGGCGCTTGGTGATTTTGCCGCGGCCATTGGCAGCAGGAATATTGCACAGGGCAGGTCCTCGATGGCTACAGGCTTGCAGAACAGCACCTGGTCTTGCGGCAGTTTTGTAGCCGGCTTATACAATGATACCACGCATACGGGCAGCGATGTGCTTCCACAATCTGCCAACCGCATCTTCCAGGTTGGTAATGGTGTTTCGCCTGCGGCGAGAAGCAATGCACTAACAATATTGCAAAATGGTAATACCGGAATCGGCGTACTGGAGCCTTCGGAAAAACTGGCTGTTGCCGGCAATGTGGTATTCAGTGGCGATCTGCTGGTGCAGAATGATAAGGGCATCATCCGCAGTGCAGACAATACACAGTTAAAAAAACTTAGCACAACGGTTACAGTTGCAGCCTCTTTTACCGCCGGTGAAACAAAAACTTTTACCATTACCTGGCCAGAATCTTTTAATGGTAACGTTGACGCTTATGTTGGTAACATCATAACCGGCAGTGTGGAAGGATGGGCTGGCCTGTTGATGAGCGTAGCAGCAGTAAACAATACCGGCGCTACCCTGTATGTACACAATCCGCATGATGCAGTGTACACTGCAAATTATACCGTGAAACTTATCGCAATGGGGCAACAGTAGTTTCCAGTCAGCTTTCTTAATTGATAACTACTAGGATGTTTACACAACCGGGAAAGGAAATATTTACCCAGCTTGTGGACTACTATTCCACACAAATACCCACAAAAAGAAATTTTTATACTGGAAAAAAGCTGGACTGTATTTTGTTGATCCTTCAGCAGGTTTTTCAAAGGATATTGGATTTTACTAACGGGCACAATTTCTATTGAGCCCTTTTTTTATGCCTTTCCTGCAACTTTCCTGCTTCCTGTTTTACAGTACCGTAATATCTTCAGGGGATTCTACCACAATTTGAGGTTTGTCTTTGTACAAGGTGATCACGCCCTGCACACAAATGTTCTTATCTTTTAACCAATCTTCAAGCGGAGGGAATTTTGAATAATTCTTGCCAAAAATGATGACCGTTAAAGGGCTGTTGGGGAATTTTTCATCCAGGGAAATTTGGGTGATGCCGGCAGATGCTTTCATTCCTACAACCCTGGCGCAAAGTGTTACCTTTTTACCAATGTTTTTACCGGCATCTTTAATATCGATCCCGTTCTTATACCGGGCAGTTATTTCTTTAAAATTTGCCAGGGGAGCAGGCGTATAAAAAAGTTTATTCAGTATAAAAGCCAGGCGAAGTCCTGCTTTCAACAATTGTTTTTCAACCGAGATCTTATTCTTTTGCAGGTAGGCTTTGTCGAGTGTAAAACCTGTAAAGTCATACGCATCACCAAGCAGGCTCCTGCTGTCTTTCATCCATGCTGCAAAATCGATCGCTGTTAATGTGTCTGCATCTTTGCTGTTGTAGTGCTCAAGGCATGTTTCATCGGTAATATGGGCAAGCCGTATGATGTCTTCATCCCAGAATGTATGCAGGTTATGAGTTTTTAATGTATCATATTGTACGATCCTTTTATTGCCGCCGAGGTCATCGTCATACCCGGTATGCAGTGGCATATGCAGGTCGCCCATTAAATGAAGCAGCACCATCAAATCTGTTCTTACCTGTTCTGTACAAAGCGTGTTTTTATGACTGAGTTCGTTGTAGGTGATCAGCAGCCTGTTCACTATGTTCTCACTATTGTCTGCCACATAGGGTTGTTCTTTGGCAAAATCGATATAATGCCAGGTTCGCATAAAATCATAATCTGCATTGGACCGCATGATGTCCATCCAGTTGGCGGCAGTGTCTATCTTCATATTTCCAAGCAGGGCCAGGATATTATTTCTAACATCTTCTTTTACAAAGCGCATCGCCAGCCTTGCCGCTATGGCATGGCCTTCCGGTCCCCAGGCGAATGCCCTGCTAAAAAAAAGCAGGCTTAGGAAACAGCATAGTGCAGAGCGTTTAAATTTCCTGGTCATACAGCAGATAAAATGAGTAGTAAATATAAACAATCCAATGAGCGATGCCCCGTGCAGGCTGATAAAGTTTGAAAATTTATACAGGATGACAGCAGCCTTTACTGCTGGCTTTCCACCGCAACGCTCACGGTAGTGCCTTTGCCGGGTTTGCTTTTTACGGAAAATGTTGCATCGATGGAGGTTGCCAGTTGCTGCATGGTGATGAGCCCCTGAGTTTTTGGCCGGTCTTTTAGCAGGAAACCTTTACCATTGTCTGCAATCGAAAGCACGACTGCTGTTCCTTTTTTTACAATGGAAACTTTTACAGAAGAAGCATCAGCATGGCGGATGACATTGCTCAATGATTCCTGGCAGATCCTGAAAAAATCAATCTTCATTTCCTGTGTAAGTTCATCTTCATCGAATTTGCTTTTGAACTGGCACGGTTTATTGTAGAGTATACTGAACTCTTTGCAAAACCATTGCAGGGTTTCCTGCAAGCCCAGGTTGTCCAGCACATAGGGGCCGATGTTTAGTGTAATTCTTTTGATGGTGGTGATCAGCAGGCCCGAAACCACCATGGCATGATCGATCTTTTCTTTTAATAAACCCTCAGCATCCGGCAGGGTAGTGCTGATGGAAGCAACACTCATTTTAATCACCACAGCCAATTGTGCCAGTTGCTCCTGCAATTCAACACCAAAATATTTCCTGTCCTTTTCTATTTTTTGCTTGAAACCGGTGGCCAGTTTTTTAAATTTCAAATATTTTTCTTCAATCGCCAGTTCATTCTGTTTACTTACGGTTATGTCTTTTGCAATGGCAAAAACAATTTCTTTATCAGGAATATATACGGAGGTCCATTGCAGCCAGATGATCTTGCCATTTTTTGCCACATACCGGTTTTGAAAATTGGTAAGTTGTTTGCCGTTTAGCAATTCCGTTCTGCGGGCGAGGGTTTGTTCCCTGTCATCGGGATGCATAAAACTGTGGATAGGGCGGGAAAGTAGTTGTTTTTTTGTGTAACCTAAAGTTTTGATGACTGCCTTATTCACCCTGGTAAAGAATCCATCCTTTCCTGCTATGCATACAAGATCGGGCGTCATCTCAAATAATGAAAAAGAATCAAAGGCGGGTTGGCTGAGGTACTTCATTGACTATAAAAATAGAACATTTATCCTTTAAATTGCCAATCCCCGGGATGGCTTTATTGAACAAGATCGCCGAAGTATCATTATAATAATACAATTGTGTCTATTTTTTAGTTTAGTGAATCAGGATTATTCCCGGCATTCTTATCGCTTTACTTTTTATCAACTATCTTCCGCTCTATGACAGCAGCACTGTTGCCCACTTTATTTGACCACACACTTACCGAGCTCACGGAACCGGGTGATATTATAAATAAGGAGGATGCAGAAATGTTGTTCCTGTTTTTTAAAAACCATCCGTTGTTCAACTGGAAAAAACAGCACAATGGATGTGAGGCAAGGGCCGATGCTATTTGTGTGTTGCTGGAGGAGTGGAGTATACCACATTATAAAGCCTGGGTGTTCAGTGGCCTTTTTTTAAAGGATCATGTAGGCGGTCTTCGGAAGAACTGGAATTATCATGTAGCGCCCTTGCTGCCTGTAAAATACAATGGCGAAATGGTATATATGGTATTGGATCCTGCCACTGGTGATGAGTTGCAGCCATTGTACAATTGGGCTGCCGGCATTACTGATTATCCGCACAGTTATCATTTTATACGCCTGCCGCATTGGTATATCTTCAATCAAAAGAAAATTACGACACATAACTGGCACCGGCGAAACAGGCAAAACCGCAAATGGATGGTACAGGGCCTTGCTGGTATCAATGCCCTGAATGCAATAGGAAAAGCACGCTTATGTTTTAACAAAAGACGGGTAAAAAATACTGCAGTCGCATTGGAAGAGTTGAAAAAACAATTTCCTTTATAACAATAATATCATATTCGTGTTGCCTGCAAAGAACTGCAGGTTGCCATTTCATTTTTGCTTAGCTTTGTCCTGATCAATTTAAGCCTATCTATATGACTGCTACAAATATTGCATTTACTATCCTGATTAAGATCAACGGAAGACAGCGGGAGTTTAATTTTCGAAAACGTTCAGATTCCAACTACGATACAGATACCAATGATGAGCAAAGTAACCGATATATTTTCCGCATGGAAAAGATGGAGGGCAACTGGAAGATCATCGGGAAAGCGCTGCCTGAATGGTTATTGCAAAGCGAAACTCTAATAAGCGAAGCGTTAGAGCAAAACAAAGTTTAACGGCTATATGATGCGCTATTTTTTTGCATAGTGCCATGCCCACCAAATGAGTATAACCTGCAGGGGTAAACGAAGAACAGCGATCCATAAAAGCTGGTGCTGATCACGGGAATAATTTAGCAGCATTTGTATGTTCGCAGGAAATACCGCCACCAGTAAGACCATGATACCCCATGCCGCAATTTTTTTTGTTTTCCTGTTTAGCAATAACAGGCCAAATATGATCTCCGCAAGGCCACTTATGTACACCAATGTTAATGGATATGGCAAGTAAGATGGCATAATTCCAATATACATTGCAGAACGTAGAAAATGCAAACTGCCTGCAACTACATACAGCAGGGCCATGATATACCGGGGTAATTTTTCTTTTAGCATGTGAGATGGAAAGGTAGCCTTGCCCTGTGAGATACAGTTTACGCCGGCAAAAATCCACGGCTTATATAATAAAGCCATGCCACGAACTCTTTTTCCCAGGTCCTGTATTCGTGCCGGCGATTCCAGGCTTCTACAAAAGTGAGTTCCAGTATTTTTTCGGATGCCTGTATATCTTTTACCTTCAGCAATATTAATTTGAAAATGGTGGAGGAGTAGGCATCGTATAGTGCGCTGAACGATTTTTTATTTCCTGCAAGGAAACCTTCCGTTATTTCCTTTTTCACAAAAGGAGGCGCTGTGTAAAAGGAATTTGTTGTTTGCATAAAGAAGCTGGTTGCAACCAGCATGTGTTAATTCAGATACCGGCACATAATTACTGAAAAAAATATGCCATATATTTTCAGCTATATGCGTTGATGTTAGCCGGGAAATAACCTGCATTTTTTTCTACAATTTTTAAAAACTTCCCCACTTAAAAAGGAAGCAATTATGATCTCAAATGTGAAATAGAACAAAGGTTAGCAGGATATCTGCAGGAATCGAAACAATAAGCCATTTTAAAAATGTTGTAGTGAGCCTGGTTTTGTAATAGAGGTTTGAGTGACGCTGCTCTTCATCCAGTTGGCCGGGACCAACTACCCACCAGAGTACAATAGAAATCATGTTCAAAGATACAGTCATTAAAATAAGCGGCAGGTTAAGTTCCGGTTATCAATGATTCCGCCTCACAATAAACGGGTTGTTTTAGTTATTGTATCAGGGCCGTTTTAATCCTTCAATGGTGCCGTTGTAGCTGATCGCCGACCTGTTCCTCATACTAATATCAAGCCGTGCAGTACCGTTGCTGTACAAAATAAAGTTCATGGTTTGTACTTCAGGGTTATTAACCGGTTTTACGGTAAGGATCCACTGTTTTGGCGTTGTTTCTTTTTTATCAATACTGAAATCTACAGCACTAAAATCCAGCGGTCCACGCCCCGAGATCACATCAGCGCCTCCATACGCCTGCCCGTAATAGGGAAGGTACACCGTAAGCCGGCCTCCATTTACCATTACTGAATAATTACCGTTCACCTGCCTGGATTGACCGTACTGTGGCATCGCCTGCGTGGGAGTAAATTGCCATAGATTGCTGTCTACGGCCTGGTTGATCGTTTGTGCTGTAATGGGGATCGTTGCCTGCCGGGCAGCACCGCAGGCAATCAACAGTGTGGAAAAAATAAAACTAACGCAGGCAATCATGCCATTGCATGCCGGTATGTTTTTCATAATAATATTTTATACCGTTTGTACAAGAAATGCGCCACCTGATTATTACAATCGTTATATAAAACTAATAAAAGTTTTACGGCAACCCGATGATCTTCGTCAGCACAGTGACGTCAGCATCAATAAAAATTTTGTAGTACGAAGTGAATAAAAAAATTGCCGGATGTTTTATAGTCAGCAGGCGAAAGGGTACGCATATAGCCAAGTTCAAGCCTTGCGATCACTACTGTTAACTGGAGGCCAAGGCCTGCCGCAGTAAAGGTTTTCCCGGGTAGTAACCGGTCGTTGATGCGGCATACATCAAACAGCAGCAGTGGTTTAATGGCATATACATTTGCCCTGTCGGCAAGATAATTGATCGCAGGCCGTATGTCTTTGTCTACAATTGCGGCAGCTACCTTATCTGTTTCATCATTGTCAGGATAATCATGGTTGTTCACCAGATCATCGTAAATAAAATTCTTTGCTGTTTCTGACTGTGCTTTTAAAGCCGTTCTCAAAGTGGTTACCCTGGGCGTTTCAGAAATAACGATGTCAGGTATCAAAGGCCTGGCCCAGCTTTTTACCGGGATGGAAAAATTCAGGTTCAGGTGCCAGAAAGAGCCTCCGTCCATCGCCTGGCTGGTATTGCCTGTTGCTAACCCACCTTCTTTTTCTCCGATACTCCTTAACAGGGGACCACTCTGCATGGTTTGATTGCGCAGGCTGATAACAGGATCATAGAGAAACCGCTGCTGTGTATTGCCGGCAAAAAACTGGTTGTATCCCGGTGCCGTACCCCAGGTATAGCCAGCGCCTGCAATGGTTTCAACCAGCACGCTGTTATGGCCGGAACCCAGGAACACGGAGTTGCCGATCCGGGTTACCAATTGCTGGTAATTGTGCAGGCTGGAATTATTGCCCGGCATTGCAGCTGCGAACCAACAACCCAACCTCGTAAAACTTTTTCCCTGCCTGCCATCTGCCAATGCAAAAAGCCCGATCCTGTTCTCATTATATGGATCACTGTTTTGAACGTTGATACTGCTGTTTTTTGAAAAAGTAAAATTCGTTCCGATCACATATTTACTGAGCAGTGTTGATTTACTATTTCCCTGTACTGCAGCATTTAAATTCCAGTAAATGTATTTGCCGGATACATTTCCTATCGGCGACAAACCATTTTCAAACTGCACTCCCACATTCCAGCCAATGCTGCTGTCGGTGTAAAGCGGGTGATTCAATTCCAGTGTTCCCCCGATATGATAAAAGGAATTGGATAAAGATTTTTTGCCGGTGAAACCAAGATTGGTCTGCATCGATTTGGTATTTCTTTTTTTTTCCTGCCTTCCCGGGAGATGTAAAAGATCGGTAGCGGTAGAAAGGCCTATGCTGGTGCCATAGCGCCTGTCGTTGTACAGGCTTGCAAATGGTGCGGTAGCCCGGATAACAGCAGGAACCTGTGTGTAAAAAGAGGGCTTGGAACTTCTTGGAACCGGGAGGATGTTATTGCCAAGTTTAAACAGGTCGATGCGGAGGTAAAATGGACTGATGCTGACTGCTACTTCCTGCTTTCCTGCACTGTCGGTGATGATGCAGGCATCAGACCTCACTACCAGTACCGAAGTGGAACCCTGCAACAACTGAAATTCAAACTGGCCCTCGTTCTTCCTGCAGGCTTCTTCCACCAGGTTTTGTGCAGCGCTTATATTGATTGGATCGTAAATTTTCCCAAGTCCTGCAACCTGCTCTGCCTGCTGCTGCAGTTCTTTGGAGATCCAGCGGGCATTGATCTTTACGGAACGCACCATTAACCTCATGTCTGCCGTAATAGCATTGCACGCTGTTTTATTCTGGGCACCTGCACGTGAAAATACAAATGGCATCAGCACCAATAACCGGCGCATCCATTTGTAAAAAGTAAATCCCAACGAAGCCATACGCATTGCCGGACTTTTAAAATGAGTACTCTGATGAATTGCCGCAGGCAGCGTTGTTATGCATTGATGGCCGTCTTAACTGCCTTATCAATTTTTTTCTTTTCGTCTGCATTGGGTTTAGAACCACTGTCGCCAAAGGGTTTCACCAGTGGGAATACATTGTCTCTAAAAGCACGAACCTGCGGCCGTTTCATGCCTTCATCAGTGATCGCTGCGATCTTGTCAATGTCGTTTGGATCACCGGCAACAAACTCAACGCTCACTACTTCCTGGAAGTCTCCATCGATCTTTTTATACAGGTCAAACAACAATTTCCAGATGGGTTCATTCTGCGAACTGCAGGCTTTTTGAATTTCGATGGTAAACTTATACCCTGATTCAGGACTGAATACCATAACACGAATGAGAAAGGGCGTACATTTTTTTCCGCCGGTAGTGATGGTGGTAGTGGATGGCATAAAATTAAATTGAATGGATGAAATGATGATTTGGTATTGAAATGGCTGTTCCCGGAAAGCCCGGAAACTTTGAAAAAAAGCTTGATAAAAGATGCGGTAGCGTACACCCGTTACCGTTGACGCCACTGCTGCAGGCAATATCCCCGTGTAGGATTGCTTTTATCATATTGGTACAAGTTTTAAATTGATCCTGCGCAATGGTCGTTCATTGCAGCAGTAAGGTGGGCCGAGGTGAGCAGGAAGGTGGAGCATAATTGGCTCCCTGCCTTGGTATTGTAAATATTGCAAAAAAAATCGACAAATAAAAACATGTTTCTTCATGAAGAAATTTATTTTCAAACCAATATCAGGCTGTCGATTTTAGCGCCTGCTGTTTTCAAGACTGGAAGTGCTTTAACAAAAATTTATTTACGTCCCTTTTTGTTGATATCAAAAAATAGTACAACATTTATGCAGCCAAAAAAAAGCTACAGTAAAGCCGTCCTGGTTTTACTGAACAAATCAAATCAACAACCACACATGGAAGCCGATGCTGCCAAACGTCCTGAAAAGTTCAGTGCAACTTTTTTCAGGCTGCTGCTGCTTATTACAGCAGCCACTTTTCTTTTTTCCTGTAAACGCAACCAATGGATCGAGGTAGATCCCGCTTTTAGCCGCTACATTGATGCCTACACCACCGGTACTGTTTCTAAAACTGCGGCCATCAGGGTACAACTCGCCGGCAGCAGCAACACCGTACATACCATCGGTGAAGAAGTGAAAGAAAAATTGTTTGATCTTTCTCCTTCAGTAAAAGGTAAAACGGTTTGGATCGATGCTACCACGGTTGAATTTAAACCCACTGAAAATTTAAAAGCAGACCAGTTGTATGAAGTGAGTTTCAACCTTGGAAAGGTAACCGCCGTTGCAGAATCTAAATTCAAAGAGTTTCGTTTTAATGTAAAAACTATTAAGCCGTCTTTCGTGGTAAAAGACGCAGGCCTCAGAAGCGCCACAGCAAAGAACAGGATGTTCCTGGGCGGTGAACTTGAAACGGCCGACCTGGAGGAAGGCAAGTCGATAGAAAAATTGCTTACCGCAACGCAAAACGGAAAAGCGCTCAAAGTAAGCTGGCAACACAATGATGCTGCCCGTTCTCATCTTTACACGATTGAAGGAATAGAGAGGGGTGCCAACGCAGGCAAATTACTGATCACCTGGAATGGCAAGGAAATGGGCATGGAGGTAACTGGCGAAAACCTGGTGGAGATACCGGCTGCCGGCGAATTCAAAGTGCTGAATGTGGTGGCCGTTAACGAAGCACAGCAATATGCATCCGTGCAGTTCAGCGATCCCATTGCAATCGGCCAGGACCTTACCGGCCTGGTATCTGTCAGCAATAAAAGCGATATCTCTTATACCATCAACGGAAGCGAGGTAAAAGTATTTGCAGATGGAAAACTGGATGGCAATTATACGGTGAACATTAACAGCGGTATCAAAAATACCTGGGGCAGTGTTTTGGAACAGGGATTTACCGCCAACATCAATTTCGAGAATAAAAATCCGTCTGTAAAAATTCATGGCAAAGGAAATATTCTACCCAACAGCGGCCGGCTGGTATTGCCCTTTGAAGCCATCAACCTGAATGCAGTAGATATCAGCATCATCAAAATCTATGAGAACAATGTGCCGAGGTTTTTGCAGGACAACAGCCTCGATGGAAACAATTCGCTGCGGAGGGTGGCCAGGCCGATAGTAGAAAAAACATTGCGGCTGGATGATGACAAAACGCTTGACCTGCACAAACGCCAGCGCTTTTCACTCGACATCGATAAATTTCTAAAAACAGAACAGGGCGCCATTTACCGGGTTACGATCGGGTTCAGGCCGCAATACAGTTTGTATTCCAAAGTTGATACAGCGCAAAAGGACAACCAGGGTGAGGATGAAGAAGATGGGTATTATGGTGGCTATGGCGATGAATCATCTGAAAGCGGGGTGGATGACGACGATGAGTTCTGGAGGAGGTACGACACTTATTATCCTTATGGTTATAATTGGGAAAAGAGGGATGATCCTGCCAGCAAATCTTATTACAACAAAGACCGCTGGGCAACCAGGAATATACTTGCCAGTAATATTGGCCTCACCGCAAAGCGGGGAAATAATAACCGGCTAATGGTTGCCGTTAGTAATATCCTTACGACAGAGCCGATGCAGGATGTGGAACTGGAAGTGCTGGATTACCAGCAAATGATCGTGAACAAGGGAAAAAGCGGCGGCGATGGTTTTGCAGATATTGAATTAAAAAGAAAACCTTACCTGCTGGTGGCCAAAAAAGGCACCGAAAGAGGTTATCTTAAACTGGATGATGGCAATGCGTTGGCCCTAAGCCGTTTTGATGTCAGCGGGGAAGAAGTAAAGAATGGCATCAAAGGTTTCATCTTTGGCGAACGGGGAGTGTGGCGACCAGGAGATACGATGTTCATAAACTGTATTATCGAAGACAGGGAAGGCAAATTACCCAAAGACCACCCGGTTGAATTCAGTTTGTTTACTCCGCAGGGGCAACTGTATAAACACATCATCGAAAGTGATGCGGAGGATGGTTTTTACCTGTTTAAAACCAACACCGATGCAGCAGCGCCAACGGGCAACTGGCTGGTAAAAGTAAAATGCGGTGGTGCTGCCTTTGAAAAACGCATTAAAGTAGAAACGGTAATGCCAAACCGTTTAAAGATCAATGTAGATTTTGGTGCTGATCCATTGCTTGGTACAGGAGGCACTACTGCCGGTACGCTCAATGCCAAATGGTTATTTGGTGCCGCAGGCAAAAACTTAAAAGCAAAGATTGATGCATCGTTGTATGCAAAGCAAACCAGCTTTGCCAAATTTGCCGGTTATGTTTTTGACAACCCAACGGCCGATTATTCCACCCAGCAAAAAACAATGTTTGAAGGTACGCTTGATGCAGATGGCAATGCATCGTTAAAGCCGGCTTTTGAAACAGACGAAGCTGCGCCGGGCATGCTCAACGCCAACCTGCTGATAAAAGTATTTGAACCGGGTGGCGCTTTCAGTATTGATAACGTAACCCTTCCTTACAGTCCGTATGCAAGTTATGCCGGCTTGAAATTGCCTGCAGGCGAAAAGCCCTTTGATTATTTGCTGGCAGGTAAAACCCATACCGTTCAACTGGCAGATGTGGATGCAAAAGGCAATGCGATTGGAGGCAGCAGCCAGGTGCAGGTGCAGTTCTACCGCATCCAGTGGCGCTGGTGGTGGGATGATAACGGCGATAACCTGAGCAATTTTACTCAAAATGAGTACAACAAACTCATCAAAGAAGAAACAGTAACTCTTACTAACGGCAGGGGACAGTGGCAATTCAATACTTCAGCCAATGAATGGGGTCGATACCTGGTGCTCGTAAAAGATGTAAAGAGTGGCCACACAACGGGAGCTGTCTTTTACATAGACGAGCCGGGCTGGCAGAGCCGTTCAGGCAATGACGACCAGAGTGCTGCTACCATGCTTTCTTTCAGCAGCAATAAGGAAAAATACAATGTTGGTGATGAAGTGGTACTGAATATTCCCAGCAGCAAAGGCGGTAAAGTGCTGGTGAGTTTAGAAAGCGGAAGTAAAGTGATCAAAACGTTCTGGCAACCGACAGAGCAGGGACAAACACAGGTGAAATTCAATGCAGAGGAAGGCATGGCTCCCAATATCTATGCTACGGTAAGCTTGCTGCAGCCGCATGCGCAAACACTCAACGACCTGCCGATAAGAATGTATGGCAGCATCCCCCTCTTTATCGAAGACAAGAACACGGTGCTCAAGCCTGTGCTGAATATTCCATCTTCTATCCGGCCCGAACAGCAGGTAAGCTTCACCGTGAGTGAGCAACAGGGAAAAGAAATGACCTATTCGGTTGCCATCGTTGATGAAGGATTGCTTGACCTTACCAGGTTTAAAACACCTGATCCGCACAGCGCCTTTTATGCAAGGGAAGCCCTGGGCGTAAAAAGCTTTGATATGTTCGACTATGTTATTGGCGCCTGGAGCGGTGGATTGGAAAGGATATTGACGATTGGTGGTGATGCTGAAGGCGGACCGGTAAAAGAAAAAAAAGCCAACCGTTTTAAACCGGTCGTAACCTACCTCGGCCCATTTCATTTGGATAAAGGAGAAACGCAAAAGAAATCCTTCACGCTGCCTGCCTACATTGGCTCGGTACGGGCGATGGTAGTGGCAGCCCACAAGGGCAGTTACGGATTTGCAGAAAAAAATGTGGCCGTTAAAAAACCATTGATGCTGCTGGCAACCATGCCAAGGGTACTGGGCCCGGGTCAAACCATCAAGTTGCCGGTTACGGTTTTTGCGATGGAGAATAATATCCGCAATGTGAGTCTCTCGCTGCAATCCAATCCTTTTCTTGAAGTAGTTGGTAGCACTTCGCAAAACATCAGTTTTGCACAGCCCGGGGAACAGATGGCTTATTTTGATGTACGGGTGAGGCCCAACACCGGCATTGGCAAAGTGAAATTGGTTGCCAGCAGCGGGTCAGAAAAAGCAGCTTACGAAATAGAGCTGGATATCCGTAATCCTAATCCCCAGGTAACGAGCGTGAGCGAAATGGTATTGAATGCCGGGCAGCAATGGAATGTTACGGCATCGGCGATCGGTGCTCCTTCTTCTAGTACGGCTGTGGTGGAAATATCCAGCGTGCCGGCCATGAACCTGCAGAAGCGGCTGGATTACCTGGTGCAATATCCGCATGGCTGTATCGAACAAACTACCTCCGCTGTTTTTCCGCAGTTGGTGTTGAATCAACTTATGGATTTAGATGATTATAAAAAGGCACAGGTAGACAGGAATGTAAAAGCCGGTGTTGCAAGACTGGCAGTGTTCCAGCGCCCCGAGGGTGGCTTCAGTTACTGGCCTGGTTTGTCTCAAAGTGATGATTGGGGCAGCAATTATGCCGGGCATTTTTTACTGGAAGCACAGGCCAACGGCTATTTTGTAAGCGATAACATGCTGCAGCAATGGAAAAATTTTCAGCGGAGCAGAGCCAGTAGTTGGGTGGTAAATAGTACTAATTTTTACGGGGCTGATCTTAACCAGGCTTACAGGCTTTATACGTTGGCGTTAGCCAAAGCCCCCGAACTGGGTGCCATGAACCGGTTGAAAGAATTTAAATATTTATCACCGGAAGCCAAATGGCGCCTGGCCGCCGCATACAAGTTGGCAGGGCAGGAAAATACAGCGCTGGAATTGATCAGCGGCCTGCCTACCAGTTTTGCCTTCAGAACAAACCCCGGCTTCACTTATGGCTCCGACCTGAGAGATGAGGCTATGGTTTTTGAAACCCTAACCCTGCTTGGCAGGCGAACACAGGCCGCTCAGATGCTCACCACAATAGCTGGTAAACTGTCGCAGGATAATTGGTACAGCACCCAAACCACTGCTTATTCATTGATTGCGATCGCAAAATATTGCGGTAAAAATCCGTCGGGAAGCAAGATCGTAGCCAAAGCCGTTATCGGCGGAAAACAGGCCGATATCAATTCAGCCAGTTATATCCGGCAGTTGCCGGTACTGCTGCAAAAAGGCAGTAGTAATGTGATGATCAAAAACAATGGCAGCAATGTGTTGTATGTGCGGTTGATAACACAGGGGCAGCCACTGAGTGGTGATAGTCTTAATGTGGTGAACAATCCTGCGGTGCTAACCATGAACGTTAGTTACCTGTCGCAGGATAGCTCCGCACTGGATGTAACCAAACTTGCACAGGGCAGTGATTTTATTGCAAAGGTAGTGATCAGGAATACGGGCAGCCGCGGCAGGTATACCGAGATGGCGCTGAACCAGATCTTCCCCAGCGGATGGGAAATATTGAATGCGAGGATGACAGGTGGTGAAGGGGCATTCAAATCTTCCTATGCTACTTACCAGGATATCCGGGATGACAGGATCTACACCTATTTTGATATTGGACAGGGCGAAACGCTTACTTATTATGTGCAGTTGAACGCCTCCTATCTTGGCCGTTACTTTTTACCCGGCACTTTTGCTTCGGCCATGTATGATAACAGCATCACGGCAGGAGTAAATGGTAAATGGGTGGAGGTGGTGAGTCAATAATGATACGCAATCCCGGCAGCGGCTTTCAGCCCTGCCGGCGGTTGCTTTTCTATAGTTGCTGACATCGAAAAATTTTTTGTGTTACCAGCGGTTTGTTTTCATGGCATCATCGGTGTGTCACTCACTTCATCTTATATTTCATTGTGCATCTTTTTTCCAGTCAATGTATACTTGTTTGAAAAGGATCTTGCTCTACATATCAAAAAAAATAAATTCGCTTCGCCGCAAAACCAAAATAAAATTATTGGTGCTGGCAATGTTACTAATTTGGTTCTATTGCTCTCTTCCCCGCACGTTATTTAATACACCTACCAGTTATATCCTGGAAGACAGGAATGGTGAACTGCTCAATGCTACCATTGCTGCAGATGGACAATGGCGTTTTCCTTTCAATGAAGAAGTGCCGCCAAAATTTATTGATTGCATCACCACGTTTGAGGACAAACGTTTTTTTTACCATCCCGGTGTAGATCCCGTTGCATTTGTACGAGCCGTGAAAAAAAACATTGCCGGGAGGGGAAGTACACAGGGCGGCAGCACCATTTCCATGCAGGTGATCAGGTTGTCAGAAAGAAATAGTAACCGCACGATTTGGAATAAGCTGAAAGAAAGCATCCTGGCTATGCGCCTTGAATGCAGGTATTCAAAAAAGAAAATATTGGCGCTATACGCCAGCAATGCACCTTTTGGCGGAAACGTCGTTGGCCTCGATGCTGCGGCCTGGCGATATTATGGTACCAGTCCCGACAGGCTGAGCTGGGGGCAGATGGCTACCCTCGCAGTGCTGCCGAATGCACCCTCCCTCGTTCACCCGGGAAAGAACCGGGATGCATTGTTACGAAAGCGAAATTCGTTGCTCGATAAATTACAAAGCGAAAAAAAAATTGGCAAAGATGATTGTGAGCTGGCAAAGCTGGAGCCACTACCCGGTGTACCATTGCCGCTGCCACAGAATGCCACACACCTGTTTCAACGGTTTAAGCAGGAGAACGGCAAGATTGCTCCCGCTACAAAAATCATTACTACCATTGATGCCAACCTGCAAAAAAATGTTGCCGCAATTCTTCACCAGCACCAGTCGGTGTTAAAAGGCAACGGCATTAACAATACCTGTGCGCTGGTACTGGATGTAGAAACGGGCAATGCGCTGGCTTATGTAGGCAATATCAGCGACCGGGTAAACAAGGAGATGGAAAGTGATGTGGATGTGATCGCGGCACCACGAAGTCCTGGCAGTGCATTGAAACCAGTATTGTATGCAGCCATGCTGAGTGATGGGTTGATCTTACCCAATTCATTGATCGCAGATGTACCCATGCAGATCGGCAATTATGCGCCTAAAAATTTTGACCTTGGGTATGATGGCGCTGTGCCTGCTGCCAATGCCTTATCAAGAAGTTTAAACATTCCTGCAGTGAAATTATTGCAGCAATACAAGTACCAGCGTTTTTATGAAACATTGAAGCAATGCGGCATCACTACACTCACCCGCAATGCAGATACTTACGGACTTAGTCTTGTGCTGGGAGGTTGTGAAGTTACCATGTGGGATATGGCCGGTATGTACGCTTCTATGGCAAGGGTATTGAATCACCAGGTAGCCAATAAAGGTGTGGTCAATCCCAAAGATTTTCATCCGCCGAATTACCTGGTTCAACAATCAGCAGTCAAAACTCCGCATACAGCTATTCCGCTGGACGCCACTTCTATCTACTTCACCTTCCAGGCAATGAGGGAAGTGATGCGGCCCGGCGAAGAAGGTTTGTGGCAGCAATTCTCCTCTTCACAAACCATCGGTTGGAAAACCGGTACCAGCTTTGGTTTCAGGGATGGATGGGCTGTGGGCGTTACACCAAAGTATGTGGTGGCGGTATGGGTAGGGAATACGGATGGTGAGGGAAGGCCTGACCTGGTAGGTATCAAAACGGCAGCACCTGTGCTGTTTGATATTTTTCGTTTGTTGCCTGCCGTTAGCTGGTTTCAAAAGCCCGTCTACAATTTCAGTTATGTACCTGTATGCAGGCAAAGTGGCTTTCGTGCCAATATGGATTGCCGGGACATAGATACTTTGTTTATGCCTGCCAGCGCTGTAAAATCGCCCTTGTGTCCCTACCACCGCATCATCAACCTCGATGCCAGCGGTACGTACAGGGTTACTGCGGATTGCGAAACGCCTTCTTCCATGCAGCACGTAAGCTGGTTTGTATTAACACCTGCCATGGAATTTTATTTCCGGCAAAAAAGCAGCGACTATAAAGTATTGCCGCCGTTTAAACCGGGATGCGAATTTAG
The DNA here is from genome assembly GCA_002336815.1 of Chitinophagaceae bacterium UBA1946. Taxonomy (GTDB): domain Bacteria; phylum Bacteroidota; class Bacteroidia; order Chitinophagales; family Chitinophagaceae; genus Ferruginibacter. Next base: position 53,097 of record DDEU01000008.1, on the reverse strand, counting down.
TGAGGCGGGCAAAATGATCGACATCATTTATCCTTTACCGAATGCTAAAATTTATGTACCCCTGGAGATAAATGGGGAAAGAGGGAAAACGATTTTTTCAGCAGCACACCGCAAGGCAAGTGCAAAAATATTCTGGAGCCTGGATGATAATTTTGTTGGCACCACGCAGAATTTTCACCAGGTAGCACTTAATCCTGCCGTTGGCAAACATGTGATCACACTGGTAGATGAAAGCGGTGTAACAGTATCAAGGGAATTTGAAATCGTAGAGAAAGAAAAACAATAATTCATGCAGTCCTCTCACTTTAATGTACCCATGATACTCCTGTTTTAAATTGTTATCACTTGTACAACATCCCCGTCTTTTATTTCCGTTTGTTCAACGGCCTGCATTGCCAGTCCATCGGCTTCCATCACCGCAGTAATATCACCAGAAGTATTAAAAGGAAGAGCTTTGGCAACTGTTGGATTGCCGGAAAAACTTACCGGGAAAAACTCATCCAAATCTGTTTTCTTGTGCCTGTTCCCGCTGAACGGCAGGTGTAGATTTTCGGGTGCTGTCAATCCAAAACACTGGCACAAAAAAGGCTCAATGAATAATTTGAATGTTACAAAGGTTGAGAACGGGTTACCGGGTAGTGCAAATACCACGGGGCCATTTTCAAATTTGCCGAACCAGATGGGTTTGCCGGGGCGAATGGCCACTTTATGAAAAATTTGTTTTGCACCGGCATTGATCAATACCTCCGGAACAAAATCAGCATCACCGGCTGATACAGCGCCACTGAGAATAATAATATCCTGGTTGCGTAATTGCTTTACGGCGGCCAGTAAAACAGCAGCGTCATCTTTCAGGTGCTTACAAACAGATGAACGGATCTGCCATTGCTGTAACAAAGCTTTTAATAAAAAAGCATTGCTGTTCCTGATCTGCACTTCATTGATCGGGGCGTCAACAGGAACAATTTCATCGCCGGTGGTAATGATGGCGATAGATGGCAGGGAAGCTACTTTCACTTCGGCATAGCCAAGCGAAGCCAGTGTGGTAATGGTGCCTGCCTTAATTCGTTTTGCCGAATCAACAATAGATGTCCCAGCTTTTATATCTGAACCTTTGACTGCAATATTTTGCCCTGCTGTGATTGAACTAACAGTAACGGTAAGCCTGTTTTCTTCCGGTTCAATGTCCTCTTTTCTTATCACCGTATCTGCCGATAATGGTACGGCTGCACCGGTCATGATCTTATAACATTCACCATTAGCGATCGGCTTTGTGGATGCCTGCCCGGCAAAGACCGTTTCGGCTAATGCGAAGGATCGTATTCCTTCCTGCCAACAGGCGCTGTTGATGGCAATGCCATCCATGGTAGCCCTGTTAAAAGGAGGATAATCCCTGTCTGCTATTAACGGTTCGTTCAGTGTACGGCCCAGCGCATCTTCCAGCAAAATAATTTCTTTGCCAAATGAACCCGCCTGTTCCAATACCAACTGCCTTGCTTCCTGTAATGAGATCATGTTATAGAAATATTTCTTGTCAATGTTTGGAATTGCGTAATAACGCCTGGCACAACCTTACATCCATCGATTGGCTTATTGTATTAGTGTCCTTCGCCTTTGATCATATTGTTTGCATGAAAGATGGCTGGCAATATGGCTTCTAAACTTTCCTTGACACCGCCGGTACTTCCGGGTAATGATATGATCAGGCTATTGCCGATTGTTCCTGCAACTGAACGGCTCAGCATCGCCAGTGGAGTGCGCATCTGGCCATAACTCCGCATGGCTTCTGTAATGCCCGGCGCTTCTCTTTCGATCATTTCCTTTACGGTTTCCGTAGTAACATCTCTTGGTCCAAGCCCCGTGCCACCTGTAGTAAAAATAAATTGGATATCTTCATCCACCCATTGCTGTAGCTGTTCCCGGATACTCTCTTTATTGTCATCAACGATGTTGTAAGCCTTTACTTCAACCTGCAAACTTTCCAGCATCGCCTGGATGGTTCTGCCGCTTTTATCTTCCCGTTCACCGGTAGCACAACTGTCTGAACATACCAGTATCGCACAGCCTGGTCTACCAGTGATGAACCTGTCACGGTCACTCTTACCACCTTTTTTCTCCAGCAATTTGATCGAACCGATCTCCAGTTCTTTATCCACCGGTTTCAACATGTCGTAAATTTCAAGCGCCGCTACGGAAATGGCGGTGAGCATTTCCATTTCAATGCCGGTGCGACCGATCGATTTTGCTTCACCCGTAATTACAATACCGGTTCGGTGAAACACAGATGAATCAAAAATGTTTTCATGTGTTTTTTTATCTAAGAAATCAAAACTGATATCCATTCCGTCAATACTAACAGGATGGCAATGTGGTAATAATTGAGGTGTACTTTTGGCACCGACAAATGCGGCAGCCCTGGCTACATCAAATAAATTTCCTTTGGGGAGCTGGTTGTTCCTGATGAGTTCGATGGTTGCCGGCGAACAAAACAAAATACCGGTTGCTTTTGCAGTGCGTAAGCTGATCTGTTTATGTGTGATGTCTCTCATTATAATACTCTTCTTTACAAGTTAGTTTCTTTGTGCTGCAAGATATTAATTGTGTCGCCAATAGTAATTTGTCCTGTGTCAGCAGGAATTACATTCTCTCCAAAATAAATTTTGTTGTTGCTGTTCCTGTAGGTTGCCAGGGTTCTTAGAGGTTCTTTTCCTTTAATAGCTATTGACTGGTCGATGGTGGTAACAACACACCTTGCACATGGTTTTACGCCATGAAACCTTAGCCTGTTGATCTCAAATTCTTGCATGCTGTTTTCTGCAAAAGCATCACCACCGGTAAAAACCAAATTGGGCCTGAAACGATTGATTGGAATGATTTCGGTTGTTTTGCTGTTAAGATCATCCAGGGATGCTTCGCCGATCATCAGTATTGGATAACCATCAGAAAAGCTGTTGATGCTGTTATTGATATTGTAGCGTTCATCAATGATGATTTTGGTGTCGTCATTCATGTACACCAGCCTGCAGGCAAGATTCAATTTTTTTGAAAACCATTCGTCAGCTTCGGCACTTACCAGCATTGCTTCGCAGGAAGAATTCCAGATTTGCACTGTTACTGAACGATTGTTATATGGCGCAAACGGTATCAGTAAAATGTCTGAATTTTCTTGTTGGTGGTAAACGTTCAATCCATTTGTTGTCAATTCAACTTTCAGCAAAGCCATCGCAGCCACTTCTCTTTGAGAAAGAAAGCGGCCTTGCCCATCTACCAGCATCCACCTGCGGTCATGCTCAAATCCCCTGTCGGTAATGGTTACAGATGGCAGGGCAATTCCTCCAAGTGATTTAATGGGATAGATGTATAATTGGCTTACCAGTAACATGTGGCTAAGGTACGCTCTGTGCTTGATTTTATTGGATTGATAAAGTCAGGTACCTTTCAATGCCTCCCTGAAGACTGACCGAATTGATAAAGCCTTTTTGTTTTAGGTATGCCACTGCCGTGCGGCTCCGGTTTCCTTTTTGGCAATACACAATTATTTCATCGCTTGCAGAAAATGGGAATTGCGTTGTTTGCAATAGTGTTTGTAAGGGAATATTACTGCCACCGATATTTGTTGATGTATGTTCACCGGCTTCCCGTACATCCAGTAAAAAAAATGCCTGCTGTTGATCGATCTTTCTTGCCACAGCGATTGCTGAAATTTCATCGGGTACTTTTTCTCCCGAAAATCGCTTTAGGCTCTTGTGTCTTCCTTCTGCTGAGGTTGTATATCCAACCGTGATGCTGCTGCCATCCAGTAGATTTAACTGCCGGAGTTTTCCTGCCAGAACATCCTGCTGCTGCAAAATGATCTTGATCACTTCGTTTGCCATCATCGTGCCGATGATACTGGTGCTGATGTTGTATGCACCGATCTCTGCACAACTGGCAATGCCATCATTTTCGTCTTTTGGAAAAAGGCAACGCAGGGTAGGAGAGTTCCTGTAATTGAAAACAGTAATGTGCCCTTCGCCCTGGTGTATGGCTCCGTAAACAAGCGGTTTGTTGAAATACACACAGGCATCATTAACCAGGTAACGGGTTGAAAAATTATCAGTGCAGTCTGCGATCACATCGTATGCAGGCAAGAGCTCAATGATATTGGTTTCATCAACTAATATGTTCTGAGATGCGATGTTGATAAATGGGTTGTATTGCTGAAGCCTTGCTGCCGCAACCGTTGTTTTTAATTGGCCTGCATCTGCAAAATTGTACAGTGGCTGGCGGTGCAGGTTAGAGATGGAAATACGGTCAAAGTCAGCAATGCCCACTGTCCCCACGCCTGCTCCAGCAAGCGCTAACAGGCATGGGCAGCCTAAACCACCGGCACCGATCACAAGTACCCTGCTTTGCTCCAGTTTTCCCTGCCCCTCTTTACCAATAAAAGGAAGTTTGTTGTGGCTGCTGTAGTATGCTGCTTTATCATCCATGTACTCAAAAGTAGCACAAAATAAAATTCGTGGGTTACAGGGTTGTCTCAACCCCTGCCTGCAATTGATTTAATTGATACGGGTGATGTTCATGTAACTATCCGCTGCGCCGCCCGTGCCGCCATTTACCGCCTGTGGTACACCGGAAAATTGTGAGAGGTAAATTGACACCGCATCGCCTGCGCTTAATTTTATAATTTGGGTGATTTGCTGATGTTTGTAAGCAAGTATATCAAAAGATATGTTCTCACTAAATTGCCCCGCCGTGGTGCCATTTTTTCTAATGGTGATTCCCACTTGTTTTGAACCGGTATAGCTGTTTACAGCCAACCAGCTTACCTGCACATGGATGAGGTAGGTACCACCTTCGCCGGCAGGTACTGTAAAACTATTTGCTGCATTATTAAAACTCCCAAAATCATTAAAGCAATAGGCGATATTATCTACATAATTTGCGGTAACGGCTGTGTTGGAGTTGATTGTAAGATCCGCTGCTAAAATTGAATTGAGCGCCTTTCCCGGTGCTATTTTCCAGCTCGCCAGTCCATTGGCATCACTTGTAAGTACGCTATTTGCAGCCTGGGTGCCATCTGTGATTTTCAGCTTGCCGTTTACTTCCAGTTTAGCGCCGGGAGTACTGGTGCCGATCCCCACATTACCATTTCCTTTTATCCGCACTTTTTCCAAAAAGTCATTGCTGCTTCCGTTGCCAAATACAAAATCTGCTGATTGAGTGCTGGTGTAAAATTGCATCAGCGATGTTTGTATTCCAATGCCGTAGTGATTGCTGGCTCCATTGCCCCACAAAGAAATTTTCTCTCCAACGTTATTATCGAATGACAGCGGTGCAGCAGGATCTGTGATGCCAATGCCTAAGCGGGCATTTTTTACATCTACCCCAATTCTCCAGGCCCCAACCGTTCCATTACCCCAGAATCCCGTTACCGTATCATTTGCCATTCCTATAAAAGCAGCTTCCGTATTGTCTGATTTATTAAACCACAAACCTGCGCTTAATCCGTTATTCCTGATCCTTGTTCTGCCATTGATGTCCAATGTATAACCGGGTGATGTTGTTCCAATTCCTATCCTGGAGCCATCGTTGTAAAGATTGGCGTTAGTGATCCAATTGCTGCCATTGTATCTTATCGTGCTGCCGGTAGAGCCCTGCGGTAAAAAAGAGGCTGACTTGTCTTGCCAGGAAGCCAGTCCATTGTTATCTGACACCAGTATTTTACCCTCCCGTGCATTGTTGCCATCCAAATACTGAAAGGATTTTTTTACAACGAGAACGCCGGAATTAGGGGCCGTTGTTGAATCGATGATTACATTACCTGAAAACGTTGCTGCAACAGGATTGGTAGCTGCTGAATTTTTTACTGACATAGTTGAAACCGAACCAGACAACGATTCTGCGGAGATCGCATTCCATTTGGATATTGCCCTTATTGCTGAGCCTGTAACCGTATCATTTTCTACCAGCAATGTGGAGTTTCCAGTGAACAAACCTGTAGCATTGCCGCTGTTTAATTTGAGTGCGCCTTTGCCGCTGGAAACATTGGCAATAGTTGCCGTATAATTATTCATGGAGGCATTGAATGCATTGAATGTGCCGGTAATATCAAGCGTTTGACCCGGATCGATTTTATTGATGCCGATATTGCCATTGTCTGCGATTGACATGCGCTCCAGCAATAGTGACCTGTTTTGCGATGCGTAAGAATAAAATCCAAGCCTTGCGGTACTGTTGCTGATCCCTGTTGTTTTAATGGCGCCGGTTAGCCAATTCCCATTCTTAAAATACATGCCCACCGAACTGTTCGCTGCCAGCGATGTATTGTTGTCTAACAGCAACAGCGCTGTATCTGCAGGGCTGCTTACATGCAGTTTCATTTCGGGTGTGGTAGTTCCGGCTCCAATATTTTGTGCCTGGGTAAAGGCCGCCAGCAATAAACTGGTAAAGGTAAATAGCAATTTCATGAATGGTTTATTTTGATTTGCTTTAAAATTGTTTCAAACGGGGTATCAACTTTTACCGTGATACTGCCACCCTGTATACTGCTGATATCGATGGCATTATTGCCCTCGTTCAGCGCTACTTTTTTTAACAGTTCGCCACCTTCGTTTTCAAAAATGGCTGAACACAAGGCAGCAGTATGATAAGGAACATTGATCTTTATCCAGCTTCCATGATTGTGCTGTTCTGCCTGTATGGTGATCTCCTTTTGCATCCGGCATAAAATTACAGGCGGCAAAAAATACCAGGCAGCAGCGATCAGTATTGGTGCTGCCTGGATTAGCATCCGGTATTTTTTAATGAGGAATTGGTCAGCGTTTTTTTAGCACCTGTAAAAACTCTGCTTTTTTACGGCGGCTGATCTCCACCCGGTGACCACCGGCCAGTATGGCGTAATCGCCATCGGAACTGTGTACCGATTCAATGTGGTTGAGATTGATGAGGTGCGACTGGTGGATACGAAAAAACTGCTGTGGGCTTAGCAACGCATCATATTCCCCGAGTGTTTTACTTACGATGAGTTTAGGCCGACTGGTGAAATAAAAGTGCGAATAATTATTCTGTGCTTCAATGCGGATAATGTCATTGATATTGATCACTACCAGCTCCTGGGATACCGGCAACGTGATCTTGTTTTGTGCAGCCATGCTGAGATCGGTCTCTTTTTTTCTTGCCAGGCATTTTTGTAAAGCATCGTATACATCCTGCGGAGATAAAGGTTTTACCAGGTAGTCTGTTGCAGCAGCTTTCAACGCCGGCAAAGCATATTTTTCATGTGCGGTGGTAAATATTACATAGAATTTTCTTTCGGGGAAATGTTTTAACAGATCAAGACCGCTTAGCTCCGGCATTTCAACATCTAAAAAAACAATGTCGGGCGCCAGCGCTTCAATTTCTTCAATGGCTGTAAATGGCTTGGTGCTGCTGCCGCAGATAACAACCTGCTGTGCAAATTTCTTTTTAAGCATGGCAGCCAGGCCATCTACTGCATATTGTTCATCATCGGCGATATAACAGGTAAGCATATGTTATACTGTTTGTAATGGTAAAGATATCGTGACTGTGGTTCCTGCAGGCACTCCTTCGATCATTTTGTCGTGGATATGAATGGTTGCCTGCCGTTTTGTTATTTCTGAAATCCTGTTGATGCGTTGCTGTGTGATGGAAATGCCCATTGATTGCCGGCCGGTTGTATTAGCCACATCCGCACTACGGCCAACACCATCATCATCTACAATACAGATCAACTGGTTTTTATTTCCTGATATGGAGATAGATAAATTTCCCTTGCCTGCTTTTTTATTGAGACCATGCCAGATGGCGTTTTCAATAAAGGGTTGTAAGAGCATTGGAGGAATGATGGTTTTATCAATATCAATATCCTCTGCGATCCGGATTGAATAGTCAAAGCGGCCATTGCTGCGGCGGTGTTCCAGCTCTGTATAAATTTTCAGCACCTGCACTTCTTCTTTTAAAGGGATGCCATCTTTTTTTGAATTTTCAAGAATGGCCCTCATTAGCCGGGCAAATTTTGCCAGGTATTCTGCTGCGTCTTCTTCCTTGTTTTCCCAGATGTATTTTTGGACTGAGTTCAACGAATTGAAAATAAAATGCGGATTCATCTGGCTGCGGAGGGAGGCCAGTTCAAGCTGCGCCATTGCTTCATTCGCTTTGTTGAGTTCTTCCTTTTTGCGCTGTATATCTGCTGATGCTTCAAGAGACACTAACCTGGCAGCCATTAATGTAGCAATGGTAGTGAGTATTTGCAGGTGCTGCGGCGTGTAATAATCTTTGGCATAATCTTCACTGTCAATCACACTGATCAGTTCGTCATTGTACAAAGCAGGTACGCAGAGTTCGCTAAACCTGGTAAGCACATCTGGCCGGTACCTTGGGTCTTTGGACGTATCACCCAGCATGATCGGTTTTTTTGTTGCGGCCACATGGCCAACAATGCCCTGCCATGGCAATGCGTTAAAGGGTTCTTTGATCACATTTTCCAATGAGCCATTGGGGCCATAGCCGGCTTTTTGCAGCAATATCGTTTTATCCTCATTCCATAAATAGATCATACAGTTTGCAAAACCCAGTTTATGGATCAGGTTTCTGGCCACATCCCAAATAACTTCCTCCTGTGTGTTTTTATCGGCCAGTGACCCGGAGAAAAAATTGATGATCTGTTCAAATTCCAGTTGCTGGCGGTATTTTTCCAGTTCAAGTTTTTGAATCTTGTTTTGCTCCAGTTGTTTTTGTTTCAATTGCCTGATCCGCTTCCGGTATAAGCTAAAGAGCATGGCCACGATTAGTGATATACATAACAATAAAAACCACCACGTTTTATAAAATGGAGGCCGGATGCCGAATGAAAAGGCTGCCATCTCTTTTCCTGCAACACCGTTACTGTTAAACGCTTTTATCCTGAAAGTGTAATTGCCTGGCGGCAGGTTGGTGTAACTTTTTTTTCTTGTATCAGTGGGCTGGCTCCATGCTTTATCAAAACCTTCCAGCACATATTCAAATGTTATCTTATCGCTGTTGGTGTAGTCGATGGCGGTGTATTCGAACTGAAGGTTGTTTTCACTGCCGGCAAGCCGGGTAGTGTAGCTAATAATACTTTGTGGCGCATTGATCACCGTTTTGCCATTGATGCTGGCTGCGGTGATGTATGGTTTTACAAGGGTATTGTTTACATCAGCCTGTACAGGATTAAAGCGGGTGTAGGCCATCCTGTAGCCAATGAAAATATTCCCGTTGTAATCAAATAGCTGAATAGGGTCTGTGGAATTATCGTATATCCCGTCTGATGAAGTGAATTTTTTAAACTCCTTTTTTTTTGCATTGTATTTGAACAATCCATTCAATGTATAGATCCATACATTTTGCTGTTCATCGGTGATCAGTGAATTTCGTTCCACTTTAAATATTCCCTGTTCCTTACCGGGAAATGTGATGGTACCATTGCCAATCGAATATTCCGCCAGGCCGGAAAGAGAACCAGCTACAACCAACTGACCCGTTTTTGTCAGCGATGTAAAATTCATCCACTCTTTTGCATCCTTCTCCTGCGGTTTAACAGGCAATTTTTTAAACTGTTTGGTTTGTTTGTTGAAAATATAAAGTCCGATGCTTTCATATCCGCAGAGTATTTCATTATTGTTCAATTCTTCAATTTCCAGCAATACTTCAGGCGCATTCTTTTTATCCGTGGTTCTGAAAATATCATAAGCGTGTGTAAACGGACTAAACCTGGTAAGGCCTGCACTGGTGCACACCCATAAAAAACTATCACTGAGTTGTTTTACTTTAATGGAATAGGCGAGGCTGTTATTGTATTGGAGCGAAATGTTAGAAACCTTACCCCGCTCTATTTTAACCAACCCTCCGTATGTACTGTACCATAGAATATTGTTTCGGTCTTTTAATCCATTGGTGATCCACTGCCAATTGTAATTTTCCCCGGGAACCTTCTCCGGCACATTATAATAATACCATTTTACCGGGGCTTCTTTCGTTTTATCATAATAGCAGATGCCACTGCCCATCGCGCCGATCCAGCAGTAATTTTTATTGTAAGGATCATCGATGATACTGCTGAGCAAATTATAATGTGAAAGTGATTTTAAAAATGGCAGTTCACCAGATTGAAACTGCTGTTCCTGCTTGTTGATCTTTGTTAGTCCTTTCCAGCTGCATATCCACACGATACCATTTTTGTCGGTATAAATGGAAGAATTGAAATTGGTGGCGATGCCGGATTTTAAAGAGGCGTCGTACTGCATCCATTTAACAAACCTTTGTTGCTTTTTATCAAACAAGGCAATGCCGGCCGTATTGGTAGCTACCCAAATAATATCCCTGCCCGTTAGCGGAAATGATTGCGTTGCATCCTGGTAAATATAATCAGTACCATTGCCGCCGGGTAATTGGTAAATGCCTGCATTGTTGCCTGCTGCTGTTTCACTGAATAACTGGAAACCGCTTTGCCAGGTATTGATCCAGGTATTTTTTTCATCGTCTTCAAAAATATTCCTTGGCCAGTAATGATTGTCGTAATAGCGGTAGCCGGCTGTTTTGATATCATATACATAATAACCATTTCTTTCAATACTGATCCACAGCCGCTGTTTTGAATCAATGCTGATGTAAGAAGGATTGTTTCGAAAGTTTAGTTGCAAATGGCTTGGCTCAATCCTCAGCACTTTTAGATCGATGGAAAAAAGCCCTTTGGCATTGGTAAACCATATCTTGTTATTGGTACTGTCGTAACAAATAGCGAGGGCAGTTTGTGGTAGTTTGATGAATGAATGCTTTGCCTGGTCGTAGTAGCAAAGCCCGCTGCGATAAGCAAGCCAGATGCGGTCATCGGCATCAATGGCAATATCTGTGAGTTCATTCCAGGGAAGGCTCGAGCTATCCCTCATATTGTTTTGAAAATTGGCAAACTGGTAACCATCAAAGCGGCTCAAACCATTTTGTGTAGCGATCCATAAAAATCCGCGGCTGTCCATCCTGCATTTACTGGTAAAATTATGTACAAGCCCATCTTTTGTAGTGTAGGTGCTGCATTTGAAATTGAAACTGTCAGCAATTTGTGCACCTGCAGTTGCGCAACAGAGCACTAATAAAAATGAACAGTATCGCCGGCAAATCTTCATGTGAGGCAATTTAGCAAATAGATCGTTTGTTTTTAATGTGAAACAGGAATCGCTGCCGCTGGGCTGAAATTGCAATCCTTATTGACAGTATCCCCCGGGTGTTTAGGATTCGGTATTTTTTACTGAGAAAATGGCGGATCGGTTTTGTTTGTTTATTTTACAGCTATGTTTGATGGCATCAACAAAAACGTCAGCAGGAGTGCAGTTTTTTCTGCCCGGGAACTGGAACGAATGAATGAACTGTTGCAGGTAAAGCACTATCCCAAAAAGACATTCCTGTTGCAGGAAGGGGAGATCTGCAATTTTGAAGCTTATATCAACAAAGGTTGTGTGCGTACTTTTTATATTGATGAAAACGGTTTTGAAGTAACACTCATGTTTTCGATTGAAGACTGGTGGATTGGTGACATCGCCAGTTTTTACGAGCAACAACCCAGCAATCTTTTTATTGAAACCCTTGAAGAATGCGAATTACTACTCTTTAACCCGGTTACCAAAGAAATGCTGCTGGCCGGGATCCCCAGGTTTGAACGGGTATTTCGCCTGATGGTGCAACGAAGGCTGGCGGTAACCCAAAACAGGCTCATCAATTCTATTTCCAAATCAGCACAGGAAAAATACCTTGATTTTATCAAGCGCTATCCCACCATCCCACAGCGGGTTCCGCAGCATTATATTGCATCCTTCCTGGGCATATCTCCCGAATTTCTAAGCAAAGTGAGGGCAAAGCTGTCAAAGAAGTAGTGATAATCGATGAATTGATGATAGCGCTGCCAAAAAAGGCTTTCCTTTTCCTGCAAGTCCCCCGTTCTTACGGCTTCTAAAAATCTGCAACAAGGCTATTTTGAAAATCTGCTCCTTTTAAGGCGTAATTCCTTGCTAATTATCCGTTAAACCAATTTCTTGTCTTAGTTCAATGTTTTGGTTAAACCAATGTTGCAACTTTGTGTTATCAAATCAATTAAAAGTAAAACAAATAAAAAGCAAATTATGGCAACTATTAAATGGGCATTAGACCCAACTCATTCCGAAATTGGATTTAAAGTAAAACACCTGATGTTTACCAATGTTTCCGGCAGTTTTAAAACCTTTAGCGTTACGGCGGAAACCGATGGCGATAACTTCAACAATGCAAAAGTTGAATTTTCAGCAGATACAGATTCCATCAGCACCAATAATGAACAGAGAGACGAGCACCTGAAGGCAGCCGACTTTTTTGATGCGGCCAGTTTTCCCAAAATCACCTTCAATGCTACGCATTTTGCGGATGCAGGCAACGGTAATTTTGAATTGACCGGCGATCTTAACATGCATGGTGTGGTGCATCCTGTGAAACTGGATGTTGAGTTTGGCGGCATCGTAAAAGACCCATGGGGCAATATAAAGGCAGGCTTCAGCGCTACCGGTAAGCTAAACCGCAAAGACTTTGGATTGAACTGGAATGCAGCGCTGGAAACCGGTGGTGTAATGGTGAGTGAGGAAGTGAAGATCCACGCAGAGTTGCAGTTGGTGAAACAGGCATCCTGACAGCTTTTACTGCATAATAAATTGAAGGTTGTATCGAAAGAAACAGATCTGTCATTGGCTCATCAGTTATGTACAGGTTTGTTTCCCATTGGTTGTTATCATTCGGCGGGTCCGGTATACCAATCAGCGGGAACTTTTGATACAGCCTCTTTTTTTTAATGCACCTTTGGCCAGCTATTCTCATCATAGTAAACAGCTTGTTTGTGCAGTCAGCGGCGTTTGCAAAAAATCCGGGCAACAGCAACCGTGTTTTTCCCGTTAATAATATTGCATAATTGTTGATTAAATAGTAGATAATCTATACATTAGTATTAAAATACGATTAAATTTTTCAAATGACAGAAAGCGATTTTGAAGTTTTGAAAGAGATTGCGTTTGCTGAACTGGATGCACTTAACCCCCATCTTACTTATCATTCCAAGGAGCATACTGTTGATGTAATTAAGCAGTCCGTTCGTATTGCCATGAGTGAAGGCGTTACTGAAAAAGAGATTTTGCTGTTAAAAATTGCAGCCCTTTTTCATGATACAGGTTTTTTAAAAACCTATGCCCATCACGAAGAAAAGGGCTGTGAGATATTTCTTGAAAAATCAGCGGACCTGTGTTTTTCTGAAGAGGAGAATAAGATGGTGCAGGATTTGATCATGGCAACCAAAATACCGCAGCAGCCACACACCTTGCTGCAGCAGATCATTTGTGATGCAGACCTTGATTACCTGGGAAGAAACGATTTTTTTACCATTGGCGAAACCCTCCGCCAGGAATTTCTGCATTATAAAATTGTACCAGACAATGAAGCCTGGGAAAAAATGCAATTGAATTTTTTAAAGAATCACCGCTACCATACACATACTTCCCGGCAATTAAGGGAGCCGGTAAAGCAGCAGCACTACGCAACGCTTCTATAATCTCAGTGACCGATCGTTTTTTTCATTTCCACCGTGATCCTGTCCTGTTCTCTCAGGCGTTTGCAAAGCGTTCTCATAATACCTTTCAATATATCCGGGTTGGTGGCGATCACATCATAAAAAAGTTCCTGTTCTATTTTTAACAAGATACAGTCGGTAAGCGTAGTGGCGCTTGCAGAACGTGGTTCAGAATCCAGCAGCGACAATTCTCCAAATATTTCATTGGCGGAAAGTACGGCCAGTTCGTGCTCTTTATCATGGATGGACACTTTGCCGGAATGGATAAAATACATACAGTTGCCCGGGTCATCTTTTTTAAAAATGGTAACGCCTTTGTCGAAATGATTTTCGATGCAGATGGAGGCAATGTCGATCAGGTCAACTTCCTTACATACTTTAAAGATGTCGGAGTTTTTAAGCAGTAGTATTTTTTCGATGATGAGCATGTGCGGTGTTAATTATTGGTGCCAAGTACAAAATTTCTTGTTTCATTAATGATGAAGTGTCCTGGTTTTTCATACGGTTGTGCTATGATCGCCAGGTCTTCTGTTTTATTGTTTTTCCATGAACTGTACATCAATATTGACTTCGTCCATGGGTTATAGGTAAACGAATCGCTATTGTATATTTTACTAAAAAGTGTATTGTTCTCCTGTAGTGCTACGATTGATTTTTTATCATCCGGATCCAGTATAAAGTCGAACAATTGTATCAGTTGCCGGGATATTTTTTTGGGCAGCTCCAGTTCGATCATTTCAATGGCATTGTATATTTTGAGATGCTGTTCAATGTCTATCAATTCCAGTATCCGGTTGATGGGTTTTTTCCTGAACAGCATCGCACAGATCTTCAGCGCTACCACGAGGTCGGTCTTGATCTCGTTCAGTAAAGAATTTTTTACAATCACTTTTTCATTGCTGTAGTCAGGGATGGTATGGTAGTCATGTATTTTATTGATGCCCATCTTCATGTACCGGTGCAGCAGTGCATGCATTTGCTCGCTGGCTGATTGTTCCAGTGGTTCGTAATTCTGCACCCACAGGGCATGGATGATCTTGTTGGTTTCCTGGCCCAGTGCTGTTACAGCCGTCAATAAAAATTTCTTGCTGTGTTCGCCTTTTATGTTGGCTGCAATTTTTATGAATTCGGCGTTGTACCGCTCAATTGTCTGCTCCGGTAAGGTTTCCATGTCCCGGAACAGTTGATCGCCGTATTGCTGCAGCGATTTTATCACAAGGTATTTATGCTCCGGCTCATCGCAGAGTGTTAATAGTTGCGGTAATAAAGAATGTACCTGCAATTTACAGGCGGCGATCACCGCACTTCTTTTTACGCCGCTGTGCTCGTCGTTGATCAATAAACCAATATCCCTGGTGAACTGGATGTTCTTTAGCTCTGAAATAATGCTGATCGCAAGTTGCCGTTCTTCGGGGTTGGTAGAATTGATCAAATTGCTGATCTCAATACCGGCTTTGAGCAGGTGGTGAAATTCCTGCTGGTTCAGCAGGTTGATCACAACAGCTTTACGGGTGTCGTATTCAAGACTTGCGATATCCTGTGCAATGCCATCGAGGTAGGCAGTATCATGGCGGCAGATCACCGAAACGATCTTTTGTTTAATGGCTGCATCCTTTTCAGTGGCCAGTAACTGTTGCAGCACTGCAATATCAGGTTTTCCGGAAACCTCCAGTTGCTCCAGTGCATACCGTTTTGTTTCGCCAGAACCATCGGCCGCTTTCTGGTACAATAATTCCGTAAGCCCCGGATACTCCGCTTTCTTCAGCAGGTCAAGTGCATAGATCACTTCGGCATTTTTACCGGTATCTACTTTGTTCAATAATATCTGTATGGTTTTTTGATCATACACATAATTGTCATCGCTGCTGAATGTGCCTTTTTTGATAGAACTGTGCAGGGTACTCAGGTAAGCTTTTTGTATGAGGAAGATAACGCCGGCCCATACCAGCAGGTTTACGATCAGTATCTTAATGGTAAACATGATGGAGAGTGAAACGCCCCAGCGTAAAAAGAAAAACAAAGAAACGCCTACAATGATCAGGGAGGGCGGCAGGGTATATCCTTTTGCGATCAGGTGACCTTTGAGCCGGAGCTGCTCTTTCAACGGCTGGAACAAAATGAAGAACACAGGTTCCTGCATGGTTGACCGCAACACTTCGGTGAGCAAGGCCATCATACCAAAAATAAAAACATCGTAATTGCCGTGGCCTTCATATACAAAGAACAGGATGCAGAACAGCGCCAGGGCAACCGGGGTGATAAAAAGACATGCAATGATGCCCAGTTTTTCTATCAACCGGCTGGTGAAGATCAGCTTGAATACAATGGCGATGGCCCTGCCAATGGCAAAGAATACGGCAATGTAAATGGCAAGATCAGATATGTTCTCAAACTTGAGTTTTACCTGCGAAACAAACGTGTAATCGATAAGAACGAAAACATTGTAGCTGAGTATGGATAACAGGGAGATGGTAAAGATGAGTTTGTTCTCAAAAAAGAAAGTGACCAATCCCTGCTTATGGTGCGAATGAGCATTGTGCTGGTGCTGATGGCTCATTTTTTTCCGGGTGCTGTCCCAGCTCTTTTTGTTGATCACTTTATTGAACAGCACCAGGGCAGCCACCAGCGAAAGCATCGCAAGCCATATCAAGTTGGTGAGTCCAATAAGAGGGATAAGGAGGGGCGCAATAAGATAACCGATGAATTTTGCAGGAATATCGCCGGAACCTACAACGGAAAAAACCCGCCTGCTTTCTCTTACATTGAACAGCAGCGCTACCAGCCCCCAAAAGGCGTAGCCGGTGATCATGTAAATGATGGTATTGGAAACAAGTAAGATAAAAATAAAATCATGCGTATTGCCCCAGGTAAGACCAAGCCATAAAAACAGGATGATCAGCAACGAGAAACCAATAATGATCTTAAGCAATCGCATGGGCGAAAGCATGTGCTCCAGTTTTTCATATATAAAATTGAGCAAAATCAGGGCTATCGCAATGCTGATGTATACATTGGGGAGCTTGGTTACGGGAAAATTGTATATAAAAAGAGAAAAAGAAGTGATATTGAGAAAGGCTGTTGCTAACCCGATAAAGAACTGAACAGACAAAAGGTCGAAAACCTGCTTTGATTCGGATGCCTTGATATTTAGCGTATTGAATAACCTGTGTTTCATCGGAATCAAATTTATGAAACCGCTGAAATAAATGCTATTTATTTCTGATACCTGAATTTATTAGAGCCATAGTGAGCCAGTTGTTTGAAGGGGCAACTGCAGGTTAGTTTTTTTTCAAATCATTCAGCAGGGCTCGCAGCTATTAGATGTGACCAGGTGCTGCAAAATTATTCGCCGGCCTATTCCGTGCTTTTCTGCTCCGGTTCAGATTTTTTTATTCTTTTAAGATCGCAGCTGTGGATTACCTGTTATACCGAAACTGGTGGTCGCTTTATAAACTATAAACGGCGATCGGGCGCTCTGAACATATTGCAGGTAAAGCCTGTTTAGAACGTGGCTTTGTATGTCATTATCAAATTGCTGTTTACGGTTCCTGTACTTACAGTAATTGGGCTGAGGCCTCCGTGTTCATCCAATAAAGTAGCATACAGTTGCCCATTTTCTACTATCACAATGGAGTAATGTCCTGCAGGGATAGCAGCCTGGAAAAAGCCATTTTGATCGCTCTCAACCTGTGTTACAAACCCGGTATTTAATGAATCAAAAAAGATTGAAGAAGGATCACTCTTTATGCCATCGCTTAACAGGCTGTATTGATATATTTTCAATGTTCTCTGCACAGGGCAATGACTGCCTTCAGGCTTTGATCCCATAATTTTAGGCATGAAATCTCCTTCAAGACTCGAGACTGTTCCCCATACACCACCAGTAATGGTTAGCTTTTTTGCATTGTCATCATAAACATGCTCAATGTTACAGCCTGTGGCTGTTGGAGTGTTTTTGTCTTTATAGCAACTTAATAGGATGGGGAAAAAGACCCAATAGAGTAAATTGTTTTTCATGCTTTTCTTAAAGCTGACAATAACTTTATTGGCCGGGTTGCATGCCATAGCAAATACGGTACTGGCTTTGCAAGCTGGCGCATATAACCAGCCCCGGGAACCAAGGTTTCTTAGAAAATTATACAGACGCAATTAATAAAATTGCCAATTAAAAAAGGCTGCCTTTTGGGGCAGCCTGTGAACTGAAATGTTGTACTAAATTAAAACGGAAGATCATCGGCCGCTTCTGGCATCGCTGCCGGTGCCGCCTGTCTTGGGGCCGAGGCTGCATTGGCAGCTCCATAATTGTTGTTACCGGCATAATTGCTGTTGCCGGCAGGAGCCGCTCCCTGGTTGTCATTATTTCTGCCACCCAGTAATTGTATGGTTTGCACCCTCATACGGAGGGTTGCTGCTGCCTGGTTATCTTTGTTCATATAAGCATCTGCTTCGGGCGTACCTTCAGCATATACGGTGGTGCCTTTGGTAAGATAAGGGGAGATGGCAGTGCGGTCTGTCCAGTAAGCACACTCTACCCAGGTAGTTCTTTCTTTTTGATTGCCCTGTGCATCTTTAAAGCGCTCTGTATGCGCTACGCTGAAATTGATTACGTTTTTGCCATTTACTTCTTTAACAATGCAATCTTTACCCAAATTGCCAATTACCTGTAACTTGATCATAACTCGTGTTTTAAATGTTTAGTGGATGTATCTGAATGTGAAATTATGAAACGCTGTGCTGTAGTTATTTTAAAGTTATACACGATTGTAATTATGAGTGTTGAGTTAGAAAGGATAAGTTATGAGTTATAAGTAATAAGTTATAAGTAATAAGTTATAAGTGGGCTTTCCCTGGCAATTTATCCTGGGCACTCCATCCTTTCCACCCCAGGTATCCAGTGCATACTGCCGCCTGATAAGGAACAGCCAATTCAATTCACAACTCTTAACTCCTGGACTCTCTTTTCATAATTCAAACCACAAAACTCAAAATTCAAAATAATTCTTAGTTCATTTTCTTTTTTAACGAACTCACCTGGTTTTGAAGGTTATTGACCATGCTCGCCAGTGAATCCATATCCCAGCGCTGCTGCTGGCTTACTTTACTCAACACCATTTGTGCATGCCAGAGTTCAACCACATCTTCTGCATTTACCTGGTATGGCTGGTATTGCGGATTATCGCTTACCAGCGTAAGTTTGCTTTTTACCTTATTGTTCTTTACAATTCTTTTATAAACGATCCCTTCATTGCGGCTTACCACAATATAAGGCTGGTTGTTCTTTACATCTTCTGTGTCATCTACCTTTTCGCCTACAATGATACTGCCGCTGGGAGTTGGCAACATACTGTCGCCTATAATTTCAAACGCCCGGTAGTTGCCGCCACTGAGCATGGGCAGGGTAAAAGTATTGAGCTCATCAATGAATTCACTATCAGCATAGCCGGCCAGGTAGCCAGCCGCAGCTTTTACCGGCACAAAATGGATCACATTTCTTTCGGCCATCATCATTTTTTGCTGACGGCGTTTTGCCAGGTAACTGCCACCGGTATTGCTTACATCTTTCAGCAATACTTCATCCAGCGTGAGTTTGAATATCTCACACACGGTTTCAAGTACATCTAACCGGGGATCTGCCCTTTCTTCTTCATAGGCGCCGATGAGTGATCGCTTAATACCTAATTTGATGGCAAATTCTTCCTGTGTCCATCCCCTGAGTTTGCGGAGGTATTTCAAATTTTGACCAGCCTGAGACATAGTAGACTAATTTGGTTAGCACAAACATACTAAAATATTTAGTGAATCCAAATTTTTCTGCAATTTTTTTTCACCACCGTAAAAATGAGGTTCATCAAAGGGGATTGGATAAAGAAAATTCAATCGGTTTAACAACTACGGGAGTAGAAGAGGAATGGACAGCCATGTACAATTGCACAGGCGCTGGCGGATTGCAGTGGATACCCCGGTGAAGAATGGTGCGGATGCCATTGCGCCGGAGTAGTAACGCAAAGCCGCAACCGGATTACAGCTTTGTACTGTTGTTGAAAGCGCCGGATAAAATAAAAACAATACATTCACCAAATGTGAACGCTGTGTAACTACAGTGCTTACTTTTGTAAAAAACTCAATGTATGCAAACAACTGTACTGGTACTTCATAACATTTTAAGATGGGCTGTGCTGCTCTTTGGCCTCATGACGGTACTGAACGCTTTTACCGGCTTCGTGAAAAAAAGAATTTTTACGGCCAGCGATAACAAGAGCAACCTGCTTTTTATGATCTTCTGTGATATACAGTTGCTGGTAGGCCTGGTGCTTTATTTCAGCAATGGCTGGTTTGATAAACTGAAAAATTTTGCCCAATACAAATCAATACCCGCCGAACGTTTTTTTGCCATGGAGCACATGAGCATGATGCTGCTGGCCTGGATACTGGTTCATGTGGGAAGGGTAGCGGTTAAAAAAGCGGATACCGATGCAGGTAAGCACAAGCGCATGCTGTTGTTCTTCGGGCTGGCATTTGTACTGATACTGGCATCTATACCCTGGCCTTTCAGAGAAGCCATACAGCGGCCTCTCTTCCGTTGGTTCTGATGAACCTGTTGTAATGATCCATTTTAATCAATAGTTACTGAACGACAATAGCGTATGACCAAAGCAAAAAAGAAACCCACTATCCTTATTACCAATGATGATGGCATTACCGCACCGGGTATTAAAAACCTGGTGGAAGCTGTAAAAGAGCTGGGCAAAATAGTAGTAGTAGCGCCGGATAAGGCACAGAGCGGTATGGGGCATGCCATTACCATTGGCCAACCTCTGCGCATGACGAAGATGGATATGTTCGGCGATATTGAAGCCTGGCAAACAAGCGGTACCCCGGTAGACTGCGTAAAACTGGCCGTTGATAAAATATTACACGGCAAACCTGATCTCTGCCTCAGCGGCATTAACCACGGCGCCAACCATTCTATCAATGTTATATACAGTGGTACCATGAGTGCTGCCATGGAAGCAAGCATTGAAAGTATTCCCAGCATCGGGTTTTCGTTGCTGGATTACAGTTATGAAGCCGACTTTGCACCCGCCCGGCATTTTGTAAAAAAGATCGTTGCCAGTTTGCTGAAGCAAAAAAAGCTCGACAAGCATTTGTTGCTGAACGTGAATATTCCTTCCAGTCCGCTGGAACTGATCAAGGGTGTTAAAATATGCCGGCAGGCTTATGCCAAGTACGAAGAGGATTTTGAAGAGCGCAAGGATCCGCATGGCAAAAAATATTACTGGCTTACCGGTGAGTTCATCAACTTCGATAAAGGAAAGGATACGGATGTATGGGCGCTGGAGCACAATTATGTAAGCGTGGTGCCGGTACAGTTTGATCTTACCAACTACAAATTAAAATCACAACTGGAAAAAAACTGGAAAGTATAATGTTCTTAAAAAAAGATAATTTTTTAATGGGCCTTTTGATGGGGCTGCTGGCACCTGCACTGGGCATACTGGTATTTAAATGGGTAAAGTTTAAAATGTTCAGCCTGGGCGAAACCCTGCAGTTCATGTACCTGGAGCCGGGTTATAAAACACTTACCGTGGCACTCAGCTTGTCTCTTTTGCTGAACCTGGTGCTCTTTACACTGTACATCAACAATCAAAAAGATAAGACCGCCAAGGGCATTTTTGCAACGACTTTGGTTTATGGTTTGTTTGTACTGATCATCAAAACATTTTTTTAACAGCGTTTAAAAATGGAACAGCATCCCTGGTTTAAAGACTGGTTCAATTCACCTTACTATCATCAGCTTTATTTTAACAGGGATGAAAAAGAAGCGGCAGCTTTTATTGATAAACTCATCGATCATTTAAAACCGCCTGCAGGTAGTACCATGCTGGATGTTGCCTGCGGTAAAGGACGCCATTCCATTCACCTTGCCGAAAAAGGATTTGATGTAACAGGTATTGACCTGAGCAAAGACAGCATCAACGAAGCGCTGCAGCATCAACGGGAGAACCTGCATTTTTTTATGCACGACATGCGCCTGCCCTTCCGTATCAATTATTTCGACTACGCTTTTAATTTCTTCACCAGCTTTGGTTATTTTAAAACAAGGCGGGAACATGATAATGCCATCCGTACTATTGCACAGGCCATCCGGGGCAATGGTTTTTTTGTGATGGACTACCTCAATGTACATTACGCAGAAGACAATCTCGTACACCGGTTTGAAAAGGAAATTGAAGGCGTTAATTATTTCATCACCAAATGGTTTGATGAAACGCATTTTTATAAAAAGATACAGGTAGAGGATGAAGCGCTGAAAGAACCACTCATCTACACCGAAAAAGTGGCCAAGTTTTCATTGGGAGATTTTACCGAAATGTTTGCCTACCAGGGTATGCAGATACAGGAGGTTTTTGGCGACTATAATTTCACCGGCTATGATGTAAACAAATCTCCGAGATTGATCATGATCGCAAAAAAAGGGCGATAGTTTATTTCCGCTTATTGTTATACAGCAGGTACTTCGAGGTTTCGTAATACGCATCTGTTAGAATTCCCAATTGCTTTTTGATGCTGTCATTGCCGGCATTAACGGGAACAGGATCATTATTGAGCAGTGATACAAAATCTACCCTGCCCGTCTTCATATTCTTCAGGTAATAAAAATCATTGTTTGCCATACCAATCGTTCTCAGCTCATGATCGATCGTAAATACGGATTGCGGATGCTTTACCCTTTCATCAAACAGGCTTTGCCCCATGCTGTTGTTGCGGTAACTGGTTTTAAGCAGCGTGGCAATGGAAGGCATAATATCTACCTGTGAACAGATCCCGTGAACTTTTTTGGGCTGCAGTAAAGCCGGTGCATAAAAAAGCAAGGGTACATGCACCCGGGTGAGTGAAAGATTGCTCCATGCTTTGGGATACATGGCATCTGAATTACCAGGCAGGCCATGGTCGCCCACAAAAACAAAAATGGTATTGTTAAAATAACTTTCTTTTTTTGCTGCTTCCATAAATTTTTCAAAGCAGTAATCGGTATAGCGAAAGGCATTCAGCTGTTCATTGCTTTCAAAACCATATTTTAAAAGACTGTCTTTCGGGTAGCTCACCTTTTTGAAAAATGCCAATTCCTTTTCCGGGATCGTATAAGGGCCATGGTTATCGGCCGTTTGTATCACTGCAAAGAAGGGGCGCTGTTGCTTCGCCAGTATGTCGTTGGATTCCATCAGCAGGCTTTTGTCATCGATGCCCCATACATCTGCCTTGGGTGCCTTAAAATCGCCCTGGCTGTACAAATGGAGACTGTCGATATTATTCAGCAGCATTCCTTTGATATTGGCCCAGGAGGGGTCTCCTCCAATAAGATATAATTTTTCGTATCCTTCCAGATCGTTGATGATGGTCTGCTGGTTAACCACTTCCGGGCTGCGGCTGGCGGTACGGTTGTTATCGCCCAATACATCCGGTATACCGGTAACGGTGGCCCATACCCCACGGGCGGTGGGAAAGGCAGGCGTAAAACAGCGGTCGAAAAAAATACCCTGTTTGCACAGCTCATTGAAATAGGGCGTTGTGTTGAAAGGGTTGCCCGACATACTGCTGCGGAACATGCAAAAGCTTTCACAGATCACGAGTACCACGTTAGGCTTATTGGCGTTGGGTTCAAATTGGTAGGTTCTTTCGAAGTTAAGCCCGGCGCTGTCTTTTTGCTGCACACCCAGGTAATCCGCCATTAAGGGATAATATGATTTTACTTTGTTGATGTCCGGCCTGGTATCCCTGTACCGCAGCGAACTAAAAAAACTTTGAAAGGGATTGAGTGCCAGGTTGGCTTTGAAATTGTCTGACAATGTAAAGGCGTCGCTCCAGCGAAGATTGAATTGTCCCAGTTTGCCAAAAATGCCCAGGGCAAACAATAGAAAAAACAGTACATACCAGCCAATGCCTTTTCTTTTATCGATCACCGCCTGCGTTTGATAATGCAGCAACAGCCACCTGAACAGGAAGATAAAAACGATCGTTGCAACGATCATCAGGAAAAATACTTTAAACACCGGGTAGGTTTGTACACCCATGTTGATGGTGATGGCAGCGTCGTTAAAATAATTTAAAAAAGAAGCGTTTAACCGTTGCTGTATGTAACCATAATGATAAAAATCAACGGCATAAAACAGCAGCATTATAAAGAATATGGTTGGTAGCAGCAGGTTCCATATTTTTTTAGCGATTGTTCTTTTAAATGGGTTGATAAAGGGAATGCTGCACAATACCAGGATGGTTACCGCCAGTATACAGGCGAATTTAAGATCGAACCGCAGGCCCATCAGCATGGCCGAACCCGAAAATGGTTTGCCGGGTGTATTGTAATTGAAATAGAATACCAGGCGCAGCAGGGTCATTACGCCTGTAAAGACCAGCAGTACCGAACTGATCCACCGCAACAGCCTGGGCATCTTTTTTATCAGGAGCATGTAGAATGTTTAATAACGGCAGCAAAAATAGTTTAATTATTTTTGGGCAAAACGGGTTTAACAGCATGGTGTCATTATTTAATATGCAATGGGATAAAGCAGTACTGCGGTGCATCAATGCCCGCTGGCACAATCCCTTCTTCGACTGGCTGATGCCCTTTCTCCGCAATGCTGATATGTGGATGCCTTTTTATTTTTTCCTCATCCTGTTTGTACTATTCAATTATAAAAAAACAGGCTGGTGGTGGGTACTGGCCGCAGCCTGCACGCCGGTGCTTACTGATTTTATCAGCAGCGACCTTGTCAAGCAAAACTTTCATCGCCTGCGGCCCTGTAATGAACCGGCGATTGCCGGTTGGTTGAGGATATTGCCCGGCCTGTCTTTTCCGCAGAGCAGCAGTTTTACCTCTTCGCATGCTGCCAATCATTTTGGCATGGCGGTCTTCCTCTTTCTTACATTTAAAAAAAGCATGGGTAAATATGCAGCGTTGTTTTTTTTATGGGCAGCGTCCATTTGCTATGCGCAGGTATACGTGGGAGTCCATTATCCATTTGATATTCTTTGCGGCGCATTGATCGGTTTGCTGGTTGGATATGCAACGGCAACCGTATTCAACAGGGCCAAAGGTTTGCAATAAAGCGGTCTCTTTCTCCTTCAATTTTTGGTCAAAAAACTTAATTAACTCAGAATCCGGATATTTGCAACAGTTAGCCTATAAAATTAAACAGTAAAGGTTAGCATCAAACATGGCAGAAATTATCATTTTATTGGTGTTAATAGTCGTCAACGGGCTTTTTGTAATGAGCGAAATAGCATTGGTAAGTGCCCGTAAAGGGCGGCTGGAGAGCATGGCCAATAAGGGCGACTCTAAGGCAAAGGCAGCACTTGATCTTACAGAAAACCCCGAAAAATTCTTATCCACCGCACAAATAGGCATTACCCTTATCTCTATTTTAACGGGTGTGTACTCAGGAGAAAAATTCAGCAAAGACCTGCAGCCCACCGTGGAGCAATTTGATGCGCTGAAACCGTATGCAGATACTATTTCAACGGTACTGATCGTGGTACTGGTCACTTTTTTGTCGATCATCCTCGGCGAACTGGTACCCAAACGCCTCGGCATGTTACGGGCAGAAAAGATCGCCAGGCTGGTAGCGGGCCCCATGAATGTGTTATCGGCCATTACCTATCCCATCATCTGGGTGCTGAATAAGATCAGCAGCATCATCTTTAAACTGTTCAATATTAAGCCGTCCAGCGATAATGCAGTTACCGAGGAAGAGATCAAGGCAATGATCACCGAAGGAAGCGAACATGGTACCATTGAAGAAGAGGAAAAGGAGATCATCGAAAGGGTTTTTCACCTGGGCGACAGGAAGATCACCGGGTTGATGACGCACCGTACAGAGATCGTTTGGTTTGATGTGGAGGACACTGTAAGCACCATCATAGAAAAAGCCGGCGATATTATTTATTCCACTTACCCGGTATGTGATAAAACAGTGGATGATATCAAGGGGATCATTTACATCAAAGAATTATTAAAGGCTGATGAGGCCATGAAACTCTCTGAACTGATAAAGCCCGCCCTTTTTGTACCCGAAAACAATACACCCTACCAGTTGCTGGAAAAAATAAAGACCACCAAAATTCACAGTTGCTTTATTGTAAATGAATATGGAACGCTGGAGGGTATGATCACGTTGAATGATATACTGGAAGCGATTGTAGGAGATGTGCCCCAGAGCGGCCAGGAAGAATACGAGATCACCGAAAGGGCTGATGGCACTTATTTAGTAGATGCCCAGATCACCTTTTATGATTTTTTAAGCCATTTTGAAAAAACAGAATGGATGAATGAAGATGAGCACCAGTTTGATACCGTGGCAGGTTTTGTACTGCACGAACTGGAACGCATACCCAAAACCGGCGACACCTTCGACTGGCGTGGTTTTTCTTTTGAGATCGTAGACATGGATGGCCAGCGTATCGACAAACTGATCGTAAAGATCCCGGAAGATGTAAAGGAGGATATGGAGGAGAATGAGTAAACATAGTTCGCTGCTATTAAAATAAACAAGGAGGAGAAACTTGAAAACAATCAAGCTTCTCCTCTTTGTTTACAGAATCAATCACTACACAATTTCTATTGAGACTGCTTCAATACGGTGATAGGGAAATGAACCAGCTGCATCGCCTGCAGTAGCTCCATCATAGTAATAGATCGATTGCTGGCTGCCACCCATCGGAATAACCAGATTCTTCCGCTGCCAGATGGAATATCTTACGTGGCAATTTACGGGTGCGTTTACAAGACGAATTTCAATTGCTGTAATCGGTGCGTTAGCGCCGGTTGTACCGCAGAGCCCACTTGCAGTCCACGCAGACCAACCTGAACTGGTCATGTGTTGGGTAAAAACCCGGTATTCAATATAGGTACCTGGTGGTATAGAGCCAGTTAACGAAACACCTAGTTGCTCAATTCTTCTAAATCCGCCTGTAGTGCCAATTGTACTGCCATTGCATACCGGTGATTGCAGGCTTGCATCCTTGTAAATTACAAAACCAATAAAAGGGTTGAACGTACAATAGGCGTCGTATACCTGGTAACAAATGCCGGGGCATGCAAGCAAAGGGTAAGCTTCTCCAGCGCACAATCCATTAGCTACTTCCATAAAACCATGAATGTTCAGGCCCGTTGGATTTTTTCGTTTCCCGGAATTATGAACTGTAATTAATAATACGTTCATACCTGTTTTAAAGAACTGGGTTGCAGAACATACGATTGGTGTAATATTATAGTTAGGTCCCGGGGACTGCGATGATAAAATTTGCTTACCATTCAGCGATACGCTTTTAATAAAATCATCTGCAAGTAAACTCATATTTAAATTGGGGTTTCTAAATCCTGAACACAGTTTAAATTCAAGCTTGTATGTGTAGTCGCCTGCAGCCTCAGTAACAGGTCGCACCCATATCGAACCTGGTTGAGCCCCCGCCCATGCAGGATCGGGCTGACTTAAAATAGCCGTGTTAAAAATATTCGTTTGCGAAGGTTGGTTCACTTGCCATGCAGATACACCCGTGCTGATATCCAAGTGAAAGTCGTCACACACGGCTAAACAACGAGGCTGTACCCTTTCAGTATGAAAAGCATTTACTGTTCCATTTTTAGTTGCTGT
This sequence comes from Chitinophagaceae bacterium UBA1946, assembly GCA_002336815.1. GTDB lineage: Bacteria > Bacteroidota > Bacteroidia > Chitinophagales > Chitinophagaceae > Ferruginibacter. The sequence continues at coordinate 25,848 of DDEU01000008.1, read as the reverse complement.
AGTTCCGTACACTGCCACAATATCTAACTCTATCGGGCTCTCAATAACAACCCATCCTTCAATGTGCTCCATGTCGCCCCTAACTTTTCTTTTAATATCAGTGTAGTCAATTTCAAGGGCTTCATCTGCACAAAGTGTTGCATCAGAAAAATCAGAAACAGGACCGGTTTCTAAATGAGGAAAGCCAACGGCAACTTTCCATCGAAATGTAACACAGTCGCAGCGTGAAGGATTGTGAATGTTTATTTTTGTTTTGTATTCGCCAATTGGCAATGGTTGCTGTTTCGATTGTTTTTGAATACTCCCGCAAACAATCTTGGCTGCATATTGATAATCAACCTTGGCAGCTTCTGTAGATTGAGAACATTTGCACATAATATTTATTTTATTTTTTACGGCCTACTCTCTTCAGTTTTCGGCATCCCTGTTTTTTTCGATAAAATTTTACCTGAAAACCCTGATCTCAAAGTAGATGGTGTCTCTCTCCCTGTATATCCTGATTCTTATTTTGAATTTTGCCTGGGGCGCCGGAACGTCCCCTGCAATAACCACAGGATAGTCACCAGCGGGTATCTTCATCTCAGCAGGTACATCCGTGATTTTTGCATCTTTGTAAAGTTTTGCTTTTAAGTCGTCCGGTACATAAGTGTCTTCCTGGAAAGTGAATTTTCTTTGCAGTATCATCTTGTTGTACATGGAGTCGCTCAGTGAAACCTCCGGTAAGTAATAATTTACACTGCTGGTTGCATTGTCCACGCTTTCTGCCCAGGCTTCGCCTTTGGCTTCATCCGCCTGCAGCAGGTAATCGCCCCAATCTTTACGTGGCCGCCCCCAGTCTACACAAATACCCAAACTGGGTTTGCAGCCACGGAAGGAATATGTTTTACCAAAATAGATGATGATCGGCTGGGCATTGGAGGGGTTGGCTTCTGTAACAGTGATGGTTTCTTTTTTACAACTGCTGTTGGTAAATGCAATTGCACAAATGCCGGCAATGGCAATGCAAATGATAAATACTTTTTTCATAATAATTAATTTTTTATCGCCTACTCTGTTCAGTTTTCGGCTTCCCTGTAGTTCGTTTCTTTTGATGTCATTTTTTTGACGATACAAAACTGCAACGGCCGGGGCTGGCAAACAATGGGCAAACGACTGAACTGTGCAGGCTGATCAACTGAAATAAATACCGTCATTTAACGGTAATAAAACAGGTAAACAGCGGGCAACGGCTTCCATTAAAATCTGGTGCTTTGTTGCTTAAATCATATATTTAAATATTCACAACTTAAACCAGCAAACATGAAAAAATTACTTCTTGCTACCAACGTGGTATTCATCATTGCCGCTATCTTTTTTGCATGTAATCCTCAGCCCAAAGAGCCGGATGCAACAACTACCGAAACAGTACCCTGTGAACATTGCCAGGATTACAGCAAATCAGAATTTGAGGGTGTACCTGCCGGCCTTGCCTTTAGCATGATCAGCCGTTATAAAGCGAACCACTGGAATAACTACCGGATAGCAGGCGCAGGCAAGCCAACGGATGCAAGGAGTGTATGGTTCAGCTTAGACACCCTTAAGAAATTCATATGGAATCTTGAACAGGAAGTCTGCAATAAAAAATGTGCAGATAAAAAAACTTTGGGTCTTCGGTTTTATTATGCGGAATATCCACAGCAGCCGGTATGGGATAAACTGGATCCCTTGGATACAGACCCTGTTATCAGCAAAGATGAGGAAGATCACAGGCTGTTGTACCAGGGGCTGCATACCGTCGTGATTACACCTACATACTGGAGCGAAGCATCAAAGCTAAATGTAGACTTTGACCCACGCTATGTGGATGAGAATTGTAAACCTAAAACGCTGCAGGATGTTATGAGAGAATTGAATGTTATGTTTGATACGACTTCTCATTCCATGGTAGCATTGACGAGTGGGCAACCAGCCTTTGTGTTGTCGCCTGATATAAGAACCTCTGCAAAAAATAAAGGCTCGCTTATTCCTCCGCCGCCGCCCATCGTAGGGGGCATCGTTGCAGGCGAATTGAATGGAGCAGTAGTATTAGATATGATCGAAAATAAATTCCGAACTTACTAAGCGGGAGCGGTTTATAAACTTACAATAAAATGGCACTCATTTCCTTTTTCAGGATAGCATTGATGACGTTAGAGATAACAGCCTGTGCTGCATCGTTCGCAGCCATGCCGGTACTAAAGAAAAATTACTGGAAATGGATGCCATTTTACCTGCTTGCCATTGTGGTGGGGGAACTGCTTGGCTATTACCTGGCATATACACCCGTACTCAATGCGTACAACCCAATGTTGTTTAATTACCTGCTTTGTCCACTGCAGGTGATCTTTCTGAACTGGCTGTTGAGTAAAAATATCGCTGACTATGATAAAGCAAAATCGGCTTGGGTATTGTATGGTATATTGCTGTATATCCTGTGCTGGCTGGCCGACTGTTTTCTAATTCCCGACACATCCCTGTGGGTGTCTACCTTTTCTTTCAGCGTGGGCATGCTCCTTATCCTTTTTTCGATCATTGTCTTCTTTTACTGTTATATTAACAGCAACGACATCGTGTTTTTTAAGACCGACAGGATATTCTGGATCTGCCTGGGACTTTTTTTATATTACGTGGCTGCATTGCCTTTTGAAGGATTGCGCAATACACTGCTGAAACAACCGCAGTTGTTTATGATCTGCTGGTATATTGACATGGGCCTCGCCTGTATGATGTATCTTTTATTTACAATCAGCTTTATATGGGCAAAGCGGAGATAACAATATTTATAGTCATTGCAAACCTCGTACTACTGGTATTTATATCGGCAGCCGTCATTTTTATTTTTCAATTCCGTAAAAGAAAGTTGATGCATGAGCAGGAAAAAGAAAAAATGTTCGAGGAGCACACGCAGCAATTACTCACTGCCCAACTGGAGATACAGGAGCAAACCATGCAGTATATTGGAAGGGAAATTCATGACAATGTTGGGCAAAAACTCACACTGGCTGCCCTGTACACACAGCAGCTTGAATACAGCAACCGCTATCCTGTCATCAGGGAGCAATTACTGGCCATCGGCATTATCATTAATGAATCTTTGGCAGAGTTGAGGGCTCTTTCAAAAAATCTTACCAATACTTACCTGCAGAAAACGCCGTTACTGGAATTGATAAAAACAGAATGCGATAAAATTAATACGCTTGGTAACTGCAGGGCTTCACTTACCTGTGAGGAAGCAATTATTCCGGCACCAGTTGCTGTAAAAACAATTGTGCTTAGAGTGCTCCAGGAGTTTTTTCAAAACAGTTTAAAACACTCCGGCTGCACACTTGTTACCATACAATTGCTGCAACGCAAAGACGGCCTGTTGATCGTTGCAACAGATAACGGTAATGGCTTTGATATGGGGAACGGTATGATAGAAATGAACGGCATCGGCCTGGCAAATATGAAAATGCGTGCAGCGCTGATCAATGCCGCTTTTTCAATGGAAAGTATTCCGGGCCGGGGAACTTCTATGCAGTTATTTATTGATAAAGAAAAGTTGACAGCTTAAATCTATTTATGAAACACACCATCGCCATTGCTGATGATCATATTTTAATTGCCAAAGCACTTACCGGTATCATTGACAATTTTAAGCAGTACGAAGTATTGTACGAAGTAGAACATGGAAAAGCGCTAATTGAAAAATTAAGTGTTGAAAAAAATGTACCCCGCATTGTATTACTTGATATTTCGATGCCTGTAATGGATGGGTTTGAAACTGCGCAATGGCTCAAACTGCATCACCCTGCTATACTGGTAATGGCCCTTTCGATGCAGGATGATGAACCGTCGCTGATAAAAATGATCAAGTGTGGCGCTAAAGGCTACCTGCTGAAAAATGTGCATCCCGTTGAATTGGAAAAAGCATTGGACTCCCTGGTAAATAAAGGTTTCTACTACCCGGATTGGGCTACCAGCAAGGTATTGCTCAATATTGCTGCAGAAGAAGAAAAAAGCAGTGGAGGAGTACAATTGAATGAAAGAGAAACGGAATTTTTGCAATATGCCTGCACAGAATTAACTTATAAAGAGATCGGTCAAAAAATGTTCTGTAGTCCACGTACGGTAGAAGCGTACAGGGATGCACTGTTTGAAAAGACCGGCCTTCGTACCAGGGTAGGTCTGGTGGTATTCGCTATCAAGAATGGCATTTCAAAAGTGTAAAAGCAATCCGGCAATTTGCGCTCTAACAAAGATGCCGCTTTTTTGCAGCGGCATCTTTGTTATGTTATAATGAGGTCTTCCCCTCTCTTTCCATCTGCTTTCTTTTTTTCTTGCTGTATTTTTTTTCGTAATCCAGTATTTCCTGCGGCTTGGTTTTTTCTTCCGGTTTTTTATCTGCTGCAACAGTGGTTGGTTTTTTATCACCGCCCTCTTTCAGCAACTGTCCACGGTCATAGTGTTCTATCCGGATAATATGTCCTTCGGGGTTATAATATTTCCAATCGCCGTTCGGCACACTGTACTGCTCTGCCTTTACAATTTTATAATCGATCACTTCATTGTTGCCGGTACCATAAACAGGAATGGTATCATAAGGTGCATCAGGATTGTAGCCACGCCATTCTTCTTCTCTTTCCAGGCTGCCAAAAAAAGAAAAATATTGCTGGGCGCCCGACTTACCGCCAAACGCATAATTCTCAATGGCAATAATATCCCCGTTGGCCGTGTATTTGCGCCAGGGACCGGTTTTTTTATCATCTTTGTAATAGCCTTCTTCTTCGTAGCCCGGCTCTCCCCGCACTTCGCCTACCGTATTCACCCATTTGCCCTGCTTGAGGCCTTTCTTATCAACAATATTCAGAGTATCTCCTTTTGGCGACAATTTAAAGTCTTTATATTGTGCCGTTCCTTTCATCAAAAACAGGAACAGCAGCAACATAATTAAATTCAATTGCCTTATTTTTAATAGCGTGCTTTTCATATCTAAAGAATTTCTGTATGCAATATTTCTCCAAATTTAGTTTTTCTTTTTTGATACTGCTCTGGAGCGGTTTTTTTTTAACAACTGCAGCACAGGTAAAGCCTACCAGTGCTGAAGAACGAAAGAATGGGTTGCAAAAAAGACGATCGCTGGAAGCCGGCAGTTTGCTGAAAGACATCCATTTCAGGAACATCGGGCCAACGCAAATGAATGGCAGGGTAGTAGACATAGAAGTAAACCCCGCTGACCCCACAGAATTTTATGTGGCCTACGCCAGCGGTGGGCTCTGGCATACCGCTAATAATGGGTTGAGTTTTGATCCGCTGTTTGACAGAGAAGATGTGATCAGTATTGGAGATATTGCCGTTAACTGGAGATCGGGCACTATATGGGTAGGCACGGGGGAAGTTAACAGCAGCCGCAGCAGTTACAGCGGCAACGGGGTGTACAAATCTGTTGATAAGGGAAAGACCTGGCAATATTTGGGCTTACCCGAAAGCCAGCACATTGGCGAGATCATCTTACATCCCTCCGATGAAAACACTGCCTGGGTAGCGGCACTCGGGCATTTGTATTCTGCCAATAAGGAAAGAGGCGTGTACAAGACAACCGATGGCGGCAAAACCTGGAAACAAACCCTGTTCATTGATGACAATACAGGGGCGGTAGAGATGGATATTAACCAGCAGGATCCCCGTGAGTTGTATGCCTGCGTTTGGTTTCGTACGAGGCGTGCCTGGGATTTTGTCCCGGTCGGCAGCACAAGTGGCATCTATAAAAGTACAGATGGCGGCGATACCTGGAAGCTGATTACGACAGCAGGCAGCGGGTTCCCAACCGGTGATAAAGTGGGCAGGTGCGGAGTAGCTGTTTATCAAAAAAATCCGCAGATCCTGTATGCCGTGGTAGACAACAATGCTGTTAACAGCAAGCCGGATACATCCACCAAAAAGGTGGATATTTCGAAATACAAAGTGAAGGATCTTAAGAATCTCAGCAAAGAAAAATTTGCCACACTGGATAATAATAAGCTGGATACTTTTTTATTAAAAAATGATTTTCCTAAAAAGTACACTGCGGTACTGTTAAAAGAACTGGTTGCCGGTGATAAGTTAAAACCTACGGACCTCTACGATTGGCTGGTAGCCGATGATGGTTTTCAAAATGACGGCATCTATGGTTGTGAAGTGTACCGCAGTGATGATGCCGGCAGTCACTGGCGCAAGGTGAATGAAAAAGACATTGATGTGTTTAGCAGTTATGGCTACTATTTTGGGAAGATCTATGTGTCGCCGGTAGATGTGAACAAAGTGATCACTTTTGGTACAGGCATTATCGTTAGTAACGATGGCGGTAAAACGTTTACAGCTGTTGATAAAGACAATACGCATGGCGACTGGCATAGCTGCTGGATCAATCCTGCCCGGGATGGCCACTGGATCGCAGGCAACGATGGTGGCTGCAACATCACCTACGACAATGGAAAAAAATGGTTCAAAGCCACCAGCGTACCTGCTGGCCAGTTTTACAATATTGCTGTTGACAATGCAGTGCCCTACAATGTGTATGGCGGCTTGCAGGACAATGGCACCTGGATGGGAGCTTCTACCGGTAGTGGCAGTGAAAATGGGTTTTCATTCGCCGAAGAAAGAAAAGAAACAGACCCGGAAGAATACAAATGGAAGCCCATCGGTGATGGCGATGGCATGCAGGTACAGGTTGATACAAGAGATAATAAAACAGCCTACAGCGGCTTCCAGTTCGGCTACTATTTCCGGGGCAATACGGATGGAGGAGATCCATTGTTCATACATCCCATGCATGACCTTGGCGAACCTAAACTACGGTACAACTGGCAAACGCCTATCTGGCTCAGCCGCCACAACCAGGATGTGTTGTATTATGGCAGTAATAAATTTCACCGCAGCCTGAACAAAGCAACCGACCTGGTTACTTTATCAGCAGACCTGAGCAATGGTAAAAGACAGGGAAAGGTTCCCTACGGTACATTAACTACCATTACAGAATCCCCTTTAAAGTTTGGGTTGATCTATATCGGAACCGATGATGGTAATATCCAGGTAAGCAAAGACGGCGGCTATACCTGGACGTTAGTAACCATCAAACCTGCCGCTTCCAAATCAGCAAAAGCAACGATCGATTTTTCAAAAATGTGGGTGAGCAGGGTAGTGCCATCCAGATACAAAGAAGGAAGGGTATACGCCACCCTCAACGGCTACCGGTATGATAATTTTGGAGCTTACCTCTTCGTAAGTGAAGACTATGGCGCTGAGTGGAAACAATTGGGATTAGACCTTCCGGCTGAGCCACTCAATGTAGTGAGGGAAGATGCAAAAAGGGAGAATATGATTTACGTGGGCAGCGATAATGGTTTGTACGCATCTTTTGATATGGGCAAAACATTTATGACAATGGGGAGCGATCTGCCCCGGGTGCCCGTGCATGATCTCGTGATACAGGAGAGAGAAAATGAACTGGTAGTGGGAACGCATGGCCGTAGTATCTATATCACAAAACTGGATTCCGTGTACAAGATCTACGACAGCCTGCAGCTACTGCTCAAACAAAAAGCCTCCATCAAAAGCATGCATGTTGACCCTGCGGGTGTAATCATCGCTGCCGGTATGTTAAAACAGCCTGCCGATAAAATAAAGGGCATTACTATTCATTAAATGCTGTTACGTGTTTGCCCGCAATGATATTCAATGATGCCGGACAGCGGTTGCTCTGTATGTTGAACAAAAACCCAGACTGTATCAATGGGCATGTCCATAAAAATAATTGCTTTTTGAAATGATGGTTCCATGTTCATCTCTTACCAGCAAATAATAAATTCCATGCGGCAATGCATTTTTTATTGGTACAGTGACGCTGGAATTGCCGGGTGCATTGATGCTGAAATCTTTTTGCGCCAGTACAGTTCCTGCTGTATTGATCACTGAAGCTCTGAACTTTCCTTTGCTGAAATTTTCCAGTTGGAACGCCACTTTTTCTGCGGAGGCTTGCACCGTTATTTTGATGCCGGCCGTTTTCGCACTTACCCTTACAATGGTGGAATAATATTTTTTACCACTGAGTTCATGAATGATGAGCCGGTAAAAAACTGTTTTACCGGGATAGCCGGCATCGTTATACCTGAATGAATATTGGGCTTTATTGTATTCAACCCAACCGTCATTACTGAAGCTGTATCCATCAAATGACCGCTGTATCTCAAATCTTGTTACCTGCGATGCCTCCTCAACTGTCCAGGCCAACAGGTTACTGTAAGTGCCTGCGGAAACAGTAAAAGATGACAGCAATACTGGTATCACGCCGCTGCAGGGTGAGCCGGCTATCAGCGGATTGTTTACCGTGAAGCTGGTAGTATTAAGGCCGCTTTTGTCAATCATGTGTTGAGCGGAACAATCTTTCATATAGGTCTCTGTATAAAGATCGATCTTCCACCGGCCGGTATCACTGAGGGCAAATGATGACGGTAAAATATTGGCAGCACCTGCAAGGCTTTGCCAGCGCTGGTCAAGGATGTTGTTGGTATTCTGGCAAGATCCTCCTGTTGGAAAATTATTTCCTTCCGGGCCATTGGTACTGCTGCCACAGTCATCTTTAAATAACAAAGGAAAAGAATCAAAGGCCGAGGCTACATTACCTTCTTTGTAAACCCTGTAAAAAACGGCTCCTCCTGTAACATCAGCATTCCCGCAATCGGTTCTTTTGAAAATATTGATCTCGCCGCCAATACTCAACTGCGGTGCATTTGTAACAGGACAAATTCCTGCAGCAGGGATATTGCCCCTGCCATCAAGATTTCCGGGAACTGCAGGATTGCCGGGCTGGAAACGCCCATCGGCCAGGTCATAAAAATTGCCATCAAAAATTACCATGCGGCGATAGGTCCCCACTTCACCCACCGTAAAAAATTTAAGGGCAGTGAAAATCTCCGCCAGCGAATCTGCAGAAGCACCGCCAACCGGGTCACTCAGGCCCGGTCCGCCGGCACATGCACCAGCGGGTGTGTAGTAATTTCCTGTTAGGCCACCCGTTCCCGCTAGGTAGTAAGCAGAAGGACAGGCATAATTAAAAGTTGTTTTGGTACTGGCATTGCCAAATGCATTTGTTTGATTGGGAAGGTCGGCCTGTATTTCCAGTGAATACCTCCCGGGCTTGTTGATGTAGGGGCCAAGATCTGCATAGTATTTATCATTGTTGCCATTCTTGCCACCGCAGATGCCCGGTACAATAATAGGGGTTGATGCGACTACAGAACTGGGATCTGTTCCATCCATGCGCCGCAGTACCAGCCTGCTGTCGCTTCTGAAGCCACAAGCCTCCATATTTGTCATGCCGTCTGCATATACTTCCCAGTCAACAAAACATTGCTGCGCAACAGAAACATAATTGTTGAACAGGTTATTACTGCCCGTACCGGTATTGTGATTAAGGATGCCGATATACGTGATCTGTGCACAGGCTGCAACAGATGATAACACAATAAAAAGTAACAACGCCAGTTTTTTCATGCAATTGATTTTGATAAGCAGTTTGGTATTCGCCAGGGGCGGACCGGAAGAAAGGTGGCGGATCAGGATAATAATAGGTGGCAAATTAAATAAAATCAGCAACCACCGGAATATTAGTTAAGCACATATGTGCTGTATGCATTGCCCCATCAGATGTAATAAAAAAGCCGCTCTTTTTACAGCAGCGGCTTTTACATAAAGCGGGTTGAATTAAGCTGTTTCCAAAGTTCTTTCAGTATGCGCATTTCCAAGGCCTGCCATCACCGTTTCAACATCTACTCCCAGTCCTTTTGCTACCGCCATGCCCAATTTTACATCGGCCCTGAAGAAATGACACAGTTGCCTGTTGATGATAAGCTCTTTTTTGGGGCCGCTGATACCACTCATGGCACCCACAATATTGCTCACCAGATTATGACGGTCATAATCATTCATTGCTTTGTTGAATAACAAGCCGGCCTGTGTAAAATGATCATCTTCTCCCGCAGCATTCCTGTCGTACCAATCTGCTACACTCGATTCTAATTGCCAGGCAGGTTCTTTATACGTTTCATCTGCCACGATGCCATCAAAACTGTTAGGGAAATAATTAGGTGCATCTTCACCGTTACCATTTATGGCCATTGCTCCGTCACGCTGGTAATTGTTCACTGCATAAGGGCAACGGTTTACAGGTATCTGCTCATAGTTACCACCCAGGCGGTATCGGTGTGCATCGGGGTACGAGAGTAACCTGCCCTGCAGCATTTTATCCGGCGAGTAGCCGATTCCATCCACCACATGGGCCGGCGCAAAAGCGCTTTGTTCAATTTCTGCAAAATAGTTCTTCGGTACCTGGTTCAATTCAAGCACGCCAACATCTATCAACGGGAATTCGGCATGCGGCCATATCTTGGTAAGATCAAAAGGATTAAAACGGAAGGCGCTGGCCTGCTCATCTGTCATCACCTGGATCTTTACATTCCATTTCGGGAAGTCTTTTTTGTCGATGGCTTCTACCAGGTCTCTCTGTGCGAAATCAGGATCTTTTCCTTTCATTTCCACCGCATCATCATTCACAAAGTTTTTGATGCCCTGTGCAGTTTTAAAATGAAACTTCACCCACACTCTTTCATTGGCCGCATTGATCAGCGAAAAAGTATGGCTGCCGTACCCGTTCATGTGCCGGTACCCGTATGGCGTACCACGATCGCTCATCAAGATCAATACCTGGTGCAGGCTTTCCGGGTTCAAACTCCAGTAATCCCACATCATCGTTGGGCTTTTGCAATTAGTACGGGGATCACGTTTTTGTGTATGGATAAAGTCGCCGAATTTTTTTGGGTCCTTGATAAAAAATACCGGTGTATTATTACCAACCAGGTCCCAGTTGCCATCTTCCGTATAAAATTTTACGGCAAATCCGCGGGGGTCTCTTTCTGTATCGGCACTCCCTTTTTCTCCGCCTACTGTGCTAAAGCGCAGTAATACTTTTGTTTCTTTTCCTATTTGGCTGAAGAGTTTAGCCTTTGTGTAACGGGTAATATCATGCGTTACTGTGAAGGTGCCAAAAGCGCCGCTGCCCTTTGCATGCACTACTCTTTCCGGAATGCGTTCCCTGTTAAAATGAGCCATCTTTTCATGCAGGATATAATCCTGTAACAACAACGGCCCACGGGCGCCAATGCTCATGCTGTTCTCATTTTCTGCATAGGGTCTTCCGGAAGCAGTTGTTAGCTTTTTGCTTTTTTGTTCGTCGCTCATAACAAGTATATTTTAAGGTGATTGGTTAGTTGATTGGTCAAATGTACTCTGCCATGTTGATAATTTTTATTGATATTTATTATAATCATATCGTAAATATCTATTTTTGTATCATGACCATAACACAACTCGAATACATCATTGCAGTAGACACCTACCGGCATTTTTCAGTAGCTGCCGAGCAGTGTTTCATCACACAGCCCACACTCAGCATGCAGATTCAAAAGCTGGAGGAAGACCTGGGCACCAAGATCTTTGATCGCAGCAAACAGCCTGTTATTCCAACGGAGATCGGGGAAGAGATACTGGTGCAGGCGAGGGTGATTGTGCATGAAGTAAAAATGATGGAACAGCTCATCAAAGACAGGCAGGGATTATTGCAGGGAGAATTGAGAGTTGGCATTATTCCAACGTTGGCGCCTTACCTGCTCCCAATGTTCCTGCACAGTTTTTTACAAAAATATCCAGACATTAAAATAAAGGTGACGGAACTTACCACCGGTCACATCATAGAAAAGCTGAAGCAGGGCAAGATTGATGCTGGCCTCCTGGTAACACCGCTGCAGGATAACAGCATTATTGAGTACCCTTTGTTTTATGAAGAAATGGTGGCCTACGTTTCAAAAAGCAGTGCAGCCTTTAAAAAGAATTATGTACTGGCAGATGATATTGACCTGGGCGAATTGTGGTTGCTGGAAGAAGGACATTGTTTTCGCAACCAGGTGATGAACCTCTGCGAACTCAGGAAAATGAGTAACGAAAAAAGGCACTTTGAATACGAATCAGGCAGTATCGAAACACTCCGTAAAATGGTGGAGATGAACAAGGGACTTACGATTCTTCCGGAAATGGCAACACTGGATTTTACGGTGAAACAGCAGAACATGGTAAGGCATTTTAAAAGTCCAGCCCCGGTACGGGAGGTGAGCCTGGTTACACACCGCAATTATGTGAAGAAAAAACTGGTAGACGTGCTTAAAGAACAGGTGCTGGCCTCATTGCCCGAAAAGATGATCCTCAATAAAAAAACAAACCTGGTAAAGATTTAGCAATTCAAAACAATTAACCACTTAATTTGTACTGGTATTGTAATCCAAAAATAAAATGATATGGCAATTAAGAAAGGCTCAACCGCTCCGGAACTCACCTTGTTCGACAGTGATAAAAACGCAGTAAACCTGGCTGACTATAAAGGAAAAAACCTGCTCGTGCTATTTTTCCCCCTTGCATTTACAGGTGTTTGTACTGCTGAATTGTGCAATGTAAGAGATAATATTGCGCTCTACAATAACAGCAATGCACAGGTATTGGGAATTTCTGTTGATTCACTGTTTACATTGGATAAATTCAGGAAAGAACAGCAACTTAATTTTCCTTTATTGAGCGATTTTAATAAAGTGGCTTCTACCGCCTTTGATGTATTATATGAAACCTTTCCTGCCTTCGGGATGCACGGCGTAAGCAAACGGGCCGCATTTGTGATTGATAAAGAAGGGATTATCCAGTACAGCGAAGAGTGTGCAACACCGGGCGATTTGCCAGATTTCAATGCAATACAGGAAACGCTGAAAGGATTGCAATAAAAATTGGTTTTTCCCGGTTTGACCACAATAAAACCTGTTTTTTTCTGTTTTTTAGGAAGCAGGTAATTTTTTTACCAGAAATAGCTATATTTACAATACTGAAAAAGATCACTACAATATTAATCTTACTGGTTGGACTTCATTTTACAGCGGCAGCGCAGTTAAAATCAATAAACTACGGCGATGTTGTGAAGCTGGTAAAATTTTATCCAAATCCTGCTACTACAGCAGTCAATTTTGAATTGCCGGCAGGCTACGAAAAATCCTACAGCATACAGTTGTTCAACTTTATGGGAAAAAAAGTAAGTGAGATCAATGTAACTACCCAGCGCTTCAGTCTTTCACTGGATGGTTTTTACAGGGGCGTTTATATTTACCAGCTACGGGACAAGTTTGGCAAAATCGTTGACTCCGGAAAATTCCAGGTAGTCAAATAATTCTTTCGGTCTTTCATCTATTCAATTACCGCTACCAGCAGGTTTTTCACCACCTCCTTACTGAATACTTTATTCTCTTTCTTATTCAATTTTACGGAAAAGGTATTGTCAAAATCTTCTACAGATTCAACAAAGATCTCATCACCCAGGCTAAGATTGTTTTTGGTGAGATACTGGAGAAAATTATTGGAATGCTCTGCTACGCCGATAAATTTTACTTTGTCTCCTGCAACGCAGTCCAGCAGGGGTTTACTGTTGTTTTTTGCAAACTTTCCTTTTGAGTCGGGGATCAGGTCGCCATGCGGATCGGTAGTGGGGTAACCCAGGTGTTTATCCAAATGATCGATCAAATCATCACTAATGATATGTTCCAGTTGTTCTGCAATTTCGTGTACCTCATCCCATTTGAAATCGAGTTTGTTCACGAGCCAAACCTCCCACAACCTGTGTTTCCTGATAATATTTACAGCGATCAGGCGGCCCTTATCAGTCAGTTTAACACCTTTTGATTTTTCATAGGTCACGAGTTTTTTAGCAGCAATCTTTTTTACAAAATCGGTTACCGATGCGGCGCTTACTTTCAGCATTTCCGCCAGTGACGAAGTCGTGACCATGTTGCCGCTTTTTTCATGCAGCTTGTAAATGGCTTTCAGGTAATTCTCTTCTGCAGAGGAGGTCATGTTCTTCATTTTTACAAAAATCATTATTTTATTTCATAAAAATATTAATTAGGTTTGCCTAAATATTAAATTTAGCAAGCTGAATGAGTTTCAAAAAGGTATTGGTAAGAATATCGCTGCCGGTTTTTGTTGGTTTAATAGCCGGCATCAGTAACCTCGCAGACGCACAGGTGCTTTCGGGAACGGTTGTAAGTGAGGGTAAAGGATTGCCACTGGCGAGTATTACACTGCCTGGCCAAAAACTGCATACCATCGCAGATTCTTCTGGTAAATTCATTATTGACCAGCCGTTGAATGGTAAGATCCGGCTGCTGGTATCTGCCGTTGGCTACGAGGGCTTTGATACCAGTTTCAACAACTATGAAAATGGTAACGATCTCCTGATTTCACTTCGCAGTAAAACCGCTATGAATGATGAAGTGGTTATCTCGGCTACGATGAAAGCGGTGAGTAAAACCGCCTCTCCCATACTGGTGGAGGTATATTCGCCCCTGTTCTTCAAAAAAAATCCAACCCCTAATATTTTTGAAGGACTGCAAATGGTAAATGGTGTTCAGCCTCAATTGAACTGCAACGTGTGTAATACCGGCGATATCCATATCAATGGTATGGAAGGCCCTTATACAATGGTACTGATAGACGGCATGCCGATCGTTAGCAGCCTTGCTACCGTTTACGGTTTGAGTGGGATACCCAACAGCATGGTTAAAAGAATTGAGATCGTTAAAGGACCTGCCTCTACTTTATATGGCAGCGAGGCAGTAGGCGGGCTTATCAATATCATTACACGGGATGCGCTCACTGCCGAAAAATGGCGGCTGGATGTTTCCGGAACACGGGCCGGCGAATGGAATGCAGATATCAGCAGTGCATACAAACTAAAGAAGCTGCAGGGCCTGTTTGCAGTGAATTATTTTAACTACCAGCAACGCCGGGATATTAACCGGGATAATTTTACTGACCTGGCGCTCCAGCAAAGAGTAAGTGTTTTCAATAAATGGAACCTGCCGGTTTCCGGCAGCATCAACAGTTCGCTGGCCCTGCGCTACATCTACGAAAACCGCTGGGGAGGCGAATTGCAATGGCAGCCCGAATTCAGGGGCAGCGACAGCATTTACGGAGAAAGCATTCTTACCAAAAGAGCTGAATTGATAAGCACTACCTCCTTTGGCAATGCACTATTCGTTGACTTATCGGGTAATGTTCACCGGCAGGAGAGCTATTATGGAAAGGTGAAATATTTTGCCACGCAGCAGGTGGCTTTTGCCCAACTGCGCTGGAATAAAAAAATAAAGGACCACGATCTGTTGGCAGGTATTCCCCTGAGGTACACTTTTTACGACGACAATACCAGCGGCACAGCAGGCCCGGGTGGGGCAAACAAACCGGAGAAAAGTTTTTTGCCAGGTATTTTTTTACAGGATGAGGTGGAAATTGCTAAAAACCTCGTGATGCTGGCTGGCATGCGCTACGATCGCAATGCAACACATGGCAATATCTTTACACCAAGGCTGGGCTTTAAATATGCTTCGGGAAGCAACAGCACGTTGCGCCTGAGTACCGGCAATGGTTACCGGGTAGTGAACCTGTTTACCGAAGACCATGCAGCGCTTACAGGAGCCAGGGAAGTAGTAATAGCATCGGCTTTAAAACCGGAACAGTCTTGGAATGCCAATGCCAGCTACAGTGGTTTTTTCAGGCACAGCAAAGGCTTTATAAACATTGACCTTAGTGCGTTCTACACCTTTTTCAGTAACAAAATCGTGGCTGACTATTTCACGGATGCAACAAAAATCATCTATGATAACCTCAACGGGTATGCGATTTCAAAAGGCATTACCCTAAATGCAGATGTAAATTTTACCAATGGTCTTAAAATGATGGCCGGGCTTACATGGATGGATGTGTACCAGGTTGATAAAACTGCGGAAGGCAGAAAAATAAAAACGCCCCAGTTATTTGCGCCGGCCTTTTCAGGCACTTTTTCGGCCAGTTATCTATTAAAAAAACAGCGGTTGATGATCGATGTTACCGGAAGGATCAATGGCCCAATGTATTTGCCGGTGGTGCCGGATGACTACAGGGATCCCCGGTCGCCGCTTTATGGGATTCTTAACCTGCAGTTTACAAAAAACATTGGTAGTAAAACCGAAATATATGCTGGTGTAAAAAACCTGTTGAACTTTATCCCTTCCAATCCGCTCCTGCATCCTGATGATCCCTTTAATAAACCCGGAGGTAAATATTTTGATATCGCCGGCCAGCCACGGAGCGATACTAACCCATACGGCTATACCTTTGATCCCTCTTACAATTATGCCTCCATGCAGGGAGTTAAGTTATTTGCCGGTTTACGGGTATTAATTAAATAGCAGGCTGCCATATAAGGGCAGGCTAAATAAAATACTTAAGACTCCCCGGGGTTACCGGGGCCACAAGATCAGGAAAAAGAGCGACTATTCTGCAACGATGGGTTCTTCTTCCTCTGCTTCTTTAAAATAACTGGCAAGAGAAAGCGGGCCGCTTCCTTCTACAACAAAAATTACCAGCATTAATAACAATATGATAGAAAGTGTGAGATCTGTTTCGGCAGCAAAAAAACCTTTCTTTACATTCACATACAGTACTGCACCCAGCAAAACCGGGATCTGTACAAATGCGGCAAAGCGTGTAAATAAGCCTATGATGATGAGAAATCCCCCGCCGATATGTATCCATGGAATCGAATTCATCAGCACATCCTTATATTGAGTAAGGTTGTTGGCATCGATCAATTGTTCCATTTTTACCAGGTTGTTCAAAAAGGATACACCTCTTAATAAAAGAGCCGCACCAAGCGCCACTCTTATCAGTGCTAACCATTTTGGATTGTGTGAAGCGGTCCAGTTTTGGAAGTTTTTTAGCAAGCCCATAAATCGTTGGATTTAATTGTTAGAGTGATTGTAAACTACAAATTATTTTTTGACTTTAAGCAAAAGCTTCCAATTATTTTTCACAAATCTTTAACAAAGAGGCTTTATTCCACTATTTCGGCAAAATATCCAAGCACAGGTTTATTATTTATCAAAACAGTTACGGGGTAGCTTTCTTCCTCATCAAATTTGTAACTGAAACTTACTGTGCCGGCGTTGATAGTATAATCAACGGTCTTAAGTCTCTTTTTCTTCTCAGTACCCACCTGTAACGAAACAATGTCAATTTTAGTATTGCCATTGGTTTTAAAACTGAACTGAACCGGTTTTTTGGTGGTTGCCTTTATGAGTCCTGTCAGCGGCATAAAGCTGCTTACACCAAATTCAAAAGCAAGGTCTTTTACAATGGGCTGCGAAAAAAAATCTTTGGCGCTTTTTGATCCGCTGCCGCCAAGCTGCCAGGCCATATTATCGGGGAAATGCTGCAGGTTGAAGATGTTTTTATCAGCAAAGAAATAATAATCGTTAAAGGCCTTTGTGAATACGGTCATCTTTTCATCTGTAAAGCCACTGCCGGCAGTAACATCAATATAGTACCAGCTTTCGGGGCTCTGCCCGAGTTGCACCACGTTCCAGGTGTAATTAAGTTCTTCCGGCGCATCATTGAGTTGCTCAATGCTTGTTTTTACATAACCATCTACGGTGAGGCAGCGGATCTTTACCACGCTGCACATATCCTGGAACAAGGCCGCATAGCCATTGGAATTTGTTTTTCTTGTTTTCAGCACCATGTCAGAGGTCATTTTTTCGTTGCCGCCGTTTCGTACCAGTTTGCAGTCAAGGCTGATATTACCGGTTATCCAGTCAAAGATGGCCCTTACCTTATCACTATTATCACTAAACTTTTTTGTAACGATATAGCTGATGGTACCCATGTTAAGCGTGTCAAGACTGCCCAGTGATTTTACATACTCATCGATCGTTTTATAATGGTCGCTGCGTTGTGCATGTAAGTTAACAGAGAACAACAGGCAGGTGCTGAATAAAAAACTTTGCAGGAGATGTTTCATAAAATAAAAATAGCCAAATAGCCGCTAATGCTATTTAAAAAATCGCCAGGCTTCTCCTCCCGGAAAAAAAATAACAAAATATTTCATTCAATAAATCCGGTCGTTAACAAACTCCGTATTTGATTAACGAGTCATTAACAAACATCTTCAATTTAAATTTTTCGTTATGAAACACACTTCAACTCAAATGAGGTACGGCTATCTTATTGCCCTGGCTACCGCTACCGTACTTGCTTTCAGTGCCTGTAAAAAAGATTCTAACCGGCCTTCAACGCCGCTGGTAAAACCAGACCTGGTATTTTACGGACTCACGGCATCCGGTCAGTTGGGAAAGTACAATGCCAATGCTGCAGAAACAGTAATATCAAGCGTCTCCATTTCCGGGCTGCAAGCCGGTGAATCTATTTTGAGTATTGATTTTCGGCCAGCTACCGGTGAGTTGTACGGGCTTGGAAGCAGCAGCAGGTTGTACATTATCAATACTGCAACGGGCAGCACAAGAGCAGTAGGTACAGATGCATTTACTCCTGCACTGAGTGGCAATATTGCCGGTTTTGATTTTAACCCAACGGTTGACCGTATACGCATCGTTACCAGTACAGGACAAAATTTACGCTTGAACCCGGAAACCGGCACTGTTGCTACTACGGATGGCGCCATCAATGGTGTTGCAGGAGCTGCCATCAACAGCGTTGCCTATACCAACAGTAAAGCAGGGGCAGCCGCAACTACCTTGTTTGATATTGATGTAACAACGCAGAAGTTGTATAAACAATCACCACCCAATAACGGTACGCTGGTGGAAGTAGGAAGTCTTGGTGTAGCACCAACCGGCGATGCAGGTTTTGATATTTCTCCTGATAATGCTGTGGCATTGGCAAGTATGTATGTGGGCGGCAGATCTTCTTTGTTTCAAATCGATACGGCTACCGGTATGGCTACTATGCTGGGAGATTTTGCAGGTATGGATGCAGTAAAAGGAATCGCTATTCCAACGAAGCCGGTAGCTTATGCTGTAGATGCAATGGCTAACTTACTGATTTTTGATCCTACCACTACAGATGCCCCGGTTACCAAAGCAATTGCAGGATTAATGGCTGGAGATACCGTTGTTGGTATTGATTTCCGTCCGCTTAATGGCCAGATATATGCGCTCGGAAGAATGGGGAATTTGTATACATTAAATGCAGCTTCCGGTGCGGCCACCATCGTGGGTGCAGGTAGTTTTGGCACTTTAAGAGGTACCGGTTTTGGTTTTGATTTTAATCCAACGGTTGACAGGATCAGGGTCGTTAGCAATGTTAACCAGAACATCAGGCTGAATCCTATCACGGGTACCATTGCGGCTACAGACCTCGATTTGAACCCCGGAGCTCCAAGCATCAGTGGTGCAGCCTATGCAAACAATTTCGCAGGTGCCACTACAACGGTATTATATGACATTGATTGCAGGGCACAGAAATTATACAAGCAAATACCCCCCAATGATGGCACGCTGGTAGAAGTAGGACCCCTGGGCATTACCGTGCAGTTCTCCAACGGTTTTGACATTGGAAGCACAAGTGGTGTGGGATATGCCATTCTTAAAACAGGTAACAGCAACGGGCTGTACAGTATTAATTTAACTACTGGTGCTGCAACGCTTATGAACGTTTTTCCGTCTACAGTGCAAGGTTTTACTATAGGTTTAGGTTTTTAGTATTCGTGCCTTTGCTGATTTTAAATCCACAAACATTTGTTTGTGGATTTTTTTTATTTTGCCTTGTGATGATTACCTATACCACAACGATATTAAAATTTGACAAAAAAGGCGAAAAGACCGGGTGGACCTATATTGATGTGCCGGCTGACATTGCGGAACAAATAAAAGCCGGCTGTAAAAGATCTTACCGGGTAAAAGGAAAATTAGATGGATTTGCTATTGCCCAGGTGGCATTGATCCCGATGGGAAATGGCCACTTTATCATTCCTTTAAATGCAGCTATGCGTAAGGGAACCGGGAAGAAAAAAGGGGCAATGCTGACCGTACAATTGCAGGAAGACAGGAACGAATATGAGCTCAATGCAGATTTTATGGAATGCCTTGCTGATGAACCTGCAGCAATGGAATTTTTTAAAACCAAGTCACTTTCGTACCAGCGTTATTACAGCAAATGGATCGAGAGCGCTAAAACGGCTGCTACCAAAACAAAGCGCATAGCCATGGCCGTATCTTCCCTGGCAAAAAAAATGGAGTATGGTGAAATGCTTCGCATGCAAAGGGATCTGAAGAATTTGTAAATGACAGCATCCAACTTGCTCAACCTCCTAAACGCTCTATACCTTCAACCTTCAACCTTCAACCCTAAACCCTAAACCCTAAACCCTAAACCCTAAACCCTAAACCCTAAACCTTTTACCATCTTCCTTCCCCATTCATCAAATGAACATTGAATTCGCATTTGTACTACGTATTTTTATTTTCTAAACTGCTTGTATATGAAAAAATTCGCTGCATTTTTCGCAATAGTCTGCCTGTTGCAGTCTCCTTGTTTTGCCCAGTTAACAACCGTTCCGGATGGTGGAAATAAAAAAGCGATGGTGGGTGAGCGCATTGGTCTTACAGATGTAACCATTCATTACAGTCGCCCCGGGGTAAAAGGAAGAGAAGGTAAGATATGGGGTGGACTTGTTCCTTTTGGATATACCGATCTTGGTTTTGGCACCAGTAAGGCAGCGCCATGGCGGGCCGGTGCCAATGAAAATACGACCATTGAATTTTCAACCGATGTAATGATAGAAGGGCAGCCACTCGCTGCCGGCAGGTATGGCTTTTTTATTGCGGTAGACAAAGAAGCATCCACGCTGATCTTCTCAAAGAACAGTACTTCATGGGGAAGTTTTTTTTATGATGCAAAAGAAGATGCGCTGAAAGTGACGGTAAAACAACAGTCGCAGGACAAATCTGTTGAGTGGCTTACCTACCAGTTTGTGGATCAAACCGCTAATAGTGCAGTAGTTGCGTTGCAGTGGGAGAAATGGCAATTCGCTTTTAAAGTGGAAACTGATATTGACAAAAACCAGTTGCAATCATTCAGGAATGAATTGAAGAGTGACAAAGGTTTTGATTCAAAAGCCTGGGCACAGGCGGCCGATTGGTGTGCTGATCATAAAACCAACCTGGAGGAAGCATTGCAGTGGGCAGACTATGCCATCGGGGCTGAATTTGTAGGCGAAAAAAGTTTTAGGACCCTCAGTGTGAAATCGAGGATTTTAAATTTGCTGAACAGGCAGGCAGAAGCAGATGCATTGATGAAAGAAGCATTGCCAATAGGGAATATGAACGAGGTTCATGGATATGCCAGGCAACTAATGGCTGCCAAAAAAGTGAAAGAAGCAGCCGAAGCTTTCAGGGCCAATTACAAAAAATATCCCAACACTTTTACTACGAATATGGGCATGGCAAGAGCATTGAGTGGCGAGGGAAATTACAAAGAAGCGTTGAAATATGCCGGCATTGCATTAACCCAGGTACCCGATCCAAACAATAAACTGGTAATAGAAACAGCAATGGAAAAATTAAAGGCCGGTAAGGATATGAATCAATAGCGGCAAAGGGGAATGGTGAATCGTGAATGGTGAATAGTCAATGGTGAATAGTCAATAGTGAATCGTCAATAGTGAAGGATGATGTTTTTAGCATTCCCGGTTGATGGTTCATCATTATACAACTTCGTTTATTTCATAAATACCCTCAGCAATAAGGCAAAGCCATCATCCTGTTTCGGGCTGTCTTTAATGGTAACCACGTGTAAACCTGCACTGGTCCAAACCTTGAACAGTTCGCCTTTTTTATGCGTGCCGATGCCTTTGTCGAGCTGCGGCAGCATTACTCCACGTACAAACCAACCTAAGTCGCCGCCTTTGGCCAATGAGCCGGGATCGGAACTGTAGGTGGCGGCCATATTCTCAAAGCTGCTGTTGCCTGATTTGATATCACTGATGATCTTGTCTGCCAGGGAATCTGCAAAGTGTTTTTTAAAAACCGAAGTGTCGATGAGAATATGGCTTACATGATAAAAGGTATTGGGGATTTTCGCCAGAACTTTTATAAGGATATTATTGCCTTTGAAAGGTCCATACACTTTGCCCACTTTTCCTTTGTAGGCAATACTGTCTGCCAGGCCCATGAATGAAGTGCTGCTCATTACAGAAATGGTATCGATCCTGAACTGTTTTTTCATTTTGAACTTTACATATCCCAGTGGATCCTGCGTGGTTTCCAGTTCTTTTTTCACCTGCGCAAGGGTTTGACATTTTACAGACATCACAAATGCTGCCAGTAATAAAGTGGTGATGGTCTTTTTCATTCCTACAGTTGGTTTGCGTGCAAAAGTAGGCAAACAAGCAATGGGAAACACAAACAGGCCGCTGTATGATAGCGGCCTGTTGAATGATGTAAGGGTATTTCCGGATTGATTAATTAGTACGTTTAAATAGTTTTCACCCGGGTGCAATGATCCCTATGTAGTTCTAAGGGTTTTTAATTTCAAGAAACTAAAGATTCTTCTCCCTGATGTTGCAAAGCACAAGAGATTCTCCAGTGTACGCTGCAACCATTTTGTTAGCCCGATATACTATAGATGCGCCAAACTGTTTTTTTGCATAAAACCCCTGCGTTTATTTTTTTTACCGGCACCTGTTGATCGAAATGAATTGAGATTGCTTTTCTAAAGCACTGCCTGGGAATTTTTAATTGTGAAATATTAGTTGTCGTGCAACCAGGATGGAAGACAAACTATTCAGGCTGGTTGATCTGATTGCCACATGCAAGTGATATTACAGGATGGCAGCGTGTTCTTAATGCTGTAGGATTTCAAAAGAGCCGTTAGGTTAGTGATTGATCTGCGGCTGCAGGATTTGTTTTATGTCTTTGACCTTTATTGATAAGCGCTCAAGTTCATCCTTTAGCCCCTCCGTATCGTACTGGTAATTCTCTGCCTTCTTTCCAACGGCCTCCATCTTTTGGTAAGATGAGTGGATCAGTTTTTCAATACCGGCAAACATGCCATCAATCTCTGCTGCTGTTTTGGGTGGAATGAAACTATTGTTCCGGTACTGAACCAGTTGATTGTACCCTTTCTTTGCCTGGTTAAGGTTTGCGACTGCATCATTAAATAGCTGCATGTTCTCTTCCTGGTGAACGATGTTTATTTTCATCTGGTTGTAGGCATACCAGGTTTTCAGGTCGTCGTCTTCCATCCCTGCTGCGTTCATTCTTCTTGCAACGGCTTCCATCTGCTGTAATGTATCTGCCTGGAGATAAGCCGTTATTGAATCTGTATAATTAAAAACGGGTTGATCTTTTTTAGAAAGGTTGTAGCCACTTCTGAACTCATGATTGGTAATGGGATGTTGCAGTAATTGCCAGAGAGGATCAAAGGGCATATGTGTGCTGATAAATTCTGCAGGCGACACTAAAAAGTACTGGTAACTGTTGGTACGCCCGGCATCCCAGGTTGGATCACAAAGCAGCCAAACGCCCTCCACTGATACGGCAGCCCAACCATGCCCGGAGTGATTTACACGACCACCGGTTTTTGTATAGCCGGTGATGGTCACCGCCTGTACGCCGCATTTGGAAACGAGGTTGGCAAACAGTGCAGCATAATTTTCACAAACACCTTTTCGCCTGCGTAATATAGCAGCCATCTTTTCTTCCGGATCGGTACCCCAACGCCGGAAATAATACATACTGTCTTTACTGTACTCCACGTTGCTGGTGATCCAGGTATACACGGCCCTCACTTTTTGACGGTCGGTGGTAAAATTTTCGAGCATGTACCGGGCAAGCGAATCGGTGGAGTAGGTTTGTAACAGCGGAACCTGCAGCGCTTTCCTGTCAACCCAGGCATCATCCTCCTGGGCAGCAAGTGATGCTGCGAATGAGACAAAAAAGCATGTAAACAAAAAGTTTTTCATGCAGGAAAGATTTAGTTAAGCAACGGTTGCCGGGTATAATTTTTTATTGGCAATAAAAGTTCCAAAAGGTATCCATGCTGCAATAAACGCAAGCGCTGTTTTTTTGAACGTCCATTTGTATTCAACAGCAACCTTTATCAATAAGATGACATAGGAAACAAACAGCAAACCATGTATCATCCCGATCACATAGTTTGGCTGAGGAATACCCAGCTTATATTTTAAAGGCATGGTGATAGCGAACAGTAAATAAGAACAGCCTTCTAAAAAAGCAACGAGACGAAAACAGGCGAGAGCGTTTGTAAACATAATTTGATTTCGGGGTTATTTCCCAGGTTGTTTTAAAATAATTTTACCCCATAAAAACCAATGAGGGTAAACAACACACAACGTGTTACCACGGCTATGCAACACCAGGTAAGTAATTTTTTAAGATTGGCATTCAGTCCTACGCCTACTGCTATACTGATGGGTGCACCCATGGCCATCGTTCCCAAAAATCCCAACCCGATAATGCCGTATTTATTCCAGAGATGCACGATCATAGGGTGCTTTGCGGGTGCTTCGCCCGGTGCTTTCTTTTTATGAAAAAATGCCCGGATCTTATCGCCCAAAAAACCTGCTATGAATACACCGGCTAACCCTCCTGTAACACTTGCAAAAAAAATCACCCAGGGCGACAGGCCCAACAAAAAGCCCGTTGGAATAGCAACATATATTTCAAATGTTGCAAGGCCGGCTACGGTTAGTATTTTTAAAAGCATGGTATGGATGAAAGTGTTACTACTTATTTGCCGAAATTAATTGAAACCGATTGATAAAAGCGATAACTGCTGTTAATCTTTACAGATGGCACAGCAGCTTATTTTGTAGCATGCTGTTTTTAAAAAAATAGCCAACTTTTTTAAAAAAGCTGGCTATTTTTTTATAACAAATGTTCATTATAGATCTTTTCCGTGGCACTGCTTAAACTTTTTGCCGCTTCCGCAGGGGCAGGGGTCATTTCTGCCCGGCGCTTTTTCAACCCTCACCGGTTCCTGTTTTACAGGCGCCGATGGTTCATGATATTCATTTTCCTGGCTCATGTATTCCGGTCCGCCGGTGCTGCTGGAACTGCCTGCAAATTCTTCTTTGCGCTGGCGCATCCTGCTCATATCAGTCTTTTCTTCCCTGCCTTCTTTTATGCGGCCTGCATTGGTTTGCTCCATGGGTATGCCTGCATGACAAAGGAAACTTACGATGTCTTTGTTTACCGTATCATCCATTTGTTTAAAGGCACTGAAGGCTTCGATCTTGTAAATTACCAGCGGATCTTTTTGTTCATAGCCCGCAGTTTGTACGCTGTGGCGCAGATCGTCCATCGCTCTCAAATGCTCTTTCCATGCATCATCGATCAGTGCTAAAGTAATACTGCGTTCCAGTGCATTCATTAATTCGGTGCCCTGGCTTTCGATGGTCTTGTCAATATTGGCCAGTGCCTGTATCGCTTTTCTTCCATCTGTAAAAGGCACAGCCACATTGATGATATGGTTGCCCTGGTCTTTGCGGATGTTTTGAATAATGGGCAGTGTTTGTTCTGCTATCCCGCTCACTTTGCGGTTGTAATTAGACTTGGCTTCGTCATATAAACGCTCTGCAAGATTTTGCAGGTTGCCTTTATCCAGTTCTTCCTGTGTAATGGTAGTGTCAATACCAAAGTTCATAATGGCTGCCAGCTTAAAGCCTTCGTGGTCATTGCTCTCTTTGAATGAATTGATGAGGCCTTCTGCCACGGAGTAAAACGCATTGTCAAGATCAAGCGCCAATCTTTCTCCAAACAAAGCATGGGTACGTTTTGTATACACCACATTGCGTTGCTTGTTCATCACATCATCGTATTCGAGCAAACGCTTACGGATGCCAAAGTTGTTTTCTTCTACTTTTTTCTGTGCACG
>DDEU01000001.1 GCA_002336815.1 Chitinophagaceae bacterium UBA1946 | reverse complement strand
TCAGGTATACGCTGTATGACGCTACCGGCCAACTGGTAGGACCTGTTAACGATGCAAGTGATTTTTCTATTCTTAGTACCGGGGGGTTGGCTACGCCTATGTATATCGACAATTTTAATAACCTTGTTTTCATGCATTCCGGAACCGCTTCTGGCACATCAGTTCCCAACCCCGTTGGCAGTTTGGGATTATGGTTATTGAAACTGGTAAAATTGTAAGACAGGAGGATGAGAATATTCTTTTAACCATCACCTGAGTGTGGTACAGAAGCACAATTTTGCGGAAGCATTTTCTCTTGATTTTATAAGCTGCCTTACAAATACACTTCATTTAAAGGGGCATATCTATTGCCGCTCATTTCCTGCTGTAATATTGCAGCATTTATAAATACAGACTTTTATGAGCAGGAAAAAAATAATTGCACTTACTGCACTGGGAGTAGCCGTGGCTACCTGGTTGCATTTCCGCAGAACCATTCCAAAAAATGCGGTTCCGGTAAAACCATTTGATCTTGAGAAGTACCTCGGCACCTGGTATGAGATCGCCCGGTTTGATTACTATTTTGAAAATAAACTGAACAATACCAGCGCCCATTATGCACTCAATGCAAATGGCACTGTAAGGGTTGTTAACCGGGGCTATAATTACAAGACGGCTCAATGGAAAGAAGCAGTTGGTATAGCAAGATTTGTGGATGATACAACCGAAGCAAAATTGAAAGTATCTTTTTTCGGTCCGCTCTATGCCGGTTACAATGTGATAGCATTGGATGCTGATTACAAATACGCCCTGGTGGCCGGCCGCAACCTCAACTACCTGTGGCTCTTAAGCCGGGAAAAAACAATGCCCGCTGCCATAAAGGAAGATTACCTGCAGCAAGCCAGGCAACTGGGGTACGACACCAGTAAATTGGTATGGGTGGAGCACAACACTTAAAGCTTTAATATTTTGCCACGGCAATGCCGGATGTTGCAGGGGCCGGCGCATGCTGCTGCGTACCCTGCCTAACGGGCTGGGGTGAACGATTACAGGTACCGAGTGCCCAATAGATCACGAAAAAGATAAGGATGGTACTGAGGCAACCGCCCCCTAATTTTTTAGCACCATAACCTGCGATCAATGTTTTGAAAAAAGAGTTCATGTTTTTTGCGTTTGGAGTAGCTATGAATAAACCATGCCATTTCTGACCGTTGCAGTTTCCTGTAATGAAAACTCTTTTAAATGCGTAAGCGGGGATGATTGGGGAATTATTTACCCATTTAATTTTCCGCAATATTCCTTGCAAATGATATCATGCAAAAAGGCGCCTATCCATACTAATTATTTGTAAACTGGATTCGCTTTTACATTTATCATTGGTATGGCAGCAACAACAATGTGATAGTGGCTTAGTCTATTTTGACCTGCAATTTTTTTATCTGCCTGATCACTTTTTTTACATGTTTATCGGGGAAAGTAAAAGCATGACCTTTAACGTCTACCTGGCCATTGAGCACTTTGGGCAAGTTGCTAAAGCCGGAGCCCTGTGCAATGGCCCTGATAGAGATAAGATCCTTGTTCTTTTGAAGATAACGGATGATTTGTCTTTTGGTCATGTCAGAAGGTTTTTCTTTTAATCGTTTCAAAGCCTTTTCTATGGTTGATATGGACGTGTACTGAGAACCCGGGATAAGTACACGGGCAGCGAATTTATATAATATGAATTGTTTATTGGTTGCTTATTAAAACATCCTGATATCAATCAGTATTTCAGGGATATTAGATAAAACTGCTGTACTATACATGCGACTGTTAAAGGTTGTAAATGGTTGCATCGCTGTGCAAATAGTTCAGCGGCAATTAGCGGGTACAGGGTACCGTTATACCGGTTGCCGCCGGATGAATTATCTTGTTGCAAAAACCACCATGCACTACAATGATCTTATTGGCAGTATAGGCGTAGGACTGATACTCCTGGCTTACTGTATGAATAGTTTTTCATGGATACCCAAAGATGGACGGTTATTTTTCATCATGAATATTGTTGGGTCGGCCCTGGCCTGTTATGCTTCGGCGCTGATAAATTATGTACCTTTCATTGTGCTGGAAGGCACCTGGTGCCTCGTTTCTGTTGCCGCATTGATTCAACAATTGAA
The DNA here is from genome assembly GCA_002336815.1 of Chitinophagaceae bacterium UBA1946. GTDB lineage: Bacteria > Bacteroidota > Bacteroidia > Chitinophagales > Chitinophagaceae > Ferruginibacter. The sequence continues at coordinate 21,295 of DDEU01000001.1, read as the reverse complement.
AAAAACAAACCGCCATGTTTAATAAGGTAGCCATTGAAAAATATTTTGCGGATGAAAAATCAGCTAGTCTCTTCTTAATGATCCTTGCTGCTGTCATCTTACTGGCAGGCCTTGTGTTTTTCTTTTTTTTAAAGACCAATTTTTACAAGGGGGCGGCGTTGCCATTATTACTGGCAGGATTGCTTTCAGGTATCGTAGGGTTTTCGGTATACAAACGCAGTGATGCCGACAGGTTAAAAAATGTGTATGCCTATGATATGAATCCCGGACAGTTAAAAGAAAAGGAAATTCCACGCATGGAAAAGGCGATGAAAAATTTTACCCTGGTTCGTTCTGCAGAGATCATACTGGTTCTGCTGGGCGTGGGTCTGTTCGTATATTTTAAAAACAACGATCAGCAATTGTTCTGGCGAGGGGTTGGTGCCGGCCTGGCGCTGATGGCATTGATCGCTTTCACAGTAGATCATTTCGCAGCCAAAAGAGGGGAGGCTTATTTGAATGGGTTGAAGGAATGGGTTGCAAGGATGAAGTAGTAAAACATGAGAAATAAAACAAAAAGCAATAAGAAACAGGAAAGAAGAAACAGCCAATATACACCTTAATCAATCGGGCATTTTTCGTGATAGTTGATCAATTCGATGGGTGTTTTTTCAAATGCATAGCCAGCATATTTTGTTACAATCTCATCCAGTACTGCATCGATCTCTTCCACCGTCATCAGTGTTACCAGCCGGGAGCGGTAATCTTTGATGCCGGGCAATCCCTTTAAATAATTGGCGTAATGACGGCGCATTTCAAAAATGCCCACCTTGGGTCCCTTCCATTCAAAGGATTTGTGCAGGTGTTTTTTGCAGACTTCCACCCGGTCCTCAATCGTTGGCGATGGCAGGTGTGTACCCGTTTTCATAAAATGTTTGATCTCGTCGAATATCCAGGGATAACCGATGGCGGCCCGCCCGATCATAATGCCATCGATGCCGTATCGGTTTTTGTATTCCACTGCTTTTTCAGGACTGTCGATATCGCCGTTGCCAAAGATGGGCATGGTGATCCTGGGATTACTTTTTACTTTGCCGATAAGGGTCCAGTCGGCCTCGCCCTTATACATTTGTGTACGGGTACGGCCATGTATGGCCAGCGCCTTAATGCCCACATCCTGCAGGCGTTCGGCCACTTCTTCAATATTGAGGCTGTTGTCATCCCACCCCAGCCTGGTTTTTACGGTCACCGGCAGGGAAGTGGATCTTACTACTGCGCTGGTGAGGCGAACCATCAGGTCAATGTCTTTCAGCACACCAGCACCGGCTCCCTTCATGGCTACTTTTTTTACCGGGCAGCCGAAATTGATGTCTAACAGGTCAGGGTTGGTCACATCCACGATCTGCGCTGCCAGGGCAAGGCTTTCTTCATCTCCCCCAAATATCTGTACGCCTACCGGTTTTTCATAGTCGAACACATCCAGCTTTTGCCGGCTTTTGATGGCATCACGGATGAGGCCTTCGCTGCTGATGAATTCGGTGTACATCAGGTCGGCTCCCTTGTCTTTACACACGGCACGAAAAGGCGGATCACTCACATCCTCCATGGGCGCCAGTAATAAAGGAAACTCCGGTAGTTGTATATTGCCGATTGAAGGCATGAGAAAAACAGTTTAAAGTTGAATGTTTAATGTTTAAAGTTGTAGTTCAGGAACTGGCAGGTGTTATAATCGTTAATTCCACTAACCTTAAACCTTGAACTTTAAACCTTAAACCTGCGATTTAGGCTGTAAATTTACGCACTTTAAGCAATCCATATGGCGCATTTCGCTACCAAACGTTTTAATTACTGGGGACAACTGGGTATTTTGACCGGGCTTACAGGGGCAGGGCTCATCATCGGCAGCTTTGCAAGCTTTGTGCCGCTGGCAGAAAAAATTGACCTGTCGGCGCTGTTCGACGGCACCCTGGAAAAAAAGATCGAAGCCATTTTGCTCCCTGAGAACAGTGGCCTTTTCCGGTGGAGCCAGTCCATCGCTGCCGTCTTCCTCTTTATGATACCGGTGTTGCTGTATGCCCGGATCTGCCATGTAAAAGCCTCCATGCACCTGGGTTTTAGGAAGAATATCACTTTCCTGCAGGTAGTATTGGCTATTTTTATCATGTTGGCCTGTGCGCCGGTGGCCGATCTGCTGGAGCAATTGACCGCCATGCTGCCCTGGAGCAGCCATACCCTGCTTAAATTCAAAGCTGCGGAAGATGCTTTCAACAGGCAGGTGCTGGTGATTGCCCGGATGAACGGTGTGAAGGATTATGTGATCTCGCTTTTTGTGATCGCCCTTTTGCCAGCCCTTACAGAAGAGCTGCTGTTCCGTGGTGCCATCCAGAATTTACTGAGCCGCTGGCTAAAAAAGCCGGTGCTGGCCATCATAATAACTTCTGCTATTTTTAGTGCCGTGCATTTTTCTTACTTCGGATTTTTGAGCCGGTTTGCTTTGGGGTTTGCACTGGGCTGGATGTATTACCGAACGGGCAATTTATGGCTTAGCATTATCGGGCATTTTGTAACCAACGCCCTCGCTGCCACGGCCCTGTATCTTGCAGCCGGACCGGGCAAAAATATGTTGCCAGCCAAAGGCGATGAGCATTTCCCGGTTGTGGTGGGGCTGGTGAGTGTACTGGCCGCTATCGGGTTATTGATGGTTTTTGAAAAAGCAGGTAAAGACCAATCCGACCGCCCGGGCGAAGAAGTATTGATACCGGGCTATAATTTCAGCAGCAATCCTTTTATCAACGATATTGCCGCTCACCAGCAGCAGGGCAGTCAACAATAAATTTTCATGGCGCTTAATAAAGAAGTTTTTAAAACAAGGGCTTTAACGGCAGTAGTGTTTGTAGCGGTAATGGCGATCGGGCTCTTCTGGAATGTATGGAGCTTTATCGCCCTCTTTGCCATCATTCATTTTGGTGCATGGTATGAGTTTATAAAGTTGATGAAGAAGATTCATGGTCCCCGTTTTTTACCTTATTGTTTCCCCGGACTGGTTTACATTACGATGCCGGTGTTGATGATGCTTCACCTTGCCATATCCTGGAAGATCTACACGGTTGATAATACCAATGAAATATTGTATGACCGGCTAATTCCCTGCGGAATCATCTTCTCTATCTGGATCAATGATACCATGNNTCTCTCCTAAAAAAACCTGGGAAGGAACCGGCGGCGGCGCTATACTATGTGTAATCGTGATCGGTTTACTGGGCTATCTTATTCCTGCAGCAAAACCCATTGCCGTATCTCACTGGCTGGTAATCGCAGCCCTCTGCGCTGTATTTGGCACCGGCGGCGACCTGCTTGAAAGCAAGATCAAGCGGCTGGCAGACGTAAAAGACAGTGGTAGTTTTATGCCGGGCCACGGTGGTTTTTTAGACCGCTTTGATTCGCTCCTGCTTGCCACGCCTGTTGTATGGATTTATGTGCAGTTGTTTGTTTAAGCAGGTTAAAAGGTTGAAAGGTTAAAGGGTTAAATGGTTTAAATGTTGAAGGGGTGAAAAGTTGAAATGTTGAATGGTTTAATTGTTGAATAGTTATATTAGTTTAACTGTAGAACTCCGGCTTTCGCTCAAGCTATTAACTATTCACCATTCACCATTCACAGTTACTCCATTCACCATTCACGATTCATCCTTACATTTGCGCTTTAAAACTGCTTCATGACGATTCACCGGGAAGGATACAAATCCATTGCTATCGGCACCATCATTTTTGTGGCGCTGAATTTGATCAGCTTTTATTTTTTAAGCCCGGTTTCGGCTGCTTTGTGCTGGGTGATATTTTTTGCAACGCTGTTTTTACTATTGTTCCTCATCTCCTTTTTCAGGATACCCAACCGTACCCTTACCATCAGTGATGGAAAGGTAATTGCGCCGGCAGATGGTAAAGTGGTGGTGATCGAAGAAGCAGTAGACGAAGAGTATTTTAAAACACGACGGTTGCAGGTGTCTATTTTTATGAGTCCGGCCAATGTACATGTAAACCGCAACCCTGTTAGTGGCCAGGTAGTGTACAACCAGTACCACAAAGGCAAATACCTGGTGGCCTGGCATCCCAAATCTTCTACCGAAAACGAACGCCACAGCGTTGTGATCCGTAAGGGCAATATCGAAATACTGGTAAAACAGATCGCAGGAGCGTTGGCCAAAAGGATCGTGAACTATTTGGAAGTGGGGGATGAAGTGGCCCAAACGGATGAGATGGGTTTTATTAAATTTGGCAGCCGGGTTGATCTGCTGTTGCCGGTTGGAACAAAAGTAAATGTAGAACTGAACCAGGTGGTACAGGGTGGCGTAACGGTGATCGCTACTTTATAAGTTGATTTGGCAGGTACGATGTTTTATAAGCCTTTTCAATAACAATACACGAGGCACGGGCACTGTCAACAGGCGTTTCAGCGGTAAAATTTAACAGGTTGATTGTTGGCTGAACGCAATTATCCGCTTACATTTACGTTTGATTAATCACAAAAAACATAAAGCACACGTATGAAAAAATTAGTATTGCTTGCTACAGCAGCCCTTCTTGTAACCGGTGTAAGTTTTGCCAACAACAGCGATAAAGGCAAAGGAAAAAAATGCGGTAAATCATGCTGCAAGAAAAGCGGTAAAAAATGTTGTAAAAAAGACGGAGAGAAAAAAGAAGAGTCTACTACTAAAATGTAATTCGATTCGTCCAATTGATTATATCCCTTCCAGGTTTGGAGGGGATTTTTATTTTTAACCACAAATACACCAAAAACTAAGTGGCCTGGGTAAATATGTTTTTGTGTTGCTTACTGTTTTTTGTGACCTGGTGGTTCAACAAAAAATTAAAAAATATTCTTCAGCTCTCTCAGGTTGGTAACGGTGTAAGTAGGTTTGATGGTAGTGGAAACATGGATGTGGTTTACAAAAATATTGTCCATCCCTACATTGATAGCGCCCTGTATATCGGCTTCCAAATTGTCACCCAGCATGATGCTGTGGCTTAACGAGGCGCCAGCTTTGTTCATGGCGTATTCAAAGATCTCTTTTTGAGGTTTCACACTGTTGCTGCCTTCGGAAGTTACCACCTGTTTAAAGTAGTTGTTGAGTCCGCTGGTATTGAGTTTGGTCCACTGGGTTTTTTCAAACCCATTGGTGATAAGGTGCAGTTCGTAGTTCTTTTCTTTCAAAAAGTCGAGTACTTCTACGGTATTGGGGAAAAGCAATTTTTTGGTAGGCAGTATTTCCAAAAATTTTGCACTCATCTCTTTGGCCAGTTCTTCATCCCCGATCTTAAATTCCATCAGGGTGCGCCACATACGTTTCCATTTTAATTCTTCGGCCGTAATAAAGCCTTTATGGTAACGGTCCCACAATATCTCGTTGTGAATTTTATAGAGCTTGTAAAAATCCTCAAAGGGGATAACACCCCTGCTTTCGAGTTGAAAAAGGGCATACAATTCCACCAGTGTTTCATGCGCATTGGCATCAAAATCCCAAAGGGTATGGTCAAGGTCGAAAAAAAGGTGTTTGTACTTCATAACCGATATAACAGCAAAATTGCCGGTTTTATTATTTTAAAAGCCTAAAATTGTGAAATACTTCTATTAATAAACCATTATGAACAGCAATAAGGGTAAAAACGTAGTGATCACCGGAGCCTCCAAGGGAATTGGCAGGGCGATAGCAGCGTCTTTTGCGGCCGAAGGCGCCACGCTTTTTTTGTGCGCCCGAAACGAAGTGACCCTGTATCAAACCGTGGCATTTTTACAAACCCGGTACCCGGAAGCAGTGATCAATGCCCGGCCATTTGACATTTCAAAAAAAGAGCAGGCCATTGCTTTTGGCAACTGGGTGAATGAGCAATGCAGGGTGGATATCCTGGTAAACAATGCCGGCAGTTTTGTACCCGGCGCTGTACACAATGAAGGGGATGCCGTGCTGGAACAAATGATCGCCGTTAATTTATACAGTGCCTATCATGTAACCCGGACGGTACTGCCGGCAATGATGACGGCAAAATCAGGAGTGGTTTTTAATATTTGCTCCATCGCCTCTTTACAGGCATACAGCAATGGCGGCAGTTATAGCATCAGCAAGTTTGCCCTGTTGGGTTTCAGCAGGAATTTGCGGGAAGAGCTGAAGCCGCACAATATAAAAGTATGCGCTGTGATGCCGGGTGCAGTACTCACCGATTCCTGGGGTGATTATGATAACAGCCAGCACCGCATTATGGAAGCCGCTGATGTTGCTGCCATGATCGTTGCCGCTACTAAACTTTCTCCTGCCGCCGTAATGGAAGACATTGTACTGCGGCCGCAATTGGGCGATCTATAGCACAAATTGAATGGGGAAAAAATAAGGCTGAAAATGATCGTATATTTTTCTGCAGGAAAGCTTTGTCCACTACATTTGCCGCCCGTTATTTTTTTAACTCAAACACTGCATGATGAAAAAACTACTTTTCTTTTTTCCAATATTATTTTTCGTTCATTTTTGTACCGCTCAAAATGTAGGCATTGGCACTGCTACTCCCAACGCCAACGCAGCGCTGGATATCAGCAATGGCTCTAAAGGACTGCTGATACCAAGGATGGATTCTGTAAGCAGGAAAGCCATACCCAATACCAATGGATTGATGGTGTACGATACCACAACAAAATGTTTTTGGTACAATGATGGAGCAAGGTGGGTGAACATGCCGCCGAAAGGAAACGCCACCGGCGATGTGTTGTACTGGAACGGAGCCGCATGGGCCGTGCTGCCTGCAGGAACAGGCGGACAGTTCCTGAGCCTTACACCCGGCACGTTGGTGCCTGCCTGGTCAACATTGAATGGCGGCAATATCAGCACACAAAATGTAAGTAATATTGCGCCCTCTTCCGCAGAAAGTGGCGGTAACATTATTTCAGATGGCGGTGCAGCCATCACTGCAAGAGGCGTGGTATGGAGTACATCGCCCAACCCAACCATTGCATTATCCACCAAAACAAATGATGGCAGCGGCGTAGGTTCCTTTACCAGTAACCTTACCGGGCTTGCAACCGGAACCACTTATTATGTAAGGGCATACGCTACCAATATCAACGGCACCAGTTACGGCAACCAGGTAAGTTTTGTAACCAATGTCGACTTTACCATTGGGCAAACCTATAGAGGTGGAAAAATATTTTATATTGATGGCACCGGCCAGCATGGATTGATCGTATCACCTGAAGATCTCAGCACGGGTATCATGTGGGACCAGCTTTTTGCTGTGTCAACAGGGGCTACCGGTGTTGCCATTGGCGAAGGCCAGGTAAATACTTTCATCATTACTGCCACTCTCGGCAATGACCGCTCCTATGCTGCAAGCCTCTGCAGTATTTTTTATAATGGCGGCGGTTATGGAGACTGGTTCCTGCCTTCTTTTTATGAGCTCAATCAATTGTTCTTAAAAAGAAATGCGATCGGTATCACAGAGGGCATTTACTGGAGCTCGAGTGAAATTGACCAGGATGATGCCTGGGCGGTAGATTTTAGCCAGTCCGGTCCCAATCAGGCAGCCTTTTCAAAATGGTCGAGCTGGAGGGTAAGGGCTGTAAGAAAGTTTTAAATAAATACATACCAGGTTAAAACGAAGTAGCAGGCACCAGTTGTTGCTGCGTAGTGAAATTTTTCAAACCATTCACAATATTTGTTGTAGTATCAGCAGCGGGAAACTTATTTTTACAGCCCACTATGCAACTGCGTTTACAACAATTAATTTTTATCGGCTGCTTACTTTGTTTCGGCAGTACTTGTTTTGCACAGGTAAAGTTTTCCGCAGCCATTACACCCGGCACCATTGGCAAGGAAGAAGTGGCTGAATTAAAACTAATGGTTGAAAACGCTTCTTCTGTTGAAGAGATCACGCCTCCCTCCCTGGATCATTTTATCATTGTAAGTGGCCCCAACCAGGAAAGCGGGATGGAAAGTGTGAATGGTGTAACAAGGCGGTACATCGGTATTACTTATTTGTTGAAACCTAAATTCAAAGGCGTGCTCAGCATCGGGGCCGCCATCGCAAAGGCCGATGGCAAAAGCTGGCGCAGCAATACGCTGCAACTGAAAGTTGTAAATGAATCTACCGGCAACAGCGCCAACCGCAATTCCCCATTCAGCAGTTTGATGCAATTTGATGAGCCGCAGGAACAAACCGGTTACAATGATTTCATTTTAAAAAAAGGGGAGAATGTACCTGATAAGATCAGTAAGAATCTTTTCATCAAAGTAGATGCAGATAAAACTTCCTGTTATGTAGGTGAACCGGTAGTAGTGACCTATAAATTATACACCCGCCTGCAATCTGAAAGCAGCCCCGTAAAAAGTCCTTCCTTTAATGGATTCTCTGTGATCGACCTGGTGCAGCCCCAGTCGGGCAATAATTACAGCGTTGAAAAATTGAATGGCCGTGCCTACAATGTCTACACACTTCGCAAAGTGCAGTTGTATCCTATACAGTCGGGCAGCTTTGATCTCGACATTGCGTCTATCGAAAACAGTGTTCATTTTATCAAAGAAGAATATTTCCGGAATGGAGCGGCAACGGATATTTTCGGACAATTCATTCCGGGTTCGGTTCCCAAAGAAGGCAGGATCGATGAAAAGGTAACCATACAGAGTAAGCCGCTGAGCATACAGGTAAAACCGTTGCCGGAGGCTGCTAAGCCAGCTTTTTTTGACGGGGCAGTGGGCAATTTTGCCATTGCCGCTACGCTTGAAAAAGACAGCCTCACTACAGATGATGCTGGTGTGTTAAAAGTATTGCTTTCGGGAGAAGGCAATTTTACCCTGCTGCCTGCACCCGAGGTTGCCTGGCCGGCAGGTTTGGAAGGATATGAACCAACGGTAAAGGAAGGGTTAAACAGGTTATCGGTTCCTGTTAGTGGCAGTAAGATTTTCGACTACGCCTTTACGTTTGCTGCTGCCGGTACATACATCATCCCGGCCATAGAGTTTGCTTTTTTTGATGTTCCCTCGGGCAAATACAAAACAGTAAGCACAAAACCAATTACAGTGAATGTGCGCAAAGGCAGCGGCAAAAAAAAGTTAGTGGTAGCCAATGATGCAGCCAATAAGAAAGAAGGTTTTTTTGAAATGATCACTACCCATCGCTGGATGATCATTGTGCCGGTAGCCTTACTCATTATAGCAGGCCTGCTGGTTTGGTTGAGACAGGATGATAAAAAACAACAGCAGGCGGTACAAAAAACGGCACCGGAAGAGTCAACACCAGTACCAGTGACAGCATTAACTGAAACAATACCACCAAACCCGCTGGCCGAAACAGAATTGGTATTGATGAGGGGCGATGCCCGGCTGTTCTATTCAACCCTCAGCAGGGAGCTGCATCATTTTTTTGCAGGTAAATTAAAACTATCACCGGAGCATATCAGCAAGCGTGCCATTGCAGACGGGCTCGACAGATCCGGCATCAGCATCACAGATAATTTTGCGATTCAGCAATTGCTAGATAATGTGTCGTTGCAATTGTACACGCCTTTTGCAGATGAAAATAAAATGCAGGAGTATTACGTGGAAGCGCTACGGTTAACAAGTGTTTTTAAACAGTCCCAGGCTTGATCCGTAGGTTGCTTATTGTAAAACCTATTCCGTAAACTTATACCCGATGCCTCTTACAGAGTGAAAGAATTTTGGATTGCGGCTGTCCTCTTCAAAATACTTGCGAAAATTGAGGATGAAATTATCAATGGTACGGGTAGTAGGATACACATTGTATCCCCAAACCGACTGCAATATTTTTTCCCTCGTTACCACTTCGTTCTTGTTCTCGATGAGCAACTTCAGCAGCATCATTTCTTTTTTGGTAAGGGTGATCACACTGCCATCCCGGGTAGTACATTCCAGTGAACTGAAATCAATGTTGCTTTTGCCAAGATGGTACACCTGCTCCACTGGTTTTCTTTCGAGTAACTGTTTGCTTTTTTGCAGCAGCTTACTTACCCTGAGCAACAACTCTTCTAAATTGAATGGCTTGGTAAGATAATCATCGGCGCCCTTTTTCAATCCGAGTACCCTGTCGGCACTGCTGTTTTTGGCACTCAGTATCAGGATCGGGATATCGTTGTTCTGCAGCCGGATGGTTTCACAAACGCTGATGCCATCCAGTTCGGGCAGCATCACGTCGAGTATCATCAGGTCGAAATGTTCTTTCTGCACCAGTTCCAATGCTTCCACCCCGTTCCAGGCACTGGTTACCTCATAGTCTTCCAGTTCCAGGTTTAGCTTCAATGCTTCCTGCAGGTTCTCTTCGTCTTCTACGAGCAGTATGGAAAGTTTGCGATTGTTCATTAGTGAATTGTGAATGGTCAATAGTGAATTAGAGCAGGCTCAATGAAAGATGTACTATTGTATTCATGGTTTTTTGACTTTAATTTTTTGACTCTTTATCCGGCGCCTCCTATTCACGATTAAAAGCTATTGTAAAAATACTTCCTGTTGGCAAATTATCCATCACTGAAATTTGCGCCTTGTGCTGTTGTGCGATTTTTTTGGTAAGATACAATCCAAGCCCGGTTCCCTTTGCTTCTTTGGTTGCTTTGTTGCCTACCCGGTAAAATTTCTCAAAGACCTTTTTCTTGTCGGCATCTGCAATGCCCCTGCCTTCATCGGCCACGGATAATTTTATACTGCCTGTTTCTTCTGCCAGCGATACAGTAATGGCCGACTCACGGCCGGAGTATTTGGTGGCATTGTCTACCAGGTTATTGATGGCGAGTTGCAGCAACAGTTTATCACCCTTGATAAAGATCTCTTTTGCAATTATCGAATGATAGGTATGCTGCGGAAAGCGGCTGGTAAATTCATGCACCGCATCATTCACCAGGGTCGAAAGATCGATGGTTTCTTCACTGATATTGTAGCGACGGTCTTCTATCTGTGATACCAGCAGGATATTATTGCACAGCGCATTGAGGCGGTTGGTTTCCTGTATGCTTTTTTGCAGTAATTTTTGCGACTGGGCCTCATCCAGTTTTCTTTTGAGCAGTGTTTCGAGATTGAGCTTGGTAACAGCAATGGGCGTTTTTAGTTCATGGGTAATGGCCATCATAAAATGCTGCTGTTGCTGGCCTGCCCTTAACTGGCGCCGTACTGCCCTGAAAATAAAAAACGCACCTGCCATGATCACCAAAAAAAATACAGCGCCTTCACCAATGTACTGGGCAGTCTTTCTTTTTTCTTTTTCAATGATCTTTTGGCTTTCTGCAGTATAAGCCGGGCTTTCTACTTTCAGCATGGCCGTATCATGTGCTGCCATTTGCCTGTTCTGGTTATTGAGTTCAATAAACCACCATACCAGCGCTGCTACAATATAGGCCAGCAAAAACCAGAATGCGATGAATGCGAAGCGGAGTTTTTTTGTTTTGTAAGAAGAGAGTGGCATGGTTTAGATTTCTGTATCGATACAGTTTGGATGGCAGTCAACCTTTGGTGGCGTGAACAAACTGTTGAGCTGACTAACGAATGTTCAACAACCGGCACTCACAAAATTATTCAGCTGCAATATCAAACGGATCGACCCAGGTTGATATTCTTATTTTACTTTTTCTACCCTAACACCTACGCTCAATACGTTTGCCAGCGGATTTTCTCTCATCACCTGTGCTACGGTAAATTGATAAAGGCCTGCTTTCTTGAATTGTATGGGCGCTTTGGTGGCCGGCTTTCTTACTTCCCAGATATCATCCATGCCGGTGCCCTCCCAGCCCTTATTGTCATTACCCAGTTGAAGATCGATCCGTTTACTGGTGGTAACAGAGTCGTTGGGGGCTTTAATGCCTACGTTCAGCCAGATATTGTTGTACCTGTAAGCATCTGTGTGACGGAGTACAATAAAAATATTGTACAGGGAAGCAGTATCTTTTATTTCAAAATTAAAGCTTGGCTGAAAGTTATATTGCCACTGGTATTTTGGGATAGCAGTGTTCTTTTCATATACATCTATCTTATTGCAGGCGGTAAATAACATGCCGGCAATTAACAGTAACAATAGTGATTTCGAAAAATGTAAAAATGATATCCGCTTCATTAATGATAAAAAATTAAACAACTGAGTTATGTGCAATTTTTTTTGTAACATGAATTTTTAAACCGGATTACACCAATTATTAAATGGTACATCCATGTGGTCAATTCAATTAAATTCTTTCAGGGCTTCTTTTAATTCGTGTAATTAGTGACAATTCGTGTAATCCAACAATAACCAATTACAGCACGTTCAACACCTGCTCCTTTGCCTTCTCCAGTTCATCCTTCATTACCACTACACATTTTTGAATGGTAGCATCATAGGCCTTGCTGCCGGTGGTGTTGATCTCCCTGCCGATCTCCTGTATAATGAACGATAATTTTTTGCCTTTTGAATCTTCGCTGTTGGCAAGCAGGCTCCTGAAATATTCGCAGTGTTGTTTTAACCGAACCTGCTCTTCATGTATGTCGATCTTTTCAATATAGTACACGAGTTCCTGCTCCAGTTTATTGCCGTCGTAATTTTCTTTGCCTACATGTGTTTCCAACAGCTGTACAATTTCTTCCCGGATCCTTTTAATGCGGTTGGGCTCCAGCTTCACAATTTCTTCTTCCTGTGCATTGATATTGGTGATGCGTTTGTACAGGTCTTTTTCCAGGCTGGCGCCTTCTTCTTCCCGGTGCTTGTTCAGTTCAGCCAGTGCAGTGAGCAGTACTTTCTTAAATTCATCGAAGTCGGTGTCGCTTAATACATCGTTGGTGGGTGTAACCACTTCGGGCAGGCGCAGCAGGGCGCTCAATACGGAGTTGGTATCAATCTTCAATTCGCCGGCCAGCGTTTCAATTTGCTGGTAATAGGCTTTGATGAGATCGGTGTTGATCACTACCGGTTTTGAAGTGCCGTTTTGTTTGATGCTGACATTACAGTCGATGGTGCCACGTACCAGGTGTTCCTGCAGGATGGCCCTGATGTCGAATTCGTAAGGCCTTAGTAATGGCGGCAGGCGAAGCTGCATTTCAAACTGTTTTCCATTAAGGGATTTGATCTCTACCAGGAAAGTTTTATCGTTCACTGTTTGTTCGGCCCTTCCAAAACCGGTCATTGATTTTAGCATCGTTACTATTTAGGCTGCAAGTTAAGCGCTGTTTTGCAGTGATGTATATTTTTATTGCTCTGTTACTTTATTGGGTGGTATGTTAGCCGGCTGCCACTGTCATTTCACCATGGCGAATGATGCATCCCGGCGGATTATGTTCACATTGTGCCGTCTTCAGGCGCAGGATAAGGATGAGGTTTTACCTTTTGCATAATCCGCTCCGGTTTATCCAGCTCTGTAAATCCAAACTGTTTATACAAACCATGTGCATCCCGGGTTGCCAGCATCCATCTGCGGAGGGGTTCAAAGTCAGGATAATTCATGATCACTTCCATCAGCCATTTGCTCAGTCCTTTGCTCCGGTGCTGGTCAATGATAAATACATCGGCGAGGTAACCAAAAGTGGCAGCATCTGTAACCACTCTTGCAAAGCCTACCTGTCTACCGGCAGGAAAACCGGGTTGCAGGTCGTACACACCAAAACAAACCGAGCCTTCAATACTTTTTTTAACCAGGTGAATGGGTATATGCATTGCCCAGTAAGATGCTGTTGAAAGGTACTGGTGGATAAACGGGATATCCAGTTTGGATTTATCGGTGCTTATCTCATAACCATCTTTTATCAGCGGTTTCATCTTTGTTGATTTAGTGAAAGCAGGTGATACATTTCTTTCTGTTCAAATATCCGCATTTCTCCGGGCATTAAACCATCCAGGCTGCATTTTTCTATCCGGTGGCGTATGAGCCTGAGCGTGGGAAAACCAACGGCTGCTGTCATTTTTCTTACCTGCCGGTTCTTGCCTTCTGTAAGTTTTATTTTTATCCAGCTTGTTGGGATGAGTTTCCTGAAACGGACGGGCGGGTTTCTTTCCGGTACCGCTGGTGCAGTTTCAAAAATGGAAACATGGCATTTTTGTGTATGGTAGTTTTTTCCATCAACAGTAATGTTAACCCCATGATGTAAACTGTGGATGGCCTCCTTAGTAACAGCACCGTCTACCTGCACCCAGTATTCCCGTTCATGTGCATGTGCCGGATGCAGCAATGCCTGGTTTAATTTTTTATCATTGGTCAATACAAGTAATCCTTCACTATCGTAGTCGAGTCGGCCAACAGGATAAACATCTACCGGCACATCAAAATAATCTTTCAATGTTTGTTTGCCTTCCTGCGATGAGAACTGGCTGAGCACATTAAATGGTTTGTAGATAAAACAATAAAAGTTCAAGGTGAAATTTTTAGACGGCGGTTTAAAAAATTGGTTGGCATCACCCGGTCATACATACAGCATCACCTGTTTCAATAACTGCAAAGCCTGTGATTTTATGCATTCCATAAAATAAAAAAGCCCGGCTTTTCAGTCGAGCTTTATTATATGAATGGGTTAGTAAGTACCGGGAAATAAATTTCCCTACACAATATTAAAAATAAATTTCCCGATACAAAAAAAATATTGCGAATATTTTATTCACATTTTGTTTTTGTTTGTGGATAATGCCGGTGCTTCAATGCTTGTGTTAAAGCCTCCGGATGTTGTTGTAATGACGAATGATCACAACACAGGAAATATGTATTGCAATATCATATCGCCTGAAACTATTGTGAATACTATGTTTCAGCCGCTATTATTTTTTTTGCCAGGAAATATTGCAAAGAATCTTTTAAATACAGCTAACAATATTTGTCTTCATATCATCACAAAAAGGAGTCGAAATTTTATCGAAATTTTTTTTTGAAAAAGGCAGATTTTTTTTGCTTTTGATGCGTATCGAAGTATTTAACGGCTAAAAATGAAAGCCCATTACCTTTGTGAAAAATTTATTGCATGCAATTTCCTTCTCCTGTTTCTCTTAAATGGCTGGCAGAATTTATCAATGCTGAACTGTTTGGTGATGAGCATTTGTCGGCCACCGGCATCAATGAAATACATCGTGTTGAAAAAGGCGACCTGGTGTTTGTTGATCATCCCAAGTATTACGATAAGTGCATTCACAGTGCAGCCACTTTTATTATCATCAATCAAAAAACAGATTTCCCGGAAGGCAAAGCATTGCTGGTAACTGCCGATCCGTTTGAAGCCTATTGTAAAATAGTAAACCACTTTAATCCCTTTACAGCATCCTCAAAAATGATCAGCGATACGGCTGTTGTGGGCGAAGGGAGTTTTATTTATCCCAATGCTTTTGTGGGCAACAACGTTCGCATCGGCAGCAACTGCATCATTCATCCTGCTGTTACCATTCTTGATAATTGCATCATCGGGAACAATGTGGTGATACAGGCCGGTACTGTTATTGGCAGCGACGCCTTTTATTACAATGGAAAAAAGAACAGGGAGCTGTGGTATAAAAAAATGCCCAGTGGCGGAAGGGTGATCATAAAAGATTTTGTGGAGATCGGGGCCAACTGCACCATCGACCGGGGCGTTAGCAGTGATACCATCATTGGTGAAGGAACAAAATTTGATAACATGATCCATATCGGGCACGATACCATCATCGGGAAAAACTGCTTGTTTGCGGCGCAGGTGATCGTGGGCGGTTGCACAGAAATAAAAGACGGCGTGACCCTATGGGGACAAGTGGCCATTAATAAAACATTGACGGTGGGAGAGAATGCCGTACTACTTGGTAAAAGCGCTATCGCTTCTTCCATTGCAGGCAACAAAACCTACCTGGGGTCTCCTGCACAGGAAGTGGGAACTGCCAGGAGAGAATTGGTTTGGATAAAAAGGATCCCGGAGTTGTGGAAAAAAGTGATGGAGAAGGAATGAAGGGTTGAAAAGTTGAAAGGTTGAAATGTTGAAGGTGATTTATTCTATTTTAAAATCATAGGGCAGCATGTCGGCTACTTTTTCCCAGCTCCAGTAGCCAGTAATGGCAATATCATTCTGGTCGTAATAAAATCCATTCTGTTCAATAGCGATGGATTGAGTGGCAGGGATCGTGATCACCGACAATTCAAAATTCTTTGGCGCCTCTTCGTTCACAGCTAAATAGTCCTTGCCGGGTTCTTCATTCTTATACAAGATGGCAACGTCAGTTTGATTGGGGTTGATCTCTACCAGTTTTGTACTGTCATCTTTACTGTAATTGAAAGCACCATAAAAATCCAGCCCTTTAATAGCGGTATCTGCACCATTTGTTTTTACGATGAACTGTATCTCAAATCCATCTTCTTTCAACTGTTTGTTGTACATGCTGCGCATGAACTGGAGAATGGAGCCTTTGTATGCCGTGGTACGGTTGGCCTTCCAGGCAGCTGCCTGTGTTTCACTGGCCGCAGGTATTTCTTCAAAAAGGGGATAGCCTGTAAAAGTGCTCACCAGTGTTGTATAATCATGCGTAAATGAATCCAGCGTGTATTTGATCTTATAACCCAGCGCACTGTTCTCAATTTCAAGCGGCGCTGCCGCCAGCACTTTTAAGCGGTTTCTTTTTTTAGAAAAATAGAACTTCAGCGCTTCTTTGTTTTTGATGATACATTGTTTGCTGTTGGCTGTCTTTCCAATAAAGTTTTCCATAAAAAAGTCACCATACTTCAGCAAACCATCTTTCACTTCATTGCTGCTTTTGATGGCTACTTCTTCCATCGATTTTTCTTTCTGCTTCAGTTCAATTACAATATTCTTATCTGCTTCGTCTGCAGTACTGATCCTTTTGCTGATGGTTTCGTAACCGGTAAACGTCACCACCAGGTCGTACCCGCCATTGGGCAACCACAATTTAAAACTGCCATCGCTGCCGGTAGCCGTGCCCAGTGTGGTGTTCTGTGCAAATACCGATGCCGCCTGCATGGGCGCCTTGGTAACCGCATCAATGATCTTACCGGTGATGGTGAAATAAGTGGATTGAGAAAATGCGATCACTGAGATCAGTATCAGAGAAAATGAGACAGCGATTTTTTTCATGTAGTGAAATTTCAATTCGGGTAAAAATACATTAACGGTTGTTAAGCTTTTGTTGCAAAAGCATACAGGTATGTGCAATGGTATTTTCAATACTGTTGTAAGCAAAGCCGGGCAAAAATTTTCCCAGTTTACTGTTGTCGAAATAGGCCCGGGTAAGTGCGGTGGCTGCAGTTTCTTTTGTTACCAGCGGATCGTTGCCCGTGAATAAACTCTTGATGGCTTCCAGTCGCCACACTAGTTTACTGATGAGCGGTGTTACTTTTTTATGCGGCTCTTTTTTGCCAAATCCTCTTGCGATCAGGTTGAATACTTCCTGGTAACTACGGTTACCGGCACTTAAAATAAAACGTTGTGCAGTTACTTCACTTTCCATCAGATAGATCATTGCTTTCACCACATCCCTTACATCTACAAAACCGGTAACGCCGTCTGCATACCAGGGGAATTCTTCGTACACGGTTTTGAATATTTTAGAACTGCCGGCTTCCCAGTTTCCATCGCCGAGTATGATGGTGGGATTAACGATCACGGCTTCTAAACCTTCGCCAATGCCACGCCATACTTCCAGCTCGCCCAGGTATTTGCTTTTACCATAATTGCTGTTACTGGTTTCTTCGGTCCAGTTCATCGTTTCATTGATGGTTTCATTTTCCCTGATCCTGCCAAGTGCTGCAACAGAACTTACGTGTACGATCTTTTTTACACCGCAGTTGATGGCCGCATTCACTACATTGGCGGTGCCTTCAATATTTATTTTGAATAATTCCTGTTTTCTTGATGGATTGAATGTTACAATGGCAGCGCAATGATACACCAGGCGGATATCATTTTGCTGCATGATCTCTTCCAGCCCGGCTACATCTAAAATATTACATTGAAATTGTTGTAACAAAGGAGAGTTGAACTCGGGCAGGTAGGTTTTATTATAGATAGCCGTCACCCTTTCTCCCTTTGCCAGCAGCTGGGTGATCAGTTCTTTTCCTACAAGGCCGGCGCCTCCGGTTACGAGTATCATATTTGTGAATGGTTAATGATGAATAGTTGATGATTCATTGCCTTCCTGTTCTTGCACTGGTTTCATTTTTTATTGAACTAACCTGCTTCAATAAAAACTTAGCTCTTATTGGTAAGTATAAAACCCTTTGCCTGTCTTTCTGCCCAGTTCTCCATTTGCTACTTTATCTTCCTGCAATTTAGCCGGCCTGAATCTTTCCGTTTGTTCAAACGCATCAAAAATACTTTTTGATACGGCCAGGTTGATATCCATGCCGATGAGGTCCATCAGTTTGAATGGTCCCATTTTAAAACCCGTTGCTTCCATAATGGCATCTACATTCTCTATTGAAGCAACGCCCTCTTCTACCATCTTCATAGCCTCGAGGTAATAATGCCTCGCCACCCGGTTTACAATAAAGCCCGGCGAATCTTTACAAAATACCGGTACTTTATTCATTTGTTTGCAAAGTGCGTACACCGCATTTGCAACAGCATCATTTGTTTGATCACCCTTCACTACTTCTACCAATTTCATAATGGGGGCAGGATTGAAAAAGTGCATGCCTGCCACTCTTTCGGGATGCACAATATTTTGCTGGAGCTGGGTAATAGAAAGAGAAGAGGTGTTGCTGGCAAAAATTACATTCTTACTGTTAAAGGCAGCCAGTTGGTTGAAAATGCTGACTTTGGCTTCCGGTTTTTCTACGATGGCTTCAATAAAAATATCCGCTATGCAGTGCTTTATTTCATTCACAAACTGCAGGCGTTGCAATACCGCCTCCCTTTCGGCAGGCTGCATCTTTTGCTTGCCTACCAGTGTTTGAAGGCTTTTTTGAATGCTGGTATCGGCCTTCAGCAATACATCTTTGTTGATGTCGAACAGCAGCGTATTAAGGCCGCTTTGTGCAGCTACCTGTGCAATGCCGCTTCCCATGGTGCCGGCGCCGATAACGCAAACAGTATTGATCATATTTAAAATAAAGCCTAAAAATACAAATTGATAAGCATCTGTACTGCATAAACTAAAAAGCCATCAAAATGTTGATGGCTTTTAGTATTGTTGATGGTTGTTAATCTTTAAGTACCAGTTTGGCAACGGCGATCTTTGTTTTGCCAAAGATCCTGTCTTCCTTACCGATCAGGTACATTTCGTTGTTCAATACAGAACTCAGCCTTGGCATAGCCGTTGGTGTTTCTCTATTATTGAACAACACCGAACGGGTGTATTTGCCGGTGGCAGTATTCAGGTTGATGGTATAACAATCTGATTTGCCATAAGCGGCAATGCGTTTTACTTTTTGACCAAGCTGCAACACCTCTGCATTTTTGGGCTGGTCATTAAAAATAAGGTTCACATTGTTTTTACCCGGCAATACACCAAAGCCTGCATAAAAAGGCCAGTTGTTGGCAGTAACAAAATAGGAATTGAAAGAAAGGCCGGAATAGCTTGAACTGTAATCCAGCGTAAAGATCTCCCGTTGTTCCTTGGGTACCACATCCAGCCATTGCAGTTTGCCGACAGCATCCATTTTGCTCATCATGATATCGCCGCATTCAAATACCTGGTAGGTAGTAGTGCGCCAGGTACCCGGACTATTACCAAAGCCGGGAGAATAAGAAGTGGCAGAATAAGTATAGGCATTATATTTTTCTGCCAGTATCACGAGGCCCTTATCTTCGGTATAAATAAAATTGCGGAAGCGCATGTATTTTGAAAAGCCGTCCTCTTCATTCTGTATTTTTTCGAGGCGATCTCTTTCCTTGCGTTCTTTGCGGCTTTCATCATCGCCGTCATCAGTAGTATTCTCATCTTCCAGCGTAGTGATCATGGCTGTGTTGATCTCTTTTTCTGTCGTGGAAATAATGTCGCCACTGATTGGGTTAATGCGCTGTATCAGCATACCGTTTATCTCTTTGCCTCTTTTTTCATTGCTGTAAAACGCAGCCAGTACCAGTTCGTTATTGGCCGGTATCTGGGCCAGTTTTGTACTCACCAGCCATTTACCGTTCACTGTTGTATTGATCTCTTTTACCTGTTTGCCAGCGTTGTCGTACACACGGATATTGTAGTTCTTAAAATCGAGGTATTTGTTCTTTTTCTTTTTGCCTTCCTGGTATTCATATTCCCGGCCCACCATTACCACGTTGTCATTTCTTGTGTACACCACATCTTCGAGGCTATAGGTTTTGGGGTCAAATTCGTTGCTGATGGCGATCGATTTGCCCAATGGCTTCAGGTTCTCATCAAACTGCCTGATCTCATAATTGTTCTTTTCACGGCCCTGTATGGTGCTCACCAACACCATTTTGCTGCTATCTGAATTGTAAGCTGCTTTAAAACTAATGTCTTCTTTTTTATCATCCTTTGACCAACTGGTTATTTCTATCCAATCGCCGTTCAGTTCACCATTTTCTTTGTTGATCTCTGCGCCGAAAAGTGTGAGTGTCTTTTCTTTTTTATTATAATCGGTTGCCAGGAGGTACATTTTGTTTTTGATAAGAAAGAAACGTTCGTACTCCTTTCCTTTTAATTCTTTGTTGAAATTATTATCGTAGAGCCGGGCAAGATTTTTATCCAGTTTGATCAACGTGGCCGATTCTCTCACGGTGGCGCCGATCACAAAATAACTTTTGAGGGTGTAGTGCGATTCTTTTACGTAAATGCCGGTGTTATCAGAACTGATCACTTCCAGGTCGGCACTTCCTCTCTTTAATTTGAATTCATCGCCCCAGGTTACATTGGCTTTTTGTGCAAATGAGCATACAGAGAGAAGGGCTGCAAAGGCGACAGCAAGTTGTTTTTTCATGAAAGTTGTTTTAAGTAAAGGTTGTTTATAATGCGCTGGTGAATTGTTTTAAAAACCGCACATCATTCTCACTGAACAGGCGAAGATCTTTTATCTGGTATTTGAGCATGGTAATGCGTTCGATGCCCATACCAAAAGCAAAGCCCGTGTATTTGTTGCTGTCGATGCCACAGTTTTCGAGCAGGTTGGGATGTACCATGCCACAACCGAGGATCTCTACCCAACCGGTATGTTTACAAANNCACTTGGTTCGGTAAAAGGAAAATAACTTGGCCTGAAACGCACTTTGAAATTTTCGCCAAACATCTCTTTTACAAAAAAATACAGGGTCTGTTTCAGGTCGGCAAAAGATACGTTTTCAGCAATGTACAAACCTTCTACCTGGTGAAAAAAGCAATGCGCCCTTGCGCTGATGGTCTCATTCCTGTACACACGGCCCGGGCAAATAATGCGGATGGGCAGTTTGCCTTTTTCCAT
>DDEU01000051.1 GCA_002336815.1 Chitinophagaceae bacterium UBA1946 | reverse complement strand
CAGGATTCATAAAGTGCATGCCGATCACCAGTTCGGGGCGCTTTGTTGCGGCAGCTATTTTTGTGATAGAGATGGAAGAGGTGTTGGTAGCCAATATGCAACCCGCCGGAGCCGCTTCATCGATCGACTTAAATATTTTTAATTTTAGATCAACATTTTCTGTTGCAGCCTCTACCACCAGTTCCGCATTTTTTACGCCTTCAGCAACATCTGTTACCGTAGTGATATTTGATAAGGCGGTTGTTTTTACATCCTCGGTAATGCTGCCTTTTGCAATTTGCCGGTCGAAATTTTTGCCAATGGTTGTGATGGCTTTTTCTAACTGTGCCGCATTTACATCAATCAGGGTTACTGCAAAACCTGCCTGCGCAAATACATGTGCTATACCGTTACCCATGGTTCCTGCTCCGATAACAGCTACGTTCTTAATATTCATGATCTCTGTTTAGTTATAACTTATAATTCGGTGCTTACTTAAACGCATTCAACCCTGTAACATCCATCCCCGTTATCAGCAAATGAATATCATGTGTTCCTTCATAAGTGATCACGCTTTCCAAATTCATCATGTGGCGCATAATGGGATATTCGCCGGTAATGCCCATGCCGCCCAGCATCTGCCTGGCATCTCTTGCAATATTGGTAGCTACTTCACAGGCATTGCGTTTGGCCATGCTCACCTGCTGCGGTGTTACCTTGCCTTCGTTCATCAACACACCTAAACGCCAGTTGAGCAATTGCGCCTTGGTAATTTCTGTTACCATTTCAGCCAGCTTTTTTTGCTGCAATTGAAAGCCGCCGATGGGCTTTCCAAACTGTATCCTTTCTTTGCTGTATTCCAATGCGATGTAATAGCAATCCATGGCAGCACCAATCGCCCCCCAGGCAATACCATACCTTGCTTTTGTCAGGCATCCCAGTGGCCCTTTCAATCCTTTTACATTGGGGAAAATATTTTCTTTTGGCACTTTTACATTGTCAAATACCAACTCGCCGGTAGCGCTGGCCCTTAAGCTCCATTTGCCATGTGTGGTTGGCGTACTAAAACCTTCCATTCCTCTTTCCACTACCAAACCACGAATGTCACCAGCTTCATCTTTTGCCCATACCACCGCCACCTGTGCAAAAGGGGCATTGCTGATCCACATTTTAGCGCCATTCAGGATCACATGATCGCCTGCTTCTTTAATGTTTGTCAGCATACTGGAAGGATCACTTCCATGGTTGGGTTCCGTTAGTCCAAAACAGCCCAGCCACTCACCGCTTGCAAGTTTGGGTAAATATTTATTGCGCTGTTCTTCGCTGCCGTATTGATAAATCGGGAACATCACCAGCGAGCCCTGCACAGAAGCCGTACTTCTTACACCGCTGTCACCTCTTTCCAGTTCCTGCATCATCAATCCATAGCTTATATAATCGAGTCCACCGCCACCATATTGCTCCGGAACAGTTGGACCAAAACAACCGAGCTCGCCCAATTGCTTTACGATCTGCTCCGGAAATTCGGCACGTTGTGCATAGTCTTCAATAATGGGAGAAATCTCTTTTTTTACATAGGCACGTACGCTTTCCCGAATCAGCTTATGCTCTTCCGTTAGTAACTCATCTACGTTAAAATAGTCTGGACTTTGAAAATTGTCAGTCTTGGCAGCCATAGTGTTTTATTTTTTGTTTATCCCGATTTTCCGGGGAGCCGGGCCGCAGAATCATTAGTTGGCTTCATTGGCAACGGCAGTTTGTTAAATCACTTTTTAGCAAAAAGTGAATTTAATCACTCTTTTACAATATATCTTTATTGAACTTTTTACGACATTGTATTATAGAAACACGAATGGAACTGATGTGGCGGATCTAAGAAGGTATCCACTCAATCCATTCTGATTTGTACAATCGGCGCTTCTGTTTAAAGCAATCATTTTATCGCCGCAAATATAGTATGCTTATGGCATTAGCTTTTATTTTGTTGTACATTTAAATCTGCTATTAGATAACCAAAAAGCAATTACAGATGAAACTTTTTACCATTTTAACGGGCTGCCTGTTGATTGTTCAATTTTCAAGCTTTGCTCAAAACAAATCGAAAGCTACTAATGCCCCGGCCCGGCCGGAAGATAACATCCGGCAATACTGGTTTGTGATGCTGCTCAAAGGGAGTAACCGTACCCATGATTCGGCTACAGCCGCCAGGTTGCAGGAAGGACACATGGCTAATATCACCAAATTGTACCTGGAGGGTAAATTAAAAGTTGCCGGTCCCTTTGGCGATAATGGCAATTGGCGGGGACTCTTTGTTTTTGATTGTGCAACAAAGGAGGAGGTGGAGCAATTGTTACAGGCAGATCCAGCCATAGCAGCCGGCAGGCTTGCATACGAAATTCATCCCTGGTACACTGCCCCCACAGGAAGCTTTAAGCCAGGCAAACCGGTGACAACTGATCAGTAACCGGTTAAGTAAAATCTGAACAATGAAGTTGATAACAAAGATCCGCCTGATGATCGTTTTTTTTATGGTGGCACTTGTGTTGAGTGGTGTTACCGCTTTCCCTGTGGAAACCGAATTGCATTGGCTGCTCAGTCACCCTTTGCTGGTACCCGGGTTTGCGCAGGATTGGCTGCAGGATGTTTACAGCGCATTAAAAGAAACCAACAGTAAATACCCCATGCTGGCGTACGGGTTCGACTGGCTGGCTTTTGCCCATATTGTAATTGCCATGATGTTTATCGGGCCGTTAAAAGACCCGGTAAAAAATGTATGGGTAATTGACTGGGCCATGCTGGCATGTATCGCCATTTTTCCGCTGGCTTTTATTGCCGGTCCCATTCGTAGCATTCCTTTATTTCATATTTTGATCGATTGTAGCTTTGGCGTAACAGGATTGATACCATTATTGATCTGTAAACGCTGGATCAAAAAATTAATAACCGAAAAACATGAATAAAAAACTGCAGGTCATTCTTTCGATCCTCGCCGGCATCATCACTAATGGGGTAGTAGGGTGGCTTTTACTGATAGGTTTATCAAAGGCATTTTCCAACGGAGGCGGATTGCTTTATAGCTCTCCACAACTTGGTAATATTGTACTGAATGGAGTTTTTTTTCTGTGGGTGGGTATCGCCTCTTTTTGCGGTGGATTTGTTACCGCTGTGATTGCTCCCGGCAGGAATATTTTTTATGCAATGATAACAGGTGTAATAAGTTTTGTTGCAATAGCCGGCTGCACGTTCTTCGTACGCACCGGACTCGATTTTTATTCCCTGTTGCCTGTATTATCCATCATTATTTTTTCATTGATGGGTGGATTGGTTCAGCAAAAAATAGCATTAAGCAGATATGAAACAGTATAGTTACCTGGCATTGGGCGATAGTTATACCATTGGAGAACAGGTTCGCATTAATGAAAGTTTTCCTTACCAAACAGTACAGTTGTTACGCAAAAAGGGCCATGCTTTTTATGCACCCGAGATCGTTGCTGTAACCGGCTTTACAACCGGTGAGCTGCAGCAATTGATCGATGAAACTTTGCTGATGCCGCAGTACGATTTTGTGAGCGTGCTCATTGGTGTAAACAACCAGTACCGGGCAGGAAGTACAGTAACATTTGCCGACGAGTTTGAGCTCTTATTAAAGGGTGCGATTGCATTGGCGAACCATAAAGCGCCGCATGTTTTTGTGCTGTCGATCCCCGATTGGGGGGTAACGCCTTTTGCAACAGGCAGGGACACAAAAAAAATTGCAAGAGAAATTGATGCTTTTAATGCAGTCTGTAGGTCTGTAAGTGAGCAATACAACACTCACTTTATTGACATTACTTCAGCACAAAGATTTGATGGGAATAAAGATGAATTTTTAGCGCCAGATAAACTGCATCCCTCCGGAAAAGAATATGCAAAGTGGGCTGCAGCTTTGAGCGGGGGAATAATTAAAGAAGTGCAGCAATAACAGGGGCGCTGGCGCTTCTCCTGCAGGTTAAGCAGCGGCTGCAATTTTTTATAAAACTATCTATACGATTCTTCATGAACGAAAGAGTAAAAAACATCAGTACAGAAATACTTTCCAGCAACTGGTATACACTTAAAAAAATAACATACGATTATCTTTCCAATGGCGAATGGAAAACGCTCAACAGGGAGGCGTATGACAGGGGCAACGGTGCGGTGATATTGTTGTACAATAAGCAACTGCAAACCGTGATATTGACCAGGCAGTTCAGGATGCCAACGTATATCAATGGCAACCCAGGCGGGATGCTGATAGAAGCTTGTGCAGGGCTGTTGGACAAAGACAATCCAGAAGATTGCATCCGACGGGAAACAGAAGAAGAAACGGGCTACAAGATCAACCATGTACAGAAAGTTTTTGAAGCATACATGTCGCCGGGATCTGTAACAGAGAAGCTTTATTTTTTTATAGCTGAATATGCCAAAGAAATGAAAGTGAATGAGGGCGGCGGTCTTGAACACGAGCAGGAAAGTATTGAAGTGCTCGAAATAAAATTTGATGAAGCCATGGCAATGATCAGCAGCGGTGAGATCAATGATGGTAAAACGATTATGTTATTGCAGTACCTGCGCCTTCATGGTCTTTTGTAAGGAAGGTATTACCCGTCAATACTTCCAATGCCATCGGCACGCCAAAAAGATTAAGCTGAATGATACTATCCTAATCAAAACGGGCCGCATGCGGCCCGTTGTTTAATCTGTTAATTGTGCACAATGCCTGCACCTCGGTTCGTATACATCTTTTTCGCCGAGCAGTATCTGGCCTTCGGTTTTTGTTTTGCGGTAGCTGATGTTTGCAATATTGCCGCACTGTACACAGATCGCATGCAGCTTGGTGATATAGTCTGCCTTGGCCAGTAGGTTGGGCATCTGGCCAAATGGCCGGCCCATATAATCCATATCCAGCCCTGCCACGATCACCCTCATGCCCTTTAATGCCAGTTGCTCACAAACATTGGCAATTTCTGGATCAAAAAACTGGGCCTCATCAATACCCACCACATCTACAT
>DDEU01000083.1 GCA_002336815.1 Chitinophagaceae bacterium UBA1946 | reverse complement strand
AAAGCAACTGCTGAAGAACTGAAAACTAAATTGACTGAAGCTGGTGCTGAAGTTGAAATAGCTTAATTACCGAATAAACAGTTTTCAATAGAGCCGGAGATTTTTCTCCGGCTTTTTTATACCCGCTCGTCCAAAATTATTTCTGTTGTAATATTTTTTATCAATATTTACAGATTAAACAAATTCTATAAAATTTTTAGCATGAAGATCTCCAGTTATTTTATTCCGTTATCGCTGCTGGCTGTTTTTTCCACAGCCTGTAACAGCAGTGAAAAAAAACAACCGGCCGAAAGAACATCTTTTTTTGACAAAGCAGGGATTGACTCCACCGTTCGTCCACAGGACAATTTTTTCGGGTATGTGAACGGCACCTGGATGAAAAATACCAGTATTCCTTCTGACCAGAGCGGGTGGGGAAGCTTTTATACCTTGTATGATGAGAACCAAAAGCACATCAAAGAAATACTGGAGAATGCCGCAGCATCAGGCGCCTCCAAAGGCAGCCCGGAGCAAAAATTAGGCGACTACTATGCCAGCGGCATGGATACAGCAGCCATTGAAAAACTTGGCGCTGCACCATTAAAACCCGGTCTTGCCAAAATTGACGCCATTAAAGACTACAAAGAATTGATGGCATACATTGCCCAGTCCAATGCAGAAGGCGATGATGATGGTTTGATCGCCGGGTACGTTGGTGCCGATGAAAAAAACAGCGCCGTAAATATTCTCAGTTTTGTTCAATCCGGTATTTCATTGCCGGAGAAAGACTACTACACCCGGCAGGACAGTGCTGCCAAAGCTGCCAGGGCCGGCCTGTTGAAATATGCCGCTGCCCTGTTCCTGCTAACCGGTGATGACCAGCTCAAAGCGGATAAAAATGCAGCCACCGTGCTGGCACTTGAAACAGAACTGGCAAAATGGAACCGTACGCCTGTTGAGCAACGGGATCCGCAGAAAAATTACAATAAGATAAGCGTGGCAGATCTTGATAAACAATGTCCCAATATCAACTGGCCGCAGTTGTTGGGTAAGCTGAATGTAAAGATCGACAGCGTGAATGTTGGCCAGCCGGAGTATTATGCTGCACTGAGCAAATTATTACCCGAACAGCCCATCGATGTTTTTAAGACAAAGTTGAAATTTGAATACATCGCCAATCATGCTTCCTTATTAAGCAAAGCTTTTTTGGATGCACGCTTTGAATACAATAAAATATTCAGTGGCAAACAAAAAGATGATCCCCGCTGGAAGAAGATCGTAAGCAGGGTTGATGCCGGCCTGGGAGAATTGCTTGGACAGGTATATGTAAAAAAATATTTTACCGAAGTTGCCAAACAGCGGATGGATGAACTGGTGAACAACCTGCAAAAAGCTTTCGAGGTAAGGATAAAAAAACTGGACTGGATGAGTGACAGTACCCGTGAGAGAGCGCTGGTTAAATTGAACAGCTTTCTTAAAAAGATCGGCTATCCATCCAAATGGAAAAACTTTGACGATGTAGTGATCAGCAAGGGTGATTTTTTTGCCAATGCAAAAAGTGTACAGGCACACCAGCAAAAAGAAAGTACAGCCAAGATCGGTAAGCCGGTGGATCGTACAGAATGGATGATGAGCCCCCCCACTGTAAATGCCTACTACAATCCCACGAATAACGAGATCGTGTTTCCGGCAGGTATCCTGCAATTTCCTTTCTTTGATGTAAATGCCGATGATGCCATCAACTATGGTGCAATTGGCATGGTGATCGGGCATGAAATGACGCATGGTTTTGATGACCAGGGCAGCCAGTATGACGAAAAAGGAAATATGCAGAACTGGTGGAGTGCAGCCGATGCAGCCAAATTCAAAGCAAAAACAGGCGGAGTTGTAAAACAGTACAATGCATTTACAGTACTCGATTCGCTCCATGTGAATGGGGAACTTACGCTGGGAGAGAACCTGGCAGATATCGGCGGATTGGCCATTGCCTATGATGCCTTCAAAATGACCAAACAGGGCCAGGGAAATGAAAAGATCGATGGCTTTACGCCAGATCAACGTTTCTTTATTGGCTATGCCCAGGTTTGGCGCCTTAAAGACAGGGATGAGAACATGCGGGTGCGTATTGGCTCTGACCCTCATTCTCCAGAAGTGTACAGGGTGAATGGTCCGGCCATGAACTTTGATCCTTTTTACAAAGCGTTCGATGTAAAAGAGGGCGATAAAATGTACCTAAAACCTGAAAACCGGGCCAGGATCTGGTAAAAGCAGGGAATTCAATGCAAGGTGCATTTCCTTTTTTTCAGACTGACAGTATAAAAAAATCCCCCGTTTTACCGGGGGATTTTTTTCGAAACTATAAGTAAACCTTATAATTAATTTCTAATGAGCCTTTGTGTAAGGCTTTCATTATTACTGCCTGTAACTTTTACTGCATAAATGCCTTTCGGAAGAAATGTATTGAGCGTAAAAGTTGATTGATTTGTTTTTTGTGCCAGCACTGTTGCTCCCTGCGCATTGATCAGTTCTAAAGCGGCAGGCAAAAATTTTGCCGGGATCGAAACATTGAACTCGCCGGATGCAGGGTTGGGGTAAACGCTGAATCCAAACTGGTTATCGTTTTTCACCAATACTGTTTCAGAATAAAGAGTATTACCCGACACTTCTGTCACTTTAATCCTGTAAAAAACTGCTCCTTTGCCGGCAACATCATTGTAGGAATAATGGTTTACCGGTAACTGGGTTCCTTTGATCGTAGCCAGGTCTGTAAAAATTCTTCCGTCACTGCTTTTCTGCACAGTATATTTTACGGTGCCTGTTTCTGAAGAAGCGGTCCATTTAAGTACAGAACTGTTGTTGGCCAGGGTTCCGGTAAAGTTGGTCAATTTTACCGGTACTACACCAATGGTGGCAATTACACAACCACCGGAAGCGCCCACAATTGCAGAAGCATACACCAGGGGCGTATTGCAGGGAACGCAGGTAAAAGCATCGCCTGTACCGCCATTGCCAAGTGTTCCCGAGATCAATGCACTGGTTATAATTGTGAGTGGCGTACCACCATAAATGTTTACGATAACACCTTCCGGCCATCCTAACAGTAACACGCCGCAACCTGAAGGGCATTGGGGATAAAGACTTTGGTAAGCAAAGGCGCCCGGAGGACATTGGGCTTTTACAGTAGTCTGGTTCAGCGCTACTACAAATAACATGAGTAATAAAAGCTTTTTCATGATTGTTTGGATTTGTTTTACTCTTCTTACAGGCACCTGCCGCTCATCGTTTAAGACTTAAAAACTACAGGCAGCGGTCAATGCTGTAAAAGAAGAACCTCTTGTAACACTTATTAACGTAACAATACTCAGTATAATTGTGTAGAGATTTATTTTATGCCGGGTTTTAACGTATTGAGCATCAAACTGGCCTTTTTGCGGTTAAAAACGAAAATTTTTTCGGAGGGAAAGTTAAAAAAGGAGCGTTGTGCAGAACCGGTGGAAAAGAATAACTGCATAATGGTGCCTGAAAAGCAACCAGTTAGGCATATTTCGCCCATTTAATCAAAAATCAAACCAAAACCTTAAAATTTCAATTGAAGTTATTCAATTTATAAATAATTATCCCTACCTTTGCAATCCTTTAATTTCGGCTTGGTGCATTTAGCTGTATCCGGCTGTGAATTAAACCCCTTCTCAGCTATAAAACGTTTTATAACAAATATGTCTGTAACAAAAACACCCGCCGCTCAGCGTATCAATTTTGGAAAAGTTGAACTCTTGGCGGAAACTCCCGATTTGCTCGGTATCCAGATCCAGTCGTTTAAAGATTTTTTCCAGTTAGAAACTACGCCTGATAAGCGTAATAACGAAGGTTTATTCCGTGTATTTAAGGAAAACTTTCCTATTACTGATACCAGGAACATTTTCGTACTGGAATTCTTAGACTACTTCGTTGATCCACCCCGTTACACCATCGATGAGTGTATCGAAAGGGGATTGACCTATGCGGTACCGTTAAAAGCTAAACTCAGGTTGAGCTGTAATGATGAAGAGCATGTGGATTTCCAGACCATCGTACAGGACGTGTTTCTTGGAAACATCCCTTACATGACCCCACGTGGTACTTTTGTAATTAACGGTGCAGAAAGGGTTGTGGTGAGCCAGCTTCACCGTTCACCCGGTGTATTTTTTGGGCAGTCTGTTCACCCGAACGGCACCAAGATCTACTCTGCAAGGGTGATTCCTTTTAAAGGTGCCTGGATGGAGTTTGCCACTGACATTAACAATGTAATGTACGCTTACATCGNNCGTAAGAAAAAATTCCCTGTAACTACCCTGTTGCGTTCTATCGGCTTTGAAACGGATAAGGACATCCTGGAATTATTCGGAATGGCTGATGAAGTGAAGGTTGATAAAAAACACCTGGAAAAATTTGTTGGTAAACGCCTTGCTGCACGTGTACTCCGTACCTGGGTAGAAGACTTTGTGGATGAGGATACCGGTGAAGTGGTGAGCATTGAACGTAATGAGATTGTTTTGGAGCGTGACACGGTTCTTGACCAGAGCAATATCGAAATGATTGCTGACATGGATGTGAAGAGTGTGTTTATACAAAAAGAAGAAGTAAGTGGTGATTACGCTATCATTTACAACACGTTAAATAAAGATACTTCAAACAGTGAACTGGAAGCTGTTCAGCATATCTATCGCCAGTTGCGTGGTGCTGATGCTCCTGATAACGAAACTGCCCGTGGTATCATCGACAAATTGTTCTTTAGCGACAAGCGTTATGACCTGGGTGAAGTAGGCCGTTATAAAATTAACCGCCGTCTTGGTTTGAATTTCCCGATCGAGAAAAAAGTATTGACTAAAGATGATATCATCGCCATCATCAAAACCCTGGTACAATTAACCAATGGTAAAAGTGAAGTAGATGATATTGATCACTTAAGTAACCGTCGTGTTCGTACTGTAGGTGAGCAGTTATACGCCCAGTTTGGTGTAGGTCTGGCACGTATGGCCCGTACGATCCGTGAAAGGATGAATGTACGTGACAACGAGGTATTTACCCCGGTTGACCTGATAAATGCAAGAACCCTGTCATCTGTGATCAATTCCTTCTTTGGTACATCACAGTTGTCGCAGTTCCTGGATCAAACCAATCCATTGTCTGAAATTACTCACAAACGTCGTATCTCAGCGCTCGGACCCGGCGGTCTAAGCAGGGAAAGAGCAGGCTTTGAGGTTCGTGACGTTCACTATTCTCACTATGGCCGTTTGTGTACCATCGAAACACCGGAAGGTCCAAACATTGGTTTGATATCTACACTTTGTGTACATGCCAAGATCAATGAAATGGGCTTCATCGAAACGCCTTATCATAAAGTAACTGATGGAAGGGCTGATCTTAAAAAGATCACATTCTTAAGTGCTGAAGAAGAAGATACCGCTAAGATTGCCCAGGCAAACATCCCGATGGATGAAAAAGGCAATTTTGTTGAAGATAAGATCAAGAGCCGTCAGACAGGTGATTTCCCGATTTTAGATAAAGGCGAAGTTGAGTTCATGGACGTTGCTCCAAACCAGATTGTTGGTTTGAGTGCTTCAATGATTCCTTTCCTTGAGCATGATGATGCTAACCGTGCGTTGATGGGATCGAACATGATGCGTCAGGCAGTTCCTCTATTGAAGCCACAGGCTCCGATTGTAGGTACAGGGCTTGAGCAGCAGGTTGCAAGAGATTCAAGAATCTTAATTAACGCTGAAGGTACAGGTACTGTAGAGTATGTAGATGCCGACAGAATCGTTATTAAATATGAAAGAAGCGAAGACGAAGATTTAGTACAATTCGAGTCTGCTACTAAAACATATAACTTAACTAAGTTCAGAAAAACTAACCAAAGTACTACCATTACCCTAAGACCAAACGTAAGAGTAGGCGATGTAGTGGAAAAAGGACAGGTACTTTGCGACGGTTATGCTACTGAAAAAGGAGAATTGGCTCTTGGTAGAAACTTAGTGGTTGCGTTCATGCCTTGGAAAGGATACAACTTCGAGGATGCGATCGTTATCA
>DDEU01000060.1 GCA_002336815.1 Chitinophagaceae bacterium UBA1946 | reverse complement strand
TCATCCAGGTAATTGATAAAAAATTCAAGCCTTATATCACCGCTGCGGAAATCGATATCCGCATCAAGGATATGGCAGAAAAGATCAATGAAGATTACAAAGGGAAGAAGCCCATCTTCATCGCCATCCTCAATGGCTCCTTTATGTTCGCTTCCGATCTGTTCAAGTCCATCAGCATTGAAGCCGAAATATGTTTTATCAAGCTGGCTTCTTACAAAGGCACCAAATCAACCGGCAATGTGATCACATCCATTGGCCTGGATGAACCCCTTCAGGGCAGGCATGTGGTGATTGTAGAAGACATCGTGGATACCGGCAATACGCTTACCAAGTTTTTACCACAGTTGTACAACCAGCAACCGGCTTCCTTAAAGATCGCTGCCTTGCTGCAAAAGCCTGAAGCGCTGGAACATCCACTAGATATCCATTATATCGGCTTCAGCGTACCAAACAAGTTTTTGCTCGGTTTCGGGCTGGATTATGATGGCCTGGGTAGAAATTTGGCGGAAATTTATCAGTTGGTAGAAGATTAACAAACAATACAGAAGGCGGTTATAGCGTTTTGGAACACAGTATGTAATTTAGTCTTAATATTTGCCTGTTGAAAAGTCTGGTTACCAATATCATTTTATTGTTTTTGTTTCTTAATTGCTCCGGGCAGTACTATCTGCGTGGAGAAATCAAGGATGAGAAGAAAGAATCACTGCAGAATGTGAAGATCACTTTGCATTCTGATAAGCTATTGTATCATTCAGGTACTTCGGGCGGCTTTGGTATTTCCAGCAACCGGCGCAAAGACTCTATTACGCTGAATCTCGATGGCTACGAACCAATGACCGTTGGCATCAGTGCCGATCAGTACCTGGAAGTGAGCATGAAGCCCCTTTCATCCAACGCCAGCAAGAACCGCCCAAAGCTGATCTCCATCACCAAAGACGTAAAGTTCTCCTCCAAATATTCCTGGTTTGTTAGCGATGAATCTTATTTTTCATTGGTAGAAAATGAAACGGTGAATACCGAAAAGTTTCCCAATACCGGTTTCTCACTAAACATCAACAAGGCTTCTTACAGCAATATCCGCCGCTTTTTAGCCATGAAAAGTGTAGTGCCACCCGATGCAGTGAGGCTGGAAGAATTGCTGAATTATTTCAACCTTAATTACAAAGAGCCTGAAAAAACAGAGTATTTCAAACTGGAATCCCAATTGTCCACCTGTCCCTGGGATGCCGAAAAAAAATTGATGTTCCTGAACGTAAATGCCCGAAAGCTGGACCTGGAGAAAGTGCCACCCAGCAATTTGGTGTTTTTAATAGATGCATCCGGCAGTATGGATTTGCCGAACAGGCTGCCACTGGTAAAAGCAGCTTTTCAAATGCTGGTAAAAAACCTGCGCCCCATCGATACCGTATCCATCGTGATCTATGGTGGGGCAGTTGCCGTATGGATGCAGCCAACCAGCGGTAAAGAAAAAGAAAAGATCATCCAGTCGATCGAAGAATTGACGGCCAGCGGCGATACGCCCGGGGAATCAGCCATCCGGCTGGCCTACCAGGTGGCAAAAACAACTTTTATCCGCAATGGCAATAACAGGGTGATCCTGGCAACAGACGGCGATTTTAACGTGGGGGAAACCACCGAAAAAGCACTGGAAGACATGATCACCAAAGAAAGACAGAGTGGTGTTTACCTAACCTGCCTCGGGGTAGGCATGGGCAATTTTAAAGACAGTAAGCTGGAAACCCTTGCCAAAAGAGGCAATGGCAACTATGCTTACCTTGATGATATCCGGGAAGCAGAAAAAGTACTGGTGAAGGAAGTGACGCAAACTTTTTATGCAGTGGCAGATGATGTTTTTTTAAACGTTCAGTTCAACCCAGCTTTGGTAAAGGATTACCGCCTCATCGGTTTTGACAATAAGAGGGATGCCATTGCAGATAGTACAGGTGCACTTGAAGGTGGCGAGATAGGCAGCGGCAATAGTGTATTGGCAATTTTTGAATTTACACCCACCATCAGCAACGATAGCATCCTCGGTATTTCCACCCTGCAAACGCCGTTGGCAGAAGTGAACCTGCGGTACACACCTTCTTACACCAGGGGAGAAAAGCACCTGCTGTATAAATGCAGCGGAAATGTGAGTCCATTCACGGGTATCAATAAAGAATTGCAGTTTGGTGCCTCTGTGGCGATGTTTGGAATGAAACTGCGCCAGTCGAAATACCTGCCGGCAAAAACGGCCGACTGGGATAAAATTGAAAGCATTGCCCTCAGTTCATACAATCCCGGCAATTACCTGCAAAAAGAATTTGTGTCGCTGGTAGACAATGCCAAAAAATTATATGTAAAATCGAAGTCGAAGAAGAAAAAAGATGAGGACGAAGAATAAAAAGATGAAATCTTTATAGCGGGATCACTGCAATAAAAAAGAGGTTGTTTCAATGAAGAAACAACCTCTTTTTTTATTATGCCTTTAGAGTAATTAACTGAACATTTCTCTTACTTTATCAAAGAAAGATTTATCTCCTTTTTCTGGCTTCGGTTCAAAATTGTGGCTCTCCTGCATTTTCTCCAGCATCGCCTTCTCTTCTGAATTCACATGCTGCGGCGTCCATACATTCACATGGATCAGTTGGTCGCCTTTTTCATAACTGTTCACAGAGGGAAAGCCTTTTCCTTTTAACCGGAAGATCTTACCACTCTGCGTTCCCGGCGGAATTTTAATTTTCGCTTTTCCATCAATGGTAGGCACTTCTACCTGGGTGCCAAACACGGCCTCAGGAAAAGAAATGTGCAGGTCGAATGCTACATTCAATCCATCCCGGTGTAACTGGGCGTGTGCTTCTTCTTCGATCAGCACGATCAGGTCACCGGCAGCGCCGCCTCTTTCGCCGGCATTGCCCTTTCCGTTCAAACTCAGCTGCATGCCTTCCTGTACGCCTGCCGGGATATCGATGGATACGGTTTCTTCCCCATACACACGGCCATCACCCTTACAGGCAGTACACTTGTTCATAATGGTAGTACCTTCTCCATTACAGGTTGGGCAGGTGGTAACCGTTTGCATCTGGCCCAAAAAAGTGTTCTGTACCCTTCTTACCTGGCCGCTACCACCACAGGTGCCGCAGGTCTGTACACTGTTCTTATCTTTGGCCCCGCTGCCGGCGCAGGTTGTACAGCCAACATATTTTTTAACCTTTACAGTTTTACTGGCGCCCTTCGCCATCTCCTCGTAATTCAATTTTATCTTGATGCGGAGGTTACTGCCTCTTACGCCACGGGCCCTGCCGCCGGAAGAACGCCTTCCGCCACCACCGCCTCCACCAAAGAAACTGCTGAAAGGACTGTCGTCGCCAAAAATATCCCCGAACTGGCTGAAAATATCATCCATGTTCATGCCGCCGCCATTAAAGCCGCCACCACCACGGCCCTGGCCAAATGCCTGGTGACCAAAGCGGTCGTACTGGGCACGCTTGTCGGCATCGCTCAGTATCTCGTAAGCTTCTGCCGCCTCCTTGAATTTTTCCTCTGCCGCCTTATCGCCCGGGTTGCGGTCGGGGTGATGCTGCATAGCCACTTTACGGTATGCCTTCTTGATCTCATCCTGCGATGCAGATTTTGAAATACCCAGTATTTCGTAAAAGTCTTTCTTCATTATCGTTGACTAATTGGATTGTTGAAAAGTTGATAAGGCAGTTTCCCTGTTAACCTTTCAACATATTAAGCTGGTGTTATTGTTATTTCCCTACCACCACTTTTGCAAACCTGATGATCTTGTCATTCAGGTAATAACCTTTGGTGATCTCATCCACCACTTTATCTTTCAGCGCTTCCGTAGGAGCAGGAATTTCGGTGATTGCTTCGTGCTTTTCTACATCAAACTCGGTGGCAATGCTTTCCATGGCCTTTAGTCCCTTGCTCTGCAGGGTGTTTCTCAGTTTATTGAACACCAGCAATACGCCCTGTTTGATCTGCTCCAGGTCTTCACTGGTTTGCAATTGCTTTTCGGCCCTGTCGCAATCATCCAGTACATCCAGCAGGCTGGTCAATACATCCCGGCCGGCAGTTTGCATCAATTCGTACCGTTCCTTGGCATTTCGTTTTTTAAAATTGTCGAAATCGGCAAACAGGCGAATGTATTTATCTTTTTGTTCTTCCAGTTCTGCCTGCAGTTTTTCTGTCATATTCTGCGATTCCGGGTTGCTTAAATGAGCATTGCCGGGTACGTCAGAATCGGAATTAATGTCAATACCCTCAAAGCTATTTACCCCTTCCGTGGTTTCCTCTGTATTGATATCCGTTTGTTTTTGTTCCATAGTATGCTAATTTTTTATCGTTTAGGTATAAATATGCCTTTTAAACAAGTTTGCAAAGGTACTATTGTCAAATGGTTTGCCAAGGGTGTTTTTACAGCCAAATTGGCAATGGTAGCGGAGCCCGAACAAGGGGCTTTCAGCTTTTTGTACCACATGGTACTTCGGTACCGGCTGTTCATTGCAAATCCGGCACCAGTCCCGGCACATTGCCTCACCGTGTTTTTCATTTCCATCCGGCAGCCATTCAGCAGTTATTTAATTCCTGGCTTTAGGTGGTAACCCGGCGTTTCCGGCAAACACAAAAAATCCCCTTCCTGGAACGAAGGGGATAAACCTGGCCTATATAACCCAAAAAACCGATGCCTATAGAACATAATACACTTTTTCAAAGGACTGGCGATACTGTACCGATGAATCCGCATGGTACAAATCGTCGCTTGCCTGTTCGCCCATTGCTTTTTTAAGATGGTTTCTTTCCAGTCCGTATAACTGCAGCAGATTTTTTTCAATGTTTTTAGCGATCGTTGTCATCGGGGTATCGGTGGGTTTGTTTTCAAATGGATCCTGCAAGTGAATCGCCATTTTTTCAATCAATACAAAACAGGCGGAAATGGCTACTACCAGCGGCACTTCAAACAAGCCAAAATATTCGATTACACCAAATGGCAGCAGCGCAATAAACAGCAGCAGCGCCAGGTGTATGTACAGGCTGTAGGTGCTTGGAAAAACTGTGTTCTTGATCCTTTCACATTTGCCCATCGATTCGCAGAGCCTGGTCAATGTGCGGTCTATTTCAACCTGCTGAAAGCGGTTGATCCATCCTTCTTCCATTGCCAGTTTAAGGTCCCGGCCCATCAGGTCCATTAAGGCAGAAGGGATATTGTCAACAGCAGCGGCATAAGCTATGTCCTCTTCGTCTAAATATTTTTCGAGAATGTTATTGCTTTTTTGCCCACGCAGGTGCCTGCCCAGGCAATAGGTCCAGGCAATCTGGCGTCGTATCATCCTGTCCTGGAAAGCCTTGATGTTGTCATTGTCGTAGCTGTCATGCGTAAAGTTCATTACCTGTCTTGCCAGTGTTCTTGAGTCATTTACAATGGCTCCCCATATATGCCGGGCCTCCCACCAGCGGTCGTAGGCCTGGTTGCTCCGGAACCCCAGCAGCAATGATATAACGGTGCCGAGTATGGCCGGTACCGCAATGGGAATGGTAATCCTGGTTAAATGATAATTACTGTACAGTACCGCAATCAGCGTGGCATAAAGTGTTACTACAATGATCTCATATTTTACCTTTCCAAAAACGTAGCTAAATGGAATGTTTTTTTTTAACAGCATATCCTTTCTTTTTTTATTCGTGAAGATTAAAAACAGCACCGCAACTGCTTAACCAGCGGTGGCAAAGGCAGGCACCATCATTGGTTCAGCTGCTTCTGTTGCTTTTTTTTGCTGCATGCCCGGTTCTCTTAAAATCCTGATGCCGCTTTTTTTGAACAGTGGTCTTGGGTCAACACTTAGTTTGTGTATTGGTTTGTACTGGTAATGGTCGGGGCAGTAAATAACATCTATTTCATTGGCATCAATAAAATTGCGGAACAGCCCTGCGCCGCTTCCCTCCATCCACTTGAAGCAAATTTTCTGTATCGCTTTGGGATATTGGTCTTTTAACTGTTTGCATTCCTGGCGAAAAACGTCTGTAAACTGGCCGGTATAAGGTTTGGGCCGGTGAGGTGCCAGCAGTTCAAATTCGGAAGATGGCATTTCGAATGCATGAAAGAGAATGATGTTGGCATTTTTTGCGTCAAGCGCCTGGGTGGCCTGTACGGCAAGTTGCAGGGATGCCGCTGTAAAGTCTGTTGGGATTAGAATGTTTGTCATAATGTATCTGTTTAGGATACAAAAATGCACCGTCACTATTAGCACGGTATAAAAGAGGAATGACAATCCTGTTAAAATTCAATTAGAACGGGATTAGAAAATTAGAAACAGATTAGATCATCCCAGGGGCAATGTTACCTGTACCCGGGTGCCTTCATTTACCATGGACGAAACATTGATCTGCCCTTTATGCAGCCGGATAATATTTTTTGATAGCGGCATTCCGATCCCATATCCTTCATAAAGCTGCACATTAGAAGCCCTGAAGAAAGGATCATAAATGTGTTTAAGTTCTTCTGCAGGTATGCCAATGCCTTTATCGATAACTGTGATGTGTCCCAAATTTTCTTCAAAAGATAATTGCAGCGACACTTTTTGATTGTCTGAATATTTACAG
The DNA here is from genome assembly GCA_002336815.1 of Chitinophagaceae bacterium UBA1946. Classification (GTDB taxonomy): domain Bacteria; phylum Bacteroidota; class Bacteroidia; order Chitinophagales; family Chitinophagaceae; genus Ferruginibacter. The sequence continues at coordinate 10,798 of DDEU01000060.1, read as the reverse complement.
GCATTCAGCAAAATATTACTGATGGCTATTTTGATCAGCTTGTAATTGCCGGTAATATTCATCCGGCTTTCATCATCCGGAAACTGGGTGATAGAAACAGTGATGGCGTTATCCGGTAAAATGGCATCCAGGTTTTCTTTTACATCATAGATCAGCTGGTCAAGCCTTATCTTTTCCCATAATATTTTTTTCCCGTCAAAACCGGTTTGTGCAAGATCCAGTAACCCGGTGATCAGCACCTGCAGTTTAGCAGCCTGTTCAGATATGTGCTGAATGCTTTGCCGGTATGCGGCAACATCCCGTTGTTTCGAAAGTGCATATTCCGATTCACCTGCAATTGCAGTAAGGGGGGTTCTTAATTCATGTGATGCATTGCTGATAAAATTATTCTGCGTTTCAAAAGCCATTTCGATACGGTCAATCATTTTATTGAAAGTACGGGTGAGTTCTGCAATTTCATCGCTGCCATCCATCTCTTCCAGCCGCAGGTGCAGGTTGTTTTCATTGATCTGTGTTACTTTACTAATGATATTCCGGAACGGGCGAAAAGTGCGGTTGGCAAAATAATGACCTGCCAGGTAACTGATGCCTACAGAGCAAAGCAGGGTGATCATCATGATCTTTCTTAAATCACCCATCACTTCAAGTCCGTACCGGTTGGTGGCGGATTTAATCACGATGTGATTGCCGGTTTCGCTTTTGTGCAGTAAACCGGCATAGTGCCTGAACTTGGTTTGCCTGAATATGGTGGCACCGTCTGCCTGTACTATTTCATCCAAAAAAGCATTGCTGATCTCTTTTGTATAAGGATTGTTGAAACGTTTGGTAACGCTGTCTGCCTCCAGTATAAATGCTTTTTCCTGTGGTAATTTTTCAAGGTATTCCCGTTGTATTTCCTGGAATGCTTCGGTAGATAATTTGTTCTTTTCAAAACGAAACCCGGCCGAAATCCTGGCCCTCAATTCCACTCTTTTATTAAAATCGTTCTGCGCTGCCTGGTTGATAAAATAGTATACCACAATATCCAGCGATATAAAAAATATGGCTGTGATCACTGTAAATAAGATGGTGGTCTTGGTTTGTATCTTCACAGTTGCTGCTTTAAACTTTTAGCATATAGCCCATGCCGATTACAGTTTGAATAAATTTTTGCGCCGGGTCCCTGTCAATTTTTTTTCGCAGGTAATTTACGTACACATCTACCACATTGGTACCCATGTTGAAATCAATACCCCATACATGTTCAAGTATTTCCAATCTTGATATTATCCTGTTTTTATTTTTCAACAGGTATTCCAGCAACCTGAATTCTGTGGAGGTAAGGTTTACCTGTTCGTTGCGATGGGTAACAATTTTGCTGCTGAGGTTAACAGATACATCACCAAACTGAATGCTGTCATCCTGCTGCAGTGGCAACTGTTTTCTGCGGCACAATGATTTTAAACGGGCTTCCAGTTCTGCCAGCTTAAAAGGCTTTACAAGATAATCATCGCCACCGGCGTTAAGCCCGGCTACAATATTTTCGGTAGTACCCAGTGCGGTAAGAAAAAGAATGGGGGTGAGTATATTCTTTAGCCGCAGTTGTTTGCAGAGTTCCATTCCATTCATGCCGGGAAGCATGATGTCGAGTATCAAAACATCAAAAGTATTGCTGCAGGCCAGTTCAAAGCCGATATTGCCGTCAGGCGCAATGGTTACGCTGTGCCCCTGTTCGGTGAGGCCTTTGTTGATGAGAGCTGCAACATTGGGCTCGTCTTCTGCCAATAGTACTTTCATATCTGCAATATTAGTCCGCCGTTTTTAATGTGAGCCATAAAATTGGCTGAATTTTTCAGCTACCATAACAGCAGCACAACAAAAATGGTTTAATCATGTGCCGGCATTTAACTCCGGCTGCTATACGTGAGCAAACATCAGTTACCTTTGCCACCATGAAAAGTATCATCCTGAATAAGAACATCAGTCGCCGTGTAGAGCTTGGCCATCCCTGGATATTTGGCAATGAAGTAAACCGGGGCAAACTGCTGGATGCTGCACCACAACCCGGCGAAATTGTAAATGTGCTTGCGCATGATAAAAATTTTATCGGCAGGGGATATACCAATCCGCAATCGCAGATAATGGTGCGGTTACTTACAAGGGATAAGGATGAGCAGATCAACGACCAGTTTTTTGTGCAGCGCATCCAAAAAGCCTGGGCATACCGGCAGCAGATCGGTTACACCGAAAATTGCCGGCTTGTATTTGGGGAGGCGGATGATTTGCCGCAACTGATCATTGACAAGTTCAATGACTATTTTGTGATACAAACCCTGGCACTCGGCATTGATGTTTGGAAGCCCGCAATTGTAAAAGCCATAGAACAGATTTTTTCTCCCAAAGGAATTTACGAACGTAATGATGTGCCGGTGAGGGAACTCGAAGGCATGCAGCAACAGAAAGGATTCTTATCGGCGGAATTTGATACCAATATCATCATCAATGAAAATGGATGTAAGCTTCATGTAGATATTGCCAACGGGCAAAAGACCGGCTTCTTTTTAGACCAGCAGGATAACAGGAAGGCCATTCAGCATATTGTAAAAGGCGCAGAGGTATTGGGTGCTTTTTGTTATACCGGTTCTTTTGAAATTGCTGCGGCTCATTTCGGCGCCAAAAAAGTTACCGGTTTGGATATTTCGCAGAGTGCCATTGATATGTGCAATAAAAATGCAGCATTGAATGGGCTGGAAAACACCTGTGAGTTTATTTGTGTGAATGCATTCGATGTGTTAAAAAACTGGACCAAAGAAGGCAGGCAGTGGGATGTAGTGATGCTGGATCCGCCTTCGTTTACCAAGAGCCGCAGCAGCATTGACAAAGCAATCACCGGTTACAAAGAAATAAATTTACGGGGTATGAAACTCGTAAAGCCGGGTGGCTTTTTAGTAACATCCAGTTGCACCAACCTGGTACAGCCCGAGTTGTTTTTAGATACCATTTACGCTGCAGCAAAAGATGCCAAAAGGAAATTGCGCCAGGTAGTTTTTAATGCACAGTCGGCCGACCATCCCATAATAAGAGGACAGGATTATACCCACTATTTAAAGTTTTTGATCGTACAGGTATTGTAGCCTATCAATCGTTGAATAGTCTTTAACGAAGAACTCCGCTGCGAACACATTTTAGGTGCTTGCTGCGGAGCGTTATTTTTTTTATTTACTGCTGCAACAATTCTATGATCTTCTTTTCCAGTTTATCGGCTTCCAGGTCTATCGCCACGATCTTTCCTTTTTTATCCAGTAAAAAAGTAGTGGGTATTTGTATTACACCATAACGTTCCGGTACTTTTCCATACCATCCGCCTTTATCATCTACCTGTGTATAATTAATGTTGAATGTTTTAATGGCTTTTAACCAGGCGCTTTTTTTTTCATCGATAGAAACGCCAAATACCTCAAAGCCCTGTGGCTTGTATTTGTTGTACAACCTGATCACAGATGGGATAGAAGCCCTGCAGGGACCGCACCAGCTTGCCCAAAAATCTACCAGCACCACTTTGCCTTTGAAGGATGATAACTGAATAGTGCTGTCCATCGTATCCGGTAAGGATATTTCAGGCGCCGGTTGACCCACTTTTACCTGTGCATGCACATTCATGCACAATAACAATAATAAAACTGCAATGGTATTTTTCATTTGCAACAATTTTTTTTTTGAAAGAGTGATAGTATGAATAGAAATATTTTCTTCATGATTTAAATCTGTATTCGGGTACGTCGTCTTTATAAAAATAAACTATTTGATCTTCAATCTCCATCCTGCGTAGAACATTCTTCCTGAAACCGGTCCCCATACCAATGACGCATCAAAGTAAGGACTAAAGGGCTGATCAGCCGCCACGATCACATCTTTTTGAAAGAAGTTCGTCATGTTCTCAACCCCAATGTAAAAATCAACCGGGTTATTCTTACCGAATGATTTGGTTACCTGCGCTCCCATCATAACATAGGCCGGACTGAATTGTTCCCGCTGGTAGCCTGGTGGATTACCCGCTGTTGATGGAATTCTTTTTTTGCCGTTGTAGCTGATCGTGTAGTCAAATTTCCATCCACTCCAGGCATAGGCAAGGTTGGCAAATGCCCTGTTGCCGGCGATGAACGGCCGCTGCTGTAATTTGCCGTCAATGGTAGCTTTTACATCAAAATAACGGTAAGCCATCCTGATATCTAATTTTTTCACCGGCTCAAAACTGATCTCTGCCTGCAGGCTATTGGAGTATGACTTTCCCGCCAGGTTATAAAATTTTACCAGTCGTACAGTTTCCATATCGGTGATCACCTGGTTGGTAAAATCATTCCTGAAAAAATCTACACTTAACAGCGCATCTCTTGTAAACAATTTAAATTTCTGATCAATGCTGATACCCTTGTTCCAGGCCACTTCAGGGTCAAGTCCGTAAGCTTTTCCCGCTGCTGCACTGTTGATGATCACCTGCCTGGCACTTACCAGTACACTGGTATTTTCTGCAAAGATATTGGCCGTGCGTTGTCCCCTTCCTGCACTGAGGTGAAAGGTGGTACCTGTTACCGGTTCATACTTTACATTGAGCCTGGGTGTTACAAACCATCCAAATAAATTATTGTGATCGGTGCGGATGCCTGCTACAACACTTAGTTTCTTTAAATAGTCGTAGGTGTATTCAAAAAAGGCTCCGGGCACGGCTTCTGTTCTTTTAAAACGAAGGGCATTGTAGTCTTCCTTGTACTGGTCGTACTGGAAACTGATGCCCGTTCTGAATTTGTGATTGGTATTGTTGATGAGGGACTGGTAAATGAGATTGCTGTAAATACTTTTTTGTGTTGCATTGTATGTTGTTAAACCAAAATAAGAATCCTGCCGGTGATCGATGCCCGCCAGTTGCAAACCAATGCTCTTGTATTTTTTTTCAGGAAACACGTATCCGATCTTTGCAAAAACTTCGTAGCGCTTTGTATTGATGCCAAGACCATATTTGTTATTCGTTAATTTATCGGTGGCCGCATCAAAGCCGGTTTCACCGCCCGTTTTTTTATCGTTCAGTAACTTAATACCGAATTGTGCAATAATTCCTTTTCCGTCCTCAAACTTCCAGCGGTTCACCATGCTGAACTGGTTGCCTGTCGGCTGGTCCCTGAATCCATCCTTATTAAAATCAATCTTGCTGTTGTTCAAAAAATCATCGTGCAATAAAAGTGCTGTCGACCATTTTGCACCGATCTTTTGGGAGAGATTCAGGTTGAGGTCTGTTTTGCCAAAATCATTGATATATGCATTGGCAAAAAGTTGTTCGCTCTTTTCCGGTTTTTTCAATTCTACATTGATCTGTCCTGCAATGCTCTCGTAACCATTTACCACAGAACCCGTTCCTTTTGAGAGCTGGATCGATTCGATCCACGATCCGGCAATAGAATTTAAGCCAAGTGCGGTGGCGATCCCTCTTGGTCCAGGCAGGTTTTCTACGGTGAGCTGGGTGTAGTTGCCACTTAAGCCAAGCAATTGAATTTGTTTGGATCCCGTAACCGCATCATTGTACGATACATCTACTGAAGGGTTTGTTTCAAAGCTTTCACTCAGGTTGCAACAGGCAGCTTTAAACAATTCTCTTTCGTTCATGATCTGTGTGCGGATGGGGCTTAACGCAGAAAGATAAGAGGAACGCTGCTTTGATGTGATCAACACTTCTTTCAATTGGTTGCCGGTTGCAAGGATGATCTTCAGTTCATGCTGATCACTTACTGTGATCGTATCCGGCTTGTAGCCGGCATAGCTCACCACCAATCTTTTTTCGGCATCGGTTTGCCGGATCGCAAAAACGCCGGTTGAATCCGTTGCAGTTCCTGCGCCTGAGTGCAGCCATATCACTGTGGCACCGGCCAGTGGTTTAAATGTTCCCTGTTGATTGCTTTCCAGTACAACGCCTTTTACAAAACGGCCAGCTATAGAGCCGGAAGTCGTTTCGCTGTTAAGGGCAGTTGTGGCAGTGTCAGTATGTGACATTGATTCCCGGCTCTCATCATCAATTTCCCGGTAGTGGCAGCAGGCCGGCAAATTAGTGTACACGCTGATGTTAGCTTTCTTCTCATCAATATCATGACCGGCTGCTACGATCTTGTTTTGTATTTTTTGCAGGTTCACTTTTGATGGGTCGTATGCCAGGGTAAGCAGTTTGCTGTCTACATCCCACACACCCGAACGCACCCCTTTTATTTTTACCGCATTTTCGATCCGGTCTTTACATTGTTCGCAAACACCCGATACTTTAAAGGTTACCGAAGTATCCCTGCCCTGCGTTGTTTGGGCATAAGTTGGAAGTGCAACCGCAGCGCATAATAGCAGGAAGAAAAATTTTATAGGTTTCATGCAATATTATTTTTAGGAAGAGGCAATATTAGAAACCGTCACATTGTGTTTGGCAAAAAGTTACCAGTGCCAGTGTTTTAATACTGCCCGTTCATCAGTATCAATTAATTTTTCTTTGTAAGATCCATTCCACATTGGGAACATTTGCCCGGCGTTTTGCTTTTTTCGCCCGGGTGCATTGGGCAGGAATAACCACTCACCAGCTTCATCTTCATTTGTTCTTTTTTTGAAGCCTGTAAGTGCATGCCGCATTTGCTGCAGGTGCCTGCACTGTCGCTTACTACTTCGCTGTGCATTGGGCAACGATAGGTTTTGGTAACCTTTTGTTTCAACTGTTCTTTTTTGGAAGCGGTTAGGCTCATGCCGCATTTGGGGCAATTGCCGTCTTTGTCCATCTGTACTTCGGGGTGCATCGGGCAGGTATAAGTAGCAGGGATATTTGAATGCGCTTTTGCGGCAGGATTATTTTTTGCTTTTTGAGCAAAGCTTACTGTCGCTGTTAACAGAGCGATACAAATTATCAATAGCTTTTTCATTGTATGTATTTTTTCAGGTAAATAAAATTGACTGTTTCGATGTGCACGGGCACATTCAACCGGCACCAGGGATGCAGGGAAAAGAAATCAGTTTATCCTATAATCTGAAAACACAATTCATGATACAGGCAGAAGGCCGGTAGTTAAATGGGGGAGAGTGATTGGCGAAATTATTTGCCAGCGGATCATTTATGAATGCCGGATGGTATGCAGGAAATATTTGCTCAAAGGCTACAAACGGTGCTTCAAAACTGAGGTCGTTCGAAACATTTTTATGAGAATCATTTAATTTGTAAAACTTGTGTTCATCATTGCAGCAACCTGATTTCTTTTCCTTCATACCGCATTTGCCACACTTGTCGTCATCCTTGCCATAGAATTCAACACCGGCTTTTTTACCCATGCAGTAGTGAATTTCCATGGCAACGCCGGAAGATACACCGAGGTATAAAAAAGCCAATATGGCGACAAGGATCTTTTTCATTTCGTATACAAAGGTAAAAGCTTTATCGCAGATAAAATGCTGATTGAACTCATCTGTTATCTTTTAACAGTATGACGGGGTTCATGAAAAGCATTACTTAGTTCACAAAATTCCACTGAATGCCAAACCTCGTCATCAGTCCGGGATAAATATAGTGAGGTGCTGCAAAATTGCTTTTTGTAAAGCCAAAGCCATCCGCAAAATCGATGCTGTTTAAATTGTCGGCCCTGATATAACCGGTAAACGACCTGATGCGGAAATGAAGAAAGGCATTTACATCCGGGCGGTTGCTGATGCTGAATTTATCCTGCGGAAAGAACTGGCCCATCACTGGAGAATAATCATATCCTTTGTAAGGTGTGTAATATCGCACCTCAATACCCGTACTCAGGTTAAGGTTCTTGAAAAATACGCCTTCGTATGCCAGCCTGTTCCTGGTGAAAATAAGCGGCACCCTCACCGGCGAAGCAGCATCGGTAAGCTGCACCGTGGCTTCACTGTAAAGGTTCCATCTTTTCGTGAGCCTGAATTTTTTTGAGGCACTTAACTGCAGCAGGTTGATGATGCGGCTGAACTGGTCGGTTTTATAGTAACCTGTAAAGTAGGTGTAATTGGTAATAAGATAGTTGGCGGCAGAAAGGTTCACAAAAGGATTGTCTGCTGTTACTTTAATAATGCTGATATTCTCTTTTGCCAGCGACCCGCCGTTACCAAAATTAAAAGAAGAATTGATGTTGAAAATATAGGAAGGGCTGCGGTTGATGTTATGAAACAATACGCTCACATTACCCCACCGTTTGCTGAAGAACCTGGAGAGATTTGCGTAAGCGCTGTAGTCGCCGCTGTTAAAACCGGTAAGATAAAATTCTCCTCTTGCCAGGATATCCCACAACTTATTTCTTGTTTTATTGCGGTATTCGCCATGCAGGATCACATTGTAAAAAGTTTTTTTGCCCGACGAAAAACTACCCTGGATATTTTCGAGCCTGGCACCTGCCAGCAGATATTGCCCTGAGTTCTTCGTGTCTGGAAATTGCAGTATCGAAAAATCATTGCTGATGGTTTTCCAGGCATCGGTTAACTGGAATAATTTTCTTGACTGCAGCACACTGGTATCATACCAGTCCTGGTAGATGGCGGAGTCAATGATCCGTCTTCCCTGCGAAGAAAGCACTGTATCAATATAAGTGTAGTTGCTATTGGTATAAGTGAATGTATGCTGAAACCGGAGTTTTGAATAAAACAGGTACTCCGTAGTGGAATCATTTACTTCTACCGAATCTTTTTTGCCGATATCATAACTCTGCCGCAGGAAAAAAGTGAAATCTTTGTCTTTATTGCCGGTAGATACAAAACTGTTAAAAGGATTGCTCACATATTCTTTAAAAAAAGAAAGGTTCACCGGTATCGCAAACCGCTTGTTGTAGATGGGCGTGTCGAGATAGGCATTGCTCTTCATGCCGCCATTCTCCGAGTTTTTAATGGAATTACCCATGATGAAAAAATAAGCCGCATAGCGTTTTCTCTTTCCCTGGTAATTGCTGAATAACCTGTAATTGGAATGGTTGGTATTTTGATTTACAAAAAAGCCTGGCGCATTCAGCAGCCGGTATTCAAAACCGAAATTAAGATTGGGCTTCGGGTTTTGCGTGTGAAGGATCTTTATCATTTGCTCCTTGCCGGAAGCCAGTTGATAATTGATCTGCGTTAACGGTTTGGTGGTTTTAAAAAAGCGGCTGCTTTCTACAGTGTACCGGTAGGCATCAAAAGCATGAAAACCCGGATCGATGCCTGTTTTGGTAACGGGCGAAAAGATGAGGGAGTAACCGGCCGCACCACTATTACCTAAAAACTGCAGGGTGTAAGGCACCGAATAATATTTGTAAAAATCGTTGATGCTGGTGTCCAACCGCAGGCTTCTCAGCGAATCAAGGTAGCGGAAAGAGATCGTAATGGAATCTTTGGCATCATTGCGGTGCTCAAAACCGATACTATCCTTTTTGGCCCCCGGCAGATTATTGGTGCCGGTACGGTTGCCCACATTGCCGGGCATGCGGTTGGGCAATACATCACCCTGCTGCGAAAAGCAGTAATTAAAGAGCAGCACCAGTAAAAATGTAAGCAGCAGTTTGTTCATCCGGTCAGTACTGTTTCACAGGCTGTGTATCTCACAGCATTTCGGCGTTATCAAAATCAATTGTAAAAATGAGTGGCAAAGGTAAGAGAAGATACTGTTAAGAAACTTCTTAAAAAACAGGGGCTTCCTTCCCTCATCAAAGGGGCAGATCCTGCTAAAAGCGTTGATTTTAATTGAGAAATACCGTCTGTAAACTACAAACAGTTTACTATCTTCGCCACCTAAAATTTCATAACATGAATCTTCACGAATACCAGGCCAAGGAATTACTTAAAAAGTACAATGTGCCCGTGCAGGAAGGCGTTCCCTGCAATACTCCCGGCGAAGCCGAAGAAGCTTACCGCCAGATACATACTCAATACGGCAGCAGGTTTGCGGTGGTTAAAGCCCAGATACATGCAGGCGGAAGAGGGAAGGGGAAAATTGCGGGTACAGAACAACGTGGGGTGGCTGTTGGTAAAAATGCAGAAGATGTAAAGCAGATCGCACAAAATATCATTGGCGGTACATTAGTTACCATTCAAACCGGTCCCGCCGGTAAACTGGTAAATAAAGTACTGGTAGCACAGGATGTTTATTATGAAGGGCCCAACCCGGTGAAAGAATTTTACCTGTCTATTTTGCTGGATCGTACCAAAGGACAAAATGTGGTAATGTACAGCACTGAAGGCGGTATGAATATCGAAGATGTAGCGCATGATACACCCGAAAAAATATTTAAAGAGTGGATACACCCGGGCGGTTTATTACAGCCATTCCAGGCAAGAAAGATCGCTTTCAACCTTGGATTAGGCGGTGAGGCATTTAAGAATTGTGTAAAATTCGTAACCAACCTGTACGCTGCTTACGTGGGGCTTGATTGTGCGATGCTTGAAATAAACCCATTGTTTAAAACTAGCGATGATAAGATCATTGCGGTGGATTGCAAAATGAACGTTGATGAAAATGCCCTGATGCGTCATGCTGATGTGGCTTCATTAAGGGATATCAGCGAAGAAGATCCTACCGAAGTGGAAGCTGGTAAGTTCAACCTCAATTTTGTAAAACTGGATGGCAATGTGGGCTGTATGGTAAATGGTGCCGGGCTTGCAATGGCTACCATGGATATGATCAAATTAAGTGGTGGTGAACCGGCCAACTTTTTGGACGTAGGTGGTACAGCCAATGCGCAAACAGTAGAAGCCGGCTTCCGCATCATCCTGAAAGATCCAAAAGTAAAAGCGATCCTCATCAATATCTTTGGTGGTATCGTTCGTTGCG
>DDEU01000077.1 GCA_002336815.1 Chitinophagaceae bacterium UBA1946 | reverse complement strand
CCCCCCCCGCCGCCGCCGCCTCCGCCACCGCCGCCTCCACCACCTCCGCCGCCGCTTCCATCATCATCACAGATATCGATCACCGTTACTGGCTTTGCAACAGAGGTAAAACTGCACTCGGCTGTTACAATGGTGAGTGTTGCATTGAAAGCACCGCCTGTGGTATACACATGATTGGCAATATTGGTTGAAACAATGCTGTCGATTTTTCCATCACCGTAGTTCCATACATAATATTGAATGGGAACAATGAGGTTGCTAACCTGCCCGGTAAACTTCACAGGCAGCGGACGGCATCCATCAGGGGGTACGTAGGTGAAATTGACAGCTGGTTGGTAGTTCCGGATATAATTATACACTTTGGGGTTACTCACACACCCTGCTACGGTATCCGTAGCCGTTAGTGTAAGAGAAAAATTACCGAAAGTGGTATACGTGTGACTGAGTGCCAATGTATCCGTTGCCGTAACTGCAGGGGTGCCGTCACCAAAGTTCCAGGTAAAACGGAGATCGGCGTTGGGATAAGTGGCATTGCTGAAAGTAACTACAAAGGGATCACCACAACCATCGACCTTATCAGGGGTGAAATTCACCAGCGGGCCACTTTTTACATTCACCGCCCTGATGGCTGTATCAGCACAGCCTGCTGCATCGTAAGCGATCAGCAGTACGTTGTAATCGCCGGGATTTACAAAGCTATGTGTAGTGGGCGTATTGTTTTGCGTGGTGTTGTTGTCCGTAAAAAACCACTGCACATGATCGGGAGCCGGTAGTGAACTGCCATCATAGGTAGTGGCGCTGTTAGCACAAACTGTATCCGGCGCAGTAATAAAGAATGGTGCAAGACCGGCGCCGTATTTTATATGTATCGGTTTGGTAATGGTATCCGTACAACCCTGCAGGGTGTATGCGATCAGCGTAACCAGGTAATCGCCTGGTGTGTTAAAAATATGGGAAACGGGAGAGTAAAACTGCTGAGCGCCGTTATCGCTGAATATCCATTTTACATAGTATGGAATTGGGGTACCCGTTCCCGTGAACTGGGTAGAAGTATTCACACAAACTGTATCGGGTACCACGGTAAAGGATGGAGTTGATTTACCAATATAAACAACCGTGCTGGTAGTCGAACTGCAGCCACTATTGCCTACCGAAGCAGTGAGCGTAACGGTATATGAGCCGGGTGCTGCATAAAAATGCGATGGATTTTTAAGTGTACTGGTATTGCCATCGCCAAAATCCCAGGCATATTTATTGGCCGGGCTACCATTAGTGGTAGTGTTGTTAAAAAATATCGTGGCTGTATCATTGCAACTGAAAGAAGGAACTGCTGCAAAAGAGGCCGTGGGTTTATTCCACACATGCACATACTGAAACTTTGTTAATGCATCGCTCTGGCAACCCCAGCTATTTTTTACAATGAGAGAAATATTGTAAAGCCCCTGCGTATTGTAAACAAAAGTTGGATTTTGAATTGTATTGCCGCCAGCACCAAAATCCCATGTCCAGTTATTGATGGTACCGGTCGCAGTAGTAGAAAGATCGGTGAAACTTGCTGTATAAGGTACACAGCCCGCTGTATCGTTCACTTTAAAATCTACATTGGGTTTGGGGTATACTACCACCACATCATTTTTTGTACTTACTACGCCGTTGGAAAAAGTAACGGTTAGCGACACATTGAATGTTTGTGCAGTAAGATAGTTGGTGCCTACCACTGCCGGGCCATTGGGTATGAGCGTAGCATTGCCAAGATTCCAGTCTCTCCTTACTACCGTTCCGCCGGTAGAAGCATCCGTAAAATTTACACCACCGAGCGGCACACAGCCATTGCGGATGTTGATGGTAAAATTGGCCGTTTGTGCATGAACAATATTGACAAGGCAGGCCAGCAGCAACAGGGGAAACAATATTGCCTGTTTCCGCCTGGTGCAGGTTAGCTGTTTACGGTAAGATATGTGTTGCGTCTCTTTCAATAACAAGATTGTTTTATTCAACCTGCCGGTATGCTTAGTATAATCAAATTCAACCTATCCCTTCAACGGCCGGCCAAGTCTTGTTACCTGCGCCTTCTTCGCCGCTCATCGTTGGTGAGAATGGGTTCTTTCTCTTCAAAAATAGTCAGATTTTTACCTGTGTTCACTTTTAGATTACCAGGATTGGCAACCTTAAGCGACTGACACTCCCCGTTGATGTCAACTGCAATGGTATCCGTGATCACTACTACGGTTGTTGAATCAGGGATAAGGCCAGTGTCCCACACAGCAGTATCGCTCCAGTTGCCGCTTCGTTTCGTAATTGAAAAACCATTCTTATTCATCGGCGTTGAAAGGCAGTTACCAGCCCCGATGCAGGGCGGATCCCACATTACAATGCCACTGTCTGATGCTACCCATAACTTAAAACGATAATTATCATAAGCAATTGCGTTGATGTTATCCGACATCAACCCGTTTGATTTGCCATAGCGCCTGTAATACAAGGAGTCGCTCAGCCTGTTGGCCCATCCTCCGCCTGCATCAAAATACACCATACCTGCACTGGTTCCAATAAATACATCGCCATGTTTGTTGCCGGTGATGGCATTGTAATTCACCTGCACCCCCGGCGGAAAAATAGTGGTAAAATTAACGTAGTGCCACACTTTGTTCTCATCATAGATCAATAGCCCTGCATTGGCCAACCCGATCCAGATACGCTGGTACCGGTCGCCATAAATTGCCCTGGCAACGAAACCGGAAGGGATGATGGGCGTGGAATTATGATCGTATGTAGTGATCAGCGCATTGGTTTCTGCATTATAACTGAGCAACTGGTTAATGCCATTATTTGCCTGCACAAAGGTCCACACTTCATTGCGGTTACCCCCAACCGTTAGACAGCCTAAAGTACCGAGGCCAATGTTGATACCTTCACTAACGGGAACAAATTCTTTGTACGTGCTGTGAAGCCCTACCCCGAGCATTCCACTGGTTGACTGGCTGCTGGTAATGTAAGCAGTGGTGGCAACCCATGCTTTGGGGTTAGTTGATTCAATGAGCCGGTGATCGTCAATAAACATGCACCGGGCATTTCGGGAAGGCACATGCAGCAGTGGGTCTACAGTATATAAAATACTGTTGGCATTGTAGGGATATTCAAGACGATTGACTCCGCCTGCAATGCTGCTGCCGCCGCCTTGCGTACCGCTTCTGCCAGATTGTGCGATCCACACATCACCATCGATCACATCTGTTTTGATATCGTTGAAACGTACATCCGGCAATTCATTTCGCTTGATCCAGTCTGTGCCATCGTATTGATAAAAACCATTGTAGTTGGTGCCTGCAAAAACATTGTTATCGGATGCAACGGTAATGCAGGTAAAATTATTGGTGGTGAAAACAGGCGTATTCGCCATATTGAAAGTATTGGCGGTATCAAGTCCAACAGCGGCCCATGCAGCTTTTACTGTATTGTATTCCTGCGAACCCAGTCCATAAGCTGTTGCCGTTGCATTCAATGAAACCGTCATGGCATTGGCATAGCCTGCATTGGGGGTTAGATTGAGTTCCATGAGGTAAGCGATCTTTTCCGTTGTAGCAAATCCAAGCCCTAAAACAACGTAAGGATCCAGTTTGCTGTTGATACCTATTTCGCCCTGTGTGATGAGAAAGAACCACTTATTTAACACGCCGCTGTTGTGATGAACACCGCAGTGGTCGTTGAGGTTGTCGCTTTCTACCGGGCAATCGTAATAGTCACCGGGTGTCCAGTGAGTCGAATGATAGGTACTGGGATCATTGAATTTTGTTGGATCCTGCATGTCCCTTAATCCAGCATTGGTGCCTTTGTTGGGTTTGGTAGTTTTTTCAAAAAGTCGCCAGGGCAATTCGCCTGATAATGTGGGATCGTGCTGCACTGCATAGTTGGTAATGCAGGCTGCCCAAATATCACTAAATGCTTCATTCATGGCACCAGATTCCCAGCGGTACACAAGGCCTGAAGTAGTAGTGGTGATCGCATGACTCAGTTCGTGCCCGCAATCATCAAGACTGGTTGCAGGCGGATCGTATTCGGCATTGGTACTGCTGACACCATTGCCATCACCAAAGTGCATGTTCTTCCCGTTCCAGAACGCATTGTCGAACCATCGATGATAGGCAACAAACACTCCATTCTGATCAAACTCATCTTCGCTGGTATGAACATAGCCTATAAAAGCTCCATCCTTATCATCCCAACCTTTACGCTGGTGTACATTCACCCAGTAATCGCTTACCCATTGCATGTTGTAGTGTGCATCCAGGGCTGCATCATCCAGATTGGGATTGTTAAATTCTGCAGCCGTCCAGTTATTGTCGTTGTCGTTGAATTCAATAGCCTGTGCTTCAAAATTCACATTGGTGTTCCAGGGTTTTCGCTGAAAATCGAGCGTGATGATGGCATGATTATCCCTGCCCTCCCGAAGGCGGAATGGTTTTGCGAGTCCACCCGCTACAGAATCTGTTACAATTTGCCTGCTGCCGGAATAGCGGGTAGCCGCTGTGCCCGTTCTGTTAACTGCTGTTGTTCGTAAAATTTTTTGTCCCTCATCTTCCACTTTATGCAAAGTTGCCTGTTGCGGATCAGGATTGTTTTTATTACCCGTTTCATCACTCCTGCTCTTTGCATGTTTGATGATGGCATCATCAAGCACAATGCTGCCATCCCAGGCATTCACATAAATGTACGACCTGCTCACAGGTGCCAGGGCATACACGTTGAATTTATAGGCGAGGCAAACCACGCCGTCCGTTTTATAATTTTGTATGATCACCAATTCACCACGTGGTTTTTGAAAATCTTCATCTGCAGCATTTTTCGGGTTATCCCATGCATAAACGGCGGCGCCCACAAAAGCCCTGGCTTTGTTGAGGGCTGCTTCTTCAGACAAAGCCGGCTGTGTATTGAACCCATCCGGCACGCTGTAGAATTCCAGTTGCATCATGCGAACGGTGCCATCAAGGCTGGTACTATTGACCACGCCATGTTCCACCTTAATGCCTTTGTAATATTGATGAATTTTCTTTGCCGTAAAGCCGTTGGTGACCACATCGCTTTGTTCATCCACCAGTTTATCATCGTTCTGCCGCAGGGCCAGTTTTTCAGTGAGCCAGTTGATCACACTGCTTTGCGTGAGTGAAGCATTTTTTTTGAATAAGATACCTGCCTGCGTACTGTTGATCAGTTTCACACTGGTAGCGCCCGGCTGTAATTTTTGATCCCCGTCAATTACCTGTTTCATTTTTTGCAGGGACGGCGCCTGCGAATAGGCAGTATTTACCAGCACCACTAAAAATACGATGGGGGCAATTTTAAGCAGTTTCATGTTTATAGTATTTAATGCTGCTAAAAATCATCCATATCCTTTTATTTTACAATACCTATTTTGAAGTAGTGGCTTATTAACCATGGCTCCCTACGGCTTAGTTCCCTACACTCAGATCAATTCCCGGCGCAACGGTAAAGCTTCCCGGCAATACCAGTTGCAATGACTTGCAATGTGTATTGGTAGTAATAGTAACCGGGTGCCGAACAATGATTTTTGCATTGGGAGGCGGTACTACTCCATTGCACCAGATAGCAGGGTTGCTCCAGTCGCCGGTAGCCACCGTTGAGAAATTCTCGATATCTTCAGCAGGTCCGGTAGCGCAGGTTGGGTTCCAGAAGATAATCCCATTATCCGTTGCGATCAATAACTTTTGCCTCGATGTATCCGCAGCTATGGCCTTGATATTGTTGGAGGGAAGCCCATGGTTTGTAGTGTATAATTTGTACGATTTCTCATCATCCAGGGTTTTATTGGCCGTATATACGATCAGTCCATTCTGTGTTCCGATGAATACGTTGCCGGCTGTATCGCCTGAAATGGCATTGTTGTTAAACGCAGGAGTTGAAGGGAACAGGGAAGCGAAATCGATCGGGTGCCATACGGTTTCATTGGAATCTGTTACGATGAGCCCTTTGCCATTTACACTCATCCAGCGGTTGCCCCGGGCATCAAAATACATTGCCTTTACATTGAACTGGCCGGTCAATATCCCATTGAAAATATTGGTGGTATCCAGCGAAGGCAGGGTATCCATCAAAATATCATTTTTGTAACGCAGTACCTGGCTACGGCCATAGTTATTTTGGATGTGCGCCCATATCTCTTTGTAATTACCTGCTATGCAGTAGACGCTTGCGGTGCCATCAGTGACTCTTGATGCCTGTATCCCCTTTCTGAAAGTTGTAAAATAGTTGGGCGCCACGGGGAAAAATCCACGACCCACGCCACCTGCAGCCGAAACACCCGCTGTAATATGGGCAAAATTAGCTGTATAGATCAACGGGGTATCAACGCCTTCCAGGTAAGTTTTAGTAGTGTCGATAAAAAGTCCTTTTACATATCTTGATGGCAGCCCGTTTGAAAAACTGTAGTAATTGGTGGTAGCAGGGAATACGGTATCCGGAATATAATACACTCCGCCGGTATTGGCTTGTGCACCGCTGTAACCGGATTGGGCTATCCAGATGCCGCCATATTTACCGGCTTTGATATCCTGGTAATTATTGTTCACATTATTCACATTGCGGTACCAGTGTCCGCTGCGGTATTGATACAGTCCTGCATTGGCAGTACCCGCCCAAACCACCCCGCCTTTGCCAACAGCAATGGTGGTGAAGGCATTGGTAGTGAACTCTGCCGTATTGCACATCGTGAAAAGTTCGTTGGATTCTACCGGCGTGAGTGCTTTGTTGTTTTTATCGATCAAATTATGGCGATTGGGGAACAGTTCCAACCCTGCCAGGATGCGGTCTATCTGCTGGTTGGTAAACATGGTCAGGGCAACGTCATCACAGTAATCCATGAAATTTTGATAATTGTAACCGTTGCCAGGTGCCGGCGAACAAGCATCGTATTTTATTCCTGCGGGTGCACCAAAAGTGGCTACGGCCTGGTTAGGGGTATCGCCGATCTCATCCGTACCGGAGCAGGTATTGGCATCATCTTCATCATCGCCCCAAATGTGCCTCAGGTTTAAAAAATGCCCTACTTCATGTACCAATGTGCGGCCAAAAGTATATTGACCGGCCACGAAGGAAAAAGAGCTTTTGGCAATCACCAGCCCCTGTACACTGGATGGCTCTGTATCAGGAAATGTTCCTTCGCCGAGTAAACCATTGGTAAGGTTGCAAACCCAGATATTGAGGTAATGGCAATTGTAACTGTCCCAGCCATCATCGCCGCCCGAAGCAGTGTACTTCATTAAATAGGTATTGCTGGCTGCTGTAACATTACCGTTATTATCTCTAATCGTTCCATGAACAGTAAGATTGGAGGTTACCCTTACAATTCCGGTGGTATCACAACCTCGTGGCGAACGTTTGGCAAGTACAAAAGTTATTTTGGAATGTCCACGTACACCATAAAAAGGAACGGCATTGGCAGAGTCTGCATTTTTACCGGAATAATCCCTGTTGAGTATTGCCAGCTGCAAATTGATCATATCATCAGTAATGCTGTTGGGATTGGGATCTACAATGTGAAATACCACCGGGATCTTTACTTCAGTGGTATGGTCCAGTGCCATTGCGGCATCAATGCCCAGGCGTTTATCCCTGATCCTTTTTGCGATCATCCGCTCATTGGCTAAATATTTTTTTGCCCTTAGTGGATTACTTAATACTTCGGCCAGGTTGAATTCAGAACCGCACCTGGGCGAATGCCCACGTGGTACTACCTGGGCTTTTACAGTACAAAAAATTAAGCACAGCAGTGCTGAACAAAGCAGTTTTTTTGGTTGCATTGGTGTTGATTTTTTAACCTGTACGATCGAAAAGGGAGGATTACGTGCCGGTTTCAGCGCATATTGGATAACCAGTCAAAAGTAAGTGTATATAAAAATCTCCACCTCCCCTTTTTTAGGGATTTTTAAAAATGCAGGAGCCTTACCGGCCTCAGATCAGTGCGTCGAACAGCACTTCCACAGGATGCAATGCTGTTTTGCCCGTGCCATCCTTTACCTGGTGGCGGCAACTGGTGCCCGGCGCTGCAATGATCACTTCCGGGCCCTGGCTGCGTACTGTGGGAAACAGTACCAGTTCGCCTATTTTCATAGACAGGTCATAGTGTTCTTTTTCATAGCCGAATGAACCGGCCATGCCACAGCAGCCCGATGGGATGGTTTGCACGGTATAATTTTCCGGGAGGGATAATAAAGTAACGGAAGAGGCCACCGATGACAATGATTTTTGCTGGCAGTGGCCATGCAACCGGATGAGTTTTTTTTCTTTGGTGAACAACTCTTTGCTGATGTTTCCTTTACCGATCTCTGAAGCAATAAATTCATCGATCAAAAAAACATTTTTTGACAATGCTTTTGCTGCTGCAAGATTTTCGTCGCTGGCAAGGTCAATGTATTCATCCCTGAAAGTAAGGATGGCCGATGGTTCAATACCGATCAATGGTGCATCTGCAGTAACAATATCTTTCAGCATTTCCACATTCCTGTTGGCGATAATTTTTGCTTTCCGTATCAGGCCCTTGCTCAGCCAGGCTCTGCCACTTTCGATATGTGCCGGAATGATCACTTCATACCCTAACCGTTCCAGTAATTGTATCGCTTTAATACCAATGGCTGTATCGTTATAGTTGGTAAACTCGTCGCAAAAAAGATATAAGGTTTTAGGTTTAAGGTGGAAGGTTCCCCCGCCTTCTTCCGAGTTTTCTTTTTGATTTTTGACTTTTGACTTTTGATTTTTCCACCATTTTTCCAGCGTTGTACTATACATCGTAGGCATACTGCGCTTAACCCCAAAGCCAACGAGTTTTTTAATGCTGTTGCTGATAAAAGGATTGGTCATGGCAAAATTGTAGAGGCCCGGCATAAGGGCGCCCAGCCTGGCACTGGCGCTGAAGTTAGCAATGAGCCTGCTCCTGAAAGGCACGCCATTGACATCGTAGTATTGTTGTAAAAATTCTGCTTTTAATTTGGCTACATCTACATTGCTGGGGCACTCACTTTTACAGGCCTTGCAGCTCAGGCAAAGATCCATCACTTCATAAATTTCTTTGTGATCGAAGCGGTTGAGCTTATCCGAATTCGTCAAAAACTCCCGCAGGATATTTGCCCTGGCCCTGGTAGTATCCTTCTCATTTTTAGTAGCCATGTAACTGGGGCACATGGTGCCGCCACTCAAATGCGTTTTCCTGCAATCGCCGCTGCCATTGCATTGCTCGGCGTGCTGCAGCACATCCTGGTCTTTGTAGCGAAAAATAGTATTGAACTTTGGTGTTTGCTGCCCCGGCGTGTACCGCAGCATGGAATTCATGGAAGGGGTATCAACAATCTTATTGGGATTGAAAATATTTTCCGGGTCCCAGGTGTATTTGATCCTGCGCAGCAGTTCATAATTTTTTTGTCCTACCATTTGTGGAATGAACTCTCCTCTCAACCTGCCATCACCGTGCTCACCACTTAGGGAGCCGTTGTATTTTTTTACAAGTGTGGCGATCTCTTCTGCAATTACCCTGAACAGGCGGTTGCCTTCCCCCGTTTTTAAATTAATGATGGGTCGCAGGTGAATTTCACCACTACCGGCATGTGCATAATGCACTGCATGAAGACCATATTTTTCCAGTATCTTATTGAAATCTGCAATGTACGCAGGCAGATCGTTCACATCAACAGCCGTATCTTCTATCACCGGCACGGCTTTTTCATCGCCCGGTAAATTGCTCAGCAAACCAAGACCCGCCTTACGTAGTGTCCATATCTTTTTGCTGTCGCTGCCAAACAATAACGGGAAGTGATATCCTAAACCAGCCTGCCGCATGGCGGCCTCTACAGTTGCTGCCATCACGTTGATCTCATCACGGGTAGTTCTGCAAAATTCCACCACCAGTATGGCACCGGGATCGCCCTTTACAAAAAAACGGTTCTTGCTTTGTTCAATATTGTCTTTGGTACATTCCAGGATATAATGATCGATGAGCTCACTGGCGCTGGGCCTGAACTGCATGGCAATGACATTGGCACGCAAGGCTTCGTCAATGCTGTTGAAATGAACACAGAGCAGGCCGGTTTCTTTTGGCGGCAATTCATTTACATGGAGTTTTATCTCTGTGATAAACGCCAGCGTACCTTC
Source organism: Chitinophagaceae bacterium UBA1946 (assembly GCA_002336815.1). Lineage (GTDB taxonomy): Bacteria > Bacteroidota > Bacteroidia > Chitinophagales > Chitinophagaceae > Ferruginibacter. Next base: position 22,952 of record DDEU01000077.1, on the reverse strand, counting down.
TGAACCGGCAATCAGTTTGCAGAAATTAAAATCTTCTTTTCCGGCAGTAAATGGCGCAGTTTCCAGCAGCACATCTACTGCGTAACCGGTATTTCTTCTTTCAATAGATGCTTTGGGGAATTCTTTGCGGATCTCCTGCTGGTGATCGTAATTGCTTAGTAAACTTCTTACCGTTTTATAAATATTGGCCTCCAGGTGATCGCCTTCACATTTTTGATGAAACGCATCAATTGAAAGGGTTTTAAAAGTAGTTTCGCTGCCATCGCTCAGGAGGGCTTTTACTTCCAACAAATGCTCCCTTACACTTCCGTATTGCACAGAATTACTGCCGCAACTATTATTACCTACCATGCCCCCGATCATTGCCCTGTTGGCAGTGGAAGTTTCCGGGCCAAAGAACAGGCCATGTGGCTGTAAAAAAAGATTGAGCTCATCCCTGATAACGCCGGGCTGTACCCTCACCCATTTTTCTTCTTTGTTGAGTTCAAGGATACTGGTGAAATTTTTACTTACATCTACCACAATGCCATTGCCCACTACCTGCCCTGCCAGGGAGGTACCGGCGGTACGTGGTATCAGCGATGTTTTATGGGCGCTGGCAAATGCTATGAGTTGCTGAATGTCCTCAACAGTTTTTGGAACGGCCACTGCCAGGGGAAGCTCCCTGTAAGCCGAGGCATCGGTGGCATAAAGCAACCGCATGGTTGTATCAAAAAATAAATCACCCTGTAGTGTGGTGCTGAGCTGTTGCAGCTTTTCATTCATCAGTAGTACCCGTTTGTTTTCAGAAGGTAAAATTAAGTTGTTTTTGATAAGGGCAGATTGTAAAAAGATATTTTCAACCGATCAGCAGGATTAACTGTACTGTGGCGGCATCAATCCATCGGCAAAAACAGGAGATTGGTTGCTCGTGAATGAATGAGATACAAAAAGGTTACAGGTTATTTTTACCAGTATCTATAAATTGGTTTTGATAAATTGTTTGTATGGATAATTATTTACGTCTTTTTTAAACAGAGCGTGTTAAATCAGGATGGTCTGGTTTTTCCAATTCAATTACTTTCTCCACATGCTCATTGATCTGCATCAACCGGATAAATAAGCCTATAGTTTTTTAAACTATAGGCTTATTACAGTGACGCTATCGATTTATTTTGAACTTAGATCTTTACGCATAAAGAGTAGTTCACTCCATACATCATTTACATAATTCCGCAGATCCTCCAGGTATTCTTCATAAGCGCCTGCGCCATGTACGGCATCATAAGTTTCCCTGAATGGTTTGCGAAAGCCAGCAGCCTTTTCCTTGAGGCCCTGCTTGTACCTGTTTACCAGCGTGTACTGTGCAGCACCGGAGCCATTGGCCTGGTATACGGCAATGGTTGATCCTTCGGCAACCCAGGCAGCCTTCAGTTTTTTTATCATGCTTACCACTTTATTACCCCATCCTATTTTGGGATACACATGGGTGATCTGAATTTTATCCGAGAAGTCGCCTAAAGCCACTGTACTTAATGAATCAACATATACAGAATAGCCACCCGATAACCGGTCGGTTAAATACACGCTTACATTCTTATTCCAGTCTGTCATGTGCTCTGTACCCATGTCGCCCCTTGCGTCTTCTCCCTCCCAGCTTGTCGGGCCTTCGGTAATGTGGTAGCCGCCCATATCGGGCCCCGATTGAATACTGAACACACGCCAATGTGCATCACCGGTGTGATACTTTTGTGCATGTGCTGCCAGCGCTTTTTCAAACTCCATCACTTTATCCGCTTTGGGAAATACGCGTTGGTGGGAAATTACATTTTTCACCTGGCTGATGCCTGCAAAAGGGATAAGCATCAACAGAAGGCCGAAGATCTTTGTCCTGGCACAAAAATTTTTTTTCATTTTTTTTGGTTTAATAGTTAATAATAGTGAAAGCGTTTGCGGGGTAAAATGGATATGTAAAAATCGCTGCTATCGAAGGTGGTAGTGAGTAGATATCCGTCATAGAGTGATATTTTTAAAGCATTCAACAGGACAAATTGTGCAGTGACAGGATTAATTCGTCATTTTAAAAAAGAAGGATCAGTTTCTTACCGGCAAATACGCTGTAAAAAAAGTTTCCAATTATCTTTAGCAGTAAATGCAGCAACGGTTTTTCAACCTTAAATCAATTCTTGTCGTTTCCATAACCTGGTTATGGCTGGGGGCTACTGCACAAAAAACACCCGGGTACCAAACCATTTCCACCGCCGAAGGCTTGTCGCAGGGTATGGTATTTGATATGCTGCAGGATAAAGAAGGCTTTATTTGGGCAGGTACAAAAAACGGGTTGAACCGTTATGATGGATACAGTTTTAAAGTTTTTACCAGTGACCCTTATAATCCACATTCCCTCAGCAGCAACACCATTATGAAATTGTTTGAGGATTCAAAAGGAAGGATATGGGTTGGCACAGAGAATACGGGTGTAAATATTTATGACAAAGCCAGTGGGCTATTTTACCGGATTGCATACAATCCTTCTAACCCAGCCAGTCTTTCGGGCAACCAGATAAGGGGCATCAACGAAATGCCTGATGGCAGAATTTTAATCGCCACTGATGCGCCCGGCCTCAACATGGTGGAACTCAGCAATCATTTTTTTGAGGCTGGAGGAGCGCCCGTTATTACAAAACTGTCATTGCCAAACAATGTGCTTGTGTACGGCATGGGCAAAGACAAAAGCAACAACATGTGGGTTGGCGGCATGGATAAATCAGTGTATAGGTTTGACGCAGCTAACAACAGCTTTATCCCTTTGGCTAATGCACAATTAATCAACAACGGTTATTTTGTTGATGATGAAAACATACTCATTAACAACAATCTTTTTTTGTATGATGGCAAAAATGCAATACCATTATTTGATACAGGAAAAATGCCTGAAGGCAATATGCTTTTTAAAACAAAGCGTCCATTGTGGGACTATCATCACCGGGATCATTCCATATATGATGTAAGCGATCTGATAAAGGGCAAACCACTGCAATGGGGTAAAAAATTGCCTCCGCTCACAAGGTTGATTTACCCATTTATTGTTGATCGTTCCGGAATGGTATGGACTGGTACGGTGGGATATGGCCTAAGGAAATTCAATGCTGCAAAAAGCAAATTCAAAGCACAAATACCAGGGTTCAGTGTGCGGTATATTGTACCCGTTGCTTCCAGCGATTTTTTTTTAGGCGATTTCGGCTACGGATGGCGAAGGTTGCAAAATGATTCTGTAATAGCCAACCCTTTTAATAAACTTTCTATTATACAACAGATAGATAATTTCATCGTTGCCAAAACAGGCGATTACTGGATTAAAAGTGATTTCAGCGGCTATTACAAATACAGACCTTCTTCAGGCAAACTAACAGCTTTCCCTCAGATAAATTCTTTTGCGGGCCGTGGCAGCAAGCAACCAATGATCGAAGACAGCAAAAGCAATGTGTGGATGCCGGGGCTTGGTGGCTTTTTTACAAGAACTAATACCACTACAGAAAAAATTGACAGCTTTACCATTAATACCAATGCTGCAAGGCCTGTGCAGGCAGAGGCTGTATGCACTGATATTTACGAAGACAGGCAGGGCATTTTGTGGGTGGGTACGGCCGATGGTTTCGCAAGGCTTGATTTCAGCAGCGGTACTGGCGATACCCCACAAGTAAAATGGTATTATAATAACAGCAACAGCCTCAATTCGCTTAACTACAACAACGTGTCCAGTTTTATGGACGACCCTGCAGAGCCAAATAAATATCTATGGATTTGCACAAAGGGAGGCGGCCTAAACAGGCTGGATAAAAACACCGGCGATTTTTTTCATCTTACGTCCAAAGATGGTTTGCCCGATGATGTAGTGTATGGCATTGTTGCAGATGATGCAGGCAATTTTTGGGGCAGCACCAACAAAGGTATTTTTTGTATGCTGGCTGGCAAGGCTGGCAGCACCAATTGGGTATTCCGCAATTTTACAAAGGCAGATGGTTTGCAGGGTGATGAATTTAATACCGGCGCCTACAGGAAGTTGCCCAATGGCAATTTGGCTTTTGGCGGCGTAAACGGGTTAAATGTTTTTGATCCGAAAGAAATATTGGCGGCAGGCTTTACGCCCAATGTTTTTATCACGGATATTTTGATCAACAACCAGCCTGTAACGGCGGGGGATAGCTCCGGCGTTTTGAAAAGCACTATTGAGCAATCAAAAAATATTACGCTTACCTATTTACAGGACATTCTTACACTTGAATTTTCATCACTTGATTTTACTGCACCTGAACAGAATAAATACCGCTACCAACTGGTTGGTGTAGATAATGATTGGGTGGAAAGTGGCACCCGTCGATCAGCAACTTACCTCCACCTGCCATCAGGTAAATATATTTTTAAAGTGCAGGGCAGCAACAGCCAGGGAATATGGAGTGATAAGATTGCTGAATTGCAAATCACAGTGCTGCCGCCATGGTGGCGTAGCTGGTGGGCTTATGGCTGCTATGCATTGCTGATAGGATTGGGCATAAGAGCCTATTTGAAATTTACGGTGAACCGGGCCAAATTAAAATCGCAATTGAATTTTGAACAGTTAGAAGCAAAAAGAATAAAAGAACTGGATACAGTAAAAACACAACTGTACACCAATATCACCCACGAATTTCGCACACCGCTTACCGTTATACTGGGCATGGCGCAGCAGGTAAAAAGCAACCCGCCGCTCCACCTGCAGAATGGGATGGACATGATCATCCGCAATGGCGAAAGCCTGCTGAACCTGGTAAACGAAATGCTGGATCTTTCAAAACTGGAAACCGGTAAAATGATGCTGCAACCGGTAAACGGCGATGTGATCAACTTCCTCCGCTACATCGTGGAATCTTTTCATTCACTCGCCGAAAGCCAGAAAAAACAATTGCATTTTTTAACAGAGATGGATGCTTTGTACATGGAATACGACCCTGAAAAACTACGGCAGATCATCTCTAATCTTTTATCGAATGCACTAAAATTCACTCCGGAACGGGGTAATATTTATATCTCCATCACGGAACAAACCTTGCCGGCGCAAACAGGCAAAGCCTCCCTGGTCATTAAAGTAAAAGATACCGGCATCGGTATACCCGAAAGCCAGTTACAACATATTTTCGAGCGGTTTTACCAGTTAGATAACAGTCATACAAGAAAAACGGAAGGTACGGGCATCGGGTTGGCGCTTACCAAAGAACTGGTGAAATTGATGGCCGGTGAGATCACGGTGAAAAGCCCCCCCACTGGCGCAGGCAAAGGAAGTGAGTTCACTGTGGTACTGCCCCTGAAAAAAATACAGTCATCAGAAGAAAACATGCCTGCTGCCGTTAAGCCTGTAAAACTGGAACAGGATATTTCAGGCCGGCATGTAAACAATATTGATACAATTGAAAAACATCCTGCCACAAAACCACTTATTTTATTGGTAGAAGACAATGCGGATGTGGTAGCCTATACCGCCTCCTGCCTGCCCGATTATCGCCTGGCAGTTGGTAAAGACGGAAGAGAGGGACTCGAGATCGCCGCCGAACTGGTACCCGACCTGATCATCACCGATGTAATGATGCCTTTTGTAGATGGCTTCGAACTATGCCGCAGTTTACGCAGCGATGAACATACCAGTCATATTCCCATCATCATGCTCACTGCAAAGGCTGACATAGAAAGCAAGATGGAGGGCCTTCAGCAGGGCGCTGATGCTTACCTCGAAAAACCATTTAACCGGGAAGAATTATTAATAAGAATAAAAAAACTGCTTGAACTGCGGTTAACCCTGCAGCAGTATTATCTCAAACGGGCAGGCATCAGCAGCCCCGCCCCCGAACCTAGCAGCACTGAAACAACACAGCCGGCCACTACCACAATAGAAGATGAATTTGTAAAGAAAGTGAGGGAGGCAGTAGAGGCCAACATTGCTGATGCCGATTTTACCATTGAGCAGTTATGCAAGCTTGTTTTTATGAGCCACTCCCAGTTGCACCGGAAATTAGATGCACTAACAGGCTGTTCCCCCAACAAGTTCATCCGCATCATCAGGCTAAACAAAGCCAGGGAAATGCTCAAAAATCCTGCATTATCCATTGCCTCTATAGCTTATGAATGCGGGTACAACGACCCTGCTTATTTTTCAAGGGTATTCAAACAGGAATATGGAGAAACGCCCCAGGAATGGAGGGTTGCCATTAAATCCTGAACCACCTGTGTTAGTTCATGAAACTTTTAAACGCCCGTTGCATTATATGTCAAATAAATTGTCTAAAATTGCAACCGGTATGTATCTTACCATTCATTACCACATCACGTTTACCCTGTGATCAACCATTACATTTTCTGGTAACCCCCGTAAAAAGACATCAGCAACTACCTGTCAGGGTAAATTTTTCATGTACTTAAATCAACAACAATGCATTTTTTTACCCTTGAAGATGTTATCCATCCGGCTGTTTTTTCCATGGCCGGCCGAACCGGGCAACATCATTTTTTATTAGCCTGCTACGGTGGACCAGAATGGACAGTTAATGAATTTCAAGTGACCAATCGGCCAGCTTTGCACAATTTCTCCTGTACTTTGACTTAAAGAGGCGGCAAAATGGTGAAAATATCCATGTGTTTCCCCCGGATAATCATCAATTTTAGCCTTCCAAAACTCCTGTGAACCGCCCCGAAATGCATCAATACCATTTGCGCTAACATTTTCTGATTGAAGGTTATTCCTCATGCCTCAATTTTAAACAGAGCGAAATCCAACGTTGTTCCCTTTTTGAAAGCCAATTAACTGATTTATCAAACCAGAAACGATGAACAATTTTACCTGTATCGCCGACAAACAGTCAACCGGATCTTCTTTGCGCTTAAAAGTTAAAAACGTATTTCCGTTGTTTATTTGCCTGGTGGGGCTGATGAGCATTAACCCCCGGTACGCAAATGCACAGGCTGCCGGAGATTACCGGAGTATTGCCACCGGGTCGTGGGAAACCATTACCAACTGGGAAATTTTTGACGGTATTACATGGGTTGGGGCGTCGGCGGCACCCAGTTCTTCAGATGGAACGATCACAATCCAGAGTCCGCATACCATCAGCATCGGCGCAGCAAAAACCATCGACCAGGTACGGGTAAACAGTGGCGGAGCCTTACATGTATTCAATGCTGTGACCATAGCCAATGGCCCCGGGGATGACCTGGTAAACGATGGCACGGTCTTCTTCAGCAGCTTTGGCGGCGTAATGGATGTTGCTTCCGGCGTTGTGATCAGCGGATCATCGCACATTCAATTTGACGGGGACTGCACTAATAATGGCACTATAAACGTACAGTTAATTGCATGGGGAACAGCTCCACAAACGATCAACGGAACAGGCACTATCAGTATGCTAAGTATTGCTACCACTGCCGGGGTAACGTTGAACGGAATACAGACCATCACCAATACCCTCAATTTCACCAACAGTGAACTTACTGCTACGGGCGCCAGCAAAGTGATCATTGCATCCTCAGCATTTATACAAAATAATTCAGTGACTGACCACTATGTGATCGGTAACCTCCAGATGAATTACCCGGTGGGCAGTACAACCAAAACTTTCAGGATTGGAGATGCACTGGGCTACCGACCTGTAGATGTTACTGTTTTTAACTCAAATGGTATTGGCGGCGTTACAGCCTCCACTACCAATCCCGATCATCCAGATATTGCCAGTTCAGACATCGACCCCAATAAAAGCGTAAACCGTTACTGGGGCCTGGAAGTAGCCACTGGGAACACTGATGTATGGACAACTTTTAACTGGCTGGCCACCGACGTTGATGGTGCTGCCAACGCAAATAATTTTGTGGTTCGTGAATACAACTCTGTTCTGCCGGCCTGGTTCCTTACCACCATGGTAAGCCAAACGGCTAGTTCAGTGACGGTTCATACAAACAGTAATGGAAGAACTGAATTTGCAATTGGAGAATCTACCATCGATCCAACTGCAATGGCCGGTGACTACCGGAGTGTGCAAAATGGAAACTGGAATGAGGCTGGTAACTGGGAAACCTATACCGGTACCGCCTGGCAACCTGCAACGGAATTTCCAAACGGGATCAACAGCAATACCATTACCATCAAAAGCGGGCATACAATCGGCAATGGTTCCGAAACCATACAGGGCGACCAGATCGTAGTATATGGTACGATCTCCATCACCGAAGGCACTTTGAAAGTACTGGACGGGGCTGGGGACGATCTTACTTTAAATGCCGGCGCTGCCATCAGTATGTCTGGCGGAGGTATCCAGGTAGATGGCAAACTGGTTGTTGGATCAGGTGCCAGCATCAATTGCGGCTCCCAGGATCATCTCAATGGTCCCGGTATAATTGAGATACAAAATAACGGCAGTCTTTACATATACACCGATGGCGATAATTTCCACTTAGGCGCAGGCTTAGCACTCAACAACTATGGTGATGTTACCTGGGAAGGAGTTGCAGGCGACCTGCTGATGGAAGATAATAATACAACAATCAACAATTATAATTCGATGGATCTGTCGGGTAATACTACCATTGACATGACAGGCACTACCGATACCATCAACAACTACAGCAGCCTGTTTTTTAATTCGCCGCTCAGCATCGCTTCAACCGGCGGTATCAATGCAGCATTCAATAATATGTCTGGCGGTGGATCAATTGATATTGCCAATGCGGTAACGATCGACCTTAATAGTGAAGTGGTATTCAGTAATCATGGAAGCGTACTCATTGAATCAGGTTCTACATTTTCACTCAACAACAATGATGGTACCCATGATGGTACTTATGATGTTGAAGGAACCCTGGCAGGTTTAGCAGCACTTAATTTCACCGGTACTACTTTTGCGAACAATGGTACTGTACAATCGACAGCACTGGTATTTGCCGGTGGCGCTACGCAGAATATCAGTGGTAGTGGTTCGATCAGCAATCTTACCATCGACAATCAATTTGGAGTAGTGCTTGAGGACAACCCGACAATTGTTAATAACCTGAATTTGATTGATGGTAAGATACAGACCGGCGCACAAAATCTCACGATTGGCATCGGTGCCACTATTACGGGAGCATCCACCACAAGCTATGTATCCGGTAACCTCAGCAGGTTTGTTTCAGCAGCAGCTCCACTCCAGTTTCCTGTGGGTGACGATGACAACTATGCGCCGTTGACCATTGATCCAGACCTGGTAAGTGGCGGCCTTGTAACTGCCAGAACCGATTTCGGCGATTATCCTCAAATTTCAAACTCAGGTATAGATGGTGAAAAAAGCGTGAACAGGTACTGGACACTTACCAATGGCGGATTGTCCTTTACTCAATGTGATGTTTATTTTGACTGGATCAATTCAACTCCTCCCACTGTAGATAATGGAGCAGATTATAACAATTTTAGCGTAGGTCAGTATGATGACGGCATTTGGTCATTGCCAACAGTAACACTTCGTACTCCTACTTCTATCGGCGTACTGGATGTCACAACTTTCGGGCGTTTCCAGGTGGGAGAGCCGGTAACCTCCGGTCCTCTGTCCATTACCTGTGCAGCTGACCTCACCGTTTGCCAGGACAATGTAAATGGAGCCTGCAGCATAGGATTACTCCCTCCCACCCCTATTCAACCAAGCCCTTCCTTCACCGACAGAAATGTAACTTTCACCGGCGTAAGTATCAATGGTGGTGGAAATAGTGCCGTGGTGGCACCGGGTTCTACGGTCACTTTAAACTATAGTGTTGCTGCAAATTTTGACCTGGGATCAGTGTATTGCCCAGGCTGTGTTTACCAGGGTTATATTGGAATCGGGGGCACTTTTCAAAGCCTGCAGTGCGAACCCGCTATTAACACTCCATATGCTAATAACTATAACGGGGGCGATTTTGTAGCACCATCAACACCGGGTGTTTACTATTTAACGTATGAATTCACACTTGATTATACCTGTCAGCCGTTGCGGTTCAACAACAACCCGGCCAATGCGATCGGGGTATTGGTGGTAGGACCTCCATACCCTGCAACTGCCGGAGGTACCGGTACAGTTACACTCACCAATGATGCGCCATCCTGCCTCCCGGTTGGAACAACCCTTGTAACATGGACGGCCACGGATGCACTGGACAATACGGTTACCTGCACGCAAAATGTAACAGTAACACCTGGTACTATTTATTACCGTGACCGGGATGACGACGGATTTGGAAACCCGGGATATGCTGTTTACAATTGTTCACAGCCATTCGGTTTTGTGCTGGATCATACTGATTGTAATGATGATAACGGAACCATCACCAATGCCGGGTGTGAGGCTGCTGCACTGAACTTTGATGGCGTAGACGATAAGGTGGATATTTCCAACGCAGGAATTGATATCAGCAACAAGTCGTTCTCGGTGGAGATGTGGCTTAAACGCAACTCAACAAATACCTATGACGTAGCTTTCTCACAGGGTACCTCTGGTGTGGGTAATGAATTGCTGCATATCGGGTTTTCAAGCAACGATGAATTTATCTTTAATTTCTTTGGTACTCCTAACGACTTAGAAATTCCAATTACCAATGACGTTGACTGGCACCATTGGGCCTGTACATTCGACAATGTAACAAAAGAACGCAAGGTTTACAGAGACGGCGTTTTGATTGGGCAGGCAGTTATTCCATCAACTTTTGTTGGCAACGGATCAGCAAGCCATATTGGTGCAAATGCTTACAGTGGAGATGAATTTGATGGCAGCATCGATGAATTAAGGATATGGAATGTGACCCGTACGCAGGCAGAAATTGTGGCAGGCATGACCTGCGAAATCCAGGCTACGCCGACATTACTTGCTGCTTATCATTTTAACCAGGGTATGGCAGCCGGAAGCAACCTTACAGAACTAACCCTGAATGACGCCAGCGGAAATACGAATAACGGAACACTCAGCAACTTTGCATTAACAGGTGGCAGTTCTAACTGGATCGCACCTGGTGGGGTTGTTTCAGGAAATGTTTGTGCACCGGCAAACACTCCTGCTGCTGCATTGAATTTTGACGGGGTGGATGATAAGATCATTGTATCGAACGGAGCCGATCTTTCCAACAAATCATTCTCTGTTGAAATGTGGCTGAAGCAAAACGGTAATACCCATTACAATGTTGCCTTCGCACAGGGGCCAGCCTTCGGGCAAAACAGGACGCTGCATATAGGATTTTCTCCGGGCGGTAATAACTTCTTTTTTAATTTTTACCAAAACGACCTGAATGTTGCAGTAACCCAGGATTTTAACTGGCATCATTGGGCTTGTACATTTGATAATGTAACCAAAGAAAGAAAAATATACAGGGATGGTATTTTACTTACATCAGATGTTTCTCCTTCAGCATTCCTCGGCGATGGAACTACAGATATGTACATTGGTGATAATGCCTATGGTTCCAATAATTTCGACGGAAATATTGATGAGCTCAGGGTATGGAATACAGCGAGAACCCAGGCCGAGATCCAGGCAGGTTTGAATTGCGAAATCCAGGCACAACCCGGCTTATTGGCTGCATATCATTTCAACCAGGGCATTGCAGCAGCAAGCAACCTGGCCCAGACTACAGTATCAGATATCAGCGGAAATGGATACGATGGAACCCTGTATAATTTTGCATTGAATGGTACCAGCTCTAACTGGGTAGCTCCCGGCGGAGTTGTTACAGGAACCACTTGCTGTAACCTGAAAATCGAAAACGCTACGGGCGACAGTTTGATCATTTGTACAGAAAGTGGGCTTACAACCGGCACTGTGCATTTAAATATTATTAACGGTACGGCTCCATTCATTTATTCCGGTGCAGATACGCTGAACGTTACACCAGGCACCTATAACTATACTGTTACTGATGCCAATGGATGTACAGCCAGCACTACGGTAAAAGTGGTGAGTGCCAATTGTATCATTCCATATTACAGGCCGCCTGTAACCGGTACTACAGACAGCCTGATTGGTTCAGAGCTTACGCAGTTATACCTTTACCCGGAGTCGCTGATCGACACTACTGAATCGAATAATATTTTCCTGATCAAAAGAGATTCTGTTACAAACGATACGCTTGTATTGATTGAAGTGATTGTTAATGACGGCAACTACAATGCGGTTTATAACCTGCTTTCCACAGCAGCCTATGGCATGCGTGATTTTGTTGACAATGGAGATTCTACCCTGATCATTACCGGCTTTATGCCGATACGCAACCTGCCCAAACTAAACCAGTTGCCACAACTCATCAACTATGCAAGGCCATACTTTACGCCGATCGCTTCCGGCAGCACTGGTTTAACCACAACGCAGGGCGATAAAGCCATGCGGTCTGACATAGCGAAAAAAGCCTGGAATGTATCTGGGCAGGGCGTAAAAGTTGGTGTAATGAGCGACAGTTACAATACCAAGTTTGGCAATCCTGCTCACCTCGATGTGATAAATGGCGACCTACCGGGAACGGGTAACCCAATTCATACGCTACCTGTAAAAGTATCAGCAGAATATCCTTACGGTAAAGCTACCGATGAAGGTCGTGCCATGCTGCAGATCGTACATGATGTGGCGCCTGCAGCAGAATTATACTTCCGCTCCGGGTTCATCAGCGCAGGGAATTTTGCCGATGGTATTAAAGCGCTGAGAGATTCAGGTTGTAAAGTGATCGTTGATGATATCAGTTACATCACTGAACCATTCTTTAGTGATGGTATAATAGCGCAGGCAGTGGATGATGTTACTGCTTCCGGTGTAAACTATTTTACATCAGCCGGAAACTTTGGTGTAAAATCGTACGAAGCACTGTTTAGTCCAATGCCGCCACCAGCTAAATACACAGGGTCTGGCGAAGCACATAATTTTGGCAATAACAATTATTACCAGGCCTTAACATTAACCAAGGGCACCTATACCATTGCCATGCAGTGGGATGATGATTTCTACTCTGTGAGTGGCGTGGATGGTGTGGCCACCGGTGCAAAAAATGATCTTGACATTTACCTCGTTACACCTGCCGGCGACAGCCTGTTTGGTTTTAACCGGAATAATTTGGGCGGTGATCCGTTTGAGATCATGCCGTTTAAAGTTACTGCTACAGTAGATGCAAAAGTGATTGTGACCCGTAAAAGCGGCACCGGAAATGTGCGTTTTAAATACATTATTTTCAGGGGAGAAGGTACCATCAACGAAAACAACCAGGGTACCGGCACTGTCATCGCACAGGCTAACGCCGCCGGTGCCATCACGGTTGGTGCGGTATTGTATACCAATACACCTGCTTATGGCAATGCACCTTCTGTTGCTTCTTTTTCATCAAGAGGCGGAATTTTAATCAAAGGAGACAACCGGAGTAAACCTGATATTGCTGCGCCCAATGGGGGTAATACCACTGTAGATTTTGGCGGGGTAAACATTGACCGTGATAGCTTTCCAAACTTCTTTGGTACTTCAGCCGCTGCACCGCATGCTGCAGGTGTAGCCGCCTTGTTGATCAATGCAAAACAACAATTATTCAATGAAACATTTACCGGCCCTCAAATGAAAACGCTGTTGCAAAACACGGCGATCGACATGTACACCCCTGGTTATGATGAAGCCAGCGGTTTCGGATTCATACAGGCAGACAAAGCCCTGCAAACCTTTGCCAATCCAATACCACAGGTAGATAGCATTCACCTGCAGGATTCAGCATTTATACCTGGGCAAGATCCTGTTACGGTAGTGATCGATGGCAGCTATTTCAGCAGCAATGCCACTGTTATCTTCCGTTACGATACCTTGCCTGTAACAGTGATCGGCGATACACAGCTGGTTGTGTCCATTCCGCCGTTCATGGGCAATCCGCCACTGCTCGTTTACAACCCCCCGCTCACAAACGGCTCCGGCGATGGAGGCACCAGTGATTCATTGTATTTATTGGGCACTTTGCCTACAAATATTACCATTACGGTAAATGATGCTGCAAAGAGATTTGGCGAAAGAATTCCTCCTTATGCTGTAGACGTAAAAGTGAATGGTGTGCCTTTGGCCAATACCCCGCTCACAATGGAGGCACTTGGCCTTTCCGACATCACCTATACTTCATCCGCCAACGATCTCAGCAATATTGGCTTGTATTACCGGCGTGCACACGCTGCCGTTACTGACCTTTCCATTCCGCAATCATTGGCTTTGTCGGCCCTCTACAATTATCAGTTTGTAGATGGAGTACTCTCCATTAAAAGAATGCCGATCACCATTACACCAAGAGATACAACGCTGGTATACGGACAGGCGATCAATGGCAAACAGTTGCAATTTAACTACACCTATGATGTGGCCAATGTTGATCCACTACAACAATCAGCGTTTTTGGATTCATTGGTTTCAACACACCAGTCTGCCATGTCTAATGCTGTGATCCTCATCAACGGCAAGCAGGCTGTGAACGGACAGTTTTTAACCGCCGCAGATTTTGCCAATATGAGCTTTATGACGAGTGGCAAAGCCGCTGTGAATGGCAAGCAGGCCGTGAACGGTAAACAGGCAGTAAACGGAATTGCCTTTGACACCACTTACTTTATCCCTGTTGCACCGGAATCTTTATTCGATTACCAGGTTGATTCTGCCAATGCTGTTATATACAATGGTAAACAGGCCGTGAATGGCAAGCAGGCAGTAAACGGAAAGGCTGCAGTAAACGGCAAGCAGGCAGTGAATGGCAAAGCCGCTGTGAACGGTAAGCAGATGGTAAATGGCAAACAGGCCGTGAACGGCAAGCAGGCAGTAAACAGCAGTACCTTTAATGACGAAACAAATGAGAACGTATTGCTGATCGTTGATTCACTTGATGTTTATGGAGATGATAATGGTGAATTAAGCGATTACCAATCAATGAACATGGTATCAGGATATACTGTAGGAGACTGGTTGATCGGGCCAGGTGTTCTGTTATCAGAGAATTTCGATATCAACTACGGTCTTGGTAACCTGCACATCGTTCCTGAAACACTTACGGTAACCGCAGTAGATACTGCCGCCGGTTGCTCAGGAGAACAGCCTGTGTACCGCAGCGTAAACACGATCTACCAGTTTGAAGATGAAGATACCAGTGTGATCGCAAGCGGCCCGGTATTCAATGTGTTTAACGGGGCAAATGTAAATGTTGGTACGGGCAACCTTGGTAACGGTACCTACCAGGTGGTTCCATCTGGTGTAGCGTTTAAAGATGCCGTACCAAATTATACGGTCGTATATGAGCCAGGCACACTAACGGTTGGTCCGCTGCTGGCGGCCACCGCAACTCCCGGCACCATTGCCTGTAATGGCGGAACCACAACAGTGGTAGTGAGCGCAGAGGGAGGCATGGCCCCGTACAGTGGCACCGGCACCTTTACAAATGTGGCAGCAGGATCACACTCCTATACTGTAACAGATGCAGCCGGCTGCTCTTCAACGATATCAATTAATATAACTGAACCTGCGGTGATAGCACCGGTAATAAGTACTGTTGCATCCTGCGGACCCTACACATGGCCATTGAACAATACCACTTATTCAACACCCGGCACCTACACCGTGATAACCACAAACAATGCTGGATGCAGTGTTAGCAATGTGCTGAATCTAACCATCAACCCAAAACCAGCCACACCGTTGGTAACTGTTGTAAACAATTGCAATGGCAGCTCAGTGCTTTCAACAACAGCAACTGGAACCCTGCTATGGAGCAATAATGCTACTACCCCATCCATTACTGTTAGTGCAGCAGGCAATTATTTTGTAACCAGCACTCTTAACGGATGTACAAGTGACGCAGGCACTGGAATAGCTGCACCAAGATCAACACCGTCTACACCTGTTGTAACTGTGGTGAACAACTGCGGCAGTTCTGTATTATCAACTGCTGCAACAGGAGCCTTACTGTGGAGCAATGGAGCAACCACTTCATCCATTACCGTAACCACGGCAGGTAATTATTCTGTCACCAGTACTGTTAACGGATGTACGAGTGCTGAAGGGAACGGAACCGCAGCACCAAAAACGACACCGTCAACACCTGTTGTAACGGTAGTGAACAATTGCGGCAGTTCTGTATTGTCAACCACGGCAACAGGAACCTTGTTATGGAGCAACGGTGCAACCACTTCATCCATTACCGTAACTGCGGCGGGCAATTACTCTGTCAGCAGTACCGTCAATGGATGTAGCAGTGTAGCAGGCAGCGGCACGGCAGCGCCAAAAGCGACACCGGCAACACCTGTTGTAACCGTAGTGAACAATTGCGGCAGTTCTGTATTGTCAACCACGGCAACCGGAACCTTGTTATGGAGTAATGGAGCAACCACTTCATCCATTACTGTGACTACAGCAGGCAGCTATTCTGTCGCCAGTACTGTCAATGGCTGCACCAGTGTAGCAGGCAGCGGAACGGCAGCGCCAAAAGCGACACCGGCAACACCTGTTGTAAATGTTGTTAATAATTGCAATGGCACTTCTACACTGTCTGTTACAGCAACAGGAACCTTGCTCTGGAGCAACAATGCTACTACCCCATCCATTACCGTTAGCACTGCAGGAACCTACACGGTTAAAACGACTGTGAATGGTTGCACCAGCGCCAGCGGCAGCGGGATCGCCGCACCAAAATCAACACCAGCAACACCCGTGGTGACTGTTATAAATAATTGCGGAAGTTCAGTTTTATCTACTACTGCAGCTGGCACCCTTTTATGGAGTAATGGAGCAGCTACTCCGTCTATCACTGTTACTGCTGCCGGCAGTTATACTGTTAAAACTACTGTGAATGGGTGTACCAGCCTTGCAGGAAGCGGCACAGCAGCACCAAAAGCGGTTGCGGCTGCACCAACTGTAACATTAACGCAACCAACCTGTACTGTTACTACCGGCACCATCAAGGTGACATCAGCAACAAGCGGCTTAAGTTTCAGCATCAACGGAACAAGCTATACAAACACTACCGGAACATTTACCGCTGTCACACCAGGCACCTATAATGTAACAGCGAAGAACACTGCAGGATGCATCTCAGCCGCAACCGTGGCTGTACTAAAAGCAGCAACTACCTGCGCTTCTATCGGCAACTTTGTATTTAGTGATGCCAACGCAAATGGCAGGCAGGATACCGGGGAACCGGGCATTGCAGGGGTAACCGTGAAATTGCTGAACAGTGCAGGAACCACAGTGCTTGCTACAGCCATCACCCCATCTAACGGATCCTATACCTTTGGTAATCTTGCCGGAGGCACTTATACCGTTTCTTTTGTAACTCCTGCAGGCTATACCGCTGCTGCCGCTAATGTTGGCACAGATGACACCAAAGACAGTGATCCTGTTGGAGGCAATGTAACCGGTATTACTCTTACTTCAGCACAGGCAAACACTACAGTAGATGCAGGCTTTATCCCGAATGTATTACAACTGGGCAATAAGGTTTGGTACGATGCCAATAATGACGGCATCAACAACAGCACCGAGAACGGCATTGCCAACCTCACGGTAAAATTGTATAAAGACGACAACAACGACAATACAGCCGATGGCGCTGCCATTGCCACAAAGGTGACGGATGCGAACGGAGGATACCTGTTTACGGCACTGGCCCCGGGAAATTATATCGTTGGAGTTGTAATACCTTCCGGTTATATGAGCAGCGGTATCAATGCTGCAGACCCTGATAATAACATTAATCTTGATGACAACGGTTCAGTACTGGTTGGCAACGAAATAAGAGGTCTTGCCATCACCCTGTTAAATGGCACCGAGCCAGATGGCAGTGCAACAAACACCAATGCCAACAATTCCTACGATTTTGGATTGCTACCGGATTGCGGTTGCATCAACGCTACAGGCAACCTGCTTACCAATGGCAGTTTTGAAAGCGGTTCAACAGGCTGGACGGCCAAGGGCGGTGCATTAACTACCGGCACCGGGTATCTTGCCTGCGGAACTAAAAATGGTTTCAATACTTCTTCCGGAAAAACATCGCTTGTGTACCAGGATGTAGCGGCCGCTGCAGGCACAACTTTTACCTTGAGTGCTTTTGCCGGTACGCATACGCCAGGCCTGGCATGCAGTCCTAAACTAAGCCTCCTGTTCCTGAATGCAGCAGGCACCGTTTTAAGCCAGACTAACGTGAACGTAACCTGGAATGTTGATGTGAACTTTAATCAGCTGGCCAACTACGTGATCACTGCCACTGCACCAACCGGTACGGCCAAAGTGAGGGTACAAAGCTCCATTGATTGCAATTACATGAAGCTGGATGCCATGTGCCTGCGTGCCAATACATCTAAACCTAATGCAAGGATCAATCCATCATTTACTTCATCGGGTAAAAATGAGCCAACGCATTTTGATGTATCAGCAAGCCCGAACCCGGTAACCAATTCCTGTAACCTTACTATCAACAGCAGCGATTATATGTTGCCTGTTAATGTAAGGATACTCAGTATTGATGGAAAAGTGATATCGGTCTACAGAACCGCATCCAACAGCGTATTGAAAATAGGCACCGAAAAATGGAGAAGCGGAATGTATTTCGTAGAAGTGATACAGGGTAGCGAACGCAAAGTAGTTAAGCTGATCAAAACAGAGTAATTCCAGGCGATAAGCCATGATAAAAAGAGGCTGTATCAAAAGCGTCAAACCTGTCACATTCAATACATCGGAATGTTCTCAGGTTTGGCTTCCACCGGTTGTTCCAACAGGGCAATCAACGGGAACTTTTGATACAGCTTCTTTTATTGGTAATACCGGGCCATTGTTGTTACAGAATTGCTGTAAATCGCCGGCGTAAAGCAGCTAAATACAGCCGGCAATTAAATGAACAAAAAAATATTGCTCCTGTATTGTTTTGTGTACAACAATTCTGTGTTTACTATAAACCAATTTCTTAGTTTTACGAAACCTAAGCTTAATGCGAATGACACATCATACCGGCAGGTTTGTTCTACTCTGTCTTTTTCTATTTATTGGGCTATACACAAGATCTCAGTCAAGGGAGGTTGATAGTTTGCAAAAACTATTAAAGGCTGCGGCTACAGATTCTTCAAGGGTAGACCTGTTAAACGCATTGAGTAAGAGTTTTTTCAATGATAACCCGGATACTTCCATTGCAATTGCAACCACTTCAAAAAAACTGGCGGAGCAGATCAATTATAAAGCTGGTCTTGCACTGGCTTTGAAGCATGCAGGCAAAGGTTATTACCTGGAAGGGAAGTATATCGATGCCGTTAAATTCTGGCAGCAGGCCCTGGAAGTGTATAAATCTACCGGTGATAAGATTGGTGTGGCCAATATGCTCAGTAACCAGGGAGCAGTTTATTTTAACCAGGGAGATGATGCCAAATCGCTTGAACTGCACCTGCAGTCGCTCAAGATATCTGAAGACATTAATGATACGCTTCGGGTGCTTACCTCACTCACCAATATCGGCGCCATCTATTTAAATAAACCGGCCACTTACCAAAAGGCGTTGGAGTATTTCCTGCGTTCGTATAAATTAAGCCTGGCCATCAAAGACAAATATTCCATTGGAACTGCTACTGCTAACCTGGGCGAAGTATACTATAAACTGGGTAATGATTCCACTGCATTGTTTTACCTGAACCAGTCTGTAAAAGCATACGAAGGCAGCGGGGACCTGCCCTATTCATTGAACTATCTCGGCAGGGTTTATATCAGGCAAAAAGAATTTGAAAAAGCGATCAACACCCATACCGAAGCCTTTGAGATATCTAAAAAACTCGACGCAAAACTTGATATGGCGCAATCGCTGGTTGGTTTGGCGCAGGCTTATTACGCAAAGAAAGATGTGGTTTCTTCCATTGCGGCTTACCGGCAGGCCCTGGAAGTAGCTGTTCCCTTAAATGCATTAACCGAAATAAAAGATGCCTACCAGGGTTTGTCAGCCGCGTACTCCGAAAAGGCTGATTATGCCAACGCCTTCCGTTACCAGGATCTTTTACTGGCCATCAAGGATACCATTTACAACAGCAACACGGATAAAAAATTAGGGACCCTTCAATTTACATTTGACCTGGAAAAAAAGGAATCGCAGATCAGTTTACTGAACAAAGACAAGGAGATTCAGCAACAGGAAATAAAGCGGCAAAAATTGGTACGCAATGGTTTTATCGGGGGCTTTGCCATCGTGTTATTGTTTGCCGGCGTTTTTCTAAAACAGCGTAACCGCATCACCAAAGAGAAAAAAAGAAGTGAAGAACTGCTGCTGAATATTTTACCGGAAGAAACTGCGGAAGAATTAAAAGCCACCGGCTCGGCCAAAGCAAAGAGTTTCGACTCCATCAGTGTACTCTTTACCGACTTTAAAAATTTCACCCAGGCCAGTGAAAAGCTCACTCCGGAAGAACTGGTAGCTGAGATCAACTATTGCTATAGCGAATTTGACCGCATCATTACCCGGCATGGGTTAGAAAAAATAAAGACGATTGGAGACTCGTATATGTGTGCAGGTGGCTTACCGGTTACCAATCAAACCCACCCTTTTGATATTGTGGCCGCCGGCCTGGAAATGGTAAATTTTATTGAAAAAAATAAGCAGGAACGTATAGAAAAAGGGCAGCCTTATTTTGAATTGCGCTGTGGCGTACATACAGGCCCGGTAGTAGCAGGTATTGTGGGCATTAAGAAATTCGCTTATGATATTTGGGGCGATACGGTAAACACAGCCTCCAGGATGGAAAGCAGCGGTGGAATTGGCAAAGTAAACATCAGCGGGAGCACATATGAAATTGTAAAAGACCGGTTTAAGTGCATTCACCGCGGTAAAATTGAAGCAAAGAACAAAGGGCTGATCGACATGTATTTCGTAGAAGGCCAACTCTAACCATATTATGCCTGGCTATGCCGCATAAAAAAAAGCTATGCTGTTAACATAGCTCTTATTCTAAAACCCTGAAACCAACTTGCCTATTAAAATATTTTTCTTAGATCTAATCTGCCAACTGTTTTGATTCTACAACATTGAGAATTACCGAGATCAATGCAATTACAAGTAACAAGTGAATCAACATTCCCGCATGAAAAACAAAAAAACCTATTAGCCATAATATGCACAGTATCATCGTGCACGCATTAAGTATACCATTCATAAAACCGACCTGATTTTGATAATTTGAAATTTGCCAGCCCATATAGGCGACATTTTATAATGGAAAGAGTGTTACATATTCCGGGCCGGTTTTGCAGTTAATTTGGAAAGGAAAATGAAAAGTCTTTACCAAAGCAGCTTTGCAGCCAAAAGAAAATGATGCTTCTTAACCTAATTTTCAAACAGGCTTTTTTCTGCTGTTTTTACGGGGAGCAGATTACCCAATATTGGGGAATAAGGTTCGCACTTCACTTGAACAAGCGGGTAATTGGTACCAGGGATGGCCCAGGCCGGGATATCTTCAACAGCTCAGGGGCTGGCGGATGGCGTGGAAAACCCGGTGAAGCTCTGTGCCCCGGCTGTGCCGGATTTGGAATGAACAGCCGCTGCTGCGGTTGAATAAAGTTAACCCAGCAGCCAGCCCCTCAAAAATCGCAACTCAATTTGATATTCTGCTGCTGATGAGATAAATTTGCGTTCCCTGCAAAAGGGCGTATTTATTTCACTTACATAAATTGTACACAGCACATGCGACAAATTGCGTTTAGAGAAGCCCTTAGAGAGGCGATGCAGGAAGAGATGAGAAGGGATGAAAGGGTATTTTTAATGGGTGAGGAAGTAGCCGAATACAACGGCGCCTACAAGGTTAGCCAGGGTATGCTGGATGAGTTTGGCGAAAAAAGGGTGATCGACACCCCGATCGCTGAGCTTGGTTTTACCGCCATTGCTGTGGGTGCGGCTCAAAACGGACTTCGCCCGATCGTGGAGTTTATGACCTGGAATTTTGCAGTATTGCCGCTTGACCAGATATTGAATACAGCCAGTAAAATGCTTGCCATGAGTGGCGGACAGGTGGGATGCCCCATTGTGTTCCGGGGTGCCAATGGTAGCGCCGGCCAGTTAGGTGCCCAGCACTCTACCGCTTTTGAAGCCATGTATGCCAATATCCCGGGTATTAAAGTCATCTCCGTAAGCAACCCGTACGATGCCAAAGGTTTATTGAAAGCCGCCATCAGGGATGATGATCCGGTTGTTTTTATGGAAAGTGAAGTGATGTACGGTGATAAGGGAGAAGTGCCGGAAGAAGAATATGTACTGCCGATCGGCAAGTGCTTTATAAAAAGGCCGGGAAAAGACGTGACCATCGTTTCTTTTAATAAAATGATGAAAATAGCGCTGGCAGCTGCGGAAGAACTGGCGAAGGAAGGCATTGATGCAGAAGTGATCGACGTGGCTACCATTCGCCCACTGGACTGGTTCACCATTTTAGAAAGCGTTAAAAAGACCAACCGCCTGGTAATAGTAGAAGAACAGTGGCCATTTGCCTCTGTATCATCTGAAATTGCTTACCGTATCCAAAAAGAAGGGTTTGATTACCTGGATGCACCTATCCGGCGCATTACTTCAGCCGATGCTCCCATGCACTATGCGCCCAACCTAGTGGCGGCTTATTTGCCAAGCGTGGAAAGAACGGTAAAGCTGGTGAAGGAAGTGATGTATGTAAAGAAATAAGTTTAGTTTTTATAAATGAATCCCGAAGCATTCTGTTTCGGGATTTTTTTATTGATCATTGGCTGTTTTAAACCAATTGGTCTGGCCTCCACTGCCGCCCCGATAGCTATCGGGGAGCATCAATGCTCCGCCGCTGCTTTTGCTTCTTTTATCCCGATAGCTATCGGAAGAACCCAGCCGTTGGCGGGACCGAAACAAAAGAGGTGGCTTATGCAGTGACTGGTGAAAAATTAAAAGTGATATAAAAATTATTGGCCCCCATAAATGAGTACGGCTCGCCAAAG
>DDEU01000028.1 GCA_002336815.1 Chitinophagaceae bacterium UBA1946 | reverse complement strand
CGCAGGTCAGACCGGTACCTCTTCACCTTAGCACCCAGGTCGGCACCGCAGGTCAGACCGGGTCTTCATGAAACTGTTAGCGGGTCTGACCTGCGGTACCGACCCGATCAATCAGGAAGTCTGACCTTCGTACCGACCCGATGAACAGATCGCTGAAAACAGCTCCAACAGCTGACGGGCTGGCTGACAGCAATGGAAACCCCGGTGAGGCCCGCCCATCCTCCCCAACAGGGAGGTGGAAGAAGCTTAGCTTCTGTGCCGGAGTTGCAATGAATGGCAGCTTATGGAGTTGATAAAAGAAACAGAAGATAAACAGCCCCTCAATCGGTCAACTCTTCCTTTACTTTAAAAGTGAAATACTGCTGCGTAAAATAACTGAGTACGATCACAATGGCAGTTACAATCACCTGCGCCAGTACCGGGTGAAGGCCGACATATTTGACCAGCATTTTCAACAACGCATAATTGATGGCCAGGTTGGAAAGAAATGAAAGCAGGTAGCGGAACAATTGTATCCTGCCCTTCAAATTAGAGGATGTGAACACTACATATTTATTGAGCAAAAACCCAATCCCGAACACCGTGATGGAAGATATTACCAATGCAACGCTGTAAGGTTCAAAGGGAAGCCCGGCTATATTTACCACCACCTGCTCAACCAGCAAATGAAACATTATGGTAAAGATGATAAAACCGAGCACTACATTAAAACCCCCACAAGCCGCATAACGGAATGTTTGCAGCGGCATGAGCCGCTTAAAAGGCGGGTAGAAAAAATCGATAACCTTGATGATGAAATGCTTCATGAGTTAAAGTGTGCAAATATAGTCGCATTTCTCCGGGGAGTAATATCTACAACAACACATTAACTAAAAATGCCACCCCTGGGAAACGGGCAACATTCGATGATACTGCAGCGCTTAAAAAGTGTACCGTACTGCAAAGCCGGCCCAGTCTCCTACAAATCTTTTATCCCGTTTATCACTGAACTCTAAAGAGGGTTGCCAATCAATGGAAAGATTGACAGGTGCTGCTTTAAACTTGTAATCAAGCCCCAATACCCCATCAATGCCGACTGAAGCCCCTCCGCCATACCGCTGGTTATAGAAACCGATATGAGCCCCGGGTCCAACATACCATCGTAAACCGGGAGCGCCATTGATATTGCCATGGATCTCGTACAGGCCCGTGATACGGGAGCCCCTGTTCCAGAAATAGCCCAGGCCTTCTACAGCAGCAGTGCGGCTGATAAAATGTTTGATCGAAACAGCGCCGGGGTAAAATTTAATTCCCAATGCTGTTGTGTAGCCGGGCGAGGCTGTGGCGGTTGTCTGGGTTTGAGCTGATGCACTCCCTGCAAAAAGTATTGCTGTGATTAAGGTTAATAAGGTTGCCTTTGTCATGTTACGGATTGTTTTTGTTTACCCGTAGTTTAAGAATACCATGCCAGAAAAGCAGGATCACAGCATCAGGATGGCGCATCAATAAAAAAGGGACACTTACAGCGCCCCTTTCTTCCAATATTTTGATCACTATTAATTAAGTACATATTTAATACCCAGGCCGAACCTTGCCGCTGTAAACCTGGAACCGCCGTAAGTATTCCCAAGGTAGATAAAAGGTCTCCAGTCGAACGACACGGCAATGGGCGCATCGTTCAATTTATAATCCAAACCAGTCATGGGACGAAGGTAAAAGCTGGAGCCGCCACTGTACAATGCCAGTGAAGGACCACCTCCAAAGTACCAGTCTAAGTTTTTTGCTCCGGGAATACCCTTGTGGTATTGATAAAAGGCCTGCAAAAAAGTAATGTGATTGCCAAACAACACTTCGCCTTCCACTGCCTGGCTACCGGAAAAAAAGTACTTGATAGCCGGACCGACAAGCGTAGATCCGTCACCAAAATCGATCTGTAAGCCTGCGGCAGTTTTGTACTGCTGTGCATTCGAATACGAAGTGCAAAGGATGGTCATCACAAAAACAAGTAAAATAATTTTTTTCATAAATGCTTATTTAGTTGGTTGACAATGGGCATTCTGAAACAAATTTTATGCTAATTTTTAACCACCCGAACCTTAATTATACATTTCTTCCCTCAATTCTTTTACCCTCGCATCCACGATGTATTCATCGTAGGTGGTTAGCCGGTCGATCAATCCCTTCGGCGTTAATTCAATGATACGATCGGTAACGGTATGCATGAACTGGTGATCGTGTGTTGCAATGAGTACGATACCGGGGAAGTTGATACAGCCATCGTTGAAAGCTGTAATGCTTTCCAGGTCGAGGTGGTTGGTAGGTTCATCGAGCATAATGAGGTTGGGATTCTGCAGCATCATCTTGCTGATCATGCAGCGTACTTTTTCGCCCCCGCTCAATACGTTGGTCTGCTTTTTAATTTCATCCCCGCTGAACAGCATCTTGCCCAAAAATCCACGGAGGAAATCCTCATCTACTGTTTCTTTTGTATTGGGAGGTACAAACTGGCGGAGCCAGTCCATGAGATTATCAGATTGAACAAAGAATTCGGTATTGTCATTGGGCAGGTAAGCCGAGGTAATGGTGGTTCCCCATTCGTACTTGCCTTCATCAGCCGGCATTTTGCCGTTGATGATCTCGAAGAAAGCAGTTAAAGCCTGTGGGTTGCGGCTCACGATACCGATCTTCTGGCCCTTTACAATATCAAAGGTAATATTGCTGAAAAGCGGTTTCCCGTCCACTACTTTTTTCAATTTCTCTACATTCAAAATCTGGTTGCCCACTTCCCTGTCGGGCTTAAAGATAATACCGGGGTATTTACGATTACTGGGTGTAATGTCTTCAAACACCAGTTTATCCAATGCCTTTTTACGGCTGGTAGCCTGTTTACTCTTAGAAGCATTGGCGCTGAATCGTGCAATAAATTCCAGCAGGTCTTTCTTCTTCTCCTCCATTTTCTTGTTCTTATCGCCGGCCTGCCTTGCTGCCAGCTGGGAACTTTCGTACCAAAAGGTATAGTTGCCAGTGTACACTTTGATCTTTTGTTTATCCACATCCGCCACATGCGTAC
>DDEU01000047.1 GCA_002336815.1 Chitinophagaceae bacterium UBA1946 | reverse complement strand
CATTCAACCATTCAACCATTCAACCTTAAACCTTCAACCTTAAACCTTCAACCTTAAACCTTAAACCTTCAACCTCCTTATCATGCTCAAAATAGGTCTCACAGGCGGTATCGGCAGCGGCAAAAGCACGGTGGCAAAGATCTTTGAAGTGCTTGGTATACCGGTGTATTATGCCGATGATGCATCCAAAAGGTTGATGAATGAAGATGAGGCATTAAAGAAACAACTGGTAGAACATTTTGGAGCAGCCACCTATACCAACGGCTTACTGAACCGCCAGCACCTTTCTTCCATTGTATTCAACAATCCTGAAAAATTAGCGCTGATCAATTCGATTGTACACCCGGCCACAATAAAGGATGCTTCCGCATGGATGCTAAAGCAAACGGCACCCTATGCCATCAAAGAAGCAGCATTGATCTTTGAAAGCGGCTCACAGCAACAGCTCGACAAAGTGATCGGCGTGTATGCCCCTGCAGCAGTGAGGATCAACAGGGTAATGCAGCGTGACCAGGTTACCCGGGATGAAGTGCTGGGCAGGATGAACAAACAAATTGACGAGACCATCAAAATGCGGCTATGCGACTACGTTATAAACAATGACGAACAGGAATTGCTGATTCCGCAGGTGCTGCACCTGCATGAAAAATTATTGAGCGAAACAGGCAATGCAAAATAAATGCCCTCCAGCGATCACGATTGACCGCTATCATTTTAATTTTACCGTAGAGTCGATTAAGATCAGCTCATCAACAATAGCGGCCCTCGAAAATTTGCTGTAACTGATTGTCTTTTTCTTTTTCCTTGCCTGCTTTGCGACCGCTGCCTTTTCTTTTTTAACGGGCGCAGTATTTAAAAGTTTTACAGGAGCCGCCTCAACAGGATTTATTTCACCACGACTGTAATCTTCCAACTCTATTTCCTTATCCGCAACCATTGCAGAAGCGGCAGGCTTTTCCTCCTTATACAGTTTGTTGAATACACCTTTACGCTGTGCTGCGTTGTAGTCGATCGTTCCCATCACTGCTGCAACGGCCATCAGTCCGCCACATACATACAGGGTTGTTGTAATTGCTCTCATATTTTATGATTGTTTGATGAAAGAATGCTGAATGTTTCCAGGTATTTTGTTGAGCGCCGGAATATTAATATTTCCGCCAGCAATAAATTTCCAACAACACTGATCCATAAACTGGTCTCGTAGTTTTGGGTGAGTTCCACATCCATCAGGTACAACACCAGGTAATACACCCGGAAGGTTACGGCCGTTAATGCCATTGCATAGCTCCTGATCATCCATAGCTTATGCGCCAGCACATTCTTTTGTAAAATGGTAGTGAAGCCCTTCAGTGTAAATAAGAACCAGGCAATTGCCATGAACATGAATAAGCCTCTTTCTGCCCCGGTTCCCTTGGCAAAAAAACTCATGTACATCCCGGTAGGTGCACCAAGCAGCAATACTACACTTACATAAATTCTTCCGCTCCACACATGAACGGGCTTTCGTTTTTTAAGTATGCCGGATGAGAATTGCAGCAATGCCGCACCGATGCAGCACATGCCTGCAAAAATGTGTACATAAAAACAGGTGGCATAAGCCGGTTGTAAAAAAAGCACCGCCCTTTCCCGGATAAATGAAAAATCATTTTTGAAACTGAAATAAGGAAGGGTGTTGTAAATGAGCAGGAGGCTAAAAAAGATAATGGGGAGCCAGAAAAAGATAAACAGGGCAAATTGTTTTGCGGTTGCATACGCAGTGATCCTGGAGTTCATACAGTGTTGGTTTGAAAGCCATAGATGAAGCTTTACTGCATGTCCATAAAACAAACTGTTACACTTATGTTAAAGCAATAAAAAACAAGAAAGAGGCAGTCTTAAAAGCAATCAAATCTGTCACATTGAGTTTAGCGAAATGTTTACAGATTTGATTGTCCATTGATTGTTATATTTCGACAAGCTCAACATGACAATCAATGGCCTTTTAAGACAGCCTCAAAAAAAATGGATAGATTATTTCAGTTTGGCCAATGCCTCTTTGATCCTTACCCAGGCCTTTTCAATATTTTCCATGCTGTTGGCAAATGAAAAACGTACGCAGTTGGGTTCACCAAACGCCTCTCCCATCACAGACGAAACATGCGCCGTATTCAGGAGGTACATAGAAAAATCGGCAGAGTTGGTGATCTTATTTTCTCCATCACTCTTACCGTAATAATAGCTGATGTCCGGGAAAATATAGAAGGCGCCTTCCGGTGCAAAGCATTTGAAGCCGGGAATATCTTTGATCAGCTCCAGCACCCTTGCCCTTCTCCTGGTAAATTCTTCCGTCATTTCAAAAGAAGGTTTCAGATCAGTGGTAAGTGCCACCACGGCTGCTTTTTGCGTAATGGAGCAGGTAGCGCTGGTAAACTGTCCCTGTAATTTTTCACAGGCTTTTGCAATGTCAACATTTGCAGCAATGTATCCAAGCCGCCAGCCCGTCATCGCAAACCCCTTGCTCAATCCATTCACAACGATCACCCGGTCTTTGATATCATCGAACTGTGCAATGCTTTCATGCTTTCCTGCAAAATTGATGTACTCATAAATTTCATCTGCAATGATATAAATGTTAGGGTGTTTCCTGAACACTTCTGCCAGTCCCTCCAGCTCTGCCTTGCTGTACACCGCACCCGAAGGGTTGCAGGGTGAAGAGAACAGGAACAGTTTTGTTTTGGGTGTGATGGCCGCTTCGAGATCTGCTGGAGTAATTTTAAAACCGCTTTCCAGGGTAGAGCGTATCTCCACAACCGTGGCTCTTGCAATTTTTACCAGTTCAGAATAGGTTACCCAGTAAGGCGTAGGTATAATTACTTCTTCTCCTTCATCTGCTAAAGCCAATATCACATTTGCAAGACTCTGCTTGGCTCCCGTTGAGGTTACAATATTTTCAGGTTTATAATCAAGATTGTTATCCCTTTTAAGTTTGGTACAAACTGCTTCTCTGAGATCAGCAAATCCCGGAACGGGTGTATAGTGACTCCAGTTGTCGTTGATCGCCTTAATGGCGGCATCTTTAATATGTTGTGGTGTATCAAAATCCGGTTCTCCCAAACTAAGGTCGATCACATCAACGCCTTTTGCACGAAGTTCACGGCCCAGTTTAGCCATTTTAAGGGTTTCCGGTTCGGCAAAACGGTCTAATAAAGAGGATAATTGCATATGCTTGTAAAATTTGAATGCAAAAGTAAAAGAAAACGATCATTTTATTTGTTCGACAGCGATGGTTTTTCTTTTTGGGTAGATTTTCTTTATAAATATTTTCTGTTCGTTAGAAATATTTTAATACCTCAATTGAGATGGCCGTTCTTTAAAATTTGTCATAATCAGCCCCTGCAGGGATTTTGGTAGCCGAAAAAAAGCCCTACGTCGCAATGTTGGGCCAAGAGAGATTTTTATAATAATAGATCACTAATTTGGCAGCGTGAAAGAATCCTGGTACAATAAAAAATGGATGGTGATATTGCTGCACAGCATTGCCTGGATCACCCTTTTTTCGCTGCCGTACCTGCTGAGGCCATCCTACAATGCTGCAGAACAACCGCATAAACCTGCTTATGATGATTCGATCAATTTCATCTTGTCAAGGATCAACGACCTCTTTCTCGTCAGCTTTTTTTACCTCAATGCATTTTTACTGTTTCCGCAACTGTTTTATAAAAGAAAATACATTCTTTACCTGCTGGCGGTTACCGTAAGTTTTACGATCATCTGTTTAGAAGGGGGTTTGCTAAGACAGCATTTTCAATCGGTGTCGGGCATGCACTTTGAATTGAAGAAACATATTTTTTTCTCCTTTTTTATTTTCATTTTTATCCTTGCCTGCAGCATCGCTTACCGCACCATCAGGGATAAGATCGTAGCCGATAATCTTGCACAGGAAAAAGAAAATGAATTTTTAAAAACAGAATTGTCATTGCTCCGTTCGCAGGTGAGTCCGCATTTTATGTTCAATGTGCTCAACAATATGGTGGCCCTCGCCCGCAAACAATCCGACCAGCTGGAACCTTCGCTGATAAAGCTTTCATCGCTGATGCGCTACATGTTGTATGAGACCGATGAAGAAAAAGTATCGCTGGAAAAAGAAACGGAATACCTCCAGAGTTATATCGACCTGCAGCAACAGCGCTTCGGCAAAAAGATCACGATCAACACAAAGTTTGTTGAACCCGATGCCACTTATTTTATTGAACCCATGCTGCTGATACCGTTTGTAGAAAACGCTTTTAAGCATGGTACCGGTATGATCGAAAATGCGATGATCAACATAGAGCTGAGTGCAGCCAGTGGCGTACTGCGGTTCATCGTACAAAATAAATACAACCCTGTTTCCAATGAAATAAAAGACAAGGCCTCGGGTATTGGCCTGGCGAATGTCGGCAGGCGGCTGGAATTATTGTACAGCCATGATCATGAACTCAGCATCGAAAAAAGCAACGACCTTTTTACTGTCAGACTTCAAATACAACTTTCCTGATGATCAATTGCATTGCGATAGATGATGAGCCGCTGGCGCTTGAACTGCTGGAAGACAATATCAGCAAACTACCCTATTTCAAACTGGTGGGCAGCTACGACAGTGCACTGGAAGCAATGAAAGCGATCGAAGAAAAAAAACCGGATCTTATTTTTCTCGACATCCAGATGCCCGGCCTTACCGGGCTTCAGTTCATACAAAGCCTTACGGTTAAACCGATGATCATACTGGTAACAGCCTACGAAAAATATGCATTGGAAGGCTTTAACCTGGAAGTGACAGATTACCTGGTAAAACCCGTATCGCTGGAAAGATTCATTAAAGCATGCAACAAGGCCAAAGAATTATTTGACCTTAAACAATCGCAGCACAGCACTAACAGCAAACTGGCACCCGAATATTTTTTTGTAAATGTTGAATACAGTTTGGTAAAAGTTACCCTTTCGGATATCGTGTACATCGAAGGGCTGAAAGACTATATCAAGATTCATTTGCACAGCAGTTCCAAACCGGTGATCACCCGGATGCCGATGAAAACCATCGAAGAACAACTGCCTGCTGAAAAATTTATCCGCATTCACAAATCTTACATCGCTTCCGTAGCCTTCATTACTGCCATCCGTAAAACCAGCGTCTTTATCGGCAGCACAGAACTTCCTGTGAGTGATAATTACCGGGATGCCATTACTACCATTACCGGTAAGTTATAATGGTGTTGCCTCATCGCCGCCAGTTCGCTATTAATATTTCACACAAAGAAAAAGAGGCAATAACCTAACCTTTATCGTCGCTTTCTCATCGCCTTCATCTCTTCCTTTGCTTCTTTGCGTGAATAAACTGAACCTGTTGTCCGCTTTATTTTCCGCTCATCATCAGTCATAAAAAACCAGTTTGATTTTCGTCGCAGGATAAGCTGTTTTTATCTCATTTCCCGTACAAACCCTCTTGATGAAAATACATTTGTATTCAATTAAAAATAACAACATGAGAAATTTCCTCACCTTCATCGCAATTGCCTTTACGGGCCTAACGCTGCAGGCGCAAATGCCCGGTGGAATGGGCCAGGGCATGCCCGCAAACATGGGTCATGTGTTTGGCAAATTGGTAGATGCAGATGGCAAACCCGTTTCCGGCGCTTCTGTGATGCTGATGCAGCGCAAATACGATTCGGCCAGTAAAAAACAAAAAGAGATATTGCTAAAAGCGATGGTGACCAAGGCCAATGGTGAATTTAATTTTGAAGAGTTGCCGGTGATGACACCCATCAAATTAAAGGTTAGCAGCATGGGGTTAAAAGAATATGAACTACCTGTTTCCTTTTTACCAAAGATGGAAGCTGGAAAGCCTGCACAGCCAACACCCGGTGCCATGCCTTCGTTTGACAAAGACCTGGGCAATATCACGCTGGCCAGTGATGCGAAAGAATTACAGAATGTAACGGTTACAGCAGTAACGCAGTCCATTAAATTAAGCGCTGATAAAAAAGTATTTAACGTAGAAAAAAATATAATGAGTGCAGGTGGCACCGGCGTTGATGTGATGCGGAATGTACCGTCGGTGAATGTGGACATTGATGGAAATGTATCAGTAAGAAATGCGGCACCCCAGTTATTGGTAGACGGAAGGCCTACTACGCTAACGCTCGACCAGATACCGGCGGATGTAATTGAAAGCGTGGAAGTGATCACCAATCCTTCTGCCAAATACGATGCTTCGGGCGGAGGTGGCGGCATACTCAATGTGGTATTGAAGAAAAATAAGAAGACTGGCTATAACGGCAATGTGAGAGCAGGCGTTGATAAAAGAGGTGCGCTGAATGGCGGTGGCGACATTAGCCTGCGGCAGAACAAATTTAATTTCACCGCATCTTTCAACGGCAACCAGAACAAAGGCATCAGCACGGGCACTACCGACAGGCAGAACCTGCTCACCAGTCCCCTCACTTCTATCTACCAGGACAATTACAATAAAACCAAGGGCGGCTTTCTTTTTGGAAAAGCAGGCGTGGATTATTTTATTTCGAACAGGACTACTTTATCGCTTTCAGCGATCAAGGTTCACGGAGAATTCAATCCTTACGAAACGATCAATATCAGTACAGACAGCCTTTTTACCTCAGGTAAGATAAGCAGCGCCAGTGAGCGCATTACTACCGGCACACGCCAGTTCAATGGCCAGGGACTTGTATTCGGACTGAAGCACCTCTTCAAAAAAGAAGGAGAAGAATTTACCATTGATGCGAATTATTTCGGCGGAAAAAATGAGAACAATTCACTCTATACCACCAATAATTTTGCAACCAATGGTTCAGTGCTGAACACGGGATATGAAAAAGTAGTTGGTAATGGAAGCGACAAGAATTTTGTGATACAATCTGATTTTGTATTGCCCTTCATGAAAACCTACAAACTCGAAACCGGTGTAAGGGCGGCAATCAGGAGCCGAATCAACAATACCTACAATTACGTTTTTAATGACCTTACCAATAGTTACGATCTCATCAGCTCAGCCACCAGCAATTATAAGAACAACGACAATGTGTATGCAGCCTACGCCACCATCAGCAATACCATTAAAAACTTCAGCTATAAAGCTGGGTTAAGAGCAGAAAGCTCAGACTACAATGGCACGCTTACCAATACAGGAGAGAAATTCAGGAACAATTACCCCATCAGCCTGTTCCCTTCCCTGTTCCTGAGCCGGAAATTAAAGAACAACCAGGAGCTGCAGCTTAGTGTTACAAGGCGGATCAACCGGCCCAACTTTTTTCAGCTCATCCCGTTCACAGATTATACTGATAAGCTGAATATCACCAGGGGTAACCCGGCTTTGAAACCTGAATTTACCTACGCCTATGAAATGTCGTACCTGAAAACCTTTGGTGGAAAGAATACCTTGCTGGGTTCGGTTTATTACAAACATAGCACCAATTTGATCACCCGCTATTTGAGCCAGGAATTGAACCCGTTAACAGGCAATACAGACATCATTAATTCTTACATCAATGCCAATTCAAGTTATGCTGCAGGTGCGGAACTTACATCGGTTAACTACCTTGCTAAATGGTGGGATATCAGTACGAATGTAAATGTATACAATTCAAAGATCAACACCAGTAATATCACCAATAGTGCACAGCAGGATGCGTTGTGGAGCATGTTTGCAAAATTCAACAGTAATTTCAAACTCCCTGCAAATTTTGCCATACAGCTTACTACTACTTACCAGTCAAAGACCAATCTTCCTGTAAATAACAACCAGGGTGGCATGGGCGGGCCATGGAACCAAAGCCAGAGCGCTTCGCAGGGTTATATAAAAGCAAACTGGGGAATGGATATTGCGTTTAAGAAAAGCTTTCTTAAAAATAATGCGGCCTCCGTTTCATTGAACATCAGCGATATTTTTAGAACAAGGATCAACAGCCAGTATAGTTACAGCGATTATTTTACGCAGGAATATTCCAGGTTGAGAGACCCGCAAATGTTCAGGCTCAATTTCTCTTACCGCTTTGGAAAGATCGATTTCGCTCTCTTTAAAAGAAAAAGCACAAAGGGTGAGCAGAATGCATCTGAAAGTATACAGAACTAGTTTTGTTTTTTGGTAATAGAGACACGAAGGGCCCTTTTTGGGGCCTTTCTTTTTATCAACTTATTTAAAAAAAACTTGTTATTGTTGCAATATGCAGGTAACACTCACTATTGTCCGCTATCGCAGGCGGTATATTTATTTTGCTTTGCTGGCAATGGCACTGCACCGGGTACCGCTATGGCTCAATAGAAACATTTCTTTTTACAAATTAATGGGTAGTGGCAAAAACGGAACCTTTGATAAAAACCCCGACTGGCAGCAATGGGCCATATTGACGGTAAATAAAGAGACAGGAGCTGTCAACAGCAGTGCAGAAGAATTGATGGAGGTGTTATACGGTTCATTCATTTCAAAATGGTTTCGGTTTTTTAATTGTGAAACCTGTACTTTTTTTTTAGAACCCATCGAAGGGCATGGCAAGTGGGATGGCAGGGAACCCTTTGGTGAACTGGCCAAACAAACGGCCTATGAAGGTCCTATCGCCATATTGACCCGGGCTACGATACGTTTATCTCAGCTAAGATCATTCTGGGCAAATGTGGGTGGAGTGGCATCACAAATGAATGGCGCAAAGGGCTTGCTGACTTCTATCGGCATTGGAGAAATGCCTTTTATCAAACAGGCCACGTTCAGTGTATGGCAAAGCCGGGAAAGCATGAAAATTTTTGCTTACCAAATGACAGCACATAAAGAAGTGATCGTGAAAACAAGAAAAGAGCAATGGTACAGCGAAGACATGTTTGTGCGGTTTAAACCCCTGAAAATAACCGGTACCATCCGGGGAGTGAGTCCTTTGGAGGGAATTCTATAGATTTGCAGTACAACGATTGTTTTTATCACTCATCCTGCTTTACAGGGCATGCTTAACTGCTTACTAGCCCCCACTCTGTTGGCGGTATTTAAATAATGATATGAAGAATATTAAATTGATTGAAGTGCCAAGCGAAATTGGTGCAGGCACCCGTGGTGCAAGCCTGGGTGTAGATGCGATAAAAATCGCAGCGCTCGATTTTATGAGCAACTTTTTTGTGCATTTCCCTTCCGAAAAAGTGGAAGTGGAAAACCAGTTGCTGTTTGAACCCATCCAGTCGCCCTATGCCAAACGCATACACGGCATGGTTACCATGTACGAGCGGGTGAGCAAAGCAGTTTGCGATTCCATCAAAGGACATTTTTTCCCGGTTATTTTAAGCGGCGACCACGCTACTGCCGGAGGCACCATCGCTGGCATCAAAATGGCCAGGCCAAAAAGCAAACTGGGTGTTATCTGGATCGATGCACATGCAGACCTGCACACGCCTTACACAACGCCCTCGGGCAATATGCACGGCATGAGCCTTGCCACCGCCATTGGAGAAGACAATGAAGAATGCAAAG
Organism: Chitinophagaceae bacterium UBA1946; assembly: GCA_002336815.1. Classification (GTDB taxonomy): domain Bacteria; phylum Bacteroidota; class Bacteroidia; order Chitinophagales; family Chitinophagaceae; genus Ferruginibacter. The sequence goes on along the minus strand of DDEU01000047.1, from coordinate 44,643 downwards.
TGCATGAACTGGATGAAAAGACCCATAAAATGTGGGAGCAATTGAAGCACCTGGGAAAGATACATCCAAAAGTATTGCCCGAAGATGTGGTGATCATTTCATTGCGGGACTATGAAGCAGAAGAAAAAGCCCTGGTGGAAAAACATGGCATTAAGATAATCACCACCAACGAAGTGCGGCGCAATGGCGCAGAAAGTGTGAGCCGTAAAGTGCTTCGTTACCTGAGTGACTGCACGGATATTTATGTAAGCTTTGATGTGGACAGTCTTGATTCAACCATATCAAAAGGCACCGGCACCCCGGTAAGCAATGGACTGAAGGAAAGAGAAGCGGAAGACCTGATCAGTAAATTCATGCAGAACAGGAAGATCTGCTGTTTCGAGATCACAGAAGTAAATCCTACACTCGACAAAGAGAATTTAATGGCCGAAATTGCTTTTAATATTTTACAACGGAGTGTGAACGTGCTGATGATGAATTAAAACTTTCTCCCACACAGATATGGAATATGAAAATGCCGGTAGTAATTACCGGCATTTCTTTTGAAATTAATGGTAGTAAACAACCAGTTTAGGATGCTCCGCAGCATTTGTATTAAAACTTGATGTGTATTGCCGGATATTGTAGGTAACCTCGTTTTTTAATCTTATCAAAAAGCCATTGTTGCCATTGCTGATCATGTCCTTCACGAGTTCAGTTACATTCACAACAGCGTCTTCATTAGAAGAAGTACTTTGCGGAATCTCAGCCTGGTTAACGCTGGTTGTTGAAGGGGGATTGTTCCAGCTAAAAGGACATGGCAAACTCCAGGTTGAGGTGATCCGCCTGACATAGCAGGCATTATTGCTGCCATACTGTGCATCAACTCCATTACCACCAAGCGGAACATCCACCGAATACAGGAACATTTTTGCACTGTCAACTACTGCTCCGGAAGGAATCGAACTGTAGTCAAATTTCAATATCTGCTGCGATGTAAGGGGATTTCCAGAAGCGGTCCAGGCCTGAGTAGTGATCTGTGGGCCGCCACCGCTGGCGGTTTGATTTGGACTAAGGCTATTAAAGTTAAGTTCGTAAGGACTATTCTGCGGCTGCATGGTTAATTGCGTTTCACAGGTTCCGTTACCCCACCGCGGCACGCCGCCACAAATTATCAATACCTGCCCATTGAGTCCAAGCGGAATGGTTACCCATTTTGTTCCATCCCAGTATTGCATATCCCCATACGAATTTGCCCGGTTAACAACAGGCACCCACTGAGCGCCATCCCAGTAATAATATCCGGGCTTCACATTGGTGGGCGTTGATCCGGAAGTAGCGGTATTAAAAACCAATAGACCTGTTGCAGGATTTGATACAGGCGCTGCGACATTAATGGCCGTTAATGCCACCCTGGGAGGCAAAAAGCCTTTGTTGGTAGCCGTTACATCAAGGGCCGCAGAACTATCGGGGCTGATGGTGCCTATGCCGACACTTTGAGAAGAGAGATCCAGGCTAAAAAAGAACAGTAATGAAAAAAGAGTTAAAGAGAATTTCATAAAAGCATTTTTACAAAGAAAACTCATCCGGCAATAACACCCAAATTTCCACCTCAGCCCCGGCAGATTTATTCCTCCCAAAACATAGATTTATAATACATTTGCGGCGTTCTGCAGCAAAACAATGCGACTATGTATTTAAAATATTTTTTCATTCAAAATACCAAGGCACTTTTTTCCTTTCTAAAACTGCACGTGTTGTTTGGGCCTTTCGTTGGTTTCTTCCGAAACCTGGCCTACCTGTCGTTGCAGTCGAAATGGATCAGCCAGCACAGGAATTTAGCGCTCAATGATTTTTTTACATGGCACAGAACCCGTGACAAAAGACTGAATTTGTACGCATATTTAAACAAGGAGATCATTAAAGATGCGCCCATCAATTACCTTGAATTTGGGGTGGCCAACGGTGGTTCCTTTTTATGGTGGCTTGCCAATCATGCCAACAGCGCTTCTTCATTTCATGGCTTTGATACTTTCAGCGGCCTGCCCGAAGACTGGGGACATTTTAAAAAAGGGGAAATGAACAACGGCAATGAAGTACTGCAAACCACTGATCCAAGAGTGCATTTTTACCAGGGACTTTTTCAGCAAACACTGCCGGGCTTTTTGAAAGAATTTAAAAATGATACTCTTACGGTGATACACATGGATGCAGATCTTTATTCATCAACGCTTTATACGCTTACTTCATTTGCACCGTATTTAAAAAAAGGCGACATCATTTTCTTCGATGAATTCTGTGTACCCACCCACGAATTTTTAGCATTTAAAAATTTCACCGAATCTTATTACATCGATCTTAAACCGGTCGCAGCTTCCAACAATTACCTGTTCACCGCATTTCAAGTAGTATAAACCATGGGGCAAAAAATAAAAGACATCATCGGCACCGCCGTTTCAGTAAAATCGCAATTGCTGCAGGATGAAAAAATAATTGCGGTAGTGGATGATTGCATCAACCTCATTGTGGATGCATTTAAAAACGGCAACAAAGTGTTGTTTTGCGGCAATGGCGGCAGTGCTGCAGATGCACAGCATTTAGCGGCAGAATTCAGCGGCAGGTTTTACATTGACCGTCCCGCCCTGCCCGCAGAAGCATTGCACTGCAATACTTCCTATTTAACGGCTGTGGCCAACGATTACAGTTACGATATGATCTATGCAAGGCTGCTGCAGGGCATCGGCAATAAAGCGGATGTGTTGATCGGCCTGAGCACTTCGGGTAACAGCAATAACATCATCAAAGCATTTGAAGTGGCCAAACAAAAAGGCATGATCACGATCGGTTTTACCGGCGCCGGCGGTGGTGCCATGAAAGCATTGTCAGATCACCTGCTGAATGTTCCATCAATGGATACACCACGCATACAGGAATGTCACATGTTACTGGGACATATCATCTGCCAGTTGGTAGAAGAAAAATTATTCGGTGAATCCCAATCATAAAACTTTAGCATCCTTATGGCAACAGAGGCAATTATTCTTGCAGGCGGTTTAGGCACCAGGTTGCGTTCTGCAGTAAATGATGTACCCAAGTGCATGGCCCCTGTAAATGGCCGGCCATTCCTGCATTATGTTATTCAGCACCTGCTTAAACAGGGCGTCGATCAATTCATATTTTCGCTTGGTTACCTTGGCGAATCCATCACAGAATATCTTTCTGCAGCGCACCCGGATCTAAACTACCGGACATGCATAGAAGAAGAACCATTGGGTACGGGCGGCGCCATACAGCTTGCCATGCAAAAGGCAACACTGCCGGATGTGCTGGCGCTTAATGGCGACACTTTATTTGCGGTAGATATAGCGGTAGTTGCAGCAGTACACAGCACGGCAAATGCAGAATGTACGCTCAGCTTAAAACCCATGCAGCAATTTGAAAGATATGGCGTGGTAGAGACCGGGAGCAACGGCATCATTCAATCTTTCAAAGAAAAAAAATATTACGAACAGGGCTTTATTAACGGTGGCGTGTACATGATCAACCGGCAGCAGTTCTTATCAAGGCAATTGCCGCAAAAATTTTCTTTTGAAAAGGATTACCTCGAAAAATTTGTGAACGAAGAACGGTTCGCCGGCGTTGAGCAGGACGCCTATTTCATCGACATCGGTATACCGGAAGATTTTACCCGGGCCCAGACAGAATTTAAAACTTTGGATTGCTAAATATGTTTCAACCGCAGGATATCGATCCCTCCTGGACGCTTTTCCTCGACCGGGATGGTGTGATCAATCACCAGAAAGAAGGCAGCTACATCCTTCACTGGGATGAGTTTGTTTTTTACGAAGGCGTACTTAATGCCATGCCGGTTTTTGCCAGCCTGTTCAAATATATTGTTATCATCACCAACCAGCGGGGCGTGGGTAAAGGATTGATGACAGAGCAGGAACTGCGGCAGATCCATTACAACATGAAAAAGAAAATAGAAGACGCCGGTGGAAGGATCGATGGCATTTATTTTTGTACCGCTTTGGATGCAGGCAGCCCCTGCCGCAAACCCAACACCGGCATGGCCCTGCAGGCACGGGAAGATCACCCTGCTATTGACTTCAGCAAATCCATTATGGTGGGTAATTCTTTCAGCGACATGGATTTTGGAAGGGGCATTGGAGCTGCTACCATCTTTGTTACCACCACTCACAAAGCAGTGGAAAAAAATGATCAACGCATCGATGCCGTATATGAAACGCTGCAGGATTTTGCCACTGCCCTTTCAAAGCTTCGTTAATATTTTGGTTAATTTTAATTGGTTATATATTTTCATCCAGCATTAGTTTAATTTTATTGCATGAGGAAAACCTGCCTGTTCATAGCTTTTAGTTTTGCGATGGCTTCCACCATTGCCCAGGGCATCAGTAATGATGATTACAATTATTTAAAAGAAAAAGAAGACAGTCTGAAGATTTATGCAGACCGCATTGTGAATGGCCAGAGTGCCTCCATTCGTTTTAACAGCGACAGCATTTTTACACGCCAGTTTGTAAAGGCATTGAAACTGCCTTGGTCTTTTGAATTCCCATTCGATTCGGTAAAAACCATTTCCAAAATATATCCGCCAGACAGCAGCTTCCGCATCTTTACCTGGCAGATGGTAGTGAATGATAATCTTACCCGTCAGCATGGCGCCATACAAATGAAAACACCGGATGGTAGTTTAAAATTATTTCCGCTGATCGACAAGTCGGATGTCACCAATAACCTCACCGATACAGCGGGAAATAACCGGGGCTGGATCGGTGCCGTGTATTACAGGATCATCCAGACAAGAAGCAGCAACCAGAATTATTATACCCTGCTGGGGTACGATGAGAACAATATGCGGAGCAACCGGAAGATCATTGAAGTACTCAGTTTCACCAATGATGAGCCCAGTTTTGGCGGTCGCTTTTTTAGTTATGAAGATGACGCTGATAAAAAATCGACCAGCAGCCGCTATATCATGGAATACAAGAAAACGGCGGGCGCCAGGCTTACCTATGATGAAGACATGAAGATGATCGTGCTGGAACACCTCGAATCTGAAACCGGCGAAAAACAGAAAAAATGGACCTATGTACCCGATGGCGATTATGAAGGTTTTAAATGGAAGAACGGTAAATGGGTTCATGTAGAAAAGATATTCAACCAGGTTACCCAGGAAGGCAACGCACCAATGCCGGCTCCGGTAAAAGATGCAATGGGCAACACCATCGAAGACCAGCTAAAAGACAATGCACCAACAGAAGAAGAAAAGCCTGCCCCTGCAAAAAAACCTGTTACTGCAAAGCCGGCCAAACTACCTCCTAAAAAGAAAAGCGGTCAATAATATACATCAGTTTTTACAAGCAAAACGCCCCGAATTTATCGGGGCGTTTTGCTTATATGGATTTATTGGGAGATGCTTACCTGATCACTATCTTTTGTGTGATGGCGCCGGCACTGTTGCTAAGCCTCATCACATAAATACCGGGTTTAAGATTGCCGGCACTGATCTCCGTCAAGCCCCGCTGGCCGGTAATATTCTTTTTTAGTACAACTATTCCACCAGAACTGATGAGTTCTGCCAGGGAAAAATCTGTTTCGTCAAGGTATAAATGCACAATCCCATCGTTGATCTCAGAAGGATACACAGGCTGCATATTTTTGCTGTTCATATTGATGCGTACTGTCTGGGAATACCGGTAGGTTCCATCCTCATCAATCATCTTCAACCTGTAAAAAACAATGCCTCTTCCTGCAAAATCATGTGAAAAAGAATAGGCTGCACCCGAAGCAGAATGCTTTGCCTGTACCATACCGGCAAACTTAAAAGTTGATCCGTCTAAACTATATTCTATGTCAAAGCGCTGCAGGTTCTGTTCAAAAGAAGTAGCCCATTTGAGCTGTACTTTATTATTGGTCAAGTTTCCACCAAATGAAACCAGGTTCACCGGGAGTGGGCCGCCGCTTACCGCATTCAGCCGGTACACAGCGCCTGTTGTCAATGACACTACATAGGCTTCACCATTTTCTGTTTCACCAAAATCTACGATACCTGTTTGCGGCAATGTTTGAAGATTGGTCGTCCATCCCCCTGCCCCATCCGGGTTGATGATGTAAAAAGTGCTGGAATAAAAATCGGCTGCCACATAATAGCCATACAGCGCAGGCGAACCGGTGCCACGGTAAACAATGCCGCCGGTAATGGCAGCGGAGGGATTTTGAGTAGGATAAGCATATACCGGAAAAGTAAAATTGGCCATGGGTGCACATCCTGTCGTATTGTAAGCATTATTGGCCTCGTAACAGCGCCAGCCAAAATTCACACCACCAGTTGCACCGGCCGCCCGGTAGTTGATCTCCTCGTAAGAATCCTGTCCTACATCGCCGATCCACATATCATTGGTGAGCCTGTCAAAGCTCCAGCGGAAAGGATTGCGCAGGCCAAGGTCGAAGATCTCGTTATTGTAAGGATTGCCGGCGGGTACGGAATAGTAAGGTGCTGTTGCGGAAGTATTTACATTCAGCCTCAATAGCTTCCCTAAAAGAACGGAAGTATTTTGCGCATTATTGGGCTGGTCCCCGGCACCCCCGCCATCTCCTGTTGAAAGATACAGGAAGCCGTCACTGCCAAAATGCAATTCACCGCCATTGTGGTTACTGTTATTGGGATGGGGAATGGTAAGCACGATCACTTTTGAAACAGCATCTGCAATATTGGGATTGGCACCCACATGATACCTGGCCAATTCCAGGTTGCCATCTGCATTTACATAATACACATAGAAGAAACCATTACTGCTGTAGTTAGGGTGAAAAGCCATGCTGAGCAAACCCCGCTCGCCGTTATCCTGCACACCCGAAACAGTCGCAAAGAGTGAAAGAAAACGAAAGGCTGAGTCATAAACCCTGATGGTTCCCCCTTTCTGTACAATGAAGACCCTGTTGCTTCCATCGCCGGCATTCACCAATTGTATGGGAGCAGACAAGCCGGTATCAATCACTGCATTTAAAGATAGTATTGGCTGTGCAGAGATTGGCTGTGTACTATGCAGCGAGAAGAAGGCCAGGAAAAAAATCGGTAAGAGGTTACGGCAATGGTAGAATTTCTGGTTCATAGCGGATGATTTTGATGATACCGTAGCTGGTACAAACAATATGCCCTTAATCATTGGCTTCTTCACTGCGTTTTAACAGGCTGGATTTGCAGTTTTTTTTACAAACTAACTGATCACGGGAAAATATTTGCCCAATCAGCCCTGGGCTGGAAAGCCTTGATGGCATTGAGCCGGGCGGCGAAAGCGTCAGTTGAAAGAAGCTTTCTACGCTCTTTCAAGGGCTGATGCAAGGGAGTGCATTGCCTCATCAAATAAGTTTTCTTACTTTTGGCCCCATGTCAAAACCAGTTATTTGTATAGGGGCCGCCCTGGTAGACGACCTCTACCATGCCCACGATTCAATGATGATGCATACCACCAACGAAGTGACCCAAACCCGAACTGCAGGCGGCGTTGCAAGAAATATAGCACACCAGTTATCACTCCTTGATATTCCCGTTCAGTTGATCAGTGTCTTTGGTAAAGACAATGACGGAGACTGGTTAAAACAGGTTTGTACCGACTCGGGCATCCAGCTCGACGCCTCTATCATGGATGCATCTGTAACAGGAAAATACACCGCCCTTATTGATAAGGATGGTTCCATGTTTACTGCACTGCTCACCAATGCAGCGCTGCATTTGATAACTCCTGAATATTTACAAAAGCACGAAAGCCTGTTGATCACGGCAGCTTACCTGCTGGTGGATGCCAACATCAGTGTGGAGAGTATGAACTGGCTTATCCGCTTTGCCAATTTAAACAGTATCCGGATGATCATTGAACCGGTTTCTGTGCCTCCAGCCAAAAAGATCGCAGCCTGCAATTTTGAGGGCCTCTACCTCATCACCCCCAATGAAGATGAATTGCCGTCGCTATGCAGTGATGCAGCCACTACTACGGATGAACAGGTGCAGGAACTGCTCGGCAAGGGAATCCAGTATGTATGGCTGCACAAGGGAAAGCTTGGATCGGCCCTGTATAAAAAGACAGAAACACTTCAACTGAATGCCCCGATGGCCAACGTGGTGGATTGCACCGGTGCCGGGGATGGCTCAGTTAGTGGATTCATCTTATCCAAATATTTTGGAAAAGACAACCTGAACAGTCTGCGTACAGCACATACCCTCTCTGCCGAAATACTCCAGGTGCATGGAGCCATCGCCACCCATTTGAACCAGGAAAAATTGCTGAATTCAGTTTCAAAATATTACGAAGAATAATGAGTCATCAATTACTGAACATATTGCCGGAAGTACAGCAGGCGCTGCAGGAAGGAAGACCGGTGGTTGCACTGGAGTCTACCATCATCTCTCACGGTATGCCCTACCCTAAAAATGTGGAAACGGCGCTGGCAGTGGAAACAGTGGTGAGGGAAAATGGAGCAGTACCGGCCACCATTGCCATTGTAAATGGTAAATGTCATGTGGGCCTTTCTGCAGCAGACATCGAAACATTTGGCAAAGAAAAAAATGTATGGAAAGTAAGCCTCCGCGACATCCCCTATGTGCTTACTAAAAATTTATACGGCGCTACCACGGTGGCTGCCACTATGCGGATCGCTTCGATGGCGGGTATCAAAGTTTTCGTAACGGGCGGTATTGGGGGTGTACACCGTGGAGCCGAGAACAGCATGGATATTTCTGCCGATCTTACAGAGATGGCGCAAACATCCGTAGCAGTTGTTTCTGCAGGGGTAAAATCGATACTGGACATTGCCCTCACCCTGGAATACCTGGAAACCATGGGTATTCCTGTGGTAACATTTGGGCAGGATGAGTTCCCTAGTTTCTACTCCAGCAAAAGCGGTTACCACAGCCCTTTGCGGCTGGATGCGACAGAAGATATAGCCAGGATGCTCTACACCAAATGGCAGTTGGGCCTGCAGGGCTCTGTACTGATCGCCAACCCGGTACCTTCGCAATTTGAAGTGAGTAAAGAAGAAATGGAGATACACATACTGCAGGCACTTGCTGCAGCCGACGAAAAACAGGTAAAGGGCAAACAGGTAACGCCATTTTTGCTCCAATACATTGCCGAACATACCCGGGGCGAAAGCCTGGAAGCCAATATCTCCCTTGTGTTACACAATGCAAAAGTGGGTGCCGGCATTGCCGTAAGTTACGCCGCACTTTAAACCCAGGCTGATCTGCATAAAAATGGAGCGAACAGCTATTGCTGAAACAGCTGCACTTATTGCCAAAACAGTGCAATAAAAAACTCAATGAAGGATATAAGCACTGCAGTTGATACCTTTGGAAACACCCATATTTTTTTAACCAGTATATAGATTTCACATGAATAAGAACTATCTGCTCTCTGCAATTTTAACCTGTTTGTTATTCTCCGTTTCCAATGCCCAGGTTGATCTTAACAGGGGCCTCGCAGCCTACTACCCTTTTAATGGAAATGCAAATGATGCTACCGGCCATGGTTTAAACGGCTTTGCCAGGAATGGTGCCCAGCTCACGACCGATAAAGCGGGCAACCCTAACAGTGCTTATTTGCTGGATGGACTGGATGATTACATCGAGATATTGGATGATCCCAGGCTAAGATTCCGTGACAGTTTTTCTGTTTGTATTTCATTTATGAAAATAGCCCAGGAAGGAGGAACACTTATTGAAAAAAGAAGTGTTGCTACCGGTGCCGTAGCCTCTTTTGACCTTGCTGCCGGTTCTGCCGGTGCGAACGGGGCCATTAAAACCGATGGAAATTGTACAGATGCGCTTGCTTTTGATTATACTTCCTTTGCCCCGGCTCCGGCTTTAAACCAATGGTACTGCATCGTGCTGACCTATAACAGCGGTATCATGAAATTTTACCAGGATGGAGTTTTGATCAGCAGTACCAGTACGTTCGGTAGCCGGATGGACAGTTGCAGCGGCAGCAATATCAGGATTGGGTACCATCTTGATTTTGATCCCATTCCAATGAATGGTAAAGTAGATGAAGTGAGGTTTTACGACAGGGCCATTAGCCAGGAAGAAGTTTCTTCTTTATGCGGTGTTACCTCATCCCTGAATTGCAATAACTGGTTAAAAATGCCTGATAAATTAACAGGTGTTTCGATTGGTGAACTGGATATTACCGGCAACCAGGTTACTGTAGAAGCCATGTGCAATGCGTCTGATATTTACGACCTCAGCCGTGCATTGGTTTCCAAACATGGCTGGAATGCCAACTGTAACTATTTTCTTTGTCCTGATCTTGCACAGATCACTACCGACCAGGGTTTCTTTTCTGCCACTTCACCCTGCAGTTTCGTAAGCAATAAAACCTACCATGTGGCAATGGTATACGACGGCAGCACCCTGCGCCTGTACAGGAATGGATTTTTAATGCAGGAGGTACAGGCCTATGGCAACCTGGTTACCAACGACTGGCCAACTACTATTGGCGAATATGCCTATGCCATGTATTATAACAATGCCGGCATTTCTAATATTTTTAAAGGTTACATCAACGAAGTGAGGATCTGGAATGTTGCAAGAACACAGCAGCAGATCAGGGACTACATGAATACTTCCCTGCCTGATCCTGCAACCCAAACGGGTTTGCTGGCTTATTATACTTTTGATAACTTAACCAATAAGCAGGGCAACAGCACCTTTGATGGCGTTTTAAGAGGGGCCGCCACCATCAATAACAGCAACCCCAATTGCAACTTTACGGCTGATTCCTGCGAAACCGCCGCTCCGGATTGTACCCATTGGTTGAAAGTACCGCAAAAACTCTCCGGCGTTTCGATTGGTGAACTGGATATTACCGGCAACCAGGTTACGGTGGAAGCCATGTGCCGTGCTACCGATATATATGACCTGAGCCGTTCGCTTGTTTCCAAGCATGGCTGGGATGCTAACTGTAACTATTTTCTTTGTCCTGATCTTGCCCAGATCACTACCGACCAGGGTTTTTACTCTGCCGCTTCGCCCTGCACTTTTGTAAGTGACAAAACCTATCATGTGGCGATGGTGTACAATGGCAGCAGTCTTCGTTTGTACAGGAATGGATTCCTGATGCAGGAGGTGCCGGCGGTAGGTAACCTGGTAAACAATAACTGGCCGGCAACAATCGGAGAATACGCTTATGCCATGTACTTCAACAATGCATCCATCTCCAATGTTTTCAAAGGTTATATCAATGAAGTGCGCATCTGGAATGTTGCAAGAACCCAGCAGCAAATAAAAGACTACATGAATACAAGTTTGCCTGACCCTGCAACGCAACCAGGCTTATTGGCTTATTATACATTCGACAGTCTCAACAACAAACAGGGCAACGCAGCTTATGACGGAACCCTGAGAGGAACCGCAACGATCAATGATACCATCCCTGATTGTAATTTTGTTGCTGACTCCTGCGACGCTACTGCTGCTGATTGTTCTCATTGGTTGAGTACGCCTTCCAATCCTTCTTATGTAAGTACCGGCCAGGTAAATGTTACGGGAAATCAACTTACGGTGGAAGCCACTTTCAACAGAACAACCCCTTATGTACCGGGCGGAGGTAACAATTCGGAAGGTGACCTGGTATCTAAACACAATACTTTTACAGATGTCAACTACCTGTTGAGGCCTAATCACGCTTTCATTACTACCACAAATGGCTTTTTCGCTACACCGGATGTTTGTGCTGTGGAATTAAACAAAACCTATCATGTGGCCATGGTGTATGATGGAAGTACATTAAAATTCTATAGGGATGGCCTTTTAATAAGCCAGGTAGCCGCCAGCGGCAACCTGATTCAAAATGCCTGGAACACAAGGATCGGCTTCTATGAACCACAGGGCTTTAATACTAATTTTATTGGCTATATCAACGAAGTAAGAATATGGAATACGGCCCGCAGTCAGTCGCAGATACAAGCCAATATGACAAGTTCCTTACCCAGTCCGACCACTCAACCTGGTTTACTGGCGTATTACACATTTGACAACCTGCTGAACAAACAGGGCAACACAGCATTCAACGGTGTGTTGGGAGGAAGTGCCAGTATCAATGCCACCAACCCTCAATGCGACCTGGTGTTGGATTCATGCGCAAACGCAGACACCACCAGTTGTATTAGTTGGTTAAGCACACCTTCTAATCCTTCTTATGTAAGTGCCGGCCAGGTAAATGTCACCGGTAATCACCTCAGTGTAGAAGCTATGTTTAACAGAACAAGTGCTTATGTACCTGGTGGAGGCGATAATTCTGAAGGAGACCTTGTATCTAAACACAATACCTTTACAGATGTCAATTACCTGTTGAGGCCCAACCACGCTTTTATTACCACCACCAATGGCTTCTTTGCCACACCGGATATCTGCAGCGCAGAATTGAACAAGACCTATCATGTAGCAATGGTTTATGATGGAAGCACGTTGAAATTTTTTAGGGATGGCATTTTAATGAGCCAGGTGGCAGCCTCAGGAGATCTCATACAAAATAGCTGGAATACAAGGATCGGTATTTATGAACCCCAGGCTTATAACACGAATTTTATCGGGTACATCAACGAAGTAAGGATTTGGAACACAGCCCGAACTCAATCGCAAATATTGGCAAATATGACAAATAGGCTGGCAAACCCATCTACTCAAACTGGTTTGCTTGCCTATTATACATTTGATAACCTGTTAAATAAGCAAGGTAATGCTGCCTACAATGCCGCATTGGGAGGAAGTGCAACTATTAATGTAACCAATCCTCAGTGTAGCCTGACACTTGACTCCTGTTTTAGCGTTGTTCCTGTGAAACTGGTTTCCTTTATCTCCAGCATCAGCAATAATAAAAATGTACTGCTCACCTGGCGCACAGCCGAAGAATACAACATTGCAAAATATACTGTGCAGCGTTCGCTTTTCCCAAATAAGGGATTTGAGGCTATTGGAACGGTGAACGCTAAATCTGCTGGTGCAGGCAACAGCTACAGCTTTACTGATAACAATGTACAGTTGAATACAAGGTATTACTACCGGTTGCAGATAATGGAGAATACCGGTAGCTTTAAATACTCGGATACGAGAAATGAAAAGATCGCTTCTTCTTCTCTTTACGCAGGTATTTATCCTAATCCGACTTCGGGTAATGTAACACTATCTGTAAAAAATTACCAGGGAATTGCGGTGCTGAATTTGTACAATAACCTGGGCCAGTCGCTCCTGTCAAAAACTGTACACATCAATACCAACGCAGATATCATGCTCCAGCTCAGCAGCCAGCCCAAAGGCAGTTACTGGCTGCAGATCAACATGGGCAGAGAGCGGATCGTTAAAAAGATCATCCGGCAATAGTGTTCTTAATAAGATTATCGATACATAGTCACAATCTCCAATTGTTTAGAGCAGCAGTTATTAAACTGCTGCTTTTTTGCTTAAGATATTTAAACTATTTTGCAGCCTCCTAAACAGAAGCATTCATGAAGCATGTTAATTTTAAAAACTTACTGCCCCATATCATCGCAGTAGTGATCTTTATATTGGTAGCAGCTATTTATTGTAAACCAGCACTCGAGTCGGGCGTAGTGATGCAGCAGAGTGATTATGCACAGTCCGATGCCATGAAACACCAGTCTGTATTGTACCGGGAAGCGCACGGTGTTTACCCGCTCTGGATCACCAGTATGTTTGGTGGAATGCCGGCTTACAATATCATCTATGAAGGCCACTGGTCGCCCCTGATCTATGTTGATAAAATCTTTCAGCTCGGGTTACCGAAACCATTGAATTTCTTCTACCTCAGTTGTATCTGTTTTTATTTTTTATGCATCTGCCTTCGCATCCGGCCTTATATTGCCATCCTGGGGGGCCTTGCATTTGCATACAGTACATACAATCCAATTCTGGCTGCAGCCGGCCACGATACCAAGCTCCTCGCCCTGGCTTACGCTCCTGCCCTGCTCGGAGGGATCGTACTGATCTTTGATAAAAAATACATTCCCGGCTTTATATTCACGGCCCTGTTCACCGCCATGCACCTGATGCAAAATCACCAGCAGATCAGTTATTACCTGTTGCTTTGTATCATCATCATGTCTTTGTTCTTTGGGGTTCGCTGGATCATGGAAAAACAAACCAGCCATTTGCTAAAGGTGATCCCGGTTGCACTCGGCGCTGCGCTCATCGGCGTAATGATCAATGCGATCTTATTATTCCCTGTGCTGGATTATGCCAAATACTCCAAACGTGGGGGGCAACTGGTACTGGACAACAAAGAAGCCAAAGCCGCAACGGGGGCTGACAAAAACAAAACTTCCGGACTTTCGAGGGAGTACGCATTTCAATGGAGTTACGGAAGGGCGGAATCGATGAGCCTGCTGTTCCCGGGTATTACCGGCTATGGCACTCATTTTTCTCAACGGGATGATGATTACAGCATCTTTCCAAAACTATCAGAAACATCCAACGTTAGCAATTACCTGCAGGAAAAACTCAACGTTCCGGAAGACCAGGCGGCCAATATTGCGGCCAATCTTTCCGGCAGCATTTACTGGGGCGATAAACCGTTTACTGTTGGATCCAACTACCTCGGCGCTTCCATTTGTTTTCTCTTCATACTGGGGCTTTTCTTGCTCGATAATAAACATAAATGGTGGTTGCTTACAGCCAGCATCGCAGGCATCATACTGGCAATGGGAAAGAATTTTCCATCTATCAATAATTTCCTGTTTGAGCACCTGCCGATGTACAATAAGTTCCGTACGCCTGAAATGGCCCTTGTGATCCCACAGTTACTGGCCCCGATCATGGCGGTACTCACCGTTCAGCAACTTTTCAACAGTGCTAATGATGAAGGTAAAAAGAAATTCAGGCTGGGAGTTATTGCTACTGCGGCAGTATTTGCTATAGCTGCTGTGATGTATTTCAGTTTTGACTACAGCAAAGAAAATAAACAAAGAACAACTGCTGTAAACAGTGCGTTTTTAAAACCCGATAGTTCATTGCCGGGAAAAATGCAAAGCATTAACCAGCAATACGAGCCGCTTACAGACAACCGGGTATATGAAAACTTCCTGCAGCAAACCAAGGGAGATATGGGTGCGGCAAAGGCCATTGTAACTGCTTTGCGGAAAGACAGGCAGGCATTTTTTGGCGGCGATATCATCCGTTCACTCATCTTTGTTTTGTTCACCATGCTTTTCACCGGTCTTTTCCTTTATAAAAAGATCAATGAAACCATACTGCTCATTGCATTGCCGTTGATCACGCTGCTCGATCTCATACCGTTTGACATGCATTATATCAATGACAAAAGTTTTGACAATGCTGATAAATACCAGTCGAGCCAGTTTGAAGAAACCAATGCCGATAAAATGATCGCTAAAGATACCGATCCCAATTTCCGTGTATTCAATGTTACAGGTGGTGATCCCTTCCAGGAAGCCAAAACTTCTTACTATCATAAATCGATCGGGGGTTACCATCCTGCCAAACTGGGTATTTACGATGACCTCATTACCTACCAGTTAAACGGCAAAACAAATATGGCGGTATTGAATATGCTCAATACAAAATATTTTATACAGGAAGATCAGCAGGGCAAGAATGCCGTACCATCCCTGAACCAGGAAGCATTGGGCAATTGCTGGTTTGTAAAAGGTGTACACTTTGTAAAGGGTGCTGCAGAAGAAATGAGAGCGCTGGATAATTTCAATCCACGTGATACTGCTATTGTTGATGATAGTTTTAAAACGGCCATCAATGGCTTTACGCCTGCCGACAGCACTGCCAGCATTAAACAGGTTGCTTTTGACAATATGGCGATAAAATATGAAAGCAACAGCAGTGCAGCAAATCTTGCCGTGTTCAGCGAAATATATTATCCTGACTGGAATGCTTATATCGATGGCAAACAGGCTCCCGTAGCCAAAGCCAACTATGTATTGCGTGCATTGCTCGTGCCTGCCGGTAAGCACACGATAGAATTTAAATTCGAACCAAAAGTATATGCCGTAAGCAACACCATCTCGCTGGTAGCCACCTGGCTGCTGGTGCTGTTGATGATCGCTTATCTCGTTTACTTTTTCAAGCAACCTGCCAAGCAAACTGAAGCCTGATGGTAAAGAAGGAGCAGCACAATTTCATTTCCCCGGCCAAAAAAGATGAACTGGGGGTATTGATCAATGACAAGGCCAATGAGTTGTTTGCGGCATTAAAAGAACTGGATGTAAACAACCTGGAGATCGGCGCACACTTTAAAGAATATTTCGTTCAGCATCATCTTGGCAACAGGCTTTTTTTCTCGTTGCAAAACAGCGCCGGCATCATTTACCAGTCTGTAAAAAGAACCGGCCGCCAGCCTGCTGATATCAACTTTACAGATTACGGCGCCGGCCTTGGTACGCTGTACATGCTGGCAGGAATGCTCCCCTTTAAAAAAGTAGTGTACAACGATTACCTGCCGGAATGGAAACAAACTGCTGCTGCCATCTGCAGCTCCCTGCAGATCTCCATATCAGCATATATTACCGGGGATATTGATGCAGTATTGGCCTTTGCAGAACAGGAAAATTTCAAATACGATATCATTGCCTCCCGGAACGTGCTGGAACATATCTACAGCCCTGCTGCTTTTTTTAAACAGGTGTACCGGCATCATTCCGATGCAGTGGTGTTTTCAACAACTACAGCCAACTATCAAAACCCGGTCGCAAGACTGCAGCATTACCTGATTCATACAAGAATAGAAAAACAGCAATACCTCCCGGTACGAACAAAACAGGTGCAGGAATTATGGCCGGAAATTTCCAGGGAGCAATTGAATGAACTGGCTGCAATAACAAGAGGACGGGCGGGTAAAGACTTTACAGAGGCAGTGCAGCAATTTAAAAATGGAGAGTCTGTACTACCTGTACCTTTTCTGCGAAGCAATACCTGCCTGGCAGACAGTGGTTACTGGTGTGAACATTTGTTGACAAAAAATGAATATAAAAATATAATTGAACAGGCTGGTTTTAAAATGGAATACAGCGCCGGCTATTGGGATACTCATTACCGTTCGGGCCTCAAAAATAGCTTTATGAAATTATTGAACGGCATTGTAAAAATATTGGGCGAAAAAGGATATGTCTTTTCACCCTTTGTAAATATTGTTGCTTATAACGGATGATGTTTGTTTCTATCGTTACTATGTCATCTTGTTTGCAGCACCCTCATAATAAACAAAAAACTTTGTAAGCATCACCGCAATGGATGTATCCATCATCATAATCAACTACAAATCTGCCAAACTGGTAATGGATTGCGTGGAAAGTATCTACCGGCAAACTCATTCATGCAGTTTCGAGATCATTGTGGTAGACAATGATTCCGGCGATGATTGCAAAGAACGTTTACAACAGCAGTATCCCGGGGTACGCTGGCTACAGACCGGCTACAATGCAGGCTTTGCAAGAGCAAACAATGCCGGGATGAAAATTGCAACGGGTGAATTCTTTTTGATACTAAATGCCGATACGATCATTCTTGATGCTGCGATTGATAAAAGTGTAGCATTGCTGAAAAACTACCCTGGTGCTGTCGGCGCCGGGATACAACTGCTCAATACCGACGGCAGCACGCAGATCAGCGGCGCCCACTTCATCAAAGGCGGATTGAATACCCTGCTGCCACTGCCCTATCTTGGTAAACTGATCCGCTACCTGGGCTATCAATTCAAAAGCACGGTACCGAGCGTACAGCAGGTTGAAAAAGACATAGAGGTTGACTGGGTAGTAGGCGCCTATATGTTGGTGAAGGCATCTGTAATAGAAAAAAGCGGCGCATTTGATGAAGACTTCTTTATGTATGCTGAAGAGATCGAATGGTGTGCAAGATTGCGGCAACAGGGCAAACTGGTGCTATTTGCCGAACCAAGGATCATACATATTGGCGGCGCCACCAGCGGAGATTATTATACCACCACAGAAAATGAAAATGGCAAAAATCTCTGGAACAAAAAAGGCCGGCAGATCATCATTTCAAATATGCTGAGGATAAGAAAACAATTTGGAGTGGGCTGGTTCCTGGTCATCACGGGCATGTATATGTTTGAAGTGCCGCTGTTCTTCTTTTGTGTTCTGCTCCATAAAGCATTTAAAGGTAACAAAGCCTGGTACAGTTGGAAAAACGTAGTTGACTATACAAGGAACATCGGCGTATTGCTCCGCTATTTTTTTAAAATGCTCCTCAACAAACCCTATTTTTACAAAGTAGCCTGACCGTATGCAGTTATCCATTATCATCATCAATTACAATACATTTGAACTTACCTGCAAATGCATACAGTCTTTGTACGACAAAATTGTAAACCTGCAGTTCGAGATCATCCTGGTAGACAATGCTTCGGTTGAATGCGATCCACAACTGTTCAAACAACGATTCCCTGGCATCAAACTGCTGGCAAGCCCTGTAAACACTGGCTTTACAGGCGGCAACAATTTAGGCGTGGAAAATGCCTCCGGCGAATATCTTTTGTTGCTTAACAGCGACACAGAACTCATCAACAATGCCCCGCTGATCTGCCTCGATTATTTGAAGGCGCATAAAGAAGTGGGCATGGTAACCTGCCAGCTTATTTATCCCGACGGACGAATTCAATACAACTGCCGGCGTTTCCGCACCATTGGGTGGGAACTGCTGGAAGTATTTCCTTTCTACAAATTACTGCCAAAGGCAAAACGGGAAGCATTGATGCTGCATCATTATTTTGATCACCAGAGTTTTATGGATTGTGATTGGGTATGGGGAGCTTTTATGTTATTTCCCAGGAGCATTGTCGGTCAGCTGCCTTCTCAAAAACTGTCAGCAGATTTTTTTATGTATTGTGAAGACACGCTCTGGTGCTGGGATTTCAAACAACTGGGATATAAGATTCATTTTTTACCCGAAGCAAAAGTGATGCATGTTCACAAAGGCAGTGTAAGTAAAGATAAATGGATAAAGATCAGGACCACTTCTATCCGCAACCACGCTATCTTCATGAAAAAGTTTTATCCCGATTGGCGATGGTATATTTTTGCAGCAGTCTATTTTACCAAACAATATGGTGCTCTGTGGGCGGGCAAAATATTTAAAAAATAAACATTCTAAAAAGTTCTTTTACCAAAACTCTTATACAAAAGGAACAGGCGGCGTAACAATGGAATGGCATCGATTAGCTTCGCCAACCGCACGGCTGCAAACTTCGATGGTTCAAAGTCTTCGCCCGGCATTAGCAGGGAAGCACATTTTTTTGAAGACGCAATGATCTTATCCATTGTTAAAGCATGGCGTTTGTCTTTAGAAATATAGATCAGTTTGCTGCAGGCTCCCGTAACATAACTTTTCAAAAATGACCTTGCCTGCTTCTCGATCACCGTGCCGAATTCCCCTCCTTCCTGTTTCAATGTTACCAGGAAACCTGTCAATTGTTCAAATGCGGTCAAACGGCTCTCCTCCGCGGTTTTTGAGGTATTGTTCATGTGAAAGCGAAAAGCAAAACAGTTTTCTGCAGCGATTGCCAGGTAAGAATTTTTAATGGCGTTTATCCATAAACTGATATCAGCATACAGGAGATTTGGATAAAGCGGTATACCACCCAACGCATCGTAACGGGCAGACCGAATCATAAAACCGGTTGCTACTATTACGATCTCATTCCGCATCATTCTTTCCAGCAAAGCAGGCGCAGTAAGGGTTCCAGGCATAGGCGTACATGGCCTGATCACGGCCCCCCTTTCATCAATAAAATGAAAATGGGTTTGGTACAATGCAGCGCCAGGATGGGCCAAACGCAACTGTTCTATCCTTGCCAGATAACCGGGGTACAGTATGTCATCATGACCAAGTATCGTCATGAATTCGTTTTTGGGAATGCCAGTGATACGGGCCCAGTTACCGGTAATGGACAGACGCTTTTCGGTTGGATAGATACTGATGCGGTCATCTTCCAGCGATCTTAACCAGTCCAGCGTTCCATCCGTACTTCCACTGTCCAGCACAATGATATTGAACCCGGTAAATGTCTGCGACAGTACACTGTTCACGCAGTCCTTGATCCATCGTTCGCTGTTATAGGTTGGTATAATGATGCTGTAGGTCATGCTTATTTCCCCAGGGCGGGCACATGTTTTTTAGGTATCAGGCTATTAACAATAAACAATGGCACATTGATCCATGCCGCCGGATGCAGCCATATTTTTACAGCCAGCAGCCAGCGCATTTTATTACGCATGCTTAGCTTCTCATGCTTTAACCGGATCAGCCATGCCTTCACGATTGTTGTTTCGGTAACGGTCTTATTCACCTGGTTCGCATTCAGCATTGCCGGTAATAAATTGCTGCAGTGCCTGTGCCAGCGCAGGGTGTAATCGAGCCACCTGTTATCAAAATGATTGCCTTTGGTGATATGCAGCATATCGATCTCGAAAGTTACCATCGCAGTGAACCCTGCCGCAGTAAGCCTTACTGAATAATCAATATCGTACAAATGAAATCCTTTTAGCAGTGCTTCATCAAACCGTACCTGCTGCCATACCCTCCGGGGACTGCACAGAAATACACCATCTATCACCACCACCTGCTGTTGCAGCGAACCCGGTTCCGGGTTAAAGTATAGTGTTTCAGTAACGCCGTCCCGGTTGAAATGTTTGATATTACCGCAGTCGAATGATGGTATGCCTGTGAACCAACCTGCAGGTGATTTGCTTTTGTACTTGCAACCCGCCACCCCGATCAGGCCCAGTGTTTGATCAGCTTCAAAAGAAGCAACAACCTTTTTACCCCAGCCCGCTGTTTGAAATAAAATGTCTTCGTGAACAAAGCAAAGAATATCATAGTGTGCCTTTGCAGCGCCTTCATTGTACACCTGCGTAATGCTTTTTGGAACGATCGTGTTGTCAATGATCACCGGCTCCCACTCCACCCCAATGGTGTCGGCAATATTTTGCTGCACCTGCAGGGCAAATGATTTGCTGATGGAACAAATGATGATGGAGATCATAGAAAAAGAAACATGGGTTAGTCAACTATTCGGCTTCCTTGTATATTAAAGAGTTTGCTACCAAATCTTTGGCATGAACATCTTCTATAGAAGAATTACCGGCTTTTACATCAAAAGGCTTCTCCATTTTTCTTTTTTCCATCACCAGGATACTGTCGTAATAATGGAGAGAATGAGTATTTTTTGTAATAGCGTCAATAGGCACTTTAGGTGTATGCCAGGCATGAAGCTTATCTATAAAATTTTTGCTGAACTCAATAAAGGACCTGCTTTTTTTATATCCTCCTCCAAAATGTTTCCAGTAAGATGTATGCAGGTCTTCACAAATATAAATTCCGTTTTCTGCCACGTGATCAAATAACTGGTTAAAAGTGGTAACCTGTTGTTTCATCGTATGTCCTCCATCATCAATTAAAACATCAACAGGGGGAATAGATTGTTTTAATTTTTTCAGGAAAGATTCATCCTCCTGCGAACCGATAAAAATTTTAATATTGTCGCTCTCGAGCTTTTTGCATTCCGGGTTAATGTCAACTGCATAAATAGTTGCCATCCCTTTAAAGTAATACTCCCACATCTGCAATGAGCCTCCATGAGATATACCAATTTCAAGAATATTTATTTTTTTACCTTTCAGGTGATGAAGGTGACGGTCGTAAATTTCGAAGTAATGATTCCATTTGTGGATCATCCGGTGATCTTCGTTTTTAAAAAAGTGCTCGAGCTCGTTCATGCGGTTTTGTTTTGTCAATGTTATTTTACTTTATCCCTGAAACAAAAAATATTAAGTTGTACATCGTAAGATGTATTCGGATTTTTTTCTCTTTTAAAGGGAGTTGGATAAATGGGCGCAGCTTCTTTGATATAAAAATTAAACCCGGCATCGCTCACCGTATTGATCATTTGCACCAGCTCTTTGTTTTGATCAAAAGTGCCATGGTATTCAAGAAACATATTTTCTACCAGGTGCAGTTGGGGGGCAATGTCAGCAAGTACGACATTCTCCGCTCCTTCAATATCAATTTTTAGAAAATCCACCTTTTTATTAATGAAATCTTTTAAACGGGTAGCTGCCACTTCTGTTGTATTGCTGGTATTGTCCAGTTCCACCTTACTGCCCATTGAACTTTCGTTCGAAAAATGCAGTGTAGTATTCTCTTTCCACACAGCTTCCTTACGAAGTTCCACCCCGCTGTATCCGAAGGACTGTATATTTTTGGAAAGCAAATCAAAATTCGTTTCATCAGGTTCAAAAGCAATAACAGTGGCATCGGGAAAACACCTTTTCAGATAAATAACACTCATGCCGATGTTTGCTCCACAATCCAGTATATATGGGCTGGAGGATAGATGTTGCAGGTAAATATTTTCTATAAAGATCTCCTTGAGCCCATGAAGCAATTCTGTTGCGCTGTAAAAGTATAAGGAATGACCATAAAGGTTGTGTGCTCTTATTTTACCTGGCGGCAGATGTTTGTAATATTTGAGCTTGAACCAGTTTACATTTACTTCTTTATAGGGATTTTCAAAAATACCGTTTACTTTTTTCCGTATCCCGTTCCCTATATTTTTTAAAAAGCTGCTGTTTGACATCCTGCAATTTTATAATGATACTGCTAACAATTCAAGCCTGCAAAATAAGCTGGCCCATATAAAACTGCAAACTTAGTTTATTGACCCAACAAATATTACCGAATTTTTGATCCTGATGCTGCTCCTTCTTACAATCGCCCGGTGATAATTTACCGGGGCAAGGTGTGAGGAGTATCAAATTATCAGGTACTTTTATAGAAATTAACTCTTATTCTGCCGCATGAGGAAGTTTCTATTGATCCTGGTTATTTTACAGACTGCCTTCTTTATGGCACGAGCTCAAACTTGTAACAACTGGTTAAGTGCTCCATCCATTGGTTCTGTAATAAGCGCAGGCGATCTTGATATAACCGGAAATGCAGTAACCATCGAAGCCCTCATTAACAGAACGCTACCTTATTTGCCAGGTGGCGGCGATAATACGGAAGGTGACGTTGTATCCAAACACAATGACTTTTCAGATGTAAATTATTTACTAAGACCAAACCATGCCTACATCACTACCACCAATGGCTTTTTTGGCACGCCCGATATTTGCGATATTAAACTCAATAAAACCTACCATGTTGCGCTGGTTTATAACGGAAGTACCTTAAAATTTTACAGGGATGGCATCTTGATGAGCCAGGCGGCAGCAAGCGGAACTCTCATATTGAATAATTGGAAAACCCGGATCGGCTGGTACGAACCACAAGGTTACACCACCCAGTTCATCGGCTACATCAACGAAGTGCGGATATGGAATGTAGCCCGTACACAGGCGCAGATAAGAACGTATATGACAAGTTCATTGCCCAATCCAACCACGCAAACGGGCCTGCAGGCTTATTTCACGTTCGATAACCTGCTGAACAAGCAGGGCAATACAACGTATAACGGCGTGCTGAGCGGCGCTGCCAGCATTAACCAAACCAATCCCAACTGCATACTGGTAAAGGATTCCTGCAACACGGTTCCCGGTGGCGGCAGTTCAGTCATTGTAAATACATATACTCCCGTGGTAGGTTTTGATCAGTGTAAAAACAATATCGTGGTGGAAGATGCCGGCACTTTCAACAGCGGCGACACAGTGCTCATGATCCAGATGAAAGGGGCAGAGATCGACAGCAGCAATACCGCCAGTTTTGGAACCCTAACCAATTACAAAAATGCCGGTAATTATGAGTTCAATATCATACAGGGGAAAACGGGCAATACGATCGAACTAAAAAACAGCATCCTGCGAAACTATGATGTTCCGTTGGGAAGAGTGCAGTTGATAAGGGTTCCCTATTTTCAAAACTATATTGCCAGTGATACGCTTACCTGCCTGGCCTGGGATGGCAAAAAGGGCGGTGTACTCGTACTCAATGTGGCCAATAATACTACTTTAAATGCTGATGTCAATGTAAGCGGCCGGGGCTTTAGAGGTGGTAGCAGCAGAAACTCATCTTCACTAACCCTTACCTGTAACAACAATGGCGTTAGTTATCCCAGTAGCAGCATTGAGGCGGCTGACAAGGGAGAGAGTATCTATGAGTTGGGTAATAACAATGCTTATGGCAAAGGAGCCAATGCAAATGGTGGTGGTGGCGGTGTTGGGCACAACTCGGGCGGTGGTGGAGGAAGTAATGGTGGCGCCGGAGGCCTTGGTGGCTACCAGTTGGAGGAATGTGGCAATGCCCCTTTCGATAACCGCGGCATAGGCGGCAACTCCCTGGCCTATAGTAATCTTGCCAGGAAGGTTTTTATGGGCGGCGGTGGAGGCAGCGGGCATACCGATAATTCCGGCGGTATTGATATGAACGGAGGGAATGGCGGAGGCATCGCCATCATCATGACCAATACCCTTACGAACAATGGTTTTAAAATTGTAAGCGATGGCGACAATGCCCAGGTATGCGACAATGCTTTGAACAACTGTCATGATGGTAATGGCGGCGGCGGCGGTGGCGGTACGTTATTGATAAAAAGCGCCGGTTTCGTTAATAACCTTGATATCCAGGCAAAGGGAGGTAAGGGCGCAGACCTTGTTATCTACAATCCTGGCTTGGGAGCCGGCAGGGTTGGCCCCGGCGGGGGTGGCGGAGGCGGCGCTGTATGGCTTTCGCCTGCTGCATTACCCTCGAACCTGGTTGTGAATAATGCCGGAGGTGCCAATGGCGTAATCCCGGCTGACAGCAATAATCCCTGGGGTGCTACACCTGGAAGCAACGGACTGTCTGTATTTAATTTACAGATCCCGGTGGCAACCATTCCTTTTTTGCCAAATTTTGGAGCACTCAACATTGTTACAACCCCTGCCTCCTGCAGTTCCTTTAAGTTTCATGGGGCGGCAACTACCAATACCAGCCCGGTGCAAACCTGGCTTTGGAGTTTTGGAGACAACACGACTGGCATCGGGCAGGATGTAGTACACAGTTACGGCACGGTTGGCACTTACCCGGTAAAACTGGTAATTACAGATGGAAACGGCTGCAAGGACAGTATCTCCACCAGCGTTACAACAGTGAGCTCTTCTGCAGATTTCTCTTTCCAGCAAAATATTTGCAGTCCATTGTCTGTTCAATTTTTTAATGCCGGTCCTGCGCCGGTGAACCCGGCCTGGATATTTGGTGATGCTGGTACTGATATTGGTTCTGTCAACCCGATTCACGTTTATACCAGCCCGGGCAACTATACCGTCAAATACAGTGTTCAAAACGGCACCTGCACAGATACAGTAACAAAAGTTATAGCGATCGGAAGCACAGCGGCTGACATCATTTATACAAAAGATACAACCATTTGCCTGGGAGCTACAAAAAAACTGTTTACAGCGCCGGCACTTAGCTTCTGCTGGTCACCCACTACCGCGTTGGATGATCCGCTTTCCCCTACTCCCACTACCAGTACAAGGGCTTCCATCACCTATCATTTTACGGCAGAGATTGCAGGGGCAAACCTGATAACGAATGGCGATTTCAATGCAGGTAATTCCGGTTTTACATCCGGGTATAATTTCGCCAATCCCAATACTACCGAAGGAGAATACTTTACAGGAACGAACCCCCAAAGCTGGAATGGAGGTTTAAGCAATTGCGGCGATCACAGCAGCGGAACCGGAAACATGTTACTCGTAAATGGCTCACCCGTTCCGGACGTCGTTGTATGGAAACAAACTGTAACGGTTACCCCAAATACCAACTATGCTTTCGCCACCTGGATACAGGCCCTGTATCCGCCCAACCCGGCCCAGCTTTCCTTTACCATCAACGGGAAGGATGCAGGCAATCTCATTACTGCTTCTCTCCCAACCTGCACCTGGACCCGTTTTTATACCACCTGGAATTCAGGCAATAATACCAGCGCTGTAATTTCTATCATCAATAAAAACACATTGGTACAAGGCAATGATTTTGCATTGGATGATATTTCATTTGCACCGGTGATCATTCAAACAGACAGTGTAAAAATAACCATCGATACAGCCTTTGTAAAAGCAGGCAACGATACCCTGGTATGCGAAAAAAACGCTGTACAACTTTCTGCTACCGGCGCTTTAACCTATAGCTGGTTGCCCACTGCAGGATTGAGCAATGCTGCTATTGCCAACCCGGTTGCTACCGTAAGCGATACAACACAATATATTGTAAATGGTGTTACAGCAGCAGGCTGCACGGCTGCAGACACTATCAGTATTTTCACCAAACCTTCTCCATTGATCAGCACTCTACCGGATACGGGTACCTGCAGAGGAAACAGCTTACAATTATCCGCTGCTGGTGGAAACTCTTATAGCTGGCTACCCGCCGCAGGGCTAAGCAATGCTGCCATTGCAAACCCTGTGACTACAACTGACACTACCATCTCCTATATTGTAAGCGGACTCGGGAGCAATGGCTGTACAGGTTTTGACACCGTGACAATAACGGTGAATCCATTGCCCGCGGTAAGGACCAACAGGGACACAGCCATTTGTCTCGGCAACACGGTTCAGCTCACTGCAACCGGGGCCGCAACTTATTCCTGGTCGCCTGCTACCGGACTCAGCAATATCAACAGCAGCAATCCCATCGCCAGCGTAACGGATACCACCGAATATATTGTACAGGGAACATCAGCAAAGGGATGTGTGGCAAATGATACTGTAAATATTTTCACCCGGCTATTACCGGTCGTCTCTGCAAGAAATGATACTATTATTTGCGCCAGCACTACCGTTCAGCTTTTCGCCAATGGTGCAGCAAGTTATAGCTGGTCACCGGTTACCACCCTTAATAATGCCGGCATCAGTAACCCGGTTGCCACACCCGCTGATACAACACAATATTTTGTAAAAGGCACGGATGTATTTGGATGCAGCAGCAGGGATTCCGTTACCGTTTTTACGAAAGCGCTACCGGTTATTACTACTCTACCGGACACGGGTATCTGCAAAAGAAGCAGCTTACAATTATCCGCCGCTGGTGGAAACTCTTATAGCTGGCTACCCGCCGCAGGGCTAAGCAATGCCGGCATTCAAAACCCTGTCACTACAACTGACACTACCATCTCCTATATTGTAAGCGGACTGGGCAGCAACGGCTGCACCGGTTTTGACACGGTGAAAGTAACGGTGAATCCATTGCCTGCGGTAAAGACCAACCGGGATACCGCCGTTTGCCTCGGCAACAGTGTTCAACTCACTGCAACCGGGGCTGCAACTTATTCCTGGTCGCCTGCTGCCGGACTCAGCAATATCAACAGCAGCAATCCCATCGCCAGCGTAACGGATACAACGGAATATATTGTACACGGAACATCAGCAAAGGGCTGCGTGGCAAACGATACTGTAAATATTTTTACCCGGCTGTTGCCGGTCGTCTCTGCGAGAAATGATACCATCATTTGCGCCAGCACTACTGTTCAGCTTTTCGCCAATGGTGCAGCAAGTTATAGCTGGTCGCCTGTTGCTACGCTTAACAATGCCGGTATTAGCAACCCGGTTGCTACTCCGGCTGATACCACACAGTACTTTGTAAAAGGCACTGATCTGTTTGGATGCAGCAACAAAGATTCAGTCACTGTTTTTACCAAGCCGCTGCCCTTAGTAACTTTATCTGGCGACACAAGCATTTGTAAAAATGTTCCCTTTCAGCTAACCGCCGGGGGTGGTAACAATTATCAATGGTCACCCGCAGCCGGACTCAGTGGTGCTACCATCTCCAACCCGGTAGCGCTTATACCTTCAACAACAACTTACAGGGTAACCGTAACAGGTAGTAACAACTGCACTGCAGAGGACTCTGTGAAACTCACTGTAAAAGCCAGCCCGGTCTTTACTGTTTCACCATCGGCCAGTGCCTGCGCCAATAAAACAGTTCAGTTAAGTGCAGGTGGCGGTAACAGCTATCGCTGGAGCCCGGCCGCCCTGGTATCCAACGATACGATCGCCCAACCCTTCAGCCTGGCCAATTCTACCACCAGTTTCTCTGTTATCATTACGGAAAATACCTGCCACGAAAGTGATACACTCACCACCACACTTACAGTTTTCACATTACCGCCGGTGACTGCTTCTAAGTCAAACGATATAGACTGCGTATTGTTGACAGCACAGTTAACCGCAAGCGGGGCTGACCAATATTCCTGGACCCCCGCAGAAAAATTAAACAATCCGGCGATACCCAATCCTGTCGCCACCCTTTCTACCAGCACATTGTATACTGTCACGGGAACCGATCTTTCCACCCATTGCAGCAATTCGGATACGGTTACGATATCCGTCAACAAGGCCATCAACAAAAATTTATTTATTCCAAACGCATTTTCGCCCAATAATATCGGTGTAAACGAATGCTGGAAACCAGTGTACTACGGCAATTACAGCAACTATTCACTGTCTGTGTATAACAGGTATGGCGAATTGGTATTTCATACAGAAAACTCCAATGCCTGCTGGGACGGACGTTACAAAGGCAAGCGCCAGGACCCCGGTACCTATGTGTTTGTGTTGAAGATAAAAACACTTTGCAGGGAAGAAGTAAAAAGAGGCAACCTGCTGCTGATCCAATAAAGGCTCCTGCCACAGGCAGCGGTTATCAGTAAACGAACGGTGGGTTTCCTAAGTTCAAGCGAATTTTTCAACACTGCACATGATGCGTTATAAAAAGCATAACCGTAGTATGTAATGATCCAGCAGGCACTCCTTTTCCATTTGTTACTGGCAATGAAGAGACGACAACATTGCATTTCGTTTCAAAGCCAGAAAACCCCGGCAGTAATTTTTTTTTGATCGCAGATAGGGGTAAGTGATCAATGAGTTGTTTTATTAAAAACTACCTTTGGGCATAGCACTATTAACAGAACAGGCATACCGGGTAAAAGGAATGGAGCCAATTAAGAGTACATCGGCAACCTTGCTGGAGCAAAGGGATGTAGCCACTTTCGAACAGGTTTTTAAAACACATTTTAAAGGCCTGCACTCCTATGCATGCAGCATGATAAATGATGAAGATGAAGCAGAGGAAATAGTACAGCAGGTATTTTTTAAGCTTTGGGAAAGAAACGAAAAACTGGATATTGCAGGCCCTGTAAATGCCTACCTGTACCGGGCCGTACACAATGAGAGCTTAAACTACCTGAAGCACCAAAAAGTAAAAGCCGGTCACCAGTTATACGTTGCATACAGTATGAAAAACGAAGTGGAACTGCCTTCAAAAAAGATTACTGCAAACGAACTTGAAAACAACATTCATACAGCACTGAATGAATTACCCGAACAATGCCGTACCATTTTCCAGTTAAGCAGGTTTAGTGATTTGAAATACAGGGAAATTGCTGACAGGCTCAATATATCGGTAAAAACTGTAGAGAACCAGATGGGTAAAGCACTAAAGATCTTAAGAATAAAACTGGCAGATTTTCTAATGCTGATTGTAATCATTTTCATCTTTAAATATTAAATCACCTGGAACCAAATTTTAACGATATTAACGACGACCTGCTGGTTAAACTGCTGCTTGGTGAAGCAAACGCCGAAGAAAGTGAAGTCATCAATAAATGGTTGAAAGCCGATGCAACTCACCTCGCCTACTACAACCAGTTGAAGCAGATATGGGAGGCCAGCAAGCAATTGGCCGTAACATCCAGTGTTGACGAAAACAAAGCATGGCAACAATTTCAGCGGCGGGTAAGTGGAGGAAGACCGGCCAAGCAAGATGATGCAAAAAAGGATGTCCCCTGGCTAAAAATAGCCGCTGCGGTAATCCTGCTTGCGGGTCTGACCCTGGTAATAAGAATGTTTGATAACAAAGCGGTACCGGCAAATACAACAATCGCAGCAACAAATAGTATTATAGCCGATACGTTAATGGATGGCTCTGTAGTTACACTCAATAAAAGATCGTCTATTACATACCCGGAAAAATTCAGTGCCGGCAAGCGGACTGTTGCATTAACAGGGGAAGCTTTTTTTAATGTAGCGCCAGACAAAACCAAGCCATTTGTTATTACTGTGAATGATATACAGGTCACTGTAGTTGGTACATCATTCAATATAAAAAGTGATCGCAATAAAGCAGAGATCATTGTGGAAACAGGGATTGTAAAAGTCAGCAGGGCTGGTGTAACAACAACCCTGGTAGCCGGCGAAAAGCTATCGCTTTCTGCAGCCAGCAGCAATATTTTAAAAGAGAAAGTTACAGACAGGCTGTATAATTATTACTGGAGCAAAGAACTGGTATGTGATGATACACCACTTTGGAAAATGGTGCAGGTGCTGAATGAAGCATACAACGCCAATATAGTAATACAACGAAAAGAACTGGAAAATCTCCGGCTCAATACCACTTTCAATAACGAATCACTGGATAAAATACTCGAAATTATCCACCTGACGTTCGACATAACCATCACCCGAAAAGAAGGGAAAATTATTTTACAATAAACGATATTGATTTTATGAAACTTAAAAAGCTTACCGGCTTCTGTATTGTCATGTTAATACTTTGCTGTGAAACGCAGGCCCAGTCGATACTGGCAAAAAACATTTCGCTGGATATCAATAAACAGCGGCTGGTGAATGCACTGGAGATCATCAGCAATAAAGCAGATTTTTATTTTTCCTATAATTCAAAAATGATCAACAGGGATAGTATTGTGAGCATTAAAGCTGTGAACACAACTGTAAAAGAAGTATTGCAGCAACTTTTTAACAACAGCTATGAATTTAAGGAAAGCGGCAACTATATCATCATTCGCAGGGCACCCATCCGCATGATACTGGTAACACAAAAGGAACAACAGGAAGAAAAGATCTACTATGTTTCCGGGCATGTATATGATGAACAGGATGGTGCCGCTGTTAATGAAGCCAGTATCTACGAAAAGACGATACTGGCTTCAGCACTAACCAACAATGATGGATTTTTTAAAATAAAACTAAAAAGCAGCAAGACCAAAATAGCGGAACTAACAGTGAGCAAAGAATTGTATGAAGACACTTCCGTTCGCATCCTGCCGCATTATAACCAGCAGGTGGTGGTAACCCTGATGCCTTTGGAAACAGAAGCCGGTAACAGCATCGTAACACCTGAAGATTACTTCAGCAATGATACGCTGCCCGCAATTGAAATGGATACAACGCAGATTTTATTGATCACACCCAGGTTGTCAGATTCTAACAAAGTGGAAAAAAAAGGGCTTGGCAAATGGCTGCTGTCTGGGAGACAAAAAGTACAAACCATTAACCTGAACAGGTTTTTTACCGAAAGACCGTATCAAATATCCTTTACGCCCTGGTTAAGTACGCATGGTAAACTTTCCGGCCAGGTTGTGAACAAATTTTCCTTAAATATACTGGGAGGTTATACCGCCGGAACAAACGGAGTAGAGATCGGCGGGCTTTTTAATATTGATAAAAAAGCCGTACAACACGTGCAGGTGGCCGGTTTATTTAATTCAGTCGGCGGCAGGGTTAACGGCGTACAGGTTGCCGGCATCAATAACCTGGTACAGGATACTGTAAAGGGCATCCAGGTTGCGGGTGTAAATAACCTGGTGAAAGGTAACGTTAGAGGTCTGCAGATTGGCGGCGTTTACAATCATGTAACAGATAGTATGAATGGGGTACAGATAGGAGGCGTAGCAAATTTTACAAACAAAAAAACAACCGGCATCCAGGTAGGCGGAGTGATCAATGTATCAAAACAGGAAATGAACGGTGTACAGGTAGCTGGTGTGGTGAATTACACCAGGAAATTAAAAGGTCTGCAAATTGGGCTGGTAAATATTGCTGATTCATCTGATGGATTCAGCATTGGGCTCATCAATATCGTGTTGAAGGGATATCATAAATTGAGTTTTTCGCACAACGAAGCATTGGATATAAACGTTGCATTTAAAACAGGAAACCGCAAACTATACAGTATACTGATGGGCGGCATGAATACGGATGATAAAAACAAATTGTTTTCATATGGCTACGGACTTGGCAGCGAAGTATATCTGAGTAAAAAGAGAAACATTTCTTTTAACCCTGAACTCAGCAGCCAGTACTTGTACATGGGAAGTTGGGATTATACGAATATCTTAAACCGCTTAACTGCAAACTTTACCATTAAACTGGGTAAATATGTTTCTATATTTGCAGGGCCTGCTTTTTCTGTATATGTATCAAACCAGCAAACAGCTATAAGCGGATACAGGTTCCCGTTAATGCCAGCAGGCTATAGTAAGATCAGGTTCAGTGACAAAGTGAATGGCTGGTTTGGCTGGAACGCAGGCCTCAGTTTCTTCTGATATTTCAATAAAAATTATTGAACGGATAGGGGTAAATATTTCTTCAGTTGTTATACAGGTGAAACAACATCACTTAACAATAAAGAAGTATAGCCATGAAATTTTTTTTTAGTCTTTCGCTTTGTTTTTTCTTTTTTCACGCCCGCTCCCAGTACACCCAGCAGCTAAAAGGAATGGTTTCAGAACAGGTATTACAGCAGCCGCTGGAAGGTGCCACCGTAAGCATCCCCGGTATTGGAAGATCAACCGTAACTGATCATGAAGGCGTATTCAGGTTTGCAGATGTACCGGTTGGTATGTACCGCATTAAAATAACCTATACAGGTTTTAAAGAAAATGAACTGGAAAACATTGCAGTTAATTCCGGTAAAGAAACTTTTGTAAATGTGTTGCTGGAAGCGGTGATCGTTAGAGAAAAAGAAATCGTAATAACGGCGAACAGCAAAAAGAACGTGCCCCTGAACGATATGAGCCTGGTAAGTGCCCGTGCATTCACGGTAGATGAAACACAAAAATACGCAGCCGCCGTAAATGATCCCCTTCGCATGGCTACGGCATTTGCCGGTGTGCAGGCTGCTGATGACGGTAACAACAGTATTATCATTCGTGGAAACTCTCCTACAGGTTTGCTCTGGCGCATGGAAGGAATTGATATCCCCAATCCCAATCACTTTGGTATACCGGGTAACAGCGGTGGCGGAATTTCTATACTCAGTTCTCAACTGCTGTCTAATTCAGATTTTGTAACGGCAGCCTTTGCAGCAGAATATGGCAACGCATTAAGTGGCGTATTTGATTTAAAACTCAGGAAAGGTAATAACGAAAAGAAAGAATATTCTTTGCAGGCAGGCGTGCTTGGCTTAAACGGGGCGATGGAGGGATATTTTTCGAACAACTATAAAGGATCGTACCTGGTGAACTACCGTTATTCTACATTGGCATTGCTGGGTAAACTGGGTGTGCTGCCTGCTGATGATGCTACCAACTTCCAGGACCTGGCCTACAATATTTACCTGCCCGGTAAATTTGGCACCTTTACTTTTTTTGGTTTTGGTGGATTGAGCGATCAAAAATTCACTGCCAAAAAAGATTCTGCAAAATGGGAAAGCAAGGAAGACCGTTTCAGCAACAAATTTATTTCCAACACCGGCATGACAGGTTTAACGCACAGCATTTTGGTGGGGAGTAAACTCAATATAAAATCAGGCATTGGTTTTAGTAAAACCAATATTGGCTATGATGCAGATTTTACAGAAAATGATTACAGCATGTCCAAATTTTATATTGATAAATTCAAAACCAGTAAATGGACATTGAATACTACTGTCAACTACAAATTCAGTAACCGGCTAAACCTGCGGGCAGGAGCGATCATTAATTTTATCAGGTATAATTTTTACCAGCTTTACCGTAAACATGAGTCGGAGCCACTGAGAGAATCATTGAATACTTCAGGCAACACCGCAACGCAGCAGGTATTTGCCCAATGGCAGTACAGGCCATCTAACAATATCAGTATCAATGCCGGCTTGCATTACTTCCAGCTTTCGCACAACAATACTTCTTCTGTTGAACCAAGGTTTAGCGCTAAATGGAATATCAATAACCGGAGCAGCATGGCATTTGGATATGGTATGCACAGCCAAATGCAAACACTTAATTTGTATTTTGCGCAGCAGCAATTACCGAATGGCAAACTAATATATCCCAATAAAGATATCGCACTTACAAAAGCTCATCATTATGTATTGTCTT
Organism: Chitinophagaceae bacterium UBA1946; assembly: GCA_002336815.1. Taxonomy (GTDB): domain Bacteria; phylum Bacteroidota; class Bacteroidia; order Chitinophagales; family Chitinophagaceae; genus Ferruginibacter. The sequence continues at coordinate 10,513 of DDEU01000047.1, read as the reverse complement.
ACAACTACCGGTTAAGCAGGGGCCTTGTTGCCAAGGCGGAAGTTTATTACCAGCAATTGTACAATGTGCCGGTCAGCATTTACGACAGCAGTACAATGTCGTCCCTGAATATACAGTACGAATACATTACGGATCCGCTGGAGAATAAAGGAAAGGGCCGCAACTACGGGGTGGAAATTTCCTTAGAGCGCTACCTGCAAAATAATTTTTATCTAACGCTCAGCAATTCGTTTTATCAATCTAAATATACTGCCAAAGACGGGGTGGAAAGAAATACCCGTTTCAATGGCAATTACATCATTACTTTGATTGGCGGCAAAGATTTTGTAAACGAACGTAAATCAAAAACCTTTGGAGTAAATGTAAAAACAATTTTTTCCGGTGGCATGCGAAACACCCCCATTGATTTTGCTGCTTCGCAGGAAAAAGGCTATACCATTTTTAAAGATAAAGAAGCATTCAGCCTGCAAAACCCTGCTTATTTTAGAGCAGATCTCCGGCTGAGCATCAAATGGAACCGTAAACATTTCACCAGCACACTATCGCTGGATCTTCAAAACATCACGAACAGGTTAAATGTATTCAATCAATCCTACGATGAAGAAAAGAACAAGATTAAAACCAATTACCAAACAGGTTTGATCCCCATACTGAATTATAAGATAGAATTTTAACAGGTAAGGCAGCTGGCAATTAGTTGCTTCATCCTGCTGTCAAATTAAATAGTACCAATACTGCTGAACATCGGCAAATTTTATCCCAAACAAAAACAGTGTTGTAGCTTAAAAGCCAACGGAGATTCTCCGTAAATTGCAGTTATGCCGCCTGCCATCTTATACTATGCCATTCCTTTTTTTGTATTGCTCCTTTCAATTGAAGCATGGTTTTCTTATAAAGAAAATAAAAAGCTCTATGAAACGAAGGACACTTTTACCAGCCTCGGTTTAGGCATCGGGAATGTGATCACGGGTTTTATCACCAAAGCGCTCATTTTTGGCTTGTTCACTTTTTTATATGAGCATCGTTTTTTTACACTTGATGTAAACAACTGGTGGTACTGGGTATTGCTGTTTTTTGCAGACGACTTTTCTTATTACTGGTTTCACCGGAGCAGCCATTTCATCAACTATTTTTGGGCCAGCCATATTGTGCATCATTCATCTAAGCAATATAACCTGGCGGCGGCCCTGCGCCAAACCTGGACGGGCAATTTAACAGGTGCATTTCTTTTTTGGGCATGGATGCCCCTGGCCGGTTTTCATCCCATCTGGATTTTGTTCATGCAGCAGTTGAGTTTGATCTACCAGTTCTGGATACACACCGAAACCGTACAGCGCCTGCCAAAACCGCTGGAATTTGTATTGAATACACCCTCCCACCACCGGGTACATCATGGAAGTGATCTCAAATACCTCGACAAGAATCATGGCGGCATCCTCATCATATGGGACCGCATCTTCGGAAGCTTTCAACCGGAAGAGGAAAGGCCAACATACGGACTCACAAAAAATATTGAGTCGTATAATCCTGCCTATATCGCCGTGATCACCTGGGGGCAATTGTTTACCAAAGCCGTTCATTCAGGCTCTATTGGCAATGCCCTTAAATACTTTTTAAAATCTCCCGGATGGAGCCATGACGGCAGTACTAAAACAACCGCACAACTGCGAAAAAAAAACCAGGCTAAATCCTTCCCGGCTAAATAAGTTCTATCCGCTAAAGCAAGGCAGTATAAACCTTGTAAGCGTACCATTCGTAAAAATTTAGCCCTAACTACGAAACTTTTAGTTTTTATTTTGAAAGATATTTTTATATTTACGTACGAAACAAATCGTATTATGGCTGTAACAAAACAAATAAAGCCCACAGAAGGGGAACTGGAGATACTGCAGGTATTGTGGGATAAGCAATCTGCAACGGTAAGGGATGTGCATGGCGAGATCCTTAAAAGCAAAGATGCCGGTTATACTACCACGCTCAAACTAATGCAAATTATGTTTGAAAAAGGCCTGGTAACGAGAGATAGCAGCAGCAAAACCCATATTTACCAGCCTGCAGTTAGCAGGGAGAATACACAAAACCTCTTGTTGAATAAAATGATCGATTCCTTGTTTGCCGGCTCCCCTGCCCAACTTGTAATGCAGGCCCTGGGCAATCACAAAGCATCAAAAGAAGAGCTGGAGGAGATCAGCAATTTTTTAAAAAGCATCAATAAGTAATTGTTATGCTGCTTACTGTTTTTGAGAAATATCTTTTCCTGCAGTCCTTGGGCTGGGGCATTGCCAATAGCTTTTGGCAGGCCGCCCTGCTGTGGAGCATTTACAAACTGGTTATTGCTTCAGCGAAAAACTTATCAGCATTATCCAGGTATCACCTGGGCCTGCTTCTGTTGTTTGCATCCTGCCTATGGTTTGGTTTTACCGTGCTGCGGAATTATTTATTGCTTCAACATTCCGGGGCAGATGTCATTACAATTCCCTGGCTGGCAATTCCTTCAAATTTCATTACATCGCTGCAATATGTGTCTGTGATCTACCTGTTATTATTGCTGCTGCATACGGCTCAGCTTCTGAAGAATTTAAAAGGGCTGCAACAATTAAGGAACAGCCAGTTCACAAAAGCACCCGTGGCTATCAGAATATTTACCGTGCAAACTGCCCTGCACATCGGCATCACTAAAAAGGTGACGGTGTGGTTATCTGAAAAAGTGGATGTGCCATCTGTGATCGGCTTCTTTAAACCAGTGATATTACTGCCGGTAACAGCACTCAGCCACCTTAGTACGGCGCAGGCAGAAGCAGTGATACTGCATGAATTGGCTCACATCAGGCGAAATGATTACCTCATCAACCTTATACAATCTTTTGTTGAAACGCTGCTTTTCTTTAACCCGTTTGCAAGAATGCTTGGCAAGGCTGTGGCCATCGAAAGAGAGAATTGCTGCGACGACTGGGTATTGAATTACAGGTACGATAAACACGATTATGCATCTGCCCTGCTGCAACTGGAACAAAACCGTTTGCAACCAGTTAAGCTTGCACTGGCTGCTACCAATGGAAAAAAAAATTTACTAACGAGGGTAAAAAGATTGTTCGTGGTTACACCGCAGGTTGATACCAGCCTGGTACAGAAAATAAAGATCTCGGTACTGGCGGTCAGCATGGTCACCTTCGTTTTATCAACGCTGCCGGTTCTGCAAAAAAGAACAGGCATTCAGTTGCAGGAACCGGTTGCTGCTGGTATTATAAACGCATTGCCGTTAAGGGCTGCAGTTGCACCATCCCATGCAACAGGTAATTTACCAGAGAAGAAAATTACGGCTGTGAATTTGATCAAGCCGGTAATCGCTAAAACGAACACGGGGTTGGTAACATTGAGTGTGAAAGTAAATACGCCGGCTCCGGTACTTCCTGGAGAACTAACTTACGAGCGGGCATTGGTAAACGAAGACTTGCTTAATACAGGCCAACTGCAGGATATGGTAGTGCAGGTAGCTGAGAAAGATTCAGAAACACCGAAAGAAATGATCGTTAAAATTGAAGAGGAACAATCCGGCGCAAAAGACAAGAACACCTATGTGTTCCAGTTGAAAAATAACAATGGCACTACCGAAGTTACACCTCTTATACTGCTGAACAAAAAATGGAAAGCACCTGCTAAAAACAATAAGGCTGCTGCCGCTAAAGCCGACAGCTTGAGAATTGCAGCGAAAACCAGGATCACTTCATGAGCCTATAATTTTACCGTTACCTCAAGCCGGTTATTATCGGGATCCAGCGTTTCAAATTCATAATACCCATCGCCTGTTTTTCTTGGTCCGCTTAAAATAGGATAACCTGCATTGCTTAACTCGATAGCTTTGGCATCAACTTCTTCCTGGCTGCTAACGCCAAACGCAAGGTGGATAATGCCGAGATACTGCTCTTTACTACGGTCATTTGCATTGTCTTCAATCCCCACCATACTCATGATCTCCAGCCTTGCCCCTCCGTCAAAACTCAGGAAATAGCTACTGAAACCTTTTGCAATGTTGCTGTATTTAGTGTTGGCGGTACCGCCGAAAAAATCACAATAATATTCTTTCAGCCTTTCAAGATCCTTCGTCCAGATGGCTGCATGTTCTAAGGTGATCATCAATAAACAACGGTTATATAACCCGTTATTGGCTTACGGCCGCTACCGGGTTGAATTACATAATAATAGGTACCGAATGGTACTGGCTTTCCATTGTACCTTCCATTCCATCCAGGATTTTTGTAGCCATAGGATTCAAAAACCGGCTGGCCATCCCTGTTGAAGACCTGTATTTTGCAATCAGGGTAAGAATCGAGATAGAGTATCGTCCAGTTATCATTCACTCCGTCAGCATTGGGTGAAATGGTATTCGGTATCACCGGCGCTTTCAACAGTTTAATGAATACCGTATCTTCCTTCCAGCAGCCACCGGCGGCAACTACCAGCAATTTGTAAGTGATGTCATCCGTAATGCCTTTCAGTACCGGCTGCAAAAGTTGGTTATTGTTCAGGTAATTGCCCCGCTGATCAGCAGTCCATAAAAAATGTAACCCGGTTCCGCTTGCGGATCCTTCCAAACTGATCTCCCCCCCTTCCAGCAATACTTTATTCGGGCCTGCACTTATTACAGGATTGGCATAAACCGTAAATGGTTTGATTGCAGTATCCTTACACCCAAGTGAATTTTCAACCTGCAATGCAATGCTGTATCGCCCTGCGGCAGTATAAGTTTGCGATGGCGGCACCTGCAGGCTGCTGAAGCTACCATTACCAAAATCCCAGGACCACTTATTTACGGTACCGTCAGCCCCTGTACTGGCATCACTGAATCGTACAGATTGCTGTTCGCAGATGCTGGTACTATCTGATGAGAAGGCAGCTGTTGGCTGGGGGTGAATGGTATTTACACTGAGGGTAACAGAGTCTTTACAACCTGCGCCACTGGTGCAAACCAGCGTTACCGCATAAGGCCCGGCGGTAGAGAACACATGAGCAGGATTTTTTGAAACCGAGGTATTGCTACTGCTTGCAGGATCACCAAAACGCCAGGAATAGGTAAACGCATTTTGGGTGCCGTCTGCAATGCTGGACGCATCTGTGAAAGTAATTGAAGCGTTTGGCAGGCAGGCGCTGGCGGGGAAGCTAAAAGCCGGAACGGGCAAGGGATTTACTTTCACCTGCTTCTGCTTGCTCACTTTACAGCCACTGCTGCTGGTTAGGGTGAGCGTTATCGTATAAGTATTCTGCACTGAATAGGTATGGGTAACCGGGGCATTGGTACTGCTGCTCACCGGAGCAGTGCCATCTCCAAAATCCCAGGTGCGGTTTACAATTGTTCCGCTTGCGGCAGGGATAGAGGAAGAATCTGTAATTACAATGCTGTTCTTTTCACAGGTCGGTTTGCTGAACCCAAAATTGGCGATAGCAGGGTTCAACACGGTGATGGTATTTGAAATGGTATCAACACAACCAAATGGAGAAGTGTAGGTATACAGGATGCTAAAAGTTCCTGCACCGGTTACAGATGGCGTAAACAGGCCGCCGCCGGAAATTCCCTGCCCGGTAAACAACCCGGTACCGGGAACTGTTCCACCTTCGGAAGCCTGCGTAACCTGGTAGCTAACTGCATCCAGGCAAAGCGGTGTCACTGCACTAAAACTTACTTTGGGTGCCGCATGCACGGTGATCTTTTTCGTGATCGAGTCTACGCAACTGGTACCCGAATAAGATTTATATCTTACAAAATAATCTTTGGTCAGTGGGGTTTGAAAATCAGGATACAGATGCCTGTATTCTTTTCCAAAAACGGGCAGGTCATCCACTTGTTTCTGCAACGGGGCATTAACGATATCCCAATATATCTCCACCCGGGTAACACTACCAAAATCTACGCTGGAGCTGTCTTTCACGGCAACAGAATCATTGGCGCATACAGTTGCAGCAGCCAGTACATTGAAATTTGCTTTTGGAACATCTCCGTTTACCGTAAAGGTTTGGGCCACTGAATCTCGACAGCCTGCAGCGCTGGTAACAGTGAGTACGGCAGTGTAAAAACCGGTAGCACTGTAACGGTGCTGTCCGCTTTGACCCGTAAAACTATTGTTCACACCAGAACCCGGATCGCCAAAGTTCCATACCCAATTACTGATGCTGCCTGCAGCGATAGATGATGTATCAACAAACTGGGCTGAAGCGTCTGTAAGGCAAACCTCCGGTGAAATAAAACCAGGTTTGGGTAATGGATTCACAACAACTGCTTTTGAAAACAGGCTGGCTGTTTTACAACCTTTATCAGTAAGCAGGCTTAAGCTGACGGTATAATTTTTCGCCGTATCATACCTGTAGTTGAACGGAAGATTATTGTTGATCACAGAATCCGGCCGGCCGTTTCCGAAATTCCAGGTCCAGGCGCTGATCGCACCAGCCCCTGCAACAGACGCATCTGTGATACTGACATTATTTTTTTCACAGGCCGGTGCTCCAATCGTGAAGTTGGCGACCGGTAAAGGATTTACGGTAACAAGTTTCGTTGCGGTATCACTATAGCATCCTTTATCTGTGAGTACCCAGTGTTTTACCTGGTAGCTGCTGGCTGCAGCATAGGTATGTGTTGTAGTCTGCCCGCTGCCTGTGGACAGGTCGGCAAAATCCCAGTTCCAGCCAGTGATCGTGTTACCCTGCCCGTTACTGCTGCTGCTAAAGCCAGTAGCTGTATTTAAACAGTTCTCTGGGTTCACCGTAAAATCTGCATGCGGCTGGGCATATACCGTTGCCAGTATTTTAGTTGTGCTGTCTATACATCCTGCGGCGCTTTGTACAATTAGTGTAACATTGAATGGTGCGGCACTGCTGTACAGATGGGATGGATTTTTGATAGCGGCGCTGTCATTGGCCCCACTGGATGGTTCGCCAAACCGCCACCTGAAACTAAAGCCCGCCTCTGAATGGTCAGAGATGCTGCTGGCATCAGTAAATGTTGCAAGCCCGTAAGGCAAACACACTTTTGAAGGCAGGTTAAAATTTACCACAGGGTTGGGGTTCACCAGTACGGGTTTAGAAATGGGTGCACTCAGGCAGCCGCTGGGAGTTGCTACCTGCAGCGTTACGTTTTGCTGACCCACGGAAGTATAACTATGCTGCCGGCTCACATTTGTAAGCGATGTGTCTTTTGTTCCATCTCCAAAATCCCAGTACCATGTTTGAATGATACCCGGCGTTGGCACAGTAGAGGAATCGCTGAATAAAATTGTTTTGTTGATACAAAGCGCATTGCTGATGCCAAAATTGGCCACCGGGGCAGCGGTGACTTTGATCTGCCTGGTTATGATTGAACTCTCACAGCCAATATCGGTAACCAGGCTATAAGAAACCGTATAAGCGCCGGGCGTATTGTACTTATGGGCCGGATTATGCCCTGTACTGGTATTTCCATCTCCAAAATCCCATTTCCACTTATACGAATAACTGTTTTCCTCATACACGGTTGCATCGTTAAAACGAACAGAATCATTGACGCATCCATTGTGTACCCAGTTAAAATCAGGAGGCGGCGCATTGCGTACTTTTAAGGTATCTTCTTTTACCTGCACATTGCCACAGCCTTCTGTGCCGGCGGAGCCTGCCGTAATTGCGATAGCATAATTTCCCGGCGTGCAATAGGAATAGGCCGAAGGCAGCTTATACCGCCAAACCTGTTTCCCGTTAATGAAATAAGTGCTGTCAGCTACCGGGTTATTGATAGTAACGTTCGGTGTTTGAGATCCCTTGAAATCCCAAAACAGCGACAAGGGCTGGAATGGATACGTAACGGCGAGATAAAAAGGCGTACAGTTACATGCCGCAAGCGTACCGGACACATTCAGTGGATTGATGGGTTCAATAAAATTGTAGAGGTCTTTAAGGTTGGTGCCGGCATTGTATCCATATGACTCCGCATTGCCGTACCCATAGGCAATAGCATTAAAGCCACTGTCAGCGGACAAAGTATGTGAACCAGCATTCACCCGTATTTGGGCATAACTGTAGGAAGCATCACGGGGATGTGTAAGAAAACTGTAGGTGCCTAAAGCCCCTGTAATGGAAAATGAAGGAACCGCAGCAGATTTGATGATCACGTTTACCCAATGCTCACTTATGGCCGCATTGGTGGTTGAATACAGAATCACTTCATCGATCGTTTGTTCGATTGGGCTCAGGTAGATCATTTCCGGGTCGCCATTTCCGCCAATCGCATTATTGCCACAGGTATTGGCAGTAGTAATATACTGGGCCACCATGATCGGCTGGTCCCCTTCAATTACCTGAGGCTGGTTGCTTAAAGGAAGGTCGTAGTAAAAATTACCGTTTAATGCAGACTGCACCACGCCATTCACTTTTACCACGGTAGAGGGAGAACTCACCCCGATCCTGTAATAGTTATTGGGCATTCGCTGGGTTGGCACGGTCAGGAACTTTTTACCCCAGGCCGTTTTGGGGAAAGCCTGCGCAAACAGGTTATCTGAACTGTTAGAATTGGCATTGCAGGAGATCTTTATTTTTCCCGACCCGGAAAATACCGCAATCTTCTTGCAGCCAATTCCGCCATTGGTAATGGACTGTATCTTTGACCCCGTAAGATCTGCGCCGGTAAAATTCCCCTGGTTGCCTCCAGTCAATGCCCCCATTACATTGTAGATTTCACCCTGGTTGAGGGTAACTGTAAACGGCACGCCGGCGGCATGCGAAAGGGTTTGCGCCGACGGTGTAATTTCTACGGTCGTGCTTCCCGTATCAGTAGCTACTACAAAGAAAAAGCAGTTGGAAGATGCTTCGTTGGACACCTGGGTATAATTCATCGAATAATACTCTTTGCCAAGCGTATTGGTTGGAAAAAGCAGTGTTGCCCCCGAAACATTTCCGTTGAAAATATGGGCATAAGCAACCACCGGCCGGGAACTGGTTACATGTATCCCGCTGTTGAATAAACCCTCACCGGTCAGCCTTGCGTCCTGGCCTCCTGATTTAGGCAGGGGACTAGAAAATACAATTGTTCCGGGCGCTACGTTGCTGATATTTTCAACATAACCCAATGCCGGAATTTCAATCCTGATATCGGTAAGCTTATTGGGAATATTCTCTGTGGCGAAATATAAGACCATTTCCTGCCCGTTAACACCATTGTTGCCGTTGGTTACATACCGAACATGGTATCCATATCCCAACCAAAAATCTTTGCCCTTATTTGAAAAATCCTGCGCAAAAGACATCACAGCAGCGGTCATCAACAGCAGCAGCAAAAAAAGTCGTTTCATCAATAACTTATAAATGAGAAACCATAAAAATAACAAAACAAAATGAGGAACTGCCCATCGGGAGGAAGAATGTTGCATGGACAAAAGCGACAGCAGCATGGTAAAAAAACAAAAGGCCTGATAGAAATCAAGCCTTTGTTTACGAACCTTAATTCGGTTCTGTAACCCCCAAAGAAAACATCTTGTTTACCAAGCACAAGCGCTATATCCGTGGGGATGAAGTATAAACGCCGTTCAGGTACTATTATTTTATAAAGCCGTTAATTTATTTGAATAAGCTGCACTTATTGCTTTTTAGGGAAACTATTTCGGCTTATCCGTTTATTACTCACCGGCACGGGCATCATGGCCCAAAAAGAAGGCGCCGGTTCAAATGCAGTTTTTGAGCCGCTGCTACCAGTACCAAACCTTACCGAAACACGTTGCTTAAGTCTTTTGATGATTAGCTGAATACCTGTTTTCATAATAAGAGGGTGCTTATTGATTATTGATGGTACAATTTAAGAAGGTAAAACAAACTCCCTTCTACTTAAAGCAAAGAAGCCGTTTAAGGGAGATCCAGGCCACGTTAAACGACTTTCTTAAAAAACACTGAAGAAACCCTGTATATAAATTTTAAATGATCTGTTTTAACCAACCGGCCTTCTGTTTTCGTTATCCGGTTGTGCTAATAACTAGTCCTATATCGTGCCAATCACATAGTCATTTATTTATCAATAAGTTAACTGAAATGACTGCTTAAAATTATTCCGACAGACGGAAACCCAGCCGAAAAATGGAAAATTCACTATAAATGTCATAGGAGAGCTGACGCTGTAATAAATACCGGCCCAAGGCTGAGAGAGTGAGATGGCTCGAAATTAATTGCTGGTTCAGATAAAGATGTGCATGCCGACCAATTTTAAGCATGACATTTTAGCACCTGATTGTGAAATATTGTATCCGAAAGGCAACTTTCATTTTAAGGCCCTAAAACCTTGTGGTTGGAACCTTTCACAGCAAATCAAAGAAAATCAAAAAAACGGGCATTTTTCCGGTTTAAATATTCCAGATAAGGAAATGTGTCGTATTTGATTATATTTTTATCGAATTTATCTTCACAAATACCTTATTATCTGTTATTTATTTGTAGAAATGAGGCTTTTAACATTTTTATCAGGATATACTGGAACTATAGGCAAAATTGTCGATCAAGTGTAGTCATTTAT
>DDEU01000085.1:32585-45148 GCA_002336815.1 Chitinophagaceae bacterium UBA1946 | reverse complement strand
AAATTCAAAACTCAAAATTCAAAATAGCCGATTCACCATTGACGATTGACAATTCACGATTCACGATTCACGATTCACCAACTCATTCCAAAATCATCTCCCTGTTTCCTTCTCTCACCTGTTTCATCCACTTGCCCAATACGTTTACCCAAAGCGGGTGCACATTCAAGCAGGGGATCATTTTATACGTTTCGCCACCGGCGCCAATAAAGGTTTCTTTGCCACGCTCTTCCAGTTCTTCCAGTGTTTCCAGGCAATCGCTTACAAATGCAGGCGATAAAATGAGTAGTTTTTTGATCCCTTCTTTGGGCAGTTGCTCCAGGCGGATATCGGTAAATGGTTCCAGCCAGCCCTTGCCCAATCTTGATTGAAAAGAAATACTGTGTTTTTCTTTCGGAATATTCAACTGTTCAACAATCAACCTGGTTGTTGTAAAACATTGATGGCGGTAACAAACCTTGTGTGCTACGGATGGCACATTGCAGCAGTCCTGCACTTTCATGCAATGACAACCGGTAGGGTCCACCTTTGTTAAATGCCTTGCAGGGATGCCATGATAGCTGAATAGGATATGATCATATTCTTGCTGCAAAAAAGGCTTTATATTCTCTGCCATAGCATTGATGTAATCGGGTTCATCAAAAAAAGGTTTGATGAAGGAGAGTTTGAAAGGGTATTTATTTTTTGTATGAATTTCCCTGGCAAAATCAATGGCTGTTTCGTAAGAAGCCATTGCATAATGCGGATACAGCGGCACCGCTACCACTTCTTCCAAATCGGGATGTTGCTGTAATAAACTGTCAAATGCAGCAGCAGGAGTAGGATTGCCGTAGCGCATTGCAATCTCAATGGGTTCGTCTACCTGTGGCCGTAAGGCTGCCTGTAAATGTTTGGTCAGTACAATAAGTGGTGAGCCTTCTTTGGTCCAGATGGTGCTGTAGGCATGTGCAGATTTCGGTGCCCTGAACGGTACAATGATACCCTGCACCAGCAAGGCCCTTAGTATATATGGAATGTCGATCACCTTGCCATCCATTAAAAATTCATTCAGGTAACGCCGCACGTCTTTTACCGAAGTAGAATCAGGTGAACCCAGGTTCATTAATACAATGCCTCTCTTTGCCATAATTAAAGTGTGTTTGCAAAAATAACCTTTACAAGGTGTAAATGTTCACCGCATTGTCAAATTTAAGCGGCCGGTACAGGGGCTGTCAGCTTCAACGCTTTTATCAGCAGCGGTTCAGGCTTTCACTGCTACTCCGGCACAGGGCCTGGCTTCCGCCCTCACCTGGGTATCCGTTCAATCCTGCAGCCCGTGACTGTTGTATCAATTTTCGGCAACAGTTTTCTTTGCCATTCATTTCTCGTTAACTTTAGCACTCAACTTAACTGCATGAGAAAAGCTGCCTTAGTTTACCTGTTGGTATTTGCTGTAACTGCTGTAAAGTCGCAGGTTTCCGTTAAAGGCCTCGATTCAGCGCTTACCGCCCTCTACCAAACCAACCGCTTTAACGGAACCGTGTTATATGCAGAAAAAGGCAAGCCGGTCTATAAAAAAGCATTCGGTGTTACAGATTTCCGCAGCAATCAGCCTTTGCAAACCAATTCAGCATTCAACCTGGCTTCTGTTACCAAACAGTTTATTTGTATGGGCATCATGATACTAAAGGAAAAAGGGTTGTTGCAGTACGATGATGATTGTAAAAAGTACATTCCCGAACTTCCCTACGATGGCATCAGCATCCGCAACCTCATGACGCATACTTCGGGTATTCCCGAATATTTTGATGTGTTCCAGCGATATAAAAGTCCCCTTGATACATTGGATAACGAAAAGCTCATTCAATTGTACGCAGTTCACAAACCGTCACTTGATTTTGCTACCGGTGCCAAATGGAATTACTGCAATACCAATTACACATTGTTGGTAAGTATTATTGAACGCATCAGTAAGCAACCGCTGAATGTTTTTTTTAAAGAACATATTAGTGAGCCGCTCGGGCTAAAAGATACTTATGTATATCATTTAGGGTTGCCAATAGTGCCGGCAAATCATGTATATGGTTTTGAAGAAACAGGCGAAAAAAGAAAACTCAATGATCTCACTCCATTTGACGGCATTACCGGTGATGGCAATATTTATTCATCGGTAGAAGACCTGTACAAATGGGAGCAAAGCCTGTATACTGAAAAGCTGGTAAAGAAAGAAACGCTGCAGGAAGCTTTTAAATCCGTGCAGTTAAAAGATGGAACCACGTATCCTTATGGTTTTGGCTGGTTCATTGACAAAGACAAGGTACAGTATTACTGGCATACGGGCGGCTGGGTAGGTTTTATCAACCTTATCTGCCGGGATACAAAAAGTAACCGCTGCATCATTGTATTGAGCAGTGGTAGTAACGGGCTGGCTAACAGAGTAGTGAGAGATTTTTTTGAAGGCAAACCAACGGTAGTTCCTGCTACAGTGCTCATCAACAATGTGCAACTGGTAGATGGAACGGGTACTCCTTCAAAACCTGCTGCAGTACGGATCCAGGGCAAACGCATTATTGCAGTGGGTAACCTGCAGCCTTTGAAAGATGAAGTAGTAATTGATGGAAGGGGAAAGATTTTGGCACCTGGTTTTATTGATACCCACAGTCATTTGCTGGGTTCACTGGAAAAAAATCCTGCTGCAGTGGCGGCATTGAACCAGGGTGTTACAACCATTGTATCCGGGCAGGATGGAGAGAGCGATCCGGTCGACAGCATCAAAGCGCAATTAAAAAAAATACCCGTTACCATCAATGTTGCTACTTATACCGGGCATGCCAGCATCCGTGAAAAAATAATGGGCGCTGATCATTTAGCAAGACCAGCCAGCAGTGAAGAATTGCAAAAAATAAAAGCCCTGCTCAAAGACGATCTGCAAAAAGGTTCGCTCGGGCTTTCAACCGGGCTGGAATATGAAGCAGGATTTTACAGCGACCGAAATGAAGTGATCGAACTGGCAAAAGTGGCTGCTGCAGAAAAAGCCCGTTACATCAGTCATATCAGGAGTGAAGATGTAAGTATGATGGAAGCGCTCGATGAGATCATCAGCATTGGCCGTGAGGCAAAACTACCGGTGCAGGTGTCGCATATCAAAATTGCATTGAAAGATGATTGGGGCACTGCAGCAAAACTAGTCGCTCTCTTTCAAAATGCCCGGGCAGAAGGCATTGATATCACAGCCGATTGTTACCCCTACGATTTTTGGAACAGTACCGTAAGAGTGTTGTTTCCCAAAAAAGATTTTACCAGTTTACAGGGAGCCACTTATGCAACGGAACACCTGTTTGATCCCGCCGGATCTGTGATGGTGAGGTTTGCACCCGATACCAGTTATGCAGGAAAAACAGTTGCAGCCATTGCCGCCATTCGCAAAGAAAGCGCTGCACAAACATTGCTGTACCTGGTAGCCGCCGCTGCCGAATATGAGAAACAACATCCTGCTGCAGGCGGTATAGAAGCCATCATGGGCAAATCAATGTCGGAAGATGACCTGGTTGATTTTTTAGCATGGCCGCATACCAATATCTGCTCAGATGGTGCCAATGGCGGCCATCCCAGGGGATATGGAAGTTTTACACGTGTGCTTAACCGTTATGTAAAAGAGAAAAAGATAATGAGCTGGGAGCAGGCTATCCATAAAATGACCGCACTGGCAGCGGAGCATACCGGTATCAGCAATCGTGGATTGATTGCTCCCGGTTATTTTGCCGATCTTGTACTCATCGATCCGGAAACGGTGAAAGACAATGCCGGTATCAAGGATCCAAAAGCATTGTCAGACGGCATTCTCAAAGTATGGGTAAATGGCGTGCTGGTGTACAAGGATAAAACAGTGCAGCAAAATTTCCCGGGAGAGTTTGTGGGCAGGTGATTTAATCGGATTTGTAATCCAATAAAATAGCAACGATAATTTAATGAAACCAAGAGCGATCATTTTAACAGACGGAATACTGGCCGAATCGGATGCCAAAACAGCGCATGGATTGATCAGGGGAACAGAACGCTATGAGATTGTTGCGGTGATAGACAGTCTGCATGCGGGCAGGGATGCAGGTGAAGTGCTGGATGGCCAACACCGCAATACCCCGGTACTGGCAACAGTGAATGAGGCCATTACTTCATTTAAAGATATTCAATACTGCATCATCGGTATTGCAACAGTGGGTGGAATTTTACCAGCTCATTTTATGCCGATACTGGAATCGTGTATCCGTCACCGTATCTCACTGGTAAATGGCTTGCATGAATATCTTGGTAGCAAACCTGCACTGGTGGAACTGGCAAAAGAATTCGGTGTAGCATTGATTGACGTTCGAAAACCCAAAGAAAGAAAAGACCTTCATTTCTGGAACGCTGAAATATTTACGGTAACAGCACCCATCATCGCCGTGATCGGTACCGATTGTGCTTTGGGTAAAAGAACTACCTGCCGCATGGTAAAGGAAGCCTGTGCTGCTAAAGGATTGAATGCACAGATGATCTACACCGGGCAAACAGGCTGGTTGCAGGGTGGTAAATACGGTTTCATTTTTGATTCCACTTTAAATGATTTTATATCTGGTGAACTGGAGCATGCGGTTGTATCCTGCTGGAAGGAAACCAATGCAGACATTATTTTGATCGAAGGCCAGGCTGCCTTGCGAAACCCGAGCGGCCCATGCGGATCTGAATTGCTGGTATCTGGCAATGCCAAACAGGTGATACTCGTGCATGCGCCTAAAAGAACCTACTACGATCATTTACCCGAATGGGGCGCCATCCATTCCATCGCTTCTGAAATAGCACTGATAAAAATGTATGGTTCAGAAGTGATTGCAGTGGCATTGAACACAGAACATTGTACAGCGGAAGAAGCTGTCGGTTTCCAGCAACAATACGAAGCTGAGTTGCAGCTACCTGTTCTGTTGCCATTGCAGCAGGGCGTAGAAAAAATTATTCCTTTGATCCAGGCACTGATAAAAACAACGCATGAAAATTAGATCTGTCAGGTCATGGCTGCAGCACCTGCCATTGACAAAACCTTATACCATTGCTTACAATGTAATTGAAGATACAGAGATCATTTTTTTGGAGATCGAACTGGAGAACGGCCTGGTAGGTATCGGTGCTTCCAATCCATCACCGGAGGTAGTGGGAGAAACGCCGGCAGATACAGCCGCCAACCTCCAGCAGAATTTTGTTCAGCAATTCTTGGGCAGGGATATCCGGCATTTCAATCAACTGATAGATGAAGCGCTTATTCAATTCCCAGATTTACCCGGCACCATTGCGGCCATCGATCTGGCCCTGCATGATGCTTTTTGTCAATTTATTGGAATACCGGTGGTGGATCTTTATGGAAGAAAGATGAACGGGTTGCCCACATCTATCACCATCGGCATTAAAGAGACAGCGGAAATGATCGAAGAAGCAACAAGCTATCTCCTGGAAGGCTTTCGCATCATCAAAATAAAAACCGGCTTAAATGTGGAGGAAGATATTGAACGGGTGAGCAAACTGCATGAGAGCTTTGCCGGTAAACTGAAGATAAGGGTCGATGCCAATACCGGTTACAGTATAGAAGACCTGAAAAGATTTTTGCATGAAACCCGGCAACTATCCATTGAACTGATCGAACAGCCGTTGGCGGTAGGTAAGGAGCATGAATTGATGAGTTTGCCAGCAGCGCAGCGAACATTGCTGGCAGCAGATGAATCACTGCTGGGAGCAACTTCTGCATTGCAGTTGTCGCAATCGCCATCTCCCTTTGGCATTTTTAATATTAAACTCATGAAATGCGGCGGCATCCGTGCAGCCAGGGAAATTGCCTGTATTGCAGCTAATGCAGGTATCGATCTTTTTTGGGGATGCAATGACGAAAGCATGGCAAGTATTGCAGGGGCGCTTCATACCGCATACAGTTGCAGCAACACCAAATACCTGGATCTTGACGGCAGTTTCGACCTGGCCGGCGACCTTGTAAAAAAAGGATTTATGGTGAAAGAAGGTTATATGTATTGCAGCGATTTGCCGGGTTTTGGTCTGCAAAAAAACAATGATGTTTTTTTGTAACTGTCATTGTAAAATTATTTTTCATTCATTGAGTTTATTAAAGCTTCCTTTTTATCAAATCAATGCTGCACAAAGTTGCTGTTTAGCGCAATTTCACTTCGCTGAAACCCTTTGCCAATAGCCCTTTTCGTTTTCTGAATAACTGCCAAATGACCTTTATCATTTTTTGTTGTGACAAGCCTCATTCTGCAAAATGACATATTGATGACACAGAAATTAGTTTTAAAAAATTCACGGATTTATTTTTGCGTAGTTAATGTTCAGACAACAATCAATGGCCAACAACAAACAGGATATCAATAATTTTTTCATTGCAGGCATCAACTATAAAAAAACAGATGCGTTGTTAAGAGGCCAGTATGCCATTAATAACGATCAGTATGCAGATCTGCTGGCCAACGCTCCCAAAGATGGTTTAAACGAATTGTTCGTGCTTTCTACCTGTAACCGTACCGAGATCTATGGTTTTGCTGCAGATGCTGAAACATTGATCCATTCACTTTGTGCACAAACACAGGGCAGTCTTGAAACATTTAAAGAAATTGCTTACGTAAAAAAAGGCATATCGGCCATTGAGCACCTTTTTGATGTGGGCGCTGGTTTAGATTCACAGATATTGGGTGATTATGAAATTGTGGGACAGTTAAAACAGGCCATCAAATTTTCCAAAGAAAAAGGTTTTGTAGGGGCTTACATGGAGCGACTGATCAACGGGGTGCTGCAAACTTCCAAACAAATAAGAACGAATACTGAGTTGAGTGGTGGAACAGTGTCCGTATCTTTTGCTGCCATTCAGTACATCAAAGAAACCATCCCAAACGTCAGCAGTAAAAAAATATTGCTGATCGGTACCGGTAAGATCGGTCGCAATACCTGCAAAAACCTGGTTGATTATCTTGACACAAAAAATATTACGCTGGTTAACCGCACCCAAAGCAAGGCGGCTGAGCTGGCAGCAGAACTGGGCTTGATGTATGCACCGGTAGAAGCGCTGGATCAACAGGTACAACTGGCAGATATTATTTTGGTGGCTACCAACTCTGCTGAACCCATTATCATCAAAGATCATCTTGAGAACAGCAGTACAAAACTCATCATCGATCTTTCCATTCCTTATAATGTTGAAGAAGCGGCACAGCAGTTATCTCATATCACGTTGGTGAATGTAGATGAACTGTCTAAAATAAAAGATGCAACGCTCGAAAAAAGAAAGGCCGAGATACCGAAAGTAAAAAGCATTATTGCCAGCCATATTGAAGAGTTTGTTGAATGGCACGAAATGCGCCAGCACGTGCCGGTTTTAAAAGAAGTAAAAAGTAAATTACAGGCCATGAACAATTGTGAAATGTACATCGCCTGTATCTCCCGCCAGGTTCACCATCCAAAAGAAGCCAGTGCCGGCGAAAAGATCCAGAAAGTTTTAAACGGGATGGCTGTAAAAATGCGTACCCAGCACCAGCCCGGTTGTTATTATCTTGAGGCCATTAACGAATTTATTGCTACAGGCACAAATTAAACCTGCATGAATAAAGTGATACGTATTGGTACCAGGGAAAGCCAGTTGGCTGTATGGCAGGCTACACTTGTGCAAAGCCTGCTGGAACAATATAATTTTCCATCAGAGCTTGTTTACATCAAAAGTGAAGGCGATATCGACCTGCAAACCCCCTTGTACGAAATGGGAGTGCAGGGCATTTTTACCAAAAGCCTCGATCTTGCACTGCTCACCAATAAAATAGACATCGCCGTACATTCCATGAAAGATGTACCCACGCAATTGGCCAAAGGAATTGTGCAGGCAGCAGTATTGAAGAGGGCATCGTATAAAGATTTGTTTGTGTATAAAGATGCAGACGCCGTGAATGGTCAATGGTCAATGGTCAATGAAGATCCTGCCCAATTTGAGGCACTATTCACTATTCACGATTCACCATTCACGATAGCTACCAGCAGCATCCGCCGCAAGGCACAATGGTTAAACCGTTTCCCCAATCATTCGCTCGAAAATTTGCGTGGCAATGTGAATACCCGTTTAAGAAAAGTGGCAGAGAGCAACTGGCACGGCGCAATTTTTGCCGCTGCAGGGCTGGAAAGGATTGGTCTTCGTCCGAAGAACAGCATTGAACTCGACTGGATGTTGCCGGCTCCTGCACAGGGCGCCATCATGGTGGTATGCAGGGAAGAAGATGAGGAATGCCTGGATGCCTGCGAAAATTTTAATGACAGCAACACGGCTTTGTGTACCAAGATAGAAAGAGATTTTTTAAGAACCTTACTTGGCGGCTGTTCAACGCCTATCAGCGCCCTGGCATGCATCGAAAATGATGAAGTGATCTTTAAAGGAAACTTATTGTCGGTAGATGGAAAAGAAAAACTGGAGATAGAAAGAAAAGACAATCCCTTTACGGGCTATGATCTGGGCGTAAGGGCAGCACAATATATTTTGCAGCATGGTGGTCAAAAAATTGTTGACGGAATTAACAATGCAAAATAAGATCCCCATATTATGCACCCGGCCATTGCCTTCAATGCTGCTGGAAGAAGCCGCTGATGCAGGTATCAGCATCGACCAATTATCATTTATAGAAACGGAAAGCATTTTATCTGTAGAAGTGCAGCAGGAAATAGAGCTGGCCGCTACAGAAATTGCCATTGTTGTTTTTACCAGTATGAATGCCGTGGAAGCGGTCACAACTTTTTTAGATGGTCATCAACCGGAATGGTCCATCTATTCCATTGGAACAGCCACCGGGCGCCTGGTAAAGGAGTATTTTGGAGAAGAGCGAATGGCAGGCACTGCCAATGATGCGGCATCGCTGGCAGTGTTAATAGCCGAAGATCGTTTTACCGATGAGGTCATTTTCTTTTGTGGCGACCAGCGCCGGGACGAGTTGCCGGATATCCTTCGTAGTAATGATATTGAAGTGCAGGAGATTGTGGTGTATCAGACCATTGAAACAGCACACAGGATAGAAAAGGAATATTTCGCCATCTTGTTTTTTAGTCCGAGTGCAGTGAGAAGTTTTTTCAGTACAAACAAGGTTCCGGATAAAACAATTCTCTTTGCGATTGGTAATACAACAGCGACCGAGATCAGGAAATTCACCGGTAACAAAATTATTACCAGTGATGCACCCGGAAAGGAAAATTTAGTGGCGAAGATGATTGAATATTTTTCGTGAATCGTGAATAGGGAATCGTGAATGGGGACTAAATGGTATATAGATCTTTTAATTGTGTAAGCTGAAAACAGGTGAAATTTTTTTGGTAGATTTATAGTAATTTTTTAACCTAAAACTACCAACATGTTTTTATCACTAGATCATCAAAAACTTGATGTGTTTTCATGTTCAAAGCAGTTAGTACTGGAGTGCTATAAGCTTACCAGGGTACTTCCAGCTGATGAAAAATTTGGAATGACTTCTCAAATACGCCGTGCTGCTTTATCGGTACATTTAAATATCGCAGAAGGAGCGTCAAGAAGGTCGGAACTTGAACGAAGAAGATATTATGAAATATCACGGGGATCAATTATCGAAATAGATGCGGCCCTCGATATGGCAAGCGAGTTAAATTATTTAAACAATTACGATACAAATAAACTGGGTGAGGCAATCTTAAGGTGCTTTAAAATGTTAAGTAAACTTATTGCATCAAAAGCCACCATTCACGATTGACAATTCACGATTGACAATTCACCATTCACAACCATGACACAACTCAAGAACGACTTACTACTAAGAGCCTTACGTCACGAACCTGTAGAACGTCCTCCTGTATGGATGATGCGCCAGGCAGGAAGGTATTTGCCCGATTACATTAAGCTGAGAGAGAAATATGATTTCTTTACNNTGTTGATGGAAGAAGGCAAAGGACCGTCATTGCCAAAAACAATGAAAACACAGGCTGATATCGATGCATTGATCACGACCGGTGCAGAGGAAAGTTTGAAGTATGTGTACGATGCATTGGCGATGACAAAGAGAGAATTGAATGGCCGTGTTCCTTTGATCGGCTTTGCCGGCGCACCATGGACCATCCTTTGTTATATGGTAGAAGGTAAGGGAAGTAAAACCTGGGACAAGGCCAAACAATTTGCGTATACACAACCGGCTTTGGCGCACCAGTTATTACAGAAGATCACCGACATCACCATCAGTTATTTAAAGAACCAGGCGAAGGCCGGTGTTGATACGGTACAGGTATTTGATAGCTGGGCAGGATCATTGAGTCCTGCTGATTTTAGAATGTATGCACAGCCTTATTTATTCCAGATAGCCGATGCATTGAAAGATGATGTGCCGGTGATATTGTTTCCCAAAGGAAGCTGGTATGCATTGAAAGAGATCAGTGAAAGCAGCGCCAGCGGCGTGGGCATCGACTGGTGTATCACACCTCAGTTTGCAAGAGAGTTAACACAAAATAAGATCACCATACAGGGTAACTTTGATCCTGCAAAATTACTGGCCCCGATTCCTGAAATAAAAAAAGCAGTAAAGGAAATGATCGATGCATTTGGTGTACAAAATTACATTGCCAATTTAGGTCATGGCATTACACCCAATGTTCCGGTTGATCATGCAAGGGCTTTTGTAGATGCGGTGAAAGAATACAGACCGTGAGTAGTGAATCGTGAATGGTGAACAGCGCTTTTAATAGCAGGTTCCCATTGACGATTGACCATTCACCATTCACAAGAAAATGGAAATAAAACAACATTGGATCTCCATCATCCACCAACTGCAGGATGATATCTGCGCTGCTTTGGAAGAGGCGGATGGGAAAGCTGTGTTCATAGAAGACCAGTGGGAACGGCCCGAAGGTGGTGGAGGAAAAACAAGGGTGATCGCCAATGGAAATGTGTTTGAAAAGGGCGGTGTAAATACATCCATCGTTTTTGGAGAGGTAACAGAAGCAATGAGAAGCCAGCTTAAAAATTCTCCTTTAGGTGATAGGGGAGTTAAATGGTTTGCCTGTGGATTGAGCCTGGTGATACATCCGTTAAATCCTTTTGTTCCAACCGTGCATTGCAATTACCGCATGTTTGAATTGTATGATGAAAAAGACGAAGTGATCGACCGTTGGTTTGGCGGTGGTACGGATCTAACACCCTATTATTTGTTTGAAGAAGATGCCAAACATTTTCACCAGGTTTATAAAAATGCCTGTGATGGATTTGATCTTTCTTTCTATCCTGTATTTAAAAAAACATGCGATAATTATTTTGTCAACTGGCACCGCAATGAAGAGCGCAGGGGAATCGGTGGCATCTTTTATGATTACCAGCGGCCAACCGGAAAACAGGATGCTGATTTCTGGATGAACCTGGGTAAAAAGGGTGGTTATGCATTTATGGATGCTTACATCAGCATTGTTGAAAAGAGGAAGCAGACGCCATACACCGAAGCCAATAAACATTGGCAGGAGATAAGAAGAGGCAGGTATGTAGAATTTAACCTGGTGCATGACCGGGGTACTTTGTTCGGCTTAAAAACAAACGGCCGCATTGAAAGCATTTTAATGAGCCTGCCGCCAACGGTGCGTTTTGAATACAATTACCAGCCAGCTTTTGGCACAGCAGAATACAAATTGCAGGAAGCCTGTTTGCATCCCAGGGATTGGCTGAATGAGGTAACGGACGAAGAAAGAAATGAATGGGCGAACCGTTCAAATACCTGTTGAATGGCTGATGGCTGATGTTGGATGTTTGATTTCTTTAGGTAGTAAAGCTATACTGATGGATAGAAAAGAATTACAACAACGGAGGAAGAAATTTCATGTTGATGTCATCAGGCTTTGTGAAGATTTCCCCAGGAATGCAGCAGGATTTGAAATGGCGAAGCAGTTGATCAGTTCTGCAGGTTCTGTTGGTGCAAATTACCGGGCATCTGTAAGGGCCAAGTCTTCTGCAGACTTTGTCTATAAAATTGAGTTGGTCTTAGAAGAAGCAGATGAAAGCCATTATTGGCTGGAAGTAGTAAAAGAAGCTGGCTTACAAAGTGGATCGGAGCTGGACAGACTGGTCAAAGAGGCCAATGAATTAACAGCAATTTTTGCAGCGACTGATAAAACAAGCAAAGCCAAATAGAACCAGTCAAAAAATAAATAATCGTTTGATAGCAAAGGAAATCAGACATCATACATCCTAAATCAGACATCTATCATGTATTTACAAAGAAGAAATAGAATTCTCCGCCAATCACCTGCCATTCGTGCAATGGTGGCGGAATCAATATTAACGCCGAATGATTTCATCGTTCCGTTATTTATTGACGAAGGCGAAAATATCAAAACAGAAATCGCTTCCATGCCGGGTTATTATCGCAATAGTTTGGATGTTACAGTAAAGGAAGTAAAAGAAATGTGGGCAATGGGATTGAAAAGCATTTTGATCTTTGTAAAATCAAAAGACGAATTAAAAGACAATACAGGCAAAGAAGCCTGGAACAAAGATGGGCTCATGCAACGCAGCATCAAAG
>DDEU01000085.1:0-32501 GCA_002336815.1 Chitinophagaceae bacterium UBA1946 | reverse complement strand
ATGCAGAAGCAGGTGCTGATATGGTAGCGCCCAGCGATATGATGGATGGCCGCATAGGTGCCATCCGCAAAGGGCTGGAAGAAAGCGGGTTTACAAAAACGGGCATCATGGCGTACAGTGCCAAGTATGCATCCTGCTTTTATGGACCCTTTCGTGATGCGCTGGATAGTGCGCCGGGCTTTGGCGATAAGAAGACTTACCAGATGGATTACTGCAACCGCATCGAAGCAGTAAAGGAAGCATTGATGGATGTAGAAGAAGGCGCTGACATTGTAATGGTAAAACCAGGACTGCCCTATCTTGATATTTTAAGAGAAGTAAAGAATGCAGTGAATGTACCGGTAAGCGTGTACAATATCAGTGGCGAATATGCGATGATAAAAGCGGCAGCAGAAAAAGGCTGGATCAACGAAGACAAAGCGATACTCGAAACCTTAACGGCTTTCAAAAGAGCGGGGGCAGACCTGATCGCAACCTATTTTGCGAAGGATGCGGTGAAGCTGTTGTCGTGAATCGTCGATAGTAAATGGCCTTTCACAACGCTGGCGGCATTTAGCTTAGCCGGTAAATACCGTCCTTACTATTGTTTGTTATAAGTGTTTAAGACATCAACAAATAATTAATTCCTGGATAGAATCAGGATATTAATATAAATATTTGAATGGTTTACGTAAAGGTATCCCATTCACAAGTCACCATTCACAATTCACAACGATGTACAATAAGAGCGAACAACTTTTCGAAAGGGCCCAACAGTCAATTCCCGGTGGGGTAAACTCTCCCGTTAGGGCGTTTAAAAGTGTGGGCGGTACGCCGGTGTTCATGAAAAAAGCAAAAGGCGCTTACCTCTATGATGTTGATGGAAACAGGTACATTGATTATATCGCTTCCTGGGGACCAATGATACTGGGCCATGCACATGAGCCGTTGGTAAAAGCCATCCAGGAAAAAGCACTTGATTCTACGTCCTTTGGTGCACCCACCGAACTGGAAATTGAAATGGCGGAACTCATCATCAGCATGGTGCCCAATGTTGATATGATAAGGATGGTAAGCAGCGGAACAGAAGCCTGCATGAGTGCCATTCGGTTGGCAAGAGGATATACGGGGAAAAATAAGATCATAAAATTCGAAGGCCATTACCATGGTCATGCCGATTCATTTTTAGTGAAGGCGGGCAGCGGTGTGGCAACCTTCAATATTCAAACAGTACCCGGCGTAACTGCCGGTGTTGCCAATGATACTTTGACAGCAGCTTTCAACGACCTCGAGGCCGTTAAAAAATTAGTAGCCGATCACAAAGGCGAAATTGCAGCGATCATTACAGAACCCGTTGCCGGCAACATGGGCTGCATCTTACCACAACCCGGTTTTTTAGAAGGCCTGCGTACCATTTGTGATGAAGAAAACATCGTATTCATTTTTGATGAAGTCATGACAGGTTTCCGGTTAGCTGCCGGCGGGGCACAGGCCACCTTGAACATTAAAGCCGACCTGGTTACTTATGGAAAAGTGATCGGTGGTGGTATGCCGGTAGGCGCTTTTGGCGGAAAGAAAGAGATCATGCAGCACATTGCACCACTGGGCAATGTTTACCAGGCAGGTACACTTAGTGGCAACCCGATCGCCATGATCGCAGGTTATACGCTACTCAAAGAATTAAAAGACACCCCTTCCATTTACCAGGAGCTGGCTGATAAAACGGAATACCTGCACAAGGGCCTGCACGAAGTGCTTACTAAATGGGGACAACCATTTGTGATCAACCGCTTTGGGTCAATGATCAGCCTGCATTTCAGCGATCATGCCGTTACAGATTTTGCTTCGGCTGCCTCGGCCAATAATGAATTGTTCAAAAAGTACTTTCATGCCATGCTTAAAAGAGGCATCTATCTGCCGCCTTCTGCATTTGAAAGCTGGTTCCTCAACAATGCCCTTACCTACAGCGATCTTGATGAGACCATTTTGAAAACAAAAGAGAGTTTATCTGAGATAGCCTGATTGAGCTGATTACAGCGAAGAATAAAAATATTTTCCATTAGTCTACTGTTTTAGTAGGAATTGCCCTATTTTTGTTTTTCAATACCAACGGCCAGCCCGGCTTTTTTGATATGACAAACAATTCAGAAAAAGTGATCAACGAAAATGAGCATGCTCCTCCTGCAACAGGAAGCAATGATCTTTTTCCTGTTTTCCTCAAACTGGAACAGTTGTCAGTATTAATTGTGGGCGGGAGCTATGTTGGAATGGAAAAATTAAAAGCAGTATTACAAAATTCTCCCGGTACTGCTGTTCGTTTGGTAGCTTCACAGATCAGCGATGAGATTCGCAGTTTTTCAAAAAATTTTACAGTAGACCTGGTAGAGCGGCCTTATCAATCTTCTGATATCGATGGGGCTGATATTGTTATTGCTGCACTCAATGACAGGGAGGTGAGCCTGCGGGTAAGTATCGATGCAAAGCAAAAAGGGAAATTGGTAAATGTAGCGGACAAGCCGGAGTTATGTGATTTTTATTTGGCTTCTGTGGTGCAGAAAGGAAATCTTAAGATTGCCATTTCCACCAATGGAAAATCACCTACGGTTGCAAAGCGTTTGAAGCAGGTGATCAGCAATATGATTCCCGGTGAAATTGATAACGTATTGGAGAACGTTAGCGTGATCCGGGGCAATATGAACGGTAGTTTTGAAGACAAGGTAAAAAAGCTGAATAAACTCACTGAAGGCCTTGTAAACAATGCCAACGACAGCGAAAAGCCGCAACGCAAACATTTTCAAAGGATCGCTACTTACTCGGCCATCGCATTTGCGTTTATGCTGATCGGTCACTGGATTTTTTCTTATATACCCATGCAAAGTATTTCCGCCAGTGCGGTTAATATTTATCATTCCCTTGATAAAAATTTTCCCTGGATGATCGTAGCTGGCTTTATTGCGCAATTAGTGGATGGCGCTTTGGGCATGGGTTATGGAGTTACCAGTGCTGCTATCCTGTTGTCAACAGGTATTAACCCGGCAGCTATCAGTGGTAGCATTCATACCGCAGAAATGTTTGCCAGTGGAGCATCTGGCTATAGTCACTATAAGTTTGGTAATGTAAATAAGAAATTGTTCAGAACATTGGTGATACCGGGTGTAGTTGGCGCCATAGCCGGCGCTTTTCTGTTGGTTTTTTTAGGCGAAAAATATTCAGCCTATATCAGGCCCATCATGGCATGTTACACCTTGTTCCTCGGCATCAAGATCATATTGAATGCGTTTAGAAAACTCAATACACAAAAAAAATTCAGGAATTACATTCCGCTTGCAGGAGCCGGTGGTTTCCTTGACTCTTTTGGTGGTGGTGGGTGGGGACCGATCGTTACCACTACTTTGATCACCAACGGCCGCAGCCCGCGTTTTGTGATCGGTACAGTAAGTCTTACTGAATTCTTTGTTACACTGGCCAGCGCCTTTTCATTTTTTATTTTGCTCGGGGTAACGCATTTACAAACCATTGTAGCGCTCATTATTGGGGGCTTTGTCGCAGCTCCCATTGCAGCTAAACTTGCAGGTAAGCTTCCCCGCAAGGCATCCTTTATTTTACTGGGTGTGCTGGTGATTGTCTGGAGCTGTAAAATACTGGCCAAACTGCTATAAATTTTTTTGAATATATAGTCCACTAAAATAATAGACTAAAGTAGTAAAATATGAGGATACACTATTCGAAATACCGATGTTGTCGCTAATATTTTTTAAATCAACGATCTGCTGCCGCTATTTTTTAACAACACAAAGTATTACAACAATGAAACAACTTCTATTTATTCTATTAATGGCGGCGCCATTTTCAGGAATGGCGCAACTCAACGGTGCCGTGATCATCAGCGGTAAAATTGTTGGTGAGAACCACGAGGGCATCGCCGCAGCAAGTGTTTTTATTAAAGACACGAAAAATGGAACCAATACCGATTCCACCGGAAATTTTTCGCTGGTCACCAGCCAGAAATTTCCATTTAAAATCGTGGTTACCTCCATCGGTTTTAGTCCCCAGGAGATCGAATTGAAAAATGCGGCTTCAAAAGTAGCCATACAGTTAACGTCTCAAACTTTCCTGGCAAATGAAGTGGTGGTTACCGCCAGTCGTGTTTCAGAAAAGATATTGAAAAGCCCGGTAAGTATCGAAAAGCTGGATATCAGGGCGTTGAAGGAAACACCGGCTGCTTCTTTTTATGATGCATTGGGCAATGTAAAAGGAGTTCAGTTAACCACTTCCTCCATCACATTTAAAGTGCCTAATACCAGGGGATTCAACATTCCCAATAACTTCCGTTTTATGCAGTTGGTTGATGGGATCGATATGCAGGCGGCCACGTTGGGTGTACCACTCGGTAATGCGATTGGTCCAACAGAACTGGATGTACAGAGCATCGAAATTACTCCCGGCGCTGCATCTGCCCTGTATGGTATGAATGCCATCAACGGGCTCGCCAACCTCATTACCAAAGATCCCTTTAAAACCCAGGGACTGAGCGTGTTTCAACGAACCGGTTTAAATCACGTGGATGGTAAAGATCATGATGCCGGTATTTTAACAGAAACGGCTATCCGCTATGCAAAGGCCTTCAACAACAGGTTTGCATTCAAGATCAATGCTAGTTACCTGAGGGCTACCGACTGGATATCCGATACAAGGAAAGACCAGAACCCCAACAATTTAAAAAGTGCTAACCCGGCTTATGCGGTGTTGAATGGTGAAAATAATATAGCCTTTGATGGATGGAACAAATATGGGGATGATGCCCTCGCAGGCAGCAATACGGTATCCATTACAGGTTTAAATATCGACGGGCAAACAAACAGGGCACTCACGGTGGCCCGTACCGGCTATTGGGAAAAAGACCTCGTGGATCCCAAGGTGGATAATTTAAAGGCTGACGTGGCATTTTTATACAAATTCAATCCTTCCACGCAGCTCAGCTACACTTACCGCATTGGTAAAATGGATGGTGTTTTTCAACGTGGCAATAAAGTGAAACTCGACAATGTGATCGTACAGAACCACCAGGTAGAATTAAAGGGCAGCAACTTCACCGTAAAAGCATATGTGTCAAAAGAAAATACCGGTGACTCTTACAATGTGAAACCATTGGCAGATAATCTTGATCTGTATACTGGCGGAAATGGTACGGTTTGGGGCGCTAAATTTAAATCGGCATTAAATTCCTATGCGGTTGATCATGGCGGCTCACTCACATCTGCCAACCTGGCCGAAGCTACCGCTTATGCAAGGCAGCAGGCAGATGCAGGTCGTGCAGAACCTGGTACGGCACGTTTCAATATTGTAAAGGATTCTATCATTAAGATCAATAACTGGGATATAAAATCCAGCACCATTCCCAATGCACCAGTTACCGGTGGCGCTGCACTGGTACAGAAAAGCAACCTGTATCATGTAGAAGGACAATGGGATCTTTCCAAACAGGTAAAATATTTTAACCTGCTGTTGGGCGGCGATGCAAGGGTGTATGAACTGATACCCGATGGAAATAATTTTGTTGATTTCAAGCGCCCGATTGCAGACAGAAATTCGGCATTGCCTGATGGAAGTTTTGGCGATAAAACCTACTACAAAAAATTTGGTGGCTTTGTACAGCTCACTAAAACCTTCTTCAACGAAAAACTAAAACTGAACGGCTCCGTTCGTGCAGATTATAATCCTGAGTTCAGTACAAAATTTACTCCAAGGATCGCTGCAGTGTACACGTTCAAAGAGAATCATAATTTCCGGGTCACATTCCAGCAGGGTTATCGTTTCCCGGCCTTATTTGAAGCCCTGAGTTATGTAAACAACGGCAGGGTAAAAAGGGTAGGTATATTGCCGGTGATCAATGAAGGATTGGGTTTCAGGGAAAACAGTTACACGCAATCATCAGTTGTTTCATTTAATGCAGCCGTAAAAGCCGGGGGCAATACAGATTCTGCAGCATTGGCCAACAGGAATTTACTCCAGGTGGCCAACCTGCCGGATGGTCGTCCGGAAGGGATCAGGTCATTTGAATTTGGTTATAAAAGCGTGTTGTTCAATAACAAGCTGATCATCGACTACGATGCTTACCTGAATATCTACGATGGATTTTTAGGACAGGTGCAGGTATTTGTGCCGATCGGTGAAACGGTGGGCACCGATGGATCTGTACTTTCTATGATCGACCGTAACAGGGATGCACAACCAGCCCGTGGCGCTACCTCTACTGCACCTGCCACTGCTGCCAGCAAAGGGCAGGAGCGTTACAGGGTGTACACCAATGCAAAGAATACTTATACTTCTTATGGATCGTCGCTGGGTGTTACTTATAATTTTTATAAAACATTTGCAGTTTCAGGTAACGTAAACTACAATGATATCAAGGGAAATAAAACGGCCGACCTCTTTGTAACGGGCTTCAATACCCCCAAATGGACAAGCAATCTTTCTTTTGGCAACAGGGCAATTTTTCGCAATGTTGGATTTAACGTGGTGTGGAAATGGCAGGATGCCTTTTTGTGGGAAAGCCCGCTGGTAACCGGCCATGTAGATGCCATCAACAACATTGATGCACAGGTAACGCTGCGTGTGCCAAAGCTTAAATCTACCATAAAAGTGGGTGCATCTGATATTTTAAACAATCGTTACATACAGTACGCAGGAGGGCCAACGCTGGGCGGATTATACTATGTGGCCATTACTGTTGATGGTTTGTTGAATTAAAGAAATCTCAGCAGGAATAGTTTTTGAAAAAATAAATCTTTCATATAGCAAGCAATCGTAAGTCTACAAAGCGCCCCTGCTCCCAGGGGGGCTTTTTTTTAAGGCAGTTTGTATAACCGCTGCTTCTTATGATGCAATTCATCGGGCCTTACAACCTTTACTAAAACCGGCTTTATAAAAAGGCTTCAAAAAATTTTATTTTTAGATCACAATCAATAATTTGCCTTAATGAGAAAGATCACAATCGCCGCCGTACTGTTTTTATTATTGCAGCATTCCTTTGCACAAAAACAAACAGAAACCATCAACCGTACCTGGTTGGGATATTTTAATCAAACGAGGTTTAGTAACAAGTGGGGGCTTTGGTCAGAAGCCCAGTTAAGAACAAAAGAAAATTTTGTTGAGAATATTTCGCAGAGCATCCTTCGGGTTGGGCTTACTTATTACATTTCAGACGCAACAAAGCTATCAGCAGGGTATGCTTATATAAACGATTTCCCGGGCGACAATCACAAAAATATTTCTGCTCCCGAACACAGGCCCTGGCAGCAGTTGCAGTGGCATACTAAGTATGGTAAGAACAGGATGATGCAGTGGATACGGCTTGAAGAACGGTACCGTCACAAAGTGAAGAACAATGATGAACTGGCAGACGGCTACAATTTTAACTGGCGGGTTCGGTACAATCTCTGGTACGAAATTCCTTTTTACAAAAATGGTGCAGACGCAGGAAGCTGGTCTGTTATCGCCAATGATGAAGTACATGTGAACTTTGGTAAACAGATCGTCAATAATTATTTTGACCAGAATCGTTTTTTCCTGGGGTTCAAATATCAAACCGGTCAACAGAGCAACCTCCAGTTTGGGTACATGAATGTATTTCAGCAACTGGCCGCTGGCAACAGCTACCGCAACTTCAACGTGATCCGGGCTTTCTTCTTCCAGAACTTCGACCTGCGCAAAAAGAAACCCTAAACCGTTTTGTAACCCGGTTGTAAGTAGTACTTTCGCACAAATAAACCGAAGTATTATTATGAGCGACACAACATTGACAACAGGAGAGATACATACCAATAAAGGTGTGATGAAATTTGAACTGTATGATGATGCTACGCCGATTGCAGTAGCCAATTTCAAAAAACTCATCAGCGAAGGCTTTTACAATGGCCTTAGTTTTCACCGGGTAATTCCTGATTTTATGATACAGGGCGGTTGCCCTAATGGAAACGGCACCGGTGGTCCGGGTTACAGCATCCAGTGCGAAACCAAGGCTCCTAAACAGTACCACGACAGGGGAGTACTTTCCATGGCGCACCGTGGCCCCAATACAGGTGGATCACAATTTTTTATCTGCCATAGCAGGAACAATACCTCACATCTTGATGGAGTGCACACTTGTTTTGGTAAGGTAGTAGCAGGCCAGGAGGTGATTGACGACATAAGGGGAGGAGATACCATTGAAAAGATGATACTGAATTAATAGTGTCCTGAAATAGAAAAGCTGCATTTCAGACGAAGTGCAGCTTTTTTATTTTAAAAAGAAATGTACCTGGCTGTTGCCGAAGCAAGTATTGCCAAAGTTACATTTCAATGATATCAGATTACAACGGGTTGATAGCGTAAGTTACGCTTAATATTATTGTAAGCGGCTTAGTGTTTCGTTAAAAAAAGCCAGGACAGGCACAGCCGTTGAACAAACTTTTAATAACATTACCGCAAAAGAGAAATTGTTTATAAATAAACCAGTTACAACATAAAGGGTTTTGTAATATGTCGTAAGGTGATATTTGTTTACGGACATTAGAGCATAAAAAAATCCGGGCTGGCCGGATCTTTTATGCGAACAACCGTTTTTAAATACCCGATAAAAAACTGTCGGTAATATAATCTGCAACCTCTGTCAGGTTCTTGTTCTTTTCATACACCTGCAACTGCCGGTCGGCGCCGGTGCCATGTTCCAGGATATTGTGAACATAATTAATGGCATGCCTGCTGCCCAGGTGCGGCACTACATCATCTACAAAATCAAGTAGTTCATAGATCAGCACCCTCGTGTTCACTTCACTTTCCTTGCCAAAATCAATCAGGCTTCCATCAATGCCGTAGCGGCTTGCCCGCCATTTATTTTCGTTTAGCAATGCCCGTGAGTACATCATAAAATTCAGGTTCTGGCTTTTTAGCTTGTACAGTTTGGCACAAATGGCCTGGAACAGGGCAGCGATGGCAATGGTTTCATGCACTGTCATCGGGATATCGCAAATGCGGAATTCCACCGTGTTAAAAAATGGATGTACCCTGAGATCCCACCAGATCTTTTTAGCATTGTCGATGCAATTCGTCCTGATGAGCAGGTTCACATAACTTTCGTATGCTTCAATGCTTTCGAAATAATCAGGTATGCCGGTTCGTGGAAATTTGTCGAATACTTTTGTGCGGAAAGATTTATATCCCGTAAGCCTGCCTTCCCAAAAAGGAGAGTTGGTGCTGAGTGCATACACATGTGGCAAAAAATACCTGGCTGAATTGGCTATATGTATGGCCAGTTCCCTGCTTTCCATACCCACGTGAACGTGTAGCCCAAAAATGAGGTTGCTGCGGGCAGCTTCCTGCAGTTCATTTACAATTTCATTGTAGCGTACATGATCGGTTATCAGTTGGCTTTCCCAGTGGCTGAAGGGATGCGTTCCGGAAGCACCAAGTTTCAGCCCCATGCTTTCGCCGATACCGCTGATGGTTTTACGCAAGGTGGAAACGTCCATGAAGGCTTCATCTACATTCTGGCAAATATCGGTGCCTACTTCCACTACCGCCTGGTGCATTTCAGCCTTTACCTTGTCTTTAATGATCTTCTGCCCTTCGTGTACGATCTTCTGTTCATGGCTTTTTAATTCCCTTGATACAGGATCGATCACCATATATTCTTCTTCAACTCCAATGGTGAAATTTTTATATGATATGTTAGCCATGTTTTGTAATTAAAAAGTTAAAAGTAAAAAGTCAAAAAAAGGAGCATCAATTTGGGCAATACCACTTTTAATTTTTTACTTTTAATTTTGACTTTAATAAAGTTTTTCTTTTGCAGCGCTGCGCTTAATGTATTCGCCCCAGGTTAAATTGTCAGCACCATCTACCTGTGCCTGCGCCTTTTCAATGGCATAAGTGGCGGCAGTTTCTACCACCCATTCAAAGTTCTCTTCACCTACACTGGTTCTTTCAGCATCGGGGGCAGGATTGCAAAAATCAATGGCATACGGCACACCATCTCTTAAAGCCAGTTCTACGGTATTAAAATCATAGCCCAGGTAATGGTTGATGCGTAGTACAATATCTGTCATCATTTTTAACCTGGCATCATCTGGTTTAAAGTCGGCCACATACCGCAGGTGATGCGGATTGCGGGGCTCATAACTCATGATGCGTACATATTTGCCGCCAATGCAATAGCAACGGTAATATTCCTCAAATACTATTTCTTCCTGCAGCAGCATTACCAATTCGCCGGTTTCTGAATGTTTCTCAAAAAAGTCATCTACACTTTCCAGCTTGTACACATTCTTCCAGCCTCCGCCTGCAAAGGGTTTCATATAGGCCGGAAATCCTATGTAATTGAAAATGCCTCCCCAGTCTAACGGGTAAGACAGGTTACGGAACGATTCTGGAGAGGTATCAGCAGGCAGGTCTCTCGAAGGAAGGATCACAGTCTTCGGCACCGGCACATTGATCTTTGTAGAAAGACAGTTATTAAAGAATTTCTCATCTGCACTCCACCAAAACGGGTTATTGATAACTGCTGTGCCACACAAGGCTGCATTTTTGAGGAAAGCCCTGTAGAATGGCACATCCTGCGATATTCGGTCAATGATCACCGCATAACCGCTGCTTTCTCCCTGCACCACTTTTTCGATGTAAACGGGTTCCGCAATAATGCCTTCGATATTCTTACTGTTTACCCTTTCTACAAACGCTTCGGGAAAACTTCTTTCTTTTCCATGGAGGATGCCGATCTTTTTCATAATGAGAAATTGTGAAGTTTGGTTAGTTTGGTTAGCTCTTACCAAATATATTTTCAACCTGCCTATTTTCCAAATATTATTATTTTGCTCATCTTATATGTTTAATTGCTTTATCGTTGTAACAGCAGCAGGCTTAAACGCAATTTAAGTACAGCAAGTTTCGTTATTTTTGGAAAATATGCATAGGAGAAAAAATAATAATATAATTGTAGAACATCACCTGTTAACCTCTGCATTCCTCAAGCGTGACGTAAAGGTGGATTGTTACCTGCCCATAAAAGTGGCGGAGCCAACCGACATGAGCCTGCTGCTGATCAATGACGGCCAGGACCTGGTGACCATGCACTTTGATAAGATACTGGATACATTGTACGACCAGCATTCGATCACACCCATTTTTTGCGTAGGCATGCATTGCTCTGCCGATCGTAAAAATGAATACGGCACCGCCAGCAACCCCGATTATATGGGTCGTGGTGCAAAAGCAGATTTATACATGCAGTTTGTTATGGAGGAACTGATCCCTTTTATACGGGCTACTTACCATGTAGCATCCTTTAAAGAAAAATCCTTTGCAGGTTTTTCACTGGGAGCACTGAGTGCGATAGATATCGTATGGAACAATCCTGCTGATTTTACAAAAACCGGTGCATTCAGCGGTTCATTCTGGTGGAGGGATAAGGCGCAGGAAGATGCCGACTTTGATGAAGCGCTGCACCGGATCATGCACCGCCGGGTAAGAGAGGGAAAACACTACCCCTGGTTAAAATTTTTCTTTGAAGTAGGCACCCAGGATGAAACGGCAGACAGGAATAACAATGGCATTATTGACGCCATCGATGATACACAAAGCCTGATAGAGGAATTAAAAAGCAAAGGTTATGCGGACAGCGATATCCGTTATGTGGAACTGCAGGATGGTAAACACGATGTACCTACCTGGGCCAGGGCCTTCCCTGATTTTTTAAAATGGGGCTGGGGTACCAACAATTAACAGGCGTTCAAAAACAAAAAAAAGTCACGGTTTTTCAAAACCGTGACTTTTTTTATTATGCGCTATGGAGTTATTAATTGAAAATATAGCGAATGCCGATCTGCATTTGCCAGCGTGACAGGATACCGGTATTATTGGTAAAGGTGCTGGTAAGCGGCGTTTTGTTAGAGGCGTTGAAATAAGGGAAGGAGAAGCTTGGTGTTTTACCATCTGCTGCCAAACCTTCATACCTCAATAATTGTGTTGCGCCGTTGTTTTGCGTGAGGGTGGTTGTTTTGTAAACACCCCAGTATTTATTCAGCAAATTGGCGAAGTTGATGATGTCAACAGTAAGACGCAATGTATGTTTGTCTTTGGTGTGACTTTTATCTGAGTAGTAATAAAAATCCTGGGTAAAATTAAGGTCAACCCTGTTGTAGAAAGGCTGTACCACTGCATTTCTTTCTGCATATTTACCACGACGTTTAGATAAATAATCATCCTGGCTGATGTAGTTATCCAGTTGGCTCCAGGTCTCTGCCGTTGTCCTTGTGTCAGTTGAAGCACCAGTACCCAATCCACCAGATCCTGATTTTACCAGGTTGATCTCACTCAGTTCCGCAGGAACAAAAAGAAGATCGTTGGCAGATTGCCCGTCATTGTTAAGATCACCATTGTAAGTGTAAGAAGTTACCCCTGATGGAGCACCTTCGTAAATAAGCCCGATGGAGGTAGCAAAGTGTTTCGCATATTCGATCCTGTAAGATGCGGTAGCAATGATACGGTGTGGCTGGTAGTAAGAAGAGTAACCGGTGATATCAGAGTTTGGATCACCCACCACAGGTTTAGTACCCCATAAAGAAGCAGCAGTGGTACCCAGTTCGTTTGGATTGATCGATTTGCTGTAAGTATAAGCGCCGGTCAGGTACAGGTTCTTGAAACTCTTCTGCAATTGTGCAGTGGCGGTATATGAATATCCTTTATTGGTGTTGGTCATCAGGATCACACTGCTCAACCTTGGATTGGTAGCAGAAACAGGGTTTGAGCCGGGATAAATATTGTTTGGAGTGGCATATCTTATCCTGTTATCAAAACCACTTAACTGGAACCCGCCGGTTTGCTGGAGGTTGATGTTCTTAAAGAATACAGCATTTACATCTTTTGAATAAGTTCCTTCCAGTGTCAAAATCACATCACCCGGTAATTTTTGATCGAGAGCCAATGTTGATTTAAATACAGATGGATACTTAAAGTTTGGATCAGTGATGTTTACTACATAAGTTGTAGGTACCTGCAGGTTGGCGGGAGGAGTAATATCTACTACCGGATCAAATGCCTGTCCGCTGGTATTACCTGAAGTATAAGTAATGGCCTGTCCAAACAACGCACCATTGTTACCAACCTGGTTGCTGAACCATACAAATGGCGGCGGACCGGAGAAGATACCTGCACCACCACGTATCTGCGTGCTTTTATCGCCCATTACATCCCAGTTAAAACCAACTCTTGGTGAGATAGCAAGATTGTCGTTTGGTTTCTGTCCTGTATTATAGGTTTTGCCGCCGAAAGTAAGTTTAGAGAAATTGGTGTTCTCAAGGAAGGTAGATTTAAAGCTACGCTGATCCAGGCGGATGCCGTACAGCAAAGTGAGCCTTGAACCGATCCTCCATTTATCCTGTGCAAATACGCTGAGTTCTCTTGAACCTGATTTCTGGTAAGGAAACTGCTGTCCCTGTACCGCTGAATACTGACGGGAAAAGAATTTTGAACCGGTACCGTTGTTCACGCTGTTGTAAAAATCCTGCAGGGTGGCAAACTGGTAAAGACCGGCAAACTGCGGTGCAAATCCATTCACGTAATCTTTGAAATAGTTTTGCGTACCAAAGGTCAACTCGTGTGAACCTGCATAAAAAGAAAATACATCTGAAAACTGGAATACGTTGTTGTCTAACTTATTACCGTAAGTGAATTGCTCATACCCAAAAGAAGTAGAAGCAGTGCCCAAACTTGGGTTGATGCTAAGAATGTCAACCAGCGGAAAAACAGTAGAAGGTGAGCTACGGAAATCCCTGATGGCAGTATAACCTACCTGGAATTTATTAGACAGCTTATTGCTGAAACGGGTGTTCAATTCAGCGATGGCAATGTTGAAATTGTTGTTGATACGATAGCCCACATTTGCAAAAGGCATAGAATTGTTTCCTGCAACCCTGCTAACGCTGGTATAACCTGTTACAGAAGGTCCGCTACCGCTGGGTGGCTGGTCTGCACTGGATTTAAAGAAATTGTATTTGAGGGTAAGCGTGCTTTTTTTGCTCATGTTCCAGTCGATCCTTGCGGCGATCTTATCACTTTTTGTTTCATAGGAATAATCTTCAAATGCCCCGGGATCGTAACCAAATTTCTGCTGTAAAAAGCTTGACAGCGCAGCCAGTGTATCTGCATTGGCCTGCGACACTGAACCCACAGCAGCCGGTTTGGATGCAGAAGATGCCGTGAACAGCGTGCCCGGTGAAGTTTGCCTTACCTGCTCTCCACTTACAAAGAAGAACAATTTATTTTTAATGATCGGTCCGCCAAAAGAAGCACCTCTCATATTGAAATTGAAAGTTTGTTTATTCAGTTTCACATTGCCCACTTTGTAGCCCTGCGTTTCCGGTCCTTTAAGATAAGTATATACCGATCCTTTGAACTGGTTGGTACCACTTCTTGTAACTGCATTGATGCCTGCGCCGGCAAAACCACCGTTCCGGGTATCAAATGGAGAAATGTTTACCTGTAACTGTTCGATCGCATCCAGGCTGATCGGTGTTTGATTGGTTTGTGCACCAAGGATACCTCCTACGGTTCCCAAACCAAAACTGTTTGAAAAACTGGCACCATCCAGGGTTACAGAGTTGTAAGCTGAACTTCCTCCACCAAAGCTGAGGCCGTTGGCAGACGGAGTGAGTTTAACAAAATCGTTCAATGAACGGTTTACGGTTGGCAGGCGCTCGATCTGTATCCTGTTGATGGTTTCAACCGAACCGGTATGGTTCGTATTGAACACCTTGTTTTGCCTGGTGCCTGTTACCACTACTTCAGATAAAGTACCGTCCGAAGTAGCCAGTTTAAAATCACCTTTGTAACTCTGGCCAAGTATTAGCGAGATATTATCCTGTGAATCTTCTTTATAACCTACAAAACTTACTGTCAATGTGTAAGGTCCGCCTACCCTGAGGCCGGGAAGGTTGTATCGTCCGTCCTTTCTTGCGGTAGTAGTGTATTTACTTCCGGTGGGTGTATGTACCGCAATTACAGTAGCACCTGACAAAGGAGCTCCTTTAGCATCGGTTACAACACCCTGGATCTCCGAGGTAGTTTCCTGGGCCTTTACTGTGAAGCCAAAGACCAGCATCAAAAATGCCAATAGCTTCCATTTTTTTCTCATATTCATAGTTTCAAATTTTTTGCAAAGGTGATAGTATAGTGTTTGTTTAATAAGCTGTTTTGGTTAATTAATTATTACCATTGATATGGCAGGCTTATTATCGTTAAACAGGTATGCCGGGATCTTCCAGGCAGATAATTTTTTTTAATATTATAAATCCCCCCCCAACCTGACAATATTTTTAAGGCATTTGTTGCTTTTGCGGATGTTTTTGTAATTGTTGCCCTAAACTGTAACTTCCTGCAAAAGAAAAACTTTTTTGCCAATAATAGCGGCCTGCCAGGGTAATGTTGATAAACTGGTTATAACAATTCTTTCCTTATAAAGCAAGTACGGGAGCCGCAAACCTCGTTAACTTTGCAAAAATCTTAAACATGCTTGATAGTATTGAAAGTGCGATAGCCGATATTAAAAATGGCAAACTCGTGATTGTGGTGGATGATGAGGACCGTGAAAATGAAGGGGACTTTATTACTGCTGCCGCCAATGTAACCCCGGAAGTGATCAACTTTATGAGCAGGTATGGCAGGGGACTTATTTGTGCGCCGATTTCGGAAGAATTGTGTGAGCAGTTCAATCTCGAAGCTATGGTTAGAGACAATACCTCTTTACATGCCACACCTTTTACCGTTAGCATCGACCTGCTGGGGCATGGTTGTACCACCGGTATTTCTGCCAGCGACCGCTCTAAAACCGTGCAGGCCCTGGTAGATCCACTCACAAAGCCCGAAGATTTCGGCAGACCGGGACATATTTTTCCGCTGAAAGCCAAAAAAGGGGGCGTGCTGAGAAGGGCAGGGCATACAGAAGCTACCACAGACCTGTCGAGGCTGGCGGGTTTTGGAGAAGCAGGCGTACTGGTTGAGATCATGAACGAGGACGGCACCATGGCAAGACTGCCGGAATTAAAAGAGATCGCAAAAAAATTCGATCTCAAACTCATTTCTATTAAAGACCTCATCGAATACCGCATCAATAAAGAAACCCTGATCACAGAAGAAGAAAGGGTACAGATGCCTACCAGGTATGGTTATTTTGAACTGATCGCTTTTAAACAACTGAACACCGGCGATATTCACCTGGCCATTAAAAAAGGCGATTGGGAAAAAGATGAACCCGTGATGGTAAGGGTGCACAGCAGTTGCATAACCGGTGATATTTTAGGATCGCTGCGCTGTGATTGCGGCGACCAGTTGCACCATGCCATGCGGATGATAGAAAATGCCGGCAAAGGACTGGTTTTGTACATGAACCAGGAAGGCCGCGGCATTGGCCTGCTGAATAAATTAAAAGCCTATAAACTGCAGGAGCAGGGTTTTGATACAGTGGAGGCAAATCTTAAACTGGGCTTTGGAATGGATGAAAGAGATTATGGTGTGGGAGCACAGATACTGCGCCATCTCGGCATCAGCAAAATAAAACTGCTCAGTAATAATCCACGCAAGCGGGCCGGTTTACTGGGGTATGGATTGGAGATAGTAGAAAATTTACCGATCGAGATAAAACCCAATGAGCACAATCAAAAATACCTCACCACTAAAAGAGATAAACTGGGTCACAATATTCTAACCGGGCAGTGATCAGTCAACCGGGTCTTTGGTTTTCCTGCTTTTTTCAAAGAAAAGGATCTTTGCCAGCAGGCCGGGAATCTTTTCAAAATCCCTGCGGTACGAAAGACTGGTACCGGTGCGGTTTCTTTGCCCAACAAGGTCATAATTGGTGCGGTTAAAACCTACTACCCTCAACCTTCCGCTTTTGGTCAGGATCCATTCCACCGTGATATCCGGCGTGATCAACACATTGCTGTTGCGATTAAGATTTGCATAAGGATTATTATAGTCAAGGTTCAGCCCGGCAGAAATGATCAGTCTTCCATTCAATAACGTATACACAAAATTGCTCCTGGCGGCTGCCTGTAGTTTTTCAACATTTGTCTGCAGATCGAGGCTGGAGTTTACATCAAAATTAAAAGAGAGGTTCTTTACATATTTCTGCAGCAGGGTATTGAAAAACCCGGAAATGGCATTGGATACCACGCCACCGATCGTATTGGACAATACATTGTAACCCCCACTGGCCGTTAAAAACCCGTTGGTGCTGATGAAGGAGTTGAACAGCAGCAGTGAAGTGATCTGTTTGTTCAGCTCATTCTTATCCTGCTGAAACTGTTCCAGTCTTTTCAACACAAAAAAATCAGTGATGGGCGTATTGGCAGGGAGCTTTAGTTCAAAATCAATATTGGGCTTCAGCAGGGTTTCTGTAAGATGCGCCATTACCCTCAGGTCAGATTTTTGATTGTAACTGCTGGTACCACCCAGCACCGTACCTGATGCAGCCAATGTATTAAAGTTAACATTGGTTGCAAGGTATTCTGCAGTGATATCGATCTTGGCTTTAAAAGGATCGCCATCCCAGGTAAGGGTACCGCTGTTTACGGTAAAGAATTTTTTAAGGAAGGTTTGAAAATTAAACGTGTATTCACCTTTTGTAATATCGTACCTGCCATTGATCGTAAGATCTTCTTTATTGCCTACTCTTATCTTCAGCAAACCTTCACCTTCTCCTTTGATCACATCACCAGTCGCTTCGTCCAGCACCACATCCACCTTACAGGAAGTATTGGCAGTAAGTTCCATGTCCACCAATACGCTGGCCGCTGTTTTGCTTTTATAGTTTTGGTCCATCTCTGTACCAAACTGGATGAAATCAATATAATCAATGTTCTCGTTTTCGATGCTGTTGCCACTTACGATATAAATATGACTGCTGTCTCTTCTGGAAGGCTCGCCCTTTATCTTCATCAGTATATTATCCTGGCTGCCGTTGATGGACATTGTTGCCTGCCCGAGCACTTTTCCGTAAAACTGGCTGTTGTCTTTTTTGGTTGTGTTCAATACCAGCAGCCGGTCGGTTTTCAGTTGTATGTTATCAAATTCGATCTCTTTGAAAAAATGATGATACATTTTCCCCGTTAACTGGGCGGTGTTGCCGAGCGTATCTTTCAATTCTATCTTTCCAAAATCAATTTCATCGGGATTGAATACAATACTCTTGTTTTTAAACCTGTACCTGCACTGGGTGTACTTCACCGTCATGGCAGCTTCATCTACGTTAACCGTACCTGTTAGTAATACATTTTTCCCATTGTGAGAGAAATTAAGATCGGTGGTATTGGCGCTTCCTTTTATATCAGCGAAGATATCCCCGAGGTAAGAGTTAAGCAGGGAAAGATCGAACTTCTCCGACTTGATGGCGATATTGGTTTGCTCACCGGTACTGTCTTTTAAATTGATCGTGCCATCAATATCGAACTTGTTATTTTTGTTATCTGCTTTCCCTTTGATGGTAAGGATACCATTGTCCGTATTATAAGAAGACCCGTTCAACCTGAAAAGACCAATGGTGTCATTGTCTACCACCAGGTTGTCGATATAAGTGTCGTTATTGATAAAGGCTTTACCAAATGGATTTTCAATTTTAACGGTGCCGGATAATTGCCCCTGCAGTTTTTGATCTTTCAGCAGCAAGGAAGCAATGTCATCAATATGCACCTTCGTTAGCTCTACCACAATGTCGTTGGTACTGCCGGTTTCAGACGGTTCGGTTGAAATTTTTATCTGCTGGTTGCCCTGTATGAATTTTACATCACTGGCGCTTACCAGCGAATTGTTTAACTGGATCTCGCCATCTTTTTCGAGTTGCCATTTGCTGTCGTTGATGATGAATGAGGATGGAAAGAAATGCACTTTCACCCCGCTGCTCATGGTAACCACCTGCGCATTTACAGATGCTTCGCTGATGGTTTTACTGGCGCTTGTTTTAATGCTGATATTGGAAGTATCCCTGGAAGAACTGATCAGCAAATTGGCAAAGGGAAGGTGCAGACTATCTGTGATGGCAATGTCTTCCACATCTACTTTCGTGGCGAGCGAATCAAAGTTACCCGAGCTGTGTAAGCGAACATTGTTAAACACTTTGCCATCATAACGGAACTCCGGCACTTCTGCATTTACATTGAGTTCGTTGCTTGCAAGCTTCAGGTTGCCGCTAAAAATACTGTTGTCGAAACCCCTTAGTTTTTTATTGATGAGTTGTGTATAGTTATCAATGGTTTTGGTCCGGATCTCGAAAGTAAAATCCTGGTCACTTAGCTGGTGGCCCGGGCGGCTGATATAAGCAGGATAGTAGCGGCTTAAGAAAGCACTGAAGGCATCTGGCAGTTCCTGTATCTTGAAATTGCCGGCCAGGTTGGCATCGATCTCATTCGATTGAAGAGAAAGATATTTACTGCCATTGATTACCTGCGACTCTAATACAAGCGAATCAAAAGAGAGCGGACTTCCGTTGTGCAATAAACCAGCATCCATGATGGTGGCCTTGCCTAAAAAGTTATCAATGTTATCGCCCCGGAAATTAAAATTAAAATGGCCCTTTAGTATAAATTCATCCTGGGTGCGGCCCAGTTTTTTAAAGTCTGCTTTTGCCAGCAATGCATCAAAATCAAACTGCGGTTCCTCTCCGTTAAAATCAATGGTGCCTGTTAATTGGTCGATCTTCAAATTGGGATCGTTGATACTGGCGTTGCCATTAAAAAGTTTCTTTTTAAAATTACCGTTCAGCGAAATATTCTGGTAGGTGTATTTATCATATTCGATGCTGCGTACAGTACCATTAAATTTTGCATCCAGTGTTTGCGCCGTAAAACCGCTGCCATTTACCTGTCCGCTGAAATTAATATTGCCCAATTTCTTTTCATCTACAAACTGGCCCAGGTTAAATCCCTGCGTTGATACCTTTCCTGAGTAAACAGGTGATTTATTTTCGGGCAACTTCAGGTTCACATCACCTGTAACCGTGCCCAGGTCGGTGCTGATGGTGCCAAAAGCAACGAAGTCGTTGATAAAGCCCGTGAAATTTCCTCTGTAGTTGATATTGCCAAGCCGGTTCAGTTGTAGCTGGTCAACTTTTTTTAAAGAAGGAATGATGGATGTAAGATCGGTGTAGTTGGTCTGCAATTCTTTTGCAGTAAAATCGATAAAAGTGGTTTCAATATCAGGCAATCCCTTCATTGCAATATCACCTTCTACGGTTGAGTTACCGCTCTTGATCAGCATCTTTTTTCCCACCAGGTTATCTACCGTTCCTTTTACATGGCCATTGATGCTAAAGATCCTTTTCCAGTCTTTCACATCAGAAGAAAAGAATGCGAGGTCATCGCTGTTGAGTTCGCTGTTAGTGAAATTGCCTTCCAGTTTTACCTTATGTACAAAATTGCCCATGTCCTCATTAAAATCTTCATAGCGCATGGAATAATAATTGCCCAGGTGGCTTTTATTGGTTTGCAGGTCAAGATTGTTGAATTCCATTATTTCTGCATTGAACCTCATGTTGGCAGCCAGTTTTTTTACCTGGAAGCCGCTGCGTTCTTTGGTAGACAGTTGCATGTCTGTAGTAAGCGTGCCGTCTGCAAAATGCACATTCCTGAAATCTGCATTGATCTCGCCAAAGCGAATATGGCTGTCATCAAACTGGTCAGCATATACGCCACGGGTAAGATTTTCTTTTTCGTTTATAAAAACGCCATTGCTGATATGCAGGTTGGCAACATTCAGTACAAGGCCCCCTTTTTTATGAGTGGTATCTTTTGGTTTAACCGGCGGGATAATGTGCAGCCGGTCTCTTTCGCCGGTATAATCTGCAATGGTAAAATGCGGTTCTTCAATATCCAGTTTGCTGATGCTGATGAGTTGTTTCTTCAGATCAAACGTGTCTGCAATAAGCGTGAGGCTTTTTAAAGAGCCCAACTGGTCTTTACCCTTCCATTTATCAACCTGGTTAAAAGCGATATTCTGCAGTTTCAATTCTTTCAGGTCGATATCAATACCTCCGGAACTGTCTTTGCTTTTTTTAGGACTGGCGAAATAGTCTATTAGGAACTGGTAGTTCCAAACCGTATCTGTGCGGTTGATATTAACGGTTGCATCTGATAAAGCCAGGGTACGAATGGTAGCTTTGTCTTTTAAAAAGAACCAGTCAGTAATGCTGATGGTGGCAGTGCCTGCATACAGCAGGGTATCTTTTTTCTGATCTTCTACATACAATCCCCGGATATCGAGTTTGTCAAAAAATTCCAGGTCGATGTGTTTAATCGCAATCTTTACATGCAGCTTTTCAGAAAGGTTGGCCGTTACTTTATCAACGAGCCAGTTTTGTACAAAAGAAAGATGGAGGGTACCCCAGGTAAATACGATAAAAAGCAGGATGGACAATACAAACCAGTATTTGTGCCGGGCTCTTTTAAAAACGAATATCCAGCCGGCGAGCCATGCTACCAGGGTTGTTATAAGCAGCCACAAGGGAGCATTTGCCCTTACCCAGGTAAGCAGCAAAGCAAGCACCAGCCAAAACAGGAGGGTA
This sequence comes from Chitinophagaceae bacterium UBA1946, assembly GCA_002336815.1. Classification (GTDB taxonomy): domain Bacteria; phylum Bacteroidota; class Bacteroidia; order Chitinophagales; family Chitinophagaceae; genus Ferruginibacter. The sequence continues at coordinate 10,939 of DDEU01000085.1, read as the reverse complement.
AGCGAGATCCATTTTAATATGTTGAGAAATCTTTGCAGTGGTTGTTCAATTACGGTAAAAATAGCGATTCGCCCTCTTAAGGCAAATTCAATACCAAAATTTGTGTTTTTATTGACTGCTTACCGGATATGCTTTAACAATGGTCAGGCTTTATTTTTCATTTCGCTGTTAAAGGCATCAGATTGGTGCCGTGGTATGGAAAGACTTTTCCAATCCTGGTTACGGATCATTTTGGCAATGTAGATGATCTGCCCAACATGATAGGGATAGTGGGCGAGCTGCCGGTTAATGGCATCCACCACAATAAGCGCTTCGCTGCGTATATAGATCGTTTTTGAAATGTCTTCGGCCGTTAAAGTGCTGATGGCATCCAGGCAGCAATCCCAACCCTTATTCCATATCTCAACGATAGCTTCCTTCGGCATACCTTTTATTGCAAATTCTTTATCCCGGTTACGCCATTCTTTTTCGCCATCGCTGGTTAAAAAATCGGTCCAACGGCTTAGCATATTGCCGCTCATGTGCTGCACGATCACGGCAATACTGTTGCTTTCTTCGTTGGGAGCCATGTGCAGGTCTGCAGTTGTTAAAAGGGAAAGGGTTTGATCGCCCAACTCTTTGTAGTAACGGAGCCGCTTAAGGGCAGATTGAAGAAAGATAGCTTCTATGTTCATATACTAGTGTTTTAACAGCATTCTTGTTACGAGGCTGATCGTTGAAATCAGAAAGGAGATGAATGAGAGCATACCGCATTTGTAAATAAGACTGTAACCTGCATTGAAATCATCTGCATGTTCGTTTTCGATGGATTCAATTACCAGCCGGTTGCCTTTGATGAGCAGCGACCATCCCAAAATATGAAGAATGGTTGTGATCAATGCGATCAAAGATTGTATGCGATAATAATTGGCAGAAGAACCCGTGCGAAAAATGGCAGGCCTGCTTTGTAACAGCAGGTACCAGTCTGTAAGGTTAAAGGCCGCATAAATGCAGGACATGAAGAAGCACCACTTTGTCAATTGGAGATTCTTATACAGCAGGTTTTTGTTGATGTTCTCCGTAAATCCATTGCTGATAGAAAGATTATTCATGTAAACGGTTTAGCTGGAAATAAAGATCCATTGTTTTAATATCCTTCAGCCGCATCATCTCCACGCTTATCACCCACGGCAATTATTTTACCTGCTTTGAGCTGTATCAATTCTGTTCTGCCAATGCTGCTGACCGGGTGAATGCTATAACCCATCGCTTTTAGTGTTGTGATGGTATTGCTGTCAAAATCATTTTCTGCATAGATCTCATCGGGCAACCACTGGTGATGAAATTTTGGTTTGTTCACCGCATCTTCTGCCGTCATTCCAAAATCAACGATGTTTACAATGGTTTGAAAAACGCTGGTGGGGATGGTAGTGCCGCCGGGTGTACCTACTACCAGGTAGGGCTTCCCCTTTTTCAATACGATGGCAGGGGTCATGCTGCTCAGCATTCTTTTTCCGGGAGCAATGGCGTTCTTATCATTGCCAACGGCGCCGTACATATTGGGTACACCCGGCTTTACACTAAAGTCATCCATCTGGTTGTTGAGTAAAAAACCTGCACCGCCCACTACTGTTCTGCTGCCGAAATGCCCGTTGAGGGTAGTGGTTACGCTTACCGCATTGCCCTGTGCATCTATCACACTCAGGTGAGTGGTTTCCATGCTTTCAGCGATCACACCTGCGCCGGTGGATTTGCTGCTGCCTGCCTTTCCGGCCACGTAATCTTTCATTCTTTCGACCAGGTATTTTTTGCTCACCAATGTTTTTACAGGCACTTTTACAAAATCTGCGTCTCCTAAAAATGCAGCCCTGTCGGCATAAGCCCTGCGTTCCACTTCCGTCATCAATTGTACACTGGCGGCTGTTTGAAACTTCATGCCGGCAATGTTTTTATCAGCGATCATCCCCAGCATTTGCTGTAACAATATTCCGCCGCTGCTGGGCAGGGGCATACTGATTATCTGGCACCCATGATAGGTGAAATTGGTAGCTATGCGTTCCTTTGCTTTGTAATTTTTTAGATCCTGGTAGCTGATAATGCCTTTTCCTTTCTGCATTTCCTCTACGATCAGCCTGGCTGTTTCGCCCTCGTAAAATCCTTTTTCGCCCTGGTCACGAATGCGTCTTAAAGTGCTGGCAAGATTCAGTTGCACCAGCACATCTCCTTCTTTCCAGGGAACAAATTTTACAAAGGCCACCGGCGAAGTATTCAGGCGGGTAAAATCTTCTTGAAACTGGTTAAGATCCTCTGCCTGCGATTTGGTGAGGGCAAAACCATTTTCAGCCAGGTCTATGGCTGGCTGTATCAATTTTTTAAATGGCAGTTTTGCATACTTCATACTTGCAAACAAACCAGCTACTGTGCCGGGTACACCCGCCGACAGGTGGCCATCCTGGCTCAATGTTAACTGGGGGTTGCCTGCACTGTCGAGGTACATATCACGGTTGGCCCCTGAAGGCGCCATTTCCCTAAAATCGATCGCAATATTTTTTCCACTGCTGAGATGTGCCACTAAAAAGCCGCCGCCACCAATATTACCAGCCCCCGGGTATACCACGGCCAGCGCCAGTTGTGTGGCAATGGCTGCATCCACCGCATTGCCACCCTGTTTAAGAATTTGAATGCCGACCATGCTTGCCAGCGGATGAGCACTTACCACCGCTCCTTTACTTGCCAGTACTTTTTTTTGCAGGCGGTATTTATAAGGATTAATTTGTGCCGTAGATTGCAAGGCAATAAAAAATAGCACGGCTGATGTAAAGAAGATATTTTTCATCAAATAATTTTTTAGAAAGCAGTATGCTGGTACACCAAAACGATCTTACAGGCTCACACGATACAATAACAATGCAACAATAAATCGATCAACAGCTCAACCATTTATCAATACAACCATCAGTATGAAAAAGTTTTTACTCTTTGTTCTCCTGTTTTCTGCTACCGTTCTGCAAGCCCAGCAATTGAAAAGCCCGGATGAGTTTTTGGGTTATTCTTTAGGCAGTAAATATACGCCGCATTATAAAATAGTGAACTACTTTAACTATGTAGCCACTACTGCCGGCAGCCAAATGAAGCTGCAGCGGTATGGGGAAACCAACGAAGGGCGCCCGCTGCTGCTGGCCTACATTGCATCGCCGGAAAATTTCATTAAACTGGAAGAGATCAGGAAGAACAACCTGCGTCTTGCAGGCATACTTACCGATCAGCCGGCAGATGTAAATGCACCTGCGATCGTATGGTTGAGCTATAATGTACATGGCAACGAAACCAGCAGCAGCGAAGTGTCTATGAAAATGCTGTACGAACTGCTTAATCCTGCCAATACCACTACTAAAGAATACCTGAAAAATGTGGTGGTGATCATTGATCCCTGTATAAACCCGGATGGTCGTGACCGCTATGTGAACTGGCAGATGCAGATGGTGAGCAAAAATGCCAACCCCGATCCCAATGCCAGGGAGCATGTGGAGCCATGGCCAGGCGGCAGAACCAATCACTATAATTTTGATTTGAACCGTGACTGGGCCTGGCAAACACAGGTGGAAACCAAACAGCGCATCAAAATGTACAACCAGTGGATGCCGCAGGTACACAGCGATTACCATGAGCAGGGCTATAACAATCCTTATTATTTTGCTCCTGCAGCAGAACCTTATCACGAAGTGATCACTCCTTTTCAACGTTCCTTCCAGGTAGAGATCGGCAAAAACAATGCAAAATATTTTGATGCCAATGGCTGGTTGTATTTTACCAAAGAAGTGTTTGATCTTTTTTACCCTTCTTACGGTGATACCTACCCCATTTACAATGGCAGTATCGGGATGACCTTTGAACAGGCTGGCCTTGGCCGTTCAAGCACTTCGGTTATTACCAATACCGGCGATACGCTTACGTTAAAAGACAGGATTGCTCATCACTTTACTACCAGTATGAGCACCGTTGAAGTGGTATCAAAAAATACAACAAGGGTGATCAAAGAATTTAAAAAGTTCTTTGATGATGCCCGTACCAACGGCGTAGGCGAATACAAATCGTTTGTTGTAACAGATGTAAATACCAACAGGATCGATGGACTCAAAAGATTGCTGGACGACAATGGCATTGTATACGGTTACAGCAGTGGTGCAGCTGTAAAAGGCTATAATTATTTTACTCAAAAGGAAGAATCTTTTACCACCAGTAATAGTGTAGTGATCAGTACCCAGCAGCCAAAAGGCGTACTGGCCAAAGTGCTGTTTGAACCAAGATCGAAGCTGGCCGATTCTGCTACGTATGATATCACCGCATGGGCACTGCCTTATGTGTATGGCTTGCAGAGTTATGCTGTAAAAGAAAAGCTGGCAGTGGATAATAAAACTGTTACCGGCGTAACACCAGCTGTGTTGCCCGTTAATGCCTATGGTTATCTTATCCGCTACAGTTCGTTTGAAGACGCCAGGCTGCTGGCAGCTATTTTACAGGCGGGTATTAAAGTGCGTTTTGCAGAAAGGGATTTTAGCGTAGCCGGAAAAAAATTCGCAAGAGGTACGCTGATTGTGTTGAGAAAGGGGAACGAAGAAAAATTATCGGAGCTGCAGCAGGCAGTAAGAACTTTTAATGGTGCGGTTACGTCTATCGAATCCGGGTTTATGGATATGGGGTTTGATTTTGGCAGCGAGAAGATACATTATATCAAAAAGCCCAATGTTGCCATGATCACCGGCAAAGGATCCTATGCTGAAAGCACTGGTGAAGTATGGCACTTGTTTGATCAGCAGTTGAATTATCCTGTTACACTCATTAATGCCGATGACATTAACAACGTGAACTGGAAAAACATCGATGTGCTGATCGTAACTGCAGGACGTTATAAATTTTTAAGTGACAAGGATGCCAGTGCTGATCTGAAAAACTGGGTAAGGCAGGGAGGCAAGATCATTGCGATCGACAATGCGGTATCGCAGATGGCCAATGGCGACTGGGGAATTAAATTAAAAAAGGAAGAGGAGGATAAAGATAAAAAGGCAGAAAAACCAAACTATGATGACCTGAAGAAATTTGCGGAAAGTGAACACGATGGCATCAGGAGTTATATTGCCGGGGCCATTTATAAAATTGAACTGGATGTAACCCATCCGCTGGCCTTTGGATTGGGAGAAAGTTATTATACACTTAAGCAGGACGATAATGTGTATGAATTTTTTAAAGATGGCTGGAATGTGGGTGTAATAAAGAAGGATAATTATGTAGCTGGTTTTGTAGGAAGCAAAATAAAAGATAAAATAAAAGATGCCATGCTGATCGGTGAACAGCCCATGGGCAGCGGCGACATTATCTACCTGGCAGACAATCCCATTTTCAGGAATTTTTGGGAGAATGGAAAACTATTGTTGAGCAACGCCGTTTTTTTAGCCGGTCAATAAATGTACCTGAATAAAAAATATTCATTGTCCTGGTCGGGAGACCGGGACAATTTGTTTTATGAATGGCGTTGCATCAATATTTCAATATATTACATTCGCAAATCAACAACAAGTATGAATCGATTTTTTTCTTTTTTCTGCTGCCTGCTGCTGGCTTTTAACGCCCGGGCACAAACGCCAAAAACATATACTTCTTCAGAGATATTACTACAGCTTAAAAAACTGAATGTGCTGGGTTCTGTGCTGTATATCGCAGCACATCCCGATGATGAGAACACGAGATTACTGGCTTACCTGGCCAATGAAAAATTGTACCGAACCGGTTACCTGAGTTTAACAAGGGGTGATGGCGGGCAAAATTTAATTGGAGATGAACAGGGCATTGATCTTGGACTGATAAGAACACAGGAGTTGCTGGCGGCAAGACGGATCGATGGAGCAGAACAATTTTTTTCCCGTGCTTACGATTTTGGTTTTTGCAAAAGCGCAGAAGAAGCGCTGGCAACCTGGGGACATGATAAGATCTTAAGCGATGCCGTATGGGTGATCAGGAAATTTAAACCTGATGTGATCATTGCCCGTTTCCCTGAAGACAGCAGGGCCGGGCATGGCCATCATGCTGCTTCGGGTATCATTGCCCGTGAGGCATTTGATGCTGCAGCAGATCCAGGTAAATTTCCGGAACAATTAAAACAGGGTGTTACGGTTTGGCAGGCAAAACGAATGTTGTGGAACACCTTCAATTTTGGAGGTAACAGTACACAAAACGAAAGCCAGTTCAAAGTAGAAGTAGGCATGTACAATACGTTGCTGGGTAAAAGTTATGGAGAGATTGCTGCACTCAGCAGGAGCCAGCACAAGAGCCAGGGTTTTGGTGTTCCTGCGCAGCGTGGCAGTGTGATCGAATATTTTGAAACCATCAGGGGTGATAAACCAACAACGGACCTGTTACAGGGAGTAGCGGTGGGATGGGGCAGGATCGGCCAGCCATCCATTGAAGATTCGGTGAATCACATCATTGAAACCTATGATGTACAACACCCGGAAAAGGCCTTGGATAATTTGATCCGGGTTTATAAAATGATGAAGCAACTGGAAGACGGTTACTGGAAACAGCAAAAGCTAAAGGAGCTGCAACTGCTGATAGAAAATGCCAGTGGATTATTCTTAGAAGCAACCAGCGCCAGCCAATTTGCGGTACAGGGCGATAGTTTAAAATTCACTTTTACTGCAAACAACCGGTTGGGTGTAAATGCCCTTGTTTCTGGGATTAACGCTTTTAGCAATGCAGTAAAAATGGATTCTTTAAAGTTGAATACAACGGTTTCAAAAACAATTCCTCTATTGATCAATGCCGGCGAAAAAATTACGCAACCCTACTGGCTGGAAAAGGCAATGGACAAAGGAAGTTTTAATGTTACAGATCAGCAGTTGATCGGCAAAGCAGAAAACGATCCGTTGAGTGTTGAATTTAAAGTGGAGATCGAAGGGGAAGCGTTTATTTTTGTAAAGCCTGTCAGGTACAAGTTTACCGACCCGGTAAAAGGGGAGATCTACCAGCCGGTTTTTATTGTGCCGCAAATCGCACTGCATATAACCCCTGAATTAAGCATATTCCGGCCCGGCAATCGCAGCAACCCGATAATCAAAAATTATCATCTTTTTACCCATGGCAACCGGCTTGATACGGGTATCAATGATCTCGCTGAATTGTCCAGATTGGCCAGGGGGACCAAGACATCCATCTCATCACCCTTTGATATTGCCGGCGTAAAAAATGAAAGCAGGCATGGCATTATTGAACTGGAAGAAACAGATGGTAAGGGAAGGGCTTACCAGGATATCAGGGAAATTGATTATGATCACATTCCTTCTATTAAATATTTTAAGGCTGCAAAAAAACGTGTGCTGTTTGTAAATGCGTCCATCGCCGGCAGATCGGTTGGTTATATTTCCGGTGCCGGGGATAAAGTGCCACAGGCGTTGGAACAAATGGGATACAAAGTAACCTTACTTAAAGCGAAAGACATTACTTTACAAGGCTTGAAAAAATTTGATGCGGTTATTACCGGCGTAAGGGCCTACAATACCAACGAATGGATGGGGGATGTGTATGATGCCCTGATGAAATATGTACAGGCCGGGGGCGTACTGGTAACGCAATACAATACCAATAATTTCATCAGTAATATAAAAGGCAGGATCGGACCCTATCCCTTTGGTATCAGCCGCAACCGGGTTACCGATGAAAATGCCAAAGTGAATTTCCTGCTGCCAGGCCACCCGGTATTGAATTATCCCAATAAGATCAGCGAAAAAGATTTTGAAGGCTGGATACAGGAGAGGAGTATTTATCATGCAGAAAAAATTGACAGCAATTACCAGCGGGTGATCAGTTTAAAAGATTCCGGGGAAAAAGAAGATGATGGAAGTTTGATCGTTGCCAATTATGGCAAAGGGAAATTTGTGTACACGGGGTTGGTCTTTTTCAGGGAACTGCCTGCAGGCGTAGCCGGTGCTTACCGTTTGTTTGCCAATATAATTGCAGCGCCACCGGCGCCTGGTAGCAGCAGTTCAAAAAAATCAACCGCTAAAAGGCCGGCACCGCCTAAATCAATGCTTGCGGGCAAAACCAGTGCTCAATAATCAACGCAATTACAACAGTGAAAGAAGACAATTCAAAATCATACTGGAGTAAATGGTACATCGCTGTACTGGCGTTTTTATTGATACAGGTGCTGCTGTATTATTTTATCACCGTTTATTTTAAGTAACAACCGTTGCATGCCATTGACACATACACACCTTATTTCATTGATCCAAAGCTCCCCGGTGAAGCAGCATGAGTAGTTTAGACTGGGGCATATTGATCATTACACTTTTCGGTATCATCATTTATGGTGTATACAGGAGTACGCATACCAAAAACCTGGATGGTTATTTCCTCGGCAACAACAGTATGCCCTGGTACCTGGTACTGCTGAGCATCATGGGCACACAGGCAAGCGCCATCACGTTTTTAAGTGCACCGGGCCAGGCATACACAGACGGGATGCGGTTTGTGCAGTATTATTTTGGCCTTCCGGTTGCCATGATACTGATCTGTATATTTTTTGTTCCAGTCTTCCGAAAACTAAAAATATATACCGCCTACGAATTTTTAGAAAAGCGTTTCGATGTAAAAACAAGAACCTTTACATCAGCACTTTTTTTATTGTCGAGAGGCTTGTCAACCGGTATCAGCATCTATGCACCCTCCATCATCTTGAGTTCCCTGCTTGGCTGGAATATTTATTATACCAACCTGGTAATGGGAGGTTTCCTGATCATTTATACGGTAACAGGTGGCGCAAAGGCCGTGGCCTATACACAGCAACTGCAATTGATCATTGTGATTGCGGGAATGTTCCTGGCAGGTTATACGGTGATACACTTGTTGCCTGCAGGGGTTGGATTTACGGATGCGTTAAAAAATGCCGGTGGATATGGAAGGATGAACGTGATCACTTCCGGCATTAAAGAAGGACGGTTCGACTGGAAGGATACCTACAATATCTGGAGCGGCGCCATTGGCGGACTTTTTTTGGCGCTTAGTTATTTTGGTACTGATCAAAGCCAGGTGGGTCGTTACCTCACTGCCAAATCGGAAAAGGAGAGCAGGATCGGGTTGCTGGTGAATGGTCTTGTAAAAGTGCCGATGCAGTTTTTGATATTATTGGTTGGTATACTCGTATTCACTTTTTACCAGTATCATCAACCACCCGTTTATTTTGATGATGTGCAGGTTGCAAAAGCCAATAAAACGGTGTACAGGGATTCACTGCATTCGCTGGAATTGCAGTACAACCAACTGCTGGCACAAAAAGATTTTAAGGTAGCCGATACCGTGAGAACCCAGTACAAAACTGTTATCAGGGAGGCGTTGCATGATAAAAAGGCCAATGATACCAACTATATTTTTCTTCGTTTTGTAATTGAAAACCTGCCCAGGGGATTGGTAGGGTTGTTGATCGCCATGATCTTCCTTGCTTCCTGGGGAAGCATCGCTGCAGCGCTCAATGCCCTGGCATCCTGCACCGTGGTTGACTTTCATAAAAAGTTCATTAATAAGAACTGCTCTGAAAAAGATGATTACCGTATTTCCCGGTGGTACAGTTTTGCCTGGGGGGTGTTTTCTATCATTGTTGCCATGTTTGCCTATAATATTGGCAACAGCCTTATAGAAACCGTAAACATTTTAGGCTCTATTTTTTATGGCGTGATACTTGGTATTTTCCTCGTAGCATTCTGGATAAAATACATCCGTGGCAATGCAGTGTTTTTTGCCAGTGTGGTTTCGCAGGTATTGGTAATCGTCGTGTACAATGCGGATATTGTTTCCTTTTTATGGCTCAACGTGATCGGTGCACTGCTCGTGATCGCATTGAGCCTGCTGCTGCAGTTTGTACTGAACCGTTCCGGCAAAACCAGTCGTTCCTAAAATAAACAATACGGCCCATCGTTTTTTTATTGGTATATTTATTTCACTAATAGTTGACCGACTCAATTGTTCTGATCCCCCAATTCTCGAAATATGAAAAGCAATATTCCTTTTATCTCACTGTTTTTTGCACTATTATTTGGTTATGGCAAGGCCGGCGCCCAGGGCGATGAAACCAAATCCACCACCGGCGATAACATCATCAAGCTAAATATACCTGCGCTGGTTTTTAAAAATTTTTCGGTTCAGTATGAACACAAACTTGGCCACAAGCAATCGCTGGCAATAAGTGCCCGCTACCGCCCGGTTACCGGTATTCCTTTTCAAAAAGCAGTGGAAGATTATATCGGTGATTCTTCTATCAGGGTAGACCTGGGAAAGATCGGTAATATCGGCATCAATGCAGAGTACCGGTTCTACCTGGGAAAGAAGGGAGATATGCGGGGATTTTACATGGCGCCGATGCTGGCATATAACAATTACAAAGGCGATGTGCCGGTTAATTATTATGATTACGTCAATAACAAAAGGATTGATAAAACCGCCACCTTTAAAGGCAGCATGAATACGGTAACCGCCGGTTTACAGATTGGGGCTCAATGGAAACTGGGTGAAAAGATCTATTTTGACTGGTGGATCGCCGGCCCCAGTTATGGCATCTCGAGGGGCGACTTTAATTTTACCGGCAGCCTGAATGATATCGAACGCATCAGCCTGCAATTCGAGCTGGAAAAGATCAAGCAGACCATTCCACTCGTAAACGTAGAGATACCAAGCAACCCCGATGCAAATGGTGCTGTGTTTAAAGTGAAAGGCCCCTGGGCAGGGATCCGGGCATTTGGACTGAATCTCGGCTACAGGTTTTAACATTCACACAAATGGCAATAAAAAATCCCCTGCTAAAAAACAGGGGATTTTAATATTATCGGAGTGTTGTTGGATTAATAATCTTTATTGTATCCGCCGCCGCTTCTTCCGCCGCCGCCGCCGTATCCACCGCCACGGCTTCCACCGCCGC
>DDEU01000049.1 GCA_002336815.1 Chitinophagaceae bacterium UBA1946 | reverse complement strand
ATGCAAAACCTCTTTCATGACGGCGGTTATTCCACCACTGGTGTAAGCATGCATGTAATGGAAAAACTTGGACTGGAATAAGCTGTTAAACCTGACTATTTTATACCATTGAGCTGTTGAAAACCTGGTTCGTTTTCAACAGCTTTTTTATTGACCGTACCCGTTCAACAGCGCAGCAGGCGCCTTATTTTTCTTCTTTCAATGTTTTGCTGTACACGGCCAGGCAGCGCTTTCTTGCCATTTCGTGATCTACTACCGGTGCCGGGTAATCGAAACTGTCCAGCTCCGGTACCCAGTGCCGGATATATTTTAAGTCTTTGTCAAATTTTTCCGTCTGCAGCCTCGGGTTAAAGATGCGGAAATAGGGCGCCGCATCACAGCCGCTGCCGGCAGCCCATTGCCAGCCGCCATTGTTGGCAGCCAGGTCAAAGTCGAGTAATTTTTTTGCAAAATAGGCTTCCCCCAGCCGCCAGTCGAGCAGTAAATGTTTCGAAAGAAAGGAGGCAACGATCATGCGTACCCTGTTGTGCATAAAACCGGTGGCATTCAGTTCCCTCATGCCGGCATCCACGATGGGGTAACCGGTTTGGCCCTGGCACCATTTTTCAAATTCACCATTGTCAATTCTCCATTCGATGGTATCGTAGGCCGGCTTAAAAGCCTTTCCCATTCCAACTCTTGGGAAATGCCAGAGGATGCTGTGGTAAAAATCCCGCCAGATCAGTTCGTTCAGGTAGGTTTCGTTGAGGCCTTTTGCATGGGCTGCCAGTTGGCGGATGCTGATGGTGCCAAACCTCAAATGTACCCCCAGCCGGGAAGTGCCGTGGATGGCAGGAAAATTTCTTTGTTCCGTGTATTTGCGGATGAGCTCATCTTTTACCTGTTTTGAGGGAAAGGGCTTGTCTACTGCTTTAAACCCCAGGGCTTCCAGGGAGGGGATGGGCCGGGCGGCCTGTTTGAAAAAATTACCGGCATATTTTTTAACCGGGTAGGGCTTTAAATGAAAATCGCTGAGTACTGCTTTCCACTTGCGGCTGTAAGGAGTGAACACCGTGTAGGGTTTGCCATCATCCTTCAATACCTCGTCCTTTTCCAGCAGCACCTGGTCTTTATAGGTTTTCAACGCCGCTCCCTTCTCCTGCAGCAGGGCGGCGATTTTTTTTTCTCTTTCGAGTGCATAGGGTTCGTAGTCATGGTTGGTGAACACGGTTTCTATATCATATTTTTCGAGCAGTTGTTTAAATACCTCAGCCGGCCGGCCATCATATACTTCCAGGCTGGTACCCCTGCCCGTTAGTGTATGCTGCATTTCTTCCAGGCTGGCCCGGATGAATTCTACCCGGCGGTCTTCCCTGTCTTCCAGTTCATCCAGGATATTCCGGTCAAAAATAAAGATGGGCACTACCGGCCGGTCGCTTTTAAGGGCATGGTACAGGCCGGCATTGTCTTCGAGCCGGAGGTCTCTTCTAAACCAGAATATGTTTACTGCATGCATAGAATCAATTGACGGTTTGTTGCCGGTACGGCTAAGATCCGGGGCCCTACCTGCAATGATATAAAACTATTCTTGATAAAAGTCGCCCGGCTCCCACTGTTGCCTGAAACCGAACCGGTACTGTGTAACAACGCTGCTATGCAATGGTTGGCAGCAGGGCAGCATAAATTTTTTGGATGGTGCTGTTACCGTAGGCTGCGTTTTCGATGCTTTTTACCCAGCGGATATACTGGATGCTGTTGGTCAAAAATACTTCGTCTGCCTGCAGGATCTCTTCCGGGCTGATGGCCCTTTCCGTTACTGCCAGGGGGCCGTCTTTTAGCTGGTGGATCACCTGCCTGCGCATCACGCCGGCCACGCAGCCCTGGTTAAGGGCCGGGGTGAACACCTGTTCATTTTTTACGATAAAGAGGTTGGCGATGGTACTGTCGCATACATGGCCACTGCTGTTCAGCAGCAGGGCATCGTTCCATTTTTCTTTTTTTGCATGGAGGGCCGCCATCACGTAGGGCAGGAAGTTGTTGTGTTTGAGGTTGGCCAGTGTATCACAGCTTTTGACCGCATCCCTGTAAAAACCCACCAGCAGCCCATTGCTGTTCAACTGGCCGTTTCCTTCGGGCAGGGCCCAGGTTTGGATGGTATAGTGTGGATGGTGGCTGGCAGCATCGTAGAGGCCGCCATCGCCCCTGAATACCTGCAGGCGCACTCGGGCTGCAGCCGCATGCCCATTTTTTTGGGCCAGGGTAAGCAGGAGTGTGCTTAATTGCTCCGGGCTAAAATGTTTGGGTATATCAAAGCCGAGTGTAACCATTCCCTTCCAAAGGCGGGCAAAATGTTCATTTTCCAGTTGCAGTTTTCCATCCAGCATTTTCATGGTTTCGAATACACCGTCGCCATAACGGAGCCCCCGGTTACCGGCGCCTGCTACGGGGCTGCCATCTTTTAAGATCTTTCCGTTGTAAATAAAATGGTTCATGGGTCAAAGTTAACGGGGAGGCCGTTGCTTCCGGCATTTTGTTAAGGCTAACTGCAGTACCTGCATTGTTATCAACTGGCCATGACTGGGGCATCCGGTGCGAAAATTGATGCAACGGACGGTTTTGCTTACGCCGGGTGGTAGCCAACAGTGATAGCGATATGTGTATGTTTTAGTCGGGCAGGAGAGATAGGGCTTTCCTGGCGCATTCGTAGGGGTAGTTTTCGGGAAGTCAGGTTTTTAAAACTTGACTTCCCTTTATCTCGTCCATATTGCCCTCTTATTGGCGGTACTGCATCAAACAACAAACCCGCCAATGGCGGGCTGCTGGTTCAAACCTTATTGATCTCATTAACGGGCGGTATCCTCGTCAAGAATATTATTTTTAACGGCATAGAGTATGAGGCCTGCGGTACTCTTGGCGCCTGTCTTTACTTTTAGTTTGTCCCGGATGGCTTCTACCGTACGTGGACTGAGTTCTACGATATCTGCAATTTCCTTCGTGCTTTTTTCTTCGCACATCAGGCGCAGGATCAGCATTTCCTTATCGGTAAGATTGGCTTCTGCCTGCACCATTTTTTGCGGTGTCATGTTGTTCTTCGTCTTCAGGTTGTTCAGCAATGCCTTGTTGGTAAGCGCATTAAAGAAATATTCCTGTTCGTAGCAGGTTTTGATGGCTTCGTAGATCACTTCGCTGTCGCTGGTTTTACTGAGGTAGCTGTTGGCACCCAGTTCCATGAGTTTGGTGATCATACTGTGATCGTCCATCATGGTAAGCATGATCACTTTTATGTTTGGCCAGTTCTTTTTTATTTCGGGCAATGCGCCAATGCCGTCCATTACAGGCATTTGTATATCCAGCAGGATCACATCGGGCTGTATCATCTTCAGCATATTGAGCAGGTGCATGCCGTTATCGGCCTCGGCGATCACTTTCACGTCTTTTTTGGCGCTGAGGGCTGTTTTTACCCCTGCCCGGTAGAGTACATGGTCGTCTGTTATCAATACTTTGATCGGTTCTGTGTGGTTCGTAGGCATTTTGATTATGGTTTGAAGTTTATCATAGGTGTTGTACTAACGTAAGACCGCAAGTTCTTTATATTTTCTTCAAATATTTTGGTAAAACTACGTTTTCTTTTGAGATGCGGAAAATACGGTGGATAAGTTTTCTGCCTTCTAAGTACTTCATCCATAACGTATAAATTGCACAATTATTTTCAACCGGATTCGTTGCAGCCGGTTCCACTAAAAAGGCCCCATCTTACCATGAGGCCTGTTTAGACGAAAAAATCCAATCCCGAAACCGGGATAAAATTCAACTTTCGTTTTCACCCGGCAAAGGGTATTTTAACGGTATTTTGGAGGGTGATTTATTGCCGTTTGGCAGGGTGATTTTTCGTTCCTGCCTGACCCTCAAAAAAGTGTGCCGCAGCTCTATGCCGGGCACGTCTTTTTTTGTACAGGTAATATTAATTGCCTGCTTATATGTACAGGTTGCTAAGGGTGATAAAATGTTTATAGGGACTTTACCTGATTGGAATATTCAAAATTATATTGGTGTGGAAGCTGGAATAAAAGAAAAATCCCATTTTTTTTGTTTTTTTTCCCGTGAATTGGGAATGACAGCTTTTTGCTCTCCATAATTACTAATATGACGTTGAGGCATTTTCAAGCCGGTGACATCCTTCAATAACTCTGTTCTTAAAGTGCCGTGATAGTTTTAACGGGTATGGTTTCCTCTTGTATGGGCAGGTCGATTATGAGTGAACCGGCGCCAGGCCTAACCGGGTAATCGCCCGGAATAAATAATATTTTCCCCCTTTTTCTGTTTAGAGCAAAGGAGCTATCCAGAGTTAAAAAAGCAGAATCTTTGGCCACATAGCCCGGTTGAAGGGTAAGTGCAAGCGGAAAAAAACAGCGGGCATATTTTTCATACAGTACAACCAGGATCTTCACATGACGGTTAGTAAAGATGCAGGGAGTATCGTAAATAGAGCTGCTTTTCCAGCAGCCTTCTTCAAAACTTATTCTGAAGCCTCTTTCGCAGGCGAAGTCTAAACGGTGAAAAACAAAATTGTTGAATTCAAAACTGCAAAACTCCGGGAAAATTGCCTGACAGTCTTCCTTTATTGCAGGCAGCCGAATATGCTGGCTCGTGGCTGGCAGTGCAAAGAATATCTGCAGTAGTAAACAAAATATCTTCTTCATAAAAAGTGAAAGTCTTTTAAAAGATGGACCATGCATCCATTGGGTGGATAAGAAATATTGCCACTCAACTGTCGATGACAAGGAAAAAAGTTTACAGAATCTTCATTCTGCAATTTTTAAATTCGGTTTCGGGAAAGCCTGGCAAATGGTATGGAGGAGTCAAACGGTTTAAAACAAGTGGTATTGATAAAGTTTTATGAAGTGTACAGAGAGAAAACAGGCGCCTGTAATCAATGCCCTCTTATTTATCCAGCCAGGACGGGCTTTTATCAATACCATTTGATGGTGCAAACATACATCGGCGTTTGAGCGATTTGCAAAAGAAAAACTACAGTTTTTAGGGTATTTTTCTTTTTTGGAAGACTGGAAAATAGCTTAGCATTGTATGGATAAGTGCTGATCGGCCCGGGGTTTAAGAAGGAATCGTTTCAAATCATTCATCATGAATTTGTATCTTGTCATAAGATGGCTTCAGGATTTAACAATGATGGCCAGTTTTTTTGTTAGCCTGCACATATTTTTCAAGTATTCCATCCGGGGAAATCTCAAACTTCTTTTTTACTATGGATTTATTACTTTTTCTCTTTCCTGTATTTCAATTTGCCAGAATTTTTCTCAATCATTAACTGAAACGTTTGTAGCTAAAGTCAATTATTTGTCATCTGTGCCGCATTTTTTTTTATTGACTGTTTTTATCCTGGAAATAAGATATCCAGTCGTAAAAGACAGGACCACAATTATATTTTCCTGCACTTCGTTTTTGTTGCTGACTACTGCAGTAAGCATCGATTTTTTTAAAAGACCGATGTTGATCTTTGCAATTGCTAATTCGGGCCATTTTGTTCTATGCTGTATCTATTATTATAAACTATTTGCTAATAGTTCACGTGGCAGCGTGCTATCTGACTCTTCTTTTTGGGTGGTCACGGGTATGTTCTTTTGTATGTGTTTAACCTTGCCGCTGATCGCATTTCATGCATTTTTAAATTTTAAAGACCTGGTGGATTTTCTNNACTTTTAAAAACCTGGATTCAATCGGTGCCATGGGATACGTTATAATGCATGTTTTTTTTATAAAAGCCTATAGGGTGTACTTACAAAACAACAAATATAAACTTGCAATAATTGCCTGACACCTACTCTTTATATACGTATTTTAAGAAAAGTATTTTAGCATATTAGTTGAAGCCATGCACATATATAACCTGTTATATTATTTCCAATTGCTTTGTTTTACGCTATCATTTATTTATTCGCTAAAAACGATTGGAAATAAAAATGTGCCATCCTATATGAAATGGTTTTTTATTTATTCGATAGTAGCGTTTGTTTGTATTATTTGTGCAACCTTATTTGGCTTATTTATGCCAGAAAGAAATGTAATGAGAATACGAATGACAATAGTGTCAGTTTTTTTTCATTATTTTATTTTGTCATTTTTCTTCTATAAATCCTTCACTTTAAGGAACAAAACTTTTTTTTGGTGGATAGCTTCGATCTCTGTGCCTATCCTTTTTTTTGCAATAAAAAGAGATTTAGCAAACATACATGGTAGACTTAGTTTTTTTATAGCAAACCTTTTTTTATTAATTTTCTGTGTTATCTACTATTATCAATTGTTTACATCTTTTACTAAGCAAAGAATTTTGTGGGAGCCGTCTTTTTGGATCGTTAACGGAATTTTTCTCTCAATGGCAATGGTTATTCCTTTTTTTGCTGTTTGTGAGTTTTTGAAAGTTGCAATAAGTCGACAGTATTTTGACATCTTAAACTCAGTCGGTTCATTTGCTTACGGAGTCATGCATCTTTTTTTCACTAAAGCTTATATATGTTCAGTAGCTCCGAAAAAAGTATTATAGTACTGATTGTATGTGTGATGACGCTGGTGGCTTTGTTAAGTACATTGGTGATTACGATCATTTACAAGTACCAGCAGCGGCAGATGAAATACTACAAGGAAATCGATGATCTAAAAACAGAACATCAAAATACTCTGTTACAATCTCAGCTTGAGATACAGGAGCAAACCTTTCAGCATATTGCAAGAGAAGTGCATGATAATATCGGTCAAAAGCTGACCCTCGCAAAACTATACCTCAATACCATTTCATACGCTGATATTAAGAAGCTTGAAATTTCGGTGAATGATTCACTAGAGCTGATCACAGAATCCATAAAGGGTCTCAGTGATATTTCCAGGAGCATGAGTACCGAACTGATATTAAACAATGGGCTTGTTAAGGGCATTGAAACAGAAGTGTTGAATATTAAAAAGACGAGACTATATAATGTGGAGTTCAATATTATAGGTACTGAAATATTTCTTTCGGGAAACACAGAACTGGTTATTTTCAGGATTGTGCAGGAAGGGATCAATAATTTTCTGAAACATGCTTATGGTGAAAGCCTTTCTATAACATTGCATTACTCCCATGACTCTCTTGAACTGAGCATTGCTGATAATGGGAAAGGTTTTGATGCCGGAAGCAGGAAGCATGGAGCAGGTATTATCAATATCAATAAAAGAGCAACGATGCTGAACGGACATTGCGATATCCAGAGTACGGAAAAGGGAACTTCTATTATCATTAAAATTCCAATCAATGAAAATAACAAACAGGCAAAACCTGATATTGGCAGATGATCATATTTTACTGCGGGATGCACTGGCCAACCTGATCAACAGGTTTCCCAACTTTAATGTTATCAGTGTTGCGTCAAATGGTGAAGAAGTGGTCAGCAGTATTGGGGCAGGCAATATGCCTGACATCGTTATTCTGGATCTCAATATGCCGAAGATGGATGGTTATGCTACTACTTACTGGCTGAGCGAACATTATCCTGACATCAAAATACTGATACTTACCATGTATGATTCCGATATCGCTTTGATACGTTTGCTGCAGGCCGGAGTAAGGGGGTTTCTAAAAAAAGATATTCATCCTGATGAATTGAAAAATGCGCTTGAAATGGTGGTTGAGCATGGTTATTACTATGCCAATAGTACAAGCGGAAAAATTGCTGCACTATTCAAAAAAAACAAGAGCAACCAGAGTAGTCTCGAAAAAAGTATGCTATCGGGGTTGGAAATTGAATTTCTCAAATTGGTAAGCAGCGATATGACCTATAAGGAAATTGCGATGCAACTAAACCTGAGTACCAGGGTGGTGGACAATCACCGGGAGACACTGTTTGAAAAATTGGGGGTGAAAAGCCGGGTAGGACTCGCAATTTATGCCATTAAGAACGGCATCGTAACTATATAATTGGAAAAGAATACTTAACTGCAGGCTTTACGAAAATCACTCGATGAGTTTATTTCTCATTCCGTACATAATGAGGCCGCCGATCGTTTTGGCATTTACCTTCATTTTCATATTCTGCCGGATGGTTTCGATGGTACGTGGACTTAAGAAGATGATCTTTGATATCTCCTCGGTGGTTTTATCTTCCGACAACAACTTCAGTATTTTCAGTTCTTTTTCATTGAAATTTACTACAGGGGTATTGCCATAATGCTGCCGCACATTTTTTCGCTGCATGAGTTTCCCCATTACTGCACGGTTTACCAGGTCGTTGAAATAAAAGTCATCATTCATGCAGGTAAGTATCGCATTATAGATCTCTTCCGGGTCGGTAGTTTTGGTGAGATAGGCATTGGCACCCATCTCCATCATTTTACTGATCATCTGCTGGTCATCATACATGGTAAGCACAATGATCTTTACATCCTCGTATTCTTTCCGCAGTAGTTCAATGGCGTTGATCCCGTCAATTTCGGGCATGCGGATGTCCATCAGCAGTACATCGGGTTTTTTGATCGACATTTTGTGCAACAGGTCCTTGCCATCTTCCGCTTCCCACAGCATTTTAAGGTTTTCCTTATTGGAAAGCGCCATCTTGATACCATCCCTGAAAATTTTATGATCGTCTGCTATGGCAAGTTTAATGAGGTAGTCTGCTGTGTTGGCCATTCCTGTTTCTGGTTGTTGTTTTGGCATTTTTACCGGTTAAAATTAGTTATTAATGGGTTAGTATCGTTCAGCAAAGTTGTTTTAATTTTCAACAATTACAGGCTGCAGTATTTTAAAAGTTCTGCGTCCTGTAAACGTTTTGCCGGGTCTTTTATTGCGTACAATTACGAAGTAGTTCCCGTGGAGCCTATTGAGTGTTAGTACCCTGTTGTGTGTAAATACAACCATTAAAAAAATGGGTATTTATGCCAGCTACAACCCCCTGTGTATAAACTATCTTTGTGCGGTTAGCCGCTGCAGGAGGTTTACCTGGTAGTTTCGTAAAATCTTTTCCAGCCTGTAATCCTCCAGGAGCAAGGTTCCTGCGATGCAATATTACGGGCACCGGCTAACATTCTTTTATATTTGCAGCAGCAGTGAAATATAAGTGTTCGTATTCACCGATGCTTTAGTTTTTATTCACATATCTTAATAAGTACTTCTCTTTTTTGCAGCAAAGTATAACTACGTTCGTAAAGATACCTGCAATGTTAATCGTATTTTTACTATTTTTGACGGGTAGAATTACCTTTTTTTTCAAGTCTTTGTAACGGTTATTCACATTCAAATCCTTGTTTATTAGGCCATTAGGCTTAATTAATGAGCTTTTTTAATGCGAAACCTGTTGTTGAGGATGAGGTTTAATCTGAAGTTTGACTTACGAAACTATCAAGTAAACCTCTAAACTTACCAAAACTATGTGGCAACTGTAATCACAAAGTAAATTTTGATTTTGTTAAAGTGTTAATTATTTTTGATGAAAGCAAATTACCATTTTACAAAACTTAATTTATACCACTTACCTGGCTGAACTACTACCTTTCTCAACGGGTTTATTTTTTCTAAGGAAATTAAATTCTCGTGGAGCAAAGGTCTTTTTTTTTTATACCACCGCAATGGTGTTATTTTTGATACCGTCCCTTTATTTTAAATTAATTCTTAACGATCGGGCACACAGTCTTTTAATTAACCGATTTTTTCTCATTGTTGAATTTATCCTGCTTTCAGAATTTTTTGCCTGCTACCTTCGCCTGAAGGCAAAGCACCTGTTTCGGGTTGTAAGCTGTATCCTTTTTATAATTTTCTCTTTTATAGACTACTATAATGCAAAAACCTCGGTCGAATTCAGCTTTATACCGCTTGTAGTTGAATGTTTATTTTTTGTATTGGTGATTGTTTATTTTTTTTACGAGAAACTGCAATACAGCGTTTCTACGCCTATTCTTCATACTGCTGAATTCTGGATATCAGTGGCCTTTCTATTATTTTTCTCCGGTAATTTTTTCCTCTTCCTGTTTTCAAAGTCAAGTCTCAATGATCCTGGTTTTCGGGAGCAATATGTAGTAATTTATGGCTCAGTGACCATTATTAAAGATGTGTTGTTAAGTGTGGCAATTGTAATAAGGGCATACCTAAATGAGGGAGAAAATCGTTTAGGTAAAAACATAGATATTGACTTGGGATCTTTTTACCCATTAAACAAAAATACTAACCCGAAACCGCAATGATCTTTTTACAGGCAGCAACCGGGGCCTCTTCCGGATCGAATTACATAATGCTTCTGGGTACACTGGGTATGGTAAGCCTTACCCTGGGCATTGTATTCTTTGTAATATTTCACCAGCGCAAGGTTACCCGGTTTAATATGGAACTGAAGAAGATGGAAGAAGACAAGCAGCAGATATTGCTCAATGCCTCCATTAAATTCCAGGAAGAAGAACGTAACCGCATTGCCGCCGACCTGCATGATGATGTGGGCCCTTTGCTTGCTACAGCCCGGCTTTACCTGAACGAAAACATTGTGAACCAGGAGCCGGCGGCTCAATTACAATCCATTTACAGCGCCAAGCAGATCATTGATGATGCCATACAGCTGATCCGCAATATCAGCCACAGCATGATGCCGCCTACGCTCAAGAACTTTGGTTTGGAAAGCGCCATGAGCGACCTGTTTCAAAAGATCAATGGCAGTGGCAGCCTCAATGCAAGTGTACGTTTTCATGATTACCGTACCCGCATTAAACTGGAGCAGGAACTGCACATCTTCCGCATCATCCAGGAACTGGTGAACAATATCATGAAACACAGCAATGCAGGGTTTATTCACCTTACACAAAATGCCAATGCTACCCACAGTTATTTCCGGCTGCATCATGATGGACAAGGTATCATACAAACAGAGTTTGACCGTTTGAACCATACCTCTGCAGGCCTTGGACTAAAGAATATTGCAAGTCGTGTTAAAGTGCTGAACGGAAGGATATTATTTGAAATTGACCCCAGCCATACCTACTACAAAGTAACGATTGAAGTACCCAAAGAATCTGTTTATTAGCCCACCGTATTTTTACTGACGTAAAAACAACCGGACCATACAGTATAAATAACAAGTAAAGAAACAGGCAAACA
Organism: Chitinophagaceae bacterium UBA1946; assembly: GCA_002336815.1. Lineage (GTDB taxonomy): Bacteria > Bacteroidota > Bacteroidia > Chitinophagales > Chitinophagaceae > Ferruginibacter. The sequence goes on along the minus strand of DDEU01000049.1, from coordinate 2,069 downwards.
ACTTAGCCGGTGCCATATGTTTTTCTTAAATTTGTTTATTCTGTATATTATGGATCAAATCAAAGTAGCCATCGCCGACGATCATCAAATTTTCCGGAAAGGAGTGATCCTTTCTATGCGTCCTTATACCAATATCAAATTTGTATCGGAGGCGGAGAATGGGGATGACCTGCTGAAAAAAATAAGGGATACAGATCCTGATGTAGTATTGTGTGATCTTAAAATGCCGGTGAAAGATGGCATTGACACCACCAAGCAGATCACGAAAGAATTTCCAAAGATCAGGGTGATCATTCTTACCATGTATGAAGACGAGCGTTTTGTTGGTCACCTGATGGATTGCGGTGCAGCAGGCTACCTGCTTAAAAGTACGGAACCTGCAGAGATAAGAAAAGCTGTGATGGAAGTGATGCGTACCGGTTTTTACCTGAATCCTTTTGTAAACAAAGTACTGATCAAAAAAAATTACAGCAAGCAAAAATTCAATCCCTCGCTTACTACCGAAGTGGTGATCAGCGAAAGAGAAAAAGAAGTGCTTACGCTGGTGTGCATGGAATATACTGCTGCAGAGATCGCCCAGAAAATGGAGATCAGTTCAAGAACGGTGGAAGCCATTAAAGACAGGCTGATGGAACGTTTTGGCGTAAAGAATTCTGTAGGCCTGGTGTTTTACGCCATGAAGAACCAGTTGATCGAGTAAAAGTTGAGAATTAAGAATTAAGCGTTGAGAGTTGGGCATCGAAAATTCAGCCTAGTTAACAGGCTAGCAGTCGATACAAAAAACTACAAATACTTCTGCTGTTTTTTTTATTTCCTCCGCCATTATACATTGCCATTCCTCAACAGCAAATGGCTTTGGTTTTGCCTGTCAAATAAAATACTGATCGCTGCCGGTTAAAACAATCCAAACAAAGTGGAGTCGATCTTATTGATGACCTGCCCGAAATGTTCATCATTTTCTGCAAACTTATTACTGTCTGCATTGATGATCAGCAACGGTCCTTCTTTGTAGCCTTCAATAAATTTTTCGTAATACTCGTTCAGCTTTTTCAGGTAATCGAGGCGGATGTTCTCTTCGTATTCCCTGCCTCTCTTTTGTATCTGCGCTACCAGTGTTGGTACCGATGCTTTTAAATAAATAAGAAGATCCGGTGGCTGCACCATCGTTTTAAGTGTTTCAAAAAAACGGTAGTAATTATCAAAATCTCTTTTACCCATCAGTCCCATATCATGGAGGTTGGGTGCAAAGATATTGGCATCCTCGTAAATGGTTCTGTCCTGTATAACGGTCTCGGTACCACGATGAATTTCCAGCAACTGGTTCAGCCGGCTGTTTAAAAAGAAAATCTGCAGGTTGAAACTCCAGCGGGGCATGTCTTCATAAAAATCGTTGAGGTAGGGATTGTGATCCACATCTTCAAACTGGGGTATCCATTTATAATGCTTGCTCAGCATCTCTGTCAGCGTGGTTTTACCTGCACCGATATTTCCTGCAATTGCAATGTGCTTTGGTTTTTTAGTTTTTGCCATACCCCTTTCTCCTGCCCGGGAATTTATTAGATTAAGAAATGAAAACGCTTTGTATTTTAAAAAATGAAAATATGCAATCTTTGATACTTCACAAATAATAATACGGCTGTTGCTGCAGGCAGCCTAATAATTAAGGCCGATGCCCTGCCTAACCAGTTCCATGGTGGCACGGGCGCTGGTCCTGGCTTTTTCTGCCCCCTTGTCCATCACTTCTTTCAGGTAATTTTCGTCAGCCAGTATGGCGTTCACTTTATCTCTGATAGGGGCAATAAAATTCACCATGTCTTCCGCCAGTTGTTTTTTCATATCGCCATAGCGGATACTGCAATCGTTGTAATCAGCTTCAAACTTAGCCAGTACATCGGCTGCACTTACCAGTTTCATCAGGGCAAAGATGTTTTCGATGATCTCCGGTTTTACTGAATTGGGAGCAGTGGGGCCGGCATCTGATTTGCTCTTCATCACTTTTTTACGGATCATTTCATCATCATCTGCCAGGTAAAGGGTAGCCATCTGGTTTTCGCTCTTGCTCATTTTTC
>DDEU01000019.1 GCA_002336815.1 Chitinophagaceae bacterium UBA1946 | reverse complement strand
GCGTTTTGTGATCATCGTTACTTCTACCTACAGGGATTACCTGCCATCTTCCTGGAGTACTTATTACAGCCCTTCCGTTTACGAGATCGGCTTTTACCTGGGTACGTTCGGGCTGTTCTTTACCTGCTTCTTCCTGTTTGCAAAATACTTCCCTGTAATTGCGGTAGCCGAGATCAAGGCGATCCTGAAAACATCGGGTGAAGGGTACAAACGTAAAATGACAGACCTGGAAAAATCAGATTCGGAGAAGTTTTATATTGATGAAGTGGAGCATGCACACTAAGTGAGCTGTTTTAAATTTTGAATTTTAAATTTTGAATTCACATATATGGCCGGAGGAATAAAAAAATTTGTTGTTGGATGCTTTGATGATGAAGCAGTATTGTTTCCAGCTGTGAAAAAAGTTCGCAGGGCAGGATACAAGATTCATGATGTGTACACTCCATTTCCTGTGCATGGTCTTGATCATGCCATGGGGTTAAGAGAAACAAGTTTACACACGGCTGGTTTTATCTACGGTATCACCGGTACCACCACTGCGCTTTCTTGTATTGGCTGGATTTTTACCAAAGACTGGCCTTTAAATATTGGCGGTAAACCACACTTTGCTTTGCCGGCCTGGATACCGATAACTTTTGAGTTAACAGTATTGTTTGCAGCAGTTGGTATGGTACTTACTTTTTGCTACCTGTGCCAGTTGTCGCCTTTCATAAAGAAGCATCACTTTCACCCAAGGGCTACCGATGATCTTTTTGTGATGGCAATTGAATGCACAGATAAAACAAATGATGCGGAAGTGCAGGATTTTTTACAGGCAGCAGGCGCAAAGGAAATAAATGTGCAACATGCTGAAACCGGTTGGTGGCTTGGCAGGTACGACAGGGAGCAAAAATTGTACAGGGAAACTGAAGTTGGTTATTAATTGATTAATTGTTTAACTGAAACTGATAAATGAAACGAACTAAATTTTTTACTGTCATCGCAATTGCTACCAATGCAGTAGTACTGGTTAGCTGTGGCAGCGGTAATGATAAGCCCGGAAAGATATACATGCCCGATATGGCCTATAGCCGGGCAATTGAAACCTATTCATTGCTTGATTCAACAAAATTCACCAATGATCCGGCTCAACTTGGCGAAAAGATCTTTTATAACAGCAGACCTGTAGAAGGAACACTCCGGCTGGGAGATGTACCTCCTTTTGAAGCTCCACTGAGCGATTCTGCCGGCGGACTTTATACGATCAGTAATCAAACAAAAAACCCGGTACCGGCTTTAAGTACCCACGATAGCCTGGAAGCGGCAAGGCTGTTTAATATCAATTGTGCTATATGCCATGGTGTAAAAGCCGGAAGTGACGGACCTGTAGGTGCAAGGGTTGGAGGTGTAAAAAATATTGTGAATGCTTCTCCCGGGTATAGCGATGGAAGGATCTTTCATGTAATGGAATATGGGCAGAATAATATGGGAAGTTATGCATCGCAGTTGAGTGCAAAGCAACGCTGGATGATCATACACTATATCAGAACCCTGGAGCCAAAGCCTGAAGCAGGTGCAGCGGCAGCAGCCACACCGGCCGCTACAGCAGCAACAGACAGTTCAGCAGCGGCAAAAAAGACAAAATAGAAAACGTTCATTCAAAATAAAGATTTAGATGAGTCATTCATTCGAGTTACCTGGCAGTTATAAGAAATGGACAATGGGCCTGATAGGTGTTGGCGTTATCGCCTTGCTGTATGGCTTCATTATGTATCATCCATTGGAAAATGGAGGCCATGGAGCTGCTACAACCAGTACCCGTTTTTGGGCAGTTTTATTACAAAACAGCGTATTCTGGTTGCTGGTGGTTAATGCAAGTATGTTTTTTATCGGCGTAACTACACTTGCAATGGGCGGATGGCAGGTGGCATTGAGGCGTGTGCCGGAAGCGATCTCCAGCGTGGTGCCTGTATTGGGCGGTATTGCGTTATTGATATTAATGGCAATTGTTTGGGGTGGCAGGGATGATGTGTACCCCTGGGTTAACAAAGAACTGGTTGATCATGATAAGATACTGTTGGGAAAAAAAGGATTTTTAAATCCCGTGTTTTATTCCATCTTCAGCGTAATTACTATTTTCCTGTGGTGGATATTGGGAAAGAAACTGCGTTCACTCAGTTTGGAAAGCGATAATGCAGGTCACATGGATTATGAAACGGGAGACAGGTGGATCAAAAAGAATATCCTGTATGCTTCTTTGTTCATCGTTGTATTTGGTTTATCTGTAGGTTCTACCGCTCCATGGCTGTGGATCATGAGCATAGATGCTCATTGGTACAGTACCATGTTTAGCTGGTATACATTTGCAAGTTCTTTCGTATCTGGTATGTCGCTGATCGCCCTCTACATTGTTTTCCTCAAAAACCGCGGTCAACTCGAGTTTGTTACAGAAGAGCATATCCATGATATTGGTAAATTCATGTTTGCATTCTCTGTTTTCTGGACTTACCTGTGGTTTTCACAATACATGCTTATCTGGTATGCAAATCTTCCTGAAGAAACAGGGTATTATAAAATCCGGGTATTTGGTCCTTACCGCGGCATATTCTTCCTGAACCTGATTCTCAACTTTGTATGTCCATTACTGATTCTTATGAAAAAATCAGTTAAGAGAAATTATACCATGCTTACTTTTATGGCCGTGTTGATCATTTTTGGTCACTGGATTGATTTCTGGCAAATGGTAATGCCCGGCACTATGAAAGATAAAGCTCATTTAATGCCATTTGAATTTGGTATTGCAGCCCTGTTCATCGGAATCATCATGTGGAGGGTAGGAGATTATCTCAGCAAACATCCGCTTACCGCAAAAAATCATCCTTTCCTTAAGGAGAGTATGATCCACCATGTATAATATAATAATTTAGAAAGATAAGTCGATACTGGTTTTGACGGAAATATCCTTTTTTACAGTTGGCCGGGTATTTAAACAGTAGAATAACACATAAAGTAGTTAATGTAAATAACTTTGCATCATGACAGAAATTTTGTTGGCAGCGATCGTAATAATGATTTTCGTAGTCATCTTCCAGATTGCGAAAGCAAGTGAATACGTAAGTGTGCTAAAGGGGGAAGAAAAAGCCCTGAAGCAAAACAATAAGATCAACGCATTTTTACTCATCTCTTTTTTAGTGCTGGGATTGATAGGAGTGTGGTGGTGTAATGACCTGTTCAAAGGCAAAACTCTGTTTGCGTACGGTGCCGCTTCTGATCATGGTGAAAAGATCGACCTGATGCTGTACATCACCATCGGAGTTACAGGTGTTGTATTTGTAATTACACAGGTATTGCTATTTTGGTTTGCTTACAAATACCAGCAAAATGACAATCGCAAGGCATACTATTTTCCGCACAACACCAAGCTGGAGTTGATCTGGACAACGGTACCGGCCATATTTCTTACTGTATTGGTGGTGTTTGGTTTGATGTACTGGTTCAAAATGACCGGTGAAGCGCCAAAAGATGCTACCCTGGTAGAAGTTACCGGGCACCAGTTTGCCTGGGAGTTCCGTTACCCCGGAAAAGATAAAACACTGGGCCGCAAAAATTATAAATTAACAAAAGGTGCAAACAGTCTCGGTGTTGATTTTGACGATCCGGCAAGCAGGGATGATATTCACGTTGCTGCTACCATGCACATACCTGTTGGTAAACCGGTAAAACTGGTGATCAACGCACAGGATGTAATTCATGATGTGGGTCTTGCGCACTTCAGGCTTAAAATGGATGCCGTACCAGGTATACCTACCACCATGTGGTTCACCCCGTTGTACACTACTGCGGAAATGAAAGCAAAAACGCACAACGATAATTTTGCGTACGAGATCAGTTGCGACCAGATGTGCGGAAAGGGCCATTATTCCATGAGGGGTGTAATTGTTGTAGATACACAGGCAGATTATGAAAAATGGCTTTCTGAACAGAAGCCGGAAATATGGACCGTAAGGCCGGAAACAAAACCAAAAGAGCCTGCAGTTGTTGACAGCGCTGCTAAAACAACAGCAGCGCCGGTTGCCGCAGTAATGGCAAAGCAGTAAATTAATAAATTGATTATTGAAAAATAATTTTAAGAAATGAGTACCTCAGCAGCACTACACCATGAAGATGTTCACACGGCACACGATGCCCACCATGAGCATCATCACCACGAAACATTTATAAGCAAATACGTTTTTAGCCAGGATCATAAAATGATCGCCAAGCAGTTCTTAATAACTGGTATGATATGGGCTATCATCGGGGGCTTATTCTCTGTGATCTTCCGTTTACAGTTAGGCTATCCTGAATCTACGTTCCCATGGCTGGAAGACTTTTTGGGTCACTGGGCCAAGGGTGGTAAACTGCAGCCTGAGTTTTACTACGCCCTGGTTACCATGCACGGAACCATCCTGGTATTTTTCGTGCTTACTGCAGGTCTTAGCGGTACTTTTGCCAACTTCTTAATTCCATTACAGATCGGTGCAAGAGACATGGCTTCGCCGATGCTGAATATGCTTGAGCTACTGGTTCTTCTTCCTGGCATCAATCATCATGTTCTCTTCTCTGTTTGTGCAAACAGGTCCGGCAAGTGGCGGATGGACGATCTATCCTCCGTTGAGCGCACTGGGCGATGCCTCCAGCGGTTCCAAGATCGGTATGGATCTCTGGCTGGTAAGTATGGCCATGTTCATTGTGAGTTCACTGCTTGGTGGTTTAAACTATATTTCTACCATTCTCAACCTTCGTACAAAAGGGATGAGTATGACAAGAATGCCACTCACGGTTTGGGCGCTGTTCTTTACAGCTATCCTGGGTGTATTGTCTTTCCCTGTATTATTATCAGGCGCCATTCTTTTGTTGTTTGATCGTAATCTTGGTACCAGCTTCTTCCTCAGTGATATCGTAGTAAACGGTAAAATTTTGCCAAACGAAGGCGGTAGTGCCATCCTGTTCCAGCATCTGTTCTGGTTCCTGGGTCACCCCGAAGTGTACATCATCCTGTTGCCTGCAATGGGTATGTCATCTGAAATACTGAGTGTGAATAGCCGTAAACCTATTTTCGGTTATATGGCGATGGTAGGATCAATGTTTGCGATCGCTATCCTTGCCTTCCTTGTGTGGGCACATCACATGTTTGTAACCGGCCTGAATCCTTTCCTTGGATCAATCTTCGTATTGCTAACCTTGTTGATTGCGGTTCCATCGGCCATTAAAGTATTCAACTGGCTTACCACCCTGTGGCGTGGCAATATCAGGTTCACCCCTGCCATGCTGTTTGCCATCGGTTTTGTTAGCTTATTTATCAGCGGGGGGTTAACAGGTATCTTCCTGGGTAATTCTGCACTGGATATTCACTTGCACGATACCTATTTTGTAATTGCCCACTTCCACATCGTAATGGGTGTAGCTTCCTTCTTTGGGATGTTTGCGGGTGTTTACCACTGGTTCCCTAAAATGTACGGCCGTTATCTCAACAATACCATGGGCTATATCCATTTTTGGGTTACCATTATTGGTGCATATTTGATCTTCTGGCCAATGCATTACGAAGGTCTTGCAGGTATGCCCCGCCGTTACTATGATTTTTCACAATGGGAATCATTTAAGATGTTTGGCGGATTGAATGAGTTTATCAGCTTTGTGTCAATGATCGTATTCGCTGTTCAGTTGTTATTTGTGTTCAATTTCTTCTATAGCATTTTCAAAGGAAGAAAGGTTACAAGTACCAATCCATGGGGTGCCAATACATTGGAATGGACAACACCAAT
>DDEU01000062.1 GCA_002336815.1 Chitinophagaceae bacterium UBA1946 | reverse complement strand
GCCACATATCTTCATCCATTGCCGGGGCTACCACCACGGGGCAGGTTGATGAGAGGTAAACAGCCGTCAATAAATTATCACACAAGCCATTGGCCATTTTGGCCAGGCTGTTACAACTTAAGGGAGCAATTAAAAAAATATCGGCCCAACGGCCCAGCATTACATGGTTTGCCCATGCTTCATTTTCTGAAAGCTCCGTAAGAACAGGATTTTTAGATAAGGTAGACAGTACCAGTGGCGATACAAAATCACCTGCGGCGGGTGTCAGCAGCAGTTTTACTTCAGCACCCGCCTTTATCAATAGCCGCACAAGCGAAGGGATTTTATAGGCAGCGATACTACCAGTTACTCCAATCAATATTTTTTTATTCTTCAGCATAAAAAATCCCCCGAACCATCGGGGGACTAAAAGTATTAATTCTTAAGTGAAGTATTGTAAATAATTACACAAAATTACCTGAACAGGTCTTCCTCATTCTTACGGAAGTATATCTTGTTCTCCATAAATTCCTGCGTAGCAAGCAGGGCAGGATTCGGCATGCGTTCGTATGCTTTTGAAATTTCGATCTGCTCCTTGTTTTCGTGAATTTCTTCCAGGCTATCGGTATGGCTGGCAAACTCTTCCAGTTTGTTATGCAGCTCTTCCTTCACTGAAATATTGATCTGGTTAGCACGTTTTGCTACAATCGCAATAGACTCGTACAGGTTGCCTGTTTTTTCCTTCAGGTCAAATAAGTTTTTTGGTTCTACCACGCTGCTGGTGCTAGAGCTGTGCTGACGTCTTAGTTTGCTCATTTTGTATTTCTTTAATATTGTTTGTACTTAAATTTTTATACTCTTCCGCTTCCTTTAGCATTTTACCTGCCGGAAAACGATCTGCAAAATCTTCATATTCATTGATCACCTTTTCATAACGCTCAATCTGCTTATCTGCAACACTTAACTGGGCAAATTTATAATATGATTTAATTGCCTGCAACTTATATGTTTCGGCCAAAGCAGACTCAGGATAACTGTTTAACAGGTTATCATAAGAGATAGCTGCCGCCCTGAACTGTCCAAGCTTATAATAAAGATCTGCAGCCCTCAATTCCTTCTGTTCAAGTTTAGCCCTGCACTTATCAATGATTTCGGTGGCTTCCGGGATCCGCGATGAGCCTGGATGCGTATTGATAAAGGTTTGCATGATGCCCATTGTTTTTGCTGTGTTGATCTGTTCCAGCTCCAGCTTTGGAGACTGCTTGTAAAAACAAAGCGCATGCATAAAATCTACTTCTTCAGCCTTACTGCTGTTGGGAAATACCTCCAGAAATCCTTTGAAAAAATTCTCGGCATCCCGGTAGTTCTCCATATAATAAAAACAGTAAGCGTCTTTATAGTAAAGCAATTCAAACTTATCTGTTCCTTTAAATACCGGGTATAATTCTTCGTATAGTTCCTGTGCAAGCCTGTACTTTTTTGCATCAAAATACTCATCAGCCATTTTCAGCTTGTACTCATAGTCGTTGCTCTTCAATATCTTGTTAAACTTATTGTTGCAAGATGATAAGAAAACTACCGAAATCAATAAACAGGTGATCGTTGTAAAAAATCGCATAGAAGCCGCAAATTTAGTGGATTTAAGTCAAAAATCACTTCAAAATATTTAAAGACCAAAAACTGTTCGTTAAGGTTTTGAGAAATAAGGAACCTGCCTGCAAATAAAAACCCTTCCGGAAAACCGGAAGGGTAATCATTGAGCAAAAAGTAATAAACTTAGTTTGATTTAATATCGATCGTGTTAGCATCGCCACCGTCAATTACTTTATCGGTAGTGATCCTGTCTGCACTGATGCCTAATTTTTCAACCAGGTAGTTCTTAACTGCTTCTAATTTTTTGTCTGCTAAAGACTGGCTGCGTTTGTCAGCTTTAGGATATGCAGTCAATGTGATAGCGCAGGTTGGCTTGTCTTTCAACTTGCCAGCTACAGTAGATAACATTGCTTTATTATCAGCACTCAAACTAACACCTTTTAATGTAAGGCTTGGGTAGTCTGTAGCGCAATCTTTTTTAGTTGGATCTCCGTATGCACCTGAATTCAATTTATCATTGATTTCTTTGCAGCATGCTGGATCCGGGCATTTACCAACACCATCAGCGTCAACTGGTTGACAGTCTGTAGGAGTGATCAATTGCTTGTCTTTATAGTCAGGAACACCATCACCATCTGTATCCTTAGCTACACCATGTGTATCAACCGGAGCACCTGCTGGTGTGTTTGGTTCCCTGTCTAACTGGTCTGTTACACCATCACCATCTGTATCATCAAATACTGGTTTTGGTAATTTCATGTGCTTAGGATTGTTTAACTCGCTGTAAGCGTAGTCAAGTGGGTTAAGCCACCAAAGTGGTTCAACAGCTTTAGCACCTAAGTTAAAGTTAAGACCAAGAGAAAGGTAGTTGTAAGAATCGTAGTCTGAAGTAAGAACGGCATCACCCCTGGAGTGCTCCTGCCAGCGTTGACCGTCAAGAAGATCAGTTTTTACGAAAGTGTGCCTGTCTTCCAAAGCAAGGTTGATCCTTTTGCTTAATTTGTAAGCAACACCCAGGATAACTGTACCAGATGGTTTCAGTGTATTGCTTCCAAGTGTCGGGCGGCGACCATTTTCAGATTCTGCATCGCTTTCATAAGTGTTATCCAGCAAAGCATTCAGTGCTTTTGTAACAGCTTTCCTGTTATCATAAACAAATCCACCTGTAGGAGCTACGATAGAAGCAAAATTGTAAGGATTTCCGTCAGCACCTTTTGCATTAACTTTTGTATGATACCATGTAAAACCAAGACCAGCACCACCATACAGGTTGAAACCGGTTTTTTGTTTGTGGAACCTTACGTTGTTCAATGTGAAGATACCTTCCAGAGACAGATCCTGTACATGAGCTTTATAGTTGTAAAAAACATTCTGAGCATTTGTATTAAGGTTACCCTGGTCATCCCTTCTTAAAGGAATATAACCGGCGGCTACCCATGGAGTATTGCTGCCGTAGTTTGCAGCGGGTTGCCAGTTCATACCTTTGGCATTACCATTCAGGTATTGCAACCTTAAAGAGAAAATGTAACCGAAAGCTTTTCTAACATGTGCTGAAAAACCTAAAGTCGGGAATTTTGCAGGTACATCACCACTAACAGTCAATGCACCGGCAGATACACCTACTTCCCACATATTACGTGGTTTAGCAGGGAAATTATAAGTGTTGTTCCAAAACTCGTTCTGCTGAGGCATGTTCTTTTGCGATATTACAGAAGAGTCGAAGACACTGTAACCTGCGCCTGTACCGGATCCGGTCTGTGCGAAAGCTGCAGATGTCATTAGGGTAATGACCCCTAACAGTAATTTGTACTTTTTGCTTGCCATAAATGATTATTATTTAATTTCTGAAATTACGGGTTGTTTATATGCAAAAATATCACTTGAGATTTAAAAACCAAATTTTTTTAGTATTTATTTAAGGTATTTTCTCTTTTATTTCATTATATTATAGCCAGTTACAGACGCCTATTCAATCTGATTAGCTGCACTTCCCTTAAAAAACTTTAAAAAAAACAACCTTGCCGTGTATGCGCCTTTTAAAATTAAAAGTAAATAAATACTTTGAAACGGTGACAGAGTGAATTAAATTGCCCCTTTTATACGCAAATGAAATTTGTAACTGACATTATAGGCAATGAGTTAAGCATTTTTGAAACAAAATTTTCAGATGCGGTAAAAAGCAACACTCCCCTGCTTGACAGGGTGATGAAATACATCATAAAAAGAAAGGGCAAACAGTTACGGCCCATGTTCGTTTTTTTGAGCGCAAAACTGCATGGTGCCATCAACGAGAGCACTTACCGGGCAGCGGCTATGATCGAGTTGCTGCACACCGCTACCCTGGTACATGATGACGTAGTGGATGAATCACTGGAACGCCGGGGTTTTTTCTCCATCAATGCGATCTGGAAAAACAAGATTGCGGTGCTGGTAGGAGACTATCTCCTCTCAAAAGGGCTCCTGCTTTCAACAGACCATAATGATTTTGAACACCTTCACATTCTTTCTGAAGCAGTAAAACAAATGAGCGAAGGCGAATTACTGCAGATAGAGAAATCCAGGAACCTTAACCTGGATGAAGATGTTTATTTTGAGATCATCCGGAACAAAACAGCCTCACTCCTTTCCTCTGCCTGTGGTGTGGGCGCCTGGAGTACCAGCAAAGACGAAACCATCTCAAAAAAAATGAAATTGTTTGGTGAAAAAGTTGGCATTGCCTTCCAGATAAAGGACGACCTGTTTGATTATGGCACCGACAATATTGGCAAACCCACCGGCAACGATATCAAAGAAAAAAAGCTCACCCTGCCACTTATTTACACGCTCAACAAAGTACCCACTGCAAAAAAAAGAGAACTGATCTACCTGATCAGGAACGAAAATAAAAATCCTTCTAAAGTAAAATACATAATCCAGGAAGTGGTAGCAGCAGGAGGCATGGAATACGCCGGCACCAGGATGAACCAGTTCCGGGATGAAGCGATGGATATCTTATACCAGTTTCCTGATTCGCCGGAAAGAAAAGCACTGGAAGACCTGGTACGCTATACTACAGACAGGAAGTATTGATCACGATAACATTTTCAATTTTCTGCAATGGAAAAAAGATGGAAACGCCTGGAGGCCCCCGCCGAAAAAGTAAAGCAACTGCAAACTGCCCTCAACATAAACCCTGTACTCTGTAAGATACTGGCGCAACGTGGCATTGATGATTTTGACCAAAGTAAAAGCTTTTTCAGACCGCAACTGGATTCACTGCATGATCCCCACCTGATGAAGGACATGGAAAAGGCAGTAGAAAGAATTTCTGCTGCCATCGAAAAGAATGAAAAGATACTGGTGTTTGGTGATTATGATGTGGACGGTACCACTTCGGTGGCATCCATGTACCAGTTTCTCTGCAAACTGCACAATCCGTCCTTGATTGAATTTTATATTCCGCATCGTTACCGTGAAGGATATGGCATCAGCAAGGCAGGGATCGACCATGCGGCTGACAATAATTTTTCACTGATCGTTTCGCTTGACTGTGGCATAAAATCAGTTGACCTTATTGCTTATGCTGCAACGCTCGGCATCGACTTCATCATCTGTGATCACCACCTTCCTGATGAAATATTGCCTGCGGCGGCTGCGATTCTAAACCCAAAACAACCCGGATGTGGTTACCCGTATAAGGAGCTTTGCGGCTGCGGTGTGGGATTCAAACTGATCACAGCACTGGCCCAACGGTATGGCATACACGAAGACGAATACTATTGTTACCTTGACCTGCTTGCTACTGCTATTGCAGCCGATATTGTTCCCATTACAGGTGAAAACCGGGTAATGGCTTATTTCGGACTGGAAAGGATCAATAACCACCCTTCTCCCGGCATTAAAGCGCTGGTGCAACTGGGTGGGATACAAAAAAAATTATCCATCAACAACGTAGTATTTGTTATTGCCCCCAGGGTGAATGCCGCAGGCAGAATGGATGATGCAAAAAAAGCGGTACAGCTTTTTATCGAAAAGGATTATACAAGGGCCCTGGAGCTGGCAGAGTTGCTGCACAACGATAACAGCGACCGGAAAGAAGCCGACAGTTCCATTACCGAAGAAGCACTGGCAGAGTTAAAAGGCAGCCAGTTACTGCAATCCTGCAACTCCACTGTAGTATACAGGGAACACTGGCATAAGGGTGTTGTAGGGATCGTTGCCAGCAGGTTGATAGAAACTTATTACAGGCCAACGGTAGTGCTTACACGAAGCGGTGACGTTGCAGCGGGCAGCGCCCGGAGTGTTACCGGTTTTAACCTGTATGAAGCCATTCATGCCTGCAGGGAATACCTGCTTGGATACGGCGGACACTTTGCCGCAGCCGGGCTTACCCTGTTGCCGGAAAATGTGGAGGCTTTCCGTCAAAAATTTGAATCAGTTGTTACAGCATCCATCGATCCCCGGTTACTGATACCTGAAATTGTGATTGATGCGGAAATAAGCTTTGCTGATATCAAGCCGTCTTTTTTCAACATCCTTAAACAGATGGAACCATTTGGACCTGAAAATATGCGACCGGTATTTATCGCCACCCGTGTAAGCGACACCGGCTACTCAAAAATTGCCAAAGAGCTCCACCTGCGCTTTGTTTTGAAACAGGAAAATATTACCCTCACGGGCATAGGGTTTAACATGGCAGACAAATTTGAATTACTTAAATCAGGGAAACCTGTAGACATTGTGTTTACCATTGATGAAAATGAATGGAATGGTGAAACTACATTGCAGTTAAAAATGATCGACCTCAGGCTTTCTGACACTTCACCTGCTGCAGTCAACTAACTCAATCTTTTTTTTGAAACTGATCCGTTACATACAATACTTTTTTTACGTTGGCATTCACTGGGGCTGGGGCATTGCTTTTGCCATTGTAAGGCAGGAAATTGCAGGTGAAAAAAAATATGGCATTAACAGCACCGGTGCTGATGAATTAAAAAAATTGAAAAAGGAAGGGGTAGATATTTCGCATGCTACCATGTACATGCCCGTTAGTTATACATTACTCGAACAATCGCTGGAGCAGATTGATCCTGTTAACAGGAAGCACTTTCTTGATATTGGTTGCGGTAAAGGCCGGGCCATGTGTGTGGCTGCAGTAGCTGGATTTACAAGGGTATCGGGCGTAGATTTCTCTGCAGCATTTTGCCGGGAAGCTAGCGCCAATCTTGCGATAATAAAACAACGGCTGCCGGCCACCCAATTTTTGGTAGCTGAGCAGGATGCCGCCCGCTACGCTATTCCCGGTGATACCGACTGTATTTTTTTATTCAACCCCTTTGATGAGATGATCATGAAAAAGGTAGTGAATAATATCCTTAAAAGCTTACAGACCCATCCAAGGATCATCAACGTCATTTACGCCAACCCACTGTACAAATCCCTGTTTTTGGAACATGATTTTAAGGAAGTGTATTACAGTAAAACAATGGAGCAATTTGAAGTAGCAATACTAAACTGCCGGTACTGAAAGCACCGGCAGTGATAAAACAATTGATCCTGTTTATTCTTTATTCAGTAACGACCAGGTTAGTTCTTTTCGCATCAGTCATTAACTCCACACTCCTGTTGATAAAACTCGTAAGATCATTTCCTTTAAGCAAATCCTGTGAAAGCAAGGCCAGGTCTGCTAAATTTCTCACCTGCTTTTCCTGTTTGGCCAGGTCTTCCTCACCCAATATTCCTTTGTAAACAGGATGATTGCCATTAACCGTAAGCGTTACTTCATCAGGCATGTTCGCATAAAAAGCAGCCATGCCTCCTCCCATAGCGCCCATATCTTTCATCCTCCGCATCATTTCGGGCCTGGTAGCTACCACCGGCGAAACATCAGCACTCAACCCTTTTACTTCTACCGTTACATGCAATGCTGTTTTCTGTGCTTCAAACAAAGCTTTCAATGTATCAGTTTCCTCTTTGCTTAAAACACTGTCGGTATGATCGGCTTTATCGATCAAATTATCAGCGATATCGGCATCCACCCTGGTAAACTGTACGCCCTCCCATTTCATCTCAATGCTGTTGATAAACGCAGCATCTACCAATGTTTCCATTTTGATCACCTTATATCCCTTTGCTGAAGCAGCCTGTACATAAGCGTCCTGCTGTACCGGGTTGGTCGTATACAATATTACCTGTTTGCCATCTTTGTTCTTCTGTAATTCTCCTGTGCCTGTTTTATACTCTTCGATGGTATAGAATTTACCGGCTTCGGCTGCATCTTCCATCACCAAAAACTTATTGGCCTTTTCAAGGAACTTATCATCCGTCATCATCCCGTATTTTACAAACAGGCCAAGGCTTTCCCATTTTTCTTCGAACGACTTGCGGTCGTTGTTGAATATTTCTTCGAGCTTATCAGCTACCTTTTTGGTGATGTGGCTGTTGATCTTTCTAACATTCGGATCGCCCTGTAAATAACTACGGCTCACATTCAACGGGATATCCGGGCTGTCGATCACACCCTGCAACAGCATCAAAAATTCAGGTACAATGTCCTTTACTTCATCTGTTACAAATACCTGGTTGCTGTACAACTGGATCTTGTCTTTTTGTATCTCGTAGCTCTGCTTGATCTTGGGGAAATACAGGATGCCGGTGAGATTGAACGGATAGTCCACATTGAGGTGTATCCAGAATAGCGGCGCTTCATTGTAAGGATAGAGTTCTTTGTAAAATGCCTGGTAATCTTCCGGGGTTAGTTCCGCAGGTTTTTTTGTCCAGGCCGGTGCCGGATTGTTGATCTGCTTGTCTTCAAAAAATATTGGGACCGGTAAAAACCGGCAAAATTTTTCCAGTACTGTTTGTATCCTGTGCCCCTCCAGGAATTCCCTGCTCTCTTCATTCAGGTGCAGGATGATATCCGTGCCACGCTCTTCTTTTTCCACTTCTTCCAGCGTGAATTCCGGGCTGCCATCACATTCCCATCTTACTGCCTTTGCCCCTTCTTTAAAGGACTTGCTGACCACCTCTACCTGATCACTCACCATAAAAGAGGAATAAAAGCCCAGTCCAAAATGACCGATGATATTGTTTTCATTCTGGCCCTTGTATTTATTTAAAAACTCTTCTGCACCACTGAACGCTACCTGGTTTAGGTATTTGTCAACCTCTTCTTCCGTCATGCCAATGCCCTTATCAGAAATGGTCAGTGTCTTTTTTTCTGCATCAATTTTAATATCGATGCGGAGTTCGCCCAACTCACCTTTGGCTTCACCCAATGAAGAAAGTGTTTTCAGCTTTTGCGTGGCATCTACCGCATTGCTTACCAGCTCACGTAAAAAAATGTCGTGTTCACTGTATAAGAACTTTTTAATGATCGGAAAAATGTTCTCCGTTTGTACCCGTATGTTTCCCTTTTGCATAAGATTTTCGTTTGGGCAAGCATTCTCAAAATCAGTGCCACGGGGCAGATGCTGACAAGCTGACAAAAGAATACCGGTTTATGCTATGCTACTGACAAGGCTTTAAATAAAAATGCTCCGCTTTCTGCGGGACATTTTCAATAAGTTTAAACAATGTATTAGTTACCTACCACGTAGATATTGTCTATCTGCCAGGTAGTTGTTTTATCACTGGCCGTTCCTGTTGGATCAGCTCCTTCATACTTAAAGGCGATATAAACGGTACCACTGTAGCTGTTAAGGCTGATATTGCCGGAAGAGGTAAACCCGGAAACATATCCTGAAGAAGGTATGGTTGCAAACGTTGCACCTGCACTAAGATCGGTCCAGGTTACACCTGCTGCCCATGGATTGCCGGTGCCGGTATAGTTGGTAGAAATAAGCACTTTCAATGTAGCGCCGTTGGCAAAGCCTCCTGATGTACCAAAGGTCAATGTTTTGGTTGCATAAGAACCAAGGTTCACACCCTTTGTAACCAGCCATGAAGTAACTGCTGCCTGGGTACTGCCAAACGCAGAAACCTGTGCATATTTATTGGAAGAGAATATCCTTGCATCCCAGTTTTTACCACCCACTTCAGGTCCGTTGAACCAACCGGCAACAGATATCGCATTAAAAGGAGCAGTAGAAGGAACTACCTGGCTTTCAAAATCTTCTTTCAATAAAACAGTTCCTACCGGTGGAGGGGTAAATCCGCAACGGCTGCCGGTGAAATTGATGTCACTTGCATCACGGATGATCAGTTCTTTAAATGTTCTATACAATACAAACACACCTGTGATGGTACCGTTACCGTTTGGCACTGGTGTAGAAGCGAAGTTTGCGTAGTTACTGGTGTACAATTCCAGCGTTTGAGAAGCAGGCTGGCTGGTAATGTCTGCACAATACTGCAGGTTATAGCTGGCTGATGAAGGTGATGTTACACCGGCACTTGCAATGGTGTTGGCGGTATCAGCAGCATTAAACTGGAAGTTCACCAGTTTAACCAGGGTATTCTGGTAGCGGTCCTGCATGGTTGTTCCTAGCTGGCTCAGGGTAACTTCTTTTGGAGTTACCACGTTGTTCAACGATCCTTTAAAGATAACATTGTTGATAGTAGTGGTGGGTATGTCGGCCAGTGCAGGTGCGCTACCGGCTACAATGCCACCGCCTAACTGCATTGCATTATTGTAATCGCCCAGGTACAGGTTGTTACATTTGATGAATACTTCCCGACCAATAGGGTAAGAAGTGTATAAGTTGGTTCCTGCGATATTTACCTGGATGCCACCAGTGGTATCCTGTATAATGATCTGCTTGTAAAAATTCCCGGTTCTGTCATCCGCAATTACAATACCCCTGATGATGATATCAGTTCCTGAGTCAATTT
This sequence comes from Chitinophagaceae bacterium UBA1946, assembly GCA_002336815.1. Classification (GTDB taxonomy): domain Bacteria; phylum Bacteroidota; class Bacteroidia; order Chitinophagales; family Chitinophagaceae; genus Ferruginibacter. The sequence continues at coordinate 6,001 of DDEU01000062.1, read as the reverse complement.
TATCCAATGCACCAGACACAGTGTGTCTTGCCTTTAACTGGGCAATGGTGGTATTGGCAGTAACATTTACAGGAGGTGTTTCTGCAGGTGGTGCATCGAATGTTTTTTTACATGATGTACCCACAGCAGCAATTGCAACTGTAAACATAATTGCTGAAAGTGAAGTTTTGATGAAATTATTCATGATCTGATGTTTATGTCTGTTTTGTATTTAATTATATTAAAATCTGTACGCAATGCTGGCATTAAAAGTTGTGCCGTAAGCATAGAATTTCTTTGAAGGGAATTTGTCTACATTTTTATCGAGGAAGTCAAAACGCAGTTGTTCGAACCCGCCTGTTACAATATCCTTGTTGTTCAAAATATTGGTAACACCTAAGCCAAATACCAGGAATGACCTTTTCTTGATAGACTTGAAGCTCTTGTTCAGCAACCAGGAATATCCTGCAAAAGCATCTACTGTAAACTGGTGTTTCAGTTTTGCCTGGTCAATGATCTGGTGCCACAGGTAAGAATCTTTGCTAACACCGGCAACGGCATCAGTGGTTCTTCTTAACGGGTTAAAATCAAACCACATCTGGTCGAAATAATTTGCATTTACATTTACATACCAGAAGTTAGGGGAACGGTAGTTCAATCCAAGAGAATAAGCTTCCTGAGGTGTTGGTACATAATAATTCTTTGAATAGATCAGGTCTTTGGAGAGTATCTCTGAAGTATTATCAGCAGTTACAGTTGCTTCCTGGCGGGTGTTGTAGCGGTACCTGCCAACAGATGCAGCAGCCGTTAAGGTTAACCCCCTTGCCAGGATCACTTCTGCACCGATCTCTGTTCCGTAATGTACTTTACCGATATTGCTCAATGCATAGTTTACAAAACTTCTCAGGTTATCATCATAAAAAGTAAGCACGTTCACCTGGTCTTTGAATTCGGTGTAGTAACCGGTAATCCTCAGTTTAACGGTTGGTGCAACCAATGAATAACCACCTTCTATTGAACCGATCCTTTCTGACTTCAGGTTTTCCTGTACAAAATCCCTTGTTCTGGGTGCCAGGTAAGCGTTGTCGAAGAAAGGCGCCTTGGTTAAATAAGATCCATTTACGAACAGGTAATTTCCCTGTGCTATTTTGTAAGTGAGGCCTGCTTTAAATGAATAGTTGGCAAACTCGTGAAAAGCTGATTTTCCAAAAGAGTTATCAGGGAACAAGCCACTCTTCACATTACCCACCCTCCAAAAACGGGTGTAAGACTGCTCTCCACCCAGGAAGAAATTGATGTTGTGAAATTTAACGTTGGTTTGGATCCAGGCAGTTGTTTTTTGAACCTTCAGGTCGTAGTCGTACCCGAATTTATCGCCTGTTCTCAATATCCTGTTGGGCCTGTTCAGGTCATTCTGAGAAGCGGCTCCACCTACCTGGAAGTCTCTTTCAGCATATTGATTAATGTCAACATAAAAAGCGCCACCCAGCAGGTCATTTACTTTTTTGTAGTAGTTATTTTTCTGGAATTCGTACGTTGCGCCGGCCGACAGGTCAACATGCTTATTAACAGCAGTATTGAAGGTGGAATTAAAATTGAGGCGGTTTGTATGCGTAACCCTTTCTTCAAGAATATACAGTGAACGGTGGCCGCTAACGGTATTGCCGGCAACGCCATTGGCATTGTTGATGGTTGAAACATTGTTGTAATTCACATTGTACAAAGCATCCCAGTTGATCTGGCGCAGGTTTACATCATTCAGGAAAGCCAGGTTCGCCTGTGCTTTTTGTGCAGGATCTTCAAAATAACTTGGCAGGTACCTGTAATAGTCAGGCCTTGGATCAGGTGCATTGTACCAGTCAAGCGCTGTTGTGCTGCGGTTACCAAAAGTGTAAGAAGCAGCAGTTAACAATGAACTTTTAGAAGAAATCTTCCAGTCGTGGGTTAAGATACCAAAGGGCTGAAATGATTTTGCGATGCTGGAATTTCTTTTCTTGCCATTCTGGTAACCCCAGTAAGGATTGTAAAAATTTGTTCCAGTGATCTGGCGGATCTCATCCACAGATGAACCCTGTCTTCCGTTTTCAGTAGGGGTAGCGAAAGCAACAAAGGATAATATTTGCTTGCTGCCCAGTTTTTTATCAACGCCGGCATAAAAAGACCAGCCATCATAATACGTACCATCTGTAAAACCTTCTTCAGCCCAGCGGCGTGAACCGGAAACACTGAAAGCCCAGCCCTTTTTATTAAAACCGGTAGATTTTGTTACAGCAAATTTGTGTACAAAATTCCTGTTAGATAACGAATAACTGATCTTGGTTTGTTTGAATTGTTTGAAAGCCCTGGTATCAATATTGTTGGCACCTCCCAGGCTACCGAAGCCAAAATTTGCAGCTTGTATGCTGTAGGCATTCTGCCTGTTACGGGCAGTTACAATATCGTTCAATCCTCCCCAAAGGCCAAACGGAGCGAAACCGTTATCAAGCGTTTCCATTGGAGCGCCGTTCATATAAGTACTGAACATGTCTGCATCATAACCACGCAAGCGAAACCTTACTACATTAAAGTTAAAAGAGGCGGCCCTTAAGAACGGGTCCCTGTTGGCATTGGTTCCAATTACAGACAGGTTTTGTGCGCTTCCATCCTGGTTATCGTTCTCATCAAGGGAAACGATCGGGATATTATCTAAGAGGTTATCTTTATTGTTTTCCTCAGCAATGGAAGTGTCGGCTGAAAGAATGTTACTGGTATCTTTCCCGGTTTTAACCTGGGAAAAACCAGCCTGGCTCAAACACATGCACAGGAGCAGTGAAATGATACCGGATTTGTTTTTAAGCATAGTTAGTTTATTAAAAAAGAACGCAAATGTAGGTTATTTCTGTATCTAAAACAGTATGACACTGCTGGTAATAATTTGATAACAGCGATTATTAAATAATTTGTAAAGAAAAAACAAAAATTGCAATTAATTGAAATAATTATACAAAATTTGCAACCCATTGTGGATAAACTGACATATATGAAGAAAATATTCCCTGCGATCCTTTTGATGCTCACTTTTGCCGGCACTTCCCAAAGGCTGTTTGCCTGGGGTAAAACAGGCCATGAATTAACAGGATCGATCGCCTTTCATTTTCTTGATGATTCCACGAAAAAGATAGTGTTGGATTTTTTAGGCGGGCTTAGCTTTGAAGAAGCTGCCCAATGGATGGATGACAGCCGGAGCAACTCCTATTATGACTATATGAGAACCTGGCATTATCTTGATATGGACAAGGGAGAAAAATATGAACCTACCAGTGAGAGAAATATTCTTACGGTGCTGCATTCGGCTATTTCTGAACTGAAGAATTACAAATCACTTAAACCAAAAGATGTAAAAAGAGACCTTCTCCTGATATTTCACCTGGTAGGCGATCTTCACCAGCCTCTTCATTGTGGTTATGCGGTTGACAAAGGTGGAAATGCCATTACAGTCACCTCCCCGTTCGTTTCCGGTAACCTGCACAGCATCTGGGATACACAGATACTGGAATTTAAAAAGATCAATATAGATTCCTGCCTGGAATTGTATAATACGATTGATCCTGCGGTGATCAACGACATGAATAAAGTGAATGAGATGAAGTGGATGTATGAATCACGTTCTTTACTGGATACGGTATACAGTTTCAAAGACAGCTTCCTGGATAAACAATATGTAGACAATAATGCAATGGTGATCAAAAAACAATTGCTGGTTGCAGGACTCAGGATCGCTGCCATTCTGAAGAAAACATTTGGAGAAGCGGCTAAACCTTAAGCACCTGCATGGAAGTTGCTGAGGAAACGTGCAGCGGCTGCGCTAAGATGAGAACCTGCATTGGCCATGGCTTCCTCCCCGCTGGTATGCCCGCCTGTTAGTGAAACAATCTTTTCCAGGTTAAGCTGGCTGATGTTTTCTGACACAGCTGCTTCGCCACAAAAAGCGATCACCGGGATATTAAAACGCTTGCCGAGCGCTGCAATATGCTGTACTATTTTTCCATTAAGGGTTTGCCTGTCAATTTTTCCTTCTCCTGTAATAACCAGATCTGCGCCTGCAAGACCTGCTTCGATGGAAGAAGTGTGAATGAGCATCGCTGCCCCACTCATTATTTCAAGCTTAAAAAAAGCTGCCAGGCCAGCTGCAACACCGCCTCCGGCACCCGTTCCCGGGATATTTGCCACATCTTTACCGGTTGTTGCATGCAGCAAAGCGGCAAAATCTTCCAGGCCTTTATCCAGTAATGGTATCTCCTTTACAGCAGCTCCTTTTTGTGCAGCATAAACCCATGCAGCTCCCTGTTTACCCAACAATTTATTTTTTACATCACAGGCAAGCACGAACTGCAGGGAAGGAAGGATTGCAGGAGGAACTATGTATTTGATCCTGCTGAGATTTTCACCAGATGCAGACACTATATTATGGTATAAATCATAGAAGCGAAAACCCAGCGCTTCAAGCATTCCGGCGCCTCCATCATTGGTAGCGCTTCTACCAATACCCAATATGAGCTTTTCAGCTCCCCGCTCAATCGCATCTTTTACCAGCAAACCGGTACCATACGTGGAAGTCTTTAAAGGGTTTTTGTCTGCTTCGGACAATAATGTTAGTCCGCTGGCAGCAGCCATTTCTATTACGGCCGTATGACTAAAGGGTTCCATTTCATAAGCCGCTTCTATTGGCCTGTTCAGAGGATCAGCCGCTTTACACGGTATAGTTTGGGTGTGCAAATAATGTTTCATTACTGTGGCAAATCCATCACCGCCATCCGCCATGGGATATACTTGCAGGTCTGCGGTTGCATCTGCTACGAGCAGTCCCTGCCTGATCGCTTCGCAAGCCTGTATACTGGTAAGGCTGCCTTTGAATTTATCTGGTGCGATGATGATCTTCATAACTGGCTGCTCCGGGAAAATAATTATTGGTAACCGCGGTATTTAGTTCACTACATTTTGTGGCAGGCCCTTCAGGAATGCCCGGATATTTTCGACTGTGATGTCCATTACCCGCTGCCTTGCGGCCGCACTCATCCAGGCATTGTGGGGCGTAATGATGCAGTTGGACAATCCTGTCAGCGGGTTGCCTTTTTCCGGAGGCTCCATACTTAATACATCCAGCGCAGCACCGGCGATCGTTTTTTGATAGAGCACCTGTGCCAGTTCTTTTTCATTGATCAATGCTCCCCTCGCAGTGTTGAGCAGGTATGCGGTGGGCTTCATCAGCCCCAGCAATTCTTTATTCACAAACCCGGCATTGTTGGCGGTTAAAGGACAATGCAGTGAGATAAAATCACCCTGCATAAAAAGTTCGTACAAACTCACTTCTTTACAATAGGGTTCGTTTGAATGTCCACCATGGTACAATACCTGCATCCCAAAAGCATGGGCAATACCTGCCACCTGCCGGCCAATTTTTCCCATACCGATAATGCCAAGCGTTTTTTCATTTAACTCAATAATTGGATCAACACTGTAACTCCAGTCTGTTGCTGAAGCCCACTCTCCTTTTGCCACGCTTGCGGCATTGCGGCCCACATGATTGCACAGTTCCAGTAATAATGCAAATACGTGCTGCGCCACCGAATGAGTACCATAACCCGGCACATTACAAACCGGCACCTTTTTATTCTTTGCTGCAAGGGTATCTACATTGTTATACCCCGTTGCTGTAACGGCGATCATTTTTAAATGACTTGCGGCTTCGATCACATTGGCATCAATAATGGTTTTGTTGGTAACAATAATATCGGCATCAAAGCAGCGGGCGATTGCTTCTACGGGTAGCGTACGCTGGTGGTTCTGGATGGTCCCAAATTCTTTAAAGGGATCCCAGTTAAGATCTCCTGGATTGAGCGTATAGCCATCTGTAATTACTATTTTCATATTGCGGGTTTTTAATTATTGAACCACCAAGCCACAAAGAAAAGCGCCAGGAACACAAAACAATACACCACATAAATGAAGAAGTATCTTCTTGAACATTGTGGTATTCCCTTGT
>DDEU01000089.1 GCA_002336815.1 Chitinophagaceae bacterium UBA1946 | reverse complement strand
TCAGTTGAGCTACGCAGCCATTTCCTTAAAATGGAGTGCAAAAATAGAGATTTATTTCATTCATCCCAAGTCTTTATGCAATTTTGCCGGTAAAGAATTAAAATGAAGCTGATTTTCAGGGTTATTGGCAAGCCGCACGAATCTTTTGTAAAGGAAGGCGTGGATCTTTTTACGAAAAGGATCGGCAATTATTACCCCTCCGAATGGCAGATCCTGCCCATGCCGAAAAATGCCGGCAATATGGAGGCCGAAGAATTAAAGAAAAAAGAAGGCGAGCTGATATTACAAACCCTGCTCAAAGATGATTATGTTGTGCTACTGGACGAAAGGGGCAGGCAACTCAGCAGCGAAGGTGTGGCCCAATTCATACAGTCACGGGCCAATGAAAGCACCAAAAACATCGTGTTTATCATCGGAGGAGCCTATGGGGTAAGCACCGCAGTAATGGAAAGAGCCAACTACAAATGGAGCTTATCCCAACTGGTGTTTCCCCACCAACTGGTAAGACTGATTCTGGCCGAACAGGTGTACCGGGCCTGCAGCATTATCCGGAACGAAAAATACCATCATCAATAAATCATGTACGAATGAATGAATTTGCAGCTTTTCCCGTTACCTACAGCATCATTGCCGTGACTGTGCTGGTGTCCATACTGTCTTTCAACGATGCAACCATCAAATACAAACTCATCTTTTACCCCTATGGCATGACGGAACCGGCTGCCTACTATCGCTTTGTAAGTTATGGTTTCATACATGAAGATTATGTGCACCTGTTCTTTAACATGTTTACGCTGTATTCATTTGGCAGGGTGGCCGAAGCGTTGCTGTTCAGCAGGCCGCAGTACCTATTGTTTTACGTGAGTGCGTTGGTGGCCGCCACCCTGTTTGATTTCTTTAAAAACCGCGGCAATTCCAGGTATGCAGCCCTCGGCGCCTCCGGTGCAGTATCAGCCGTGGTGTTTGCCAGTATCATTTTCAATCCATGGGAACGGGGTATTTTGTTGTTTGGGATACCGGCGCTGGCGTTACCGAACATTGTGTTCGCTGGCTTATACATCTATTATTGTATCTATATGGCCAAACGCGGCAAGGACAATATCGGGCACAATGCTCACTTATGGGGATCTGTATACGGTTTCGTGTTGACGGGAATATTAAGGCCTGACCTGCTCAAAGGCTTTTTTTACCAACTGATCCATCCGCATTTTTAAGCCAGCTGATCTGCAGACCATTTTTTGTAGCAGGAGTGATCTTAAAACGGTCATCGATGCGGAGGCCCACTATCCAGATGATCTTTTTGTCCATCTCCAGCACCCAGGTGTTTTCTTTCTGGATCAGCGACAATTTCTGATCGATAAAAAACCGGCTGAGTTTCTTTTTTTTGCGCATGCCCAGGGGGTAAAAATAGTCTCCTTGTTTCCATTTTCGGAGCAGCAGGGGAAAGCGGATCGTATCAGCGTCCAGCAGGGCGACCTGGGGAGAATCGCTGATCTGTGGAAGATGAGTTTCAATAAGAAGTGACCCATTTTCAAAATCTACCTGTCGATCCCTTGCTTCTATCAAAATATGCTGTGCAATTGTATTCTGATCGGGCGCTATGATGAGCCATTGACGATTTTTTATGATGCGGTGCGTGGCAGACGAACAATACTTTCCGGATTCACTGTTCAAAAGGGCGGCAACGGCTGCTGTCTGAGTGGCAGCAAAGCCGTACTCTTTGATGATCTCATAGAGCACGGTATGCAGTGGTACCGTTTTTAAAAGCAGGAGTACCGGCACATGCCACTCATTTCCTTTTTGCAGGAGTAATTTCTTTTTATGCAGGTTGATGGCCTGCTGGTATAACAGTGCCGTTTCTCCAAAACGGCCGATATTGTCGAGCAAATTGCCGGAGGCGTCGGGATACACTTCATTTACCAGCGGTAGTATACGGTTCCTGAAAAGATTGCGTGTATAATCATTGGTTGCATTGCTAGAATCTGTTACAAACTGCAGTGCATTCGTTGCAGCAAAGGCTTCCAGTTCTTTTCGGCGTGCAAACAAGAGGGGGCGTATGATGACACCCTGCCAGGGAAGTATGCCCCGCAAACCAGTGATGCCGGTGCCACGAAAAAAATTCATTACGACTGTTTCTATATTGTCATCGGCGTGATGCGCCGTCAGGATATGGGTGAACGGGCTGCCTGTGGCAGGATCGGTCAACTGTTGAAACCAGGCATACCGAAGATCCCTTGCCATGGTTTCGATGGATTTTTTTTCAGCAGCAGCTACAGAGCTGGTGTCAAACTTTTTTACAAACACCTGTACGCTGTATCTTTCTGCGAGGCTGCGTACGAACTGCTCATCCCTTTCACTCTCGGCTCCTCTCAACTGAAAATTGCAATGCGCTATTGAAAAAGTAAAACCGGCCTGCCGGCATAATTCGCACATTACCACAGAATCTACCCCACCGCTTACTGCCAGCAATAAATGATCGGCTGGAGAAAAAAGCCGGTTCTGCAAAATGTAGTCTTTGAATTTCTTTAACAGCATGTAAAACGAATAATAACTTATTTGCAATGGTAACGCTAAAATAAACAGATAAAAAGGATTGCGGTAAAAATGTATTGGGGTGCGCATTGTACAATTAATGAGAACAGGCAAACAACTAATCAACACCTGTGGAAAATAATATGGAAAGGCGTAACGTTCAAATAACGAATTTCATTTTTTATAAACTTACCAATTGCAGGAAAATAAAGAAATATCGGCCCTCTTACACCTGATCGATGATCCCGATGAAGAAGTGTACAATACGGTGAGCGACAGGATCATCTCCTTTGGAAAAGGGATCATACCCAATCTCGAAAACCTGTGGGAACATACGAGTGACGAAACGATACAGGAACGGATCGAACTGATGATCCACAAATTGCATTTCAAGGACCTCACCAATGATTTTGACCATTGGAGGAACGGGAGCAATGAATTGCTGCAGGGTGCACTGCTGACTGCACGATATCACTATCCTGATATACAGAGCATCACTACGTTGCAGGAAATAGAAAAGATCCGCCGCAATATCTGGCTGGAGCTGAACAATTACCTTACGCCGCTGGAGCAGATCAACGTGATCAGCAGCATCCTGTATAATTATTACAAGCAGATCGGTGTTGAGATCGCTTACAACCAGCCCGAAGATTTTTTCATCAACAAAACCGTGGAAGCAAAAAAAGGCAATGCCATCAGCAATGGTATTTTATACCTGGTGCTTTGCAACCTGCTTGACATTCCTGTAAAAGCGGTGAACATACCAAGGCAGTTTATTTTAGCGTATGTTGATACCAGTTATGAACTGCTGAACCCGGATGCCCACCATGCTGAAAAGATAAAATTTTACATCGATCCGCTTAACGGGCAGATCTATTCTCATAAGGATGTGGAGAATTATTTCAAGCGCATTTCTGTTTCTCCTACTACTTCTTTTTTTAAAGAGATGGATAACCGGCAGGTGATCCGTTTTTTGCTGGAGGAACTCAGCAAGTGTTTTGATGATGACCTGAACCGGTATAAAATGAACGAATTACTGATGCTGGCAAAACTAATGGAAGAATGATCTACCATGTTACAGAAAAACACCGGTGGCAGCAGGCTTTACAGCAGGGTCATTACGAAGCGCCCTCTCTTTTTACCGAAGGCTTTATCCATTTAAGCAATGCAGGCCAGGTAGCGGGCGTATTGCAGCGCTACTATAAAGATGCAACGAACCTGGTGCTGTTACACGTTGAAGAAAGCAAACTGACTTCCTTATTAAAATATGAACAGGCAGCTTCTGTAAATGAAGCCTTCCCTCATTTATACGGACCACTCAATATAGATGCCGTTGTGGAGGTTAGTGAGATAGCGTAGACAGGTGATGCAGCTATTGAATAGTATAGTTACAGCGGATACTCATAAAAGAAATCCTCCGCTCTTATCCATCCACTTTTTTCATATACTGATTGTGCCCGGTAATTATCGGCCGCTGTTTGCAATAAGAGGTATGCGCAGTTGGTTTCCCGTCCGAATTGCTTGGCCTGTTGGAGCAGGGCCTCTCCCACTCCCTGGCGACGGACAGCTTCAGTAACATACAGGTCGTTCAGCAAGAGGGCAGGTTTCATTTGTACGGAAGAAAAGATAGGATACAATTGTACAAACCCCACCGCTTCGCCTTTTAATATGGCCATGAATATAACCGATTCATTTTTCGAAGTACGTTGTTCAAGAAAATCAAATGCTGCCGGCAGATCAGATGGTTTGCCATAAAAAGCACGGTAAGCATCGTACAGTAAGGCTACGGATGACACGTCATTGGTTGTAACTCTCTTTATATCAAGCGCCATATTCACTAATTTAGTTGATCAAAATACTTTATTTCAGCAAAATAAAAAAACAAATGATCACCTGGATTGATTTTGAAAAGATCGAAATGAGGATCGGCACCATATTGCAGGCCCAACATTTTGCGAAAGCAAAAAAACCGGCTTACCAGCTACGTATTGATTTTGGCGATGCCGGTATCAAAAGTTCTTCTGCCCAGGTCACGGCACTATATAGCCCCGAAGAACTGGTGGGCAGGCAGGTGGTGGCTGTGGTGAATTTTCCGCCCAAACAAATCGCAGGATTTTTTAGTGAATGCCTTGTACTGGGCGTGTATAACCAGCAGGGAGAAGTGGTGCTGTTACAACCCGGCATACCGGTAGCAAACGGGTGCCGGATCGGTTAGGATCAGTCTGCCTGGAACTGTTCAAAAAAGCTGCTCACTTTTTTGAAGTTGGTTCTGTTGAGGGTGAAATAATGATTGCGGCCCTCCTTGCGGCATTCCAGCAGTTTACTATCGCACAATAATTTGATGTGGTGAGAACAGGTGGGTTGCGAAAGGCCGGTAAGTCCCTGCACATCGCCGCAGCAGACCTCCCCTTTCCTCGAGATTTCCTGCAGGATAGATAAACGGCAGGGGTCGGCAATGGCGCTCATCGCCTTTTCAATAAATTTACTTTCACTTTTTTCCGTACTCATCATAGTTGAATTCTCCGCCAAAGAAATTATTTTTTGCCCACTTGAACAACTCTTTCTGGATAATTGATATCAGCAAAAAAGAATTACACATTATTTTACCGCTTCAAAATACCGGCGTAAATTTACCAGTTCAGAAAATTGGAAATTGTTAATCATATCATAGCCTCTCCCATCGGGAAAATAAATATACAGGCATCTGAGGAAGCGGTGCATGCCGTACTATTTATAAAAAAGGAACAGGAAGAAAACTTCGCTTTATCCGGAACCTCCAGCCATCCCCTGCTGAAAAAATGCGTTACTCAACTCAACGAATATTTTTCGGGAGAAAGAATAACATTTGATCTGCCCTTGCAACAAAAAGGTTCGGCCTTTCAACAAAATGTATGGAACCAGTTATTAAAGATCAGTTATGGTAAAACCATCAGCTATATGGAGCTGGCAAAAAGAACCGGTGATGTAAAAGCGATCCGTGCGGTGGGTACTACCAACGGCAAAAATCAACTGGCCATCATTGTTCCCTGTCACCGGGTAATTGGCAGCAATGGCAGCCTTACGGGTTATGCAGGTGAACTTTGGCGCAAGCAATGGCTGCTGGAACATGAAGGAAAATTTGCGAATGGGGTGCAGACCTTATTCTGATCAGCCGGCCAGCATAATTTTATCAAATTGCAGGTGCCCGTTCTTTAAAACACGAAAGATATAGATCACCGTACTTTCTCCCCCATCGATCACTTCACCCTGCTCATCTTTTTCTACTACATTAAAATTCAGGTTCAGGGATAACCGCTGCTCTTCTTTATCAAAAGATGCGTGCATTTTATAAGTGGTGGTGCTGTTCTCCCGCAGCTCTACCGTTTCGTATGCTCCTTTGCTGTACAATTCTTCTGACTTTATCTTTAGCAAGGTTGTAATAAAATGGACAGGAAATATTTTTGAATAGTATTGATTGAAATCACTTGCAGCAAATGCTCCAAATTTTTCGTTGCTGCTTTTTGACTGCAGTTCTTTTTCAGACAACACCAAAAACCAGGTATCTCCTTTGAGTGGGAATTTGAAAAAGCTCTTTACCGCAGCAGTATCATTCCTGTAAACGGCATTCCTGAATGCCCGAAAGTCTTCTATCCACAGCCTTTTAGCAGAATCAGCAGGCAATGAACGGTTGTCGAACTGGTGGCTTGATGAAAGTGATGGGCAAAGAAAATCACCGGCACCGCATACGGTGACAGCAAAATACTGTAAACACAATACCAGGACTATTTTGCTGCAGCTATTGCGATACATTTTGTTGTAAGCTTATCTTTTTAGATCATCCGAAGTAAAGGTAAGCGGCAATAATTCCTTCGCCGTTTTTATCGCATATACTTCACCGTTAAGTCCGCCCAGTATTAACTTAATGGGATGACCAGTGCGGTCTTCAAATTCAGTAAGTACCTGCCTGCAAATACCGCAGGGAGAGATGGGCCGGTTGCTTTGCCCATTTTTATTATCATAACTGATGGCCATTGTTTCAATGCCGATGCCGGGATACCGGGTAGCTGCGGCAGACATGAGGGTTCTTTCGGCACACATGCCGGCAGGATAAGACGCGTTTTCCTGGTTGGTACCTTCTATCACCTGTCCATTGGCGAGCCGGGCGGCCGCACCTACACAAAAGTTCGAGTAGGGAGCATAGGCTGCGGCGGTGATTTGCCTTGCCTTTTGCAGCAATGCAGCATCATCTGCAGCCAGTTCAGTTGCGGAACCATACACTTCTACCGAAAAACCAACCTGTTTTAACTCCATAGTCAACGTTTTAACCCTTAATTACCGGGAATGAAAAACCACAAAGACAACTTTGTGGTTTTAAAAAATGAAGTATAAATATAAGCACTTCTATAAATGTGCGGCGGAATTATTTTATGGTTTTGAAAATGCGGTTCCATCTTGGTCCCTTTTCCCAACTGAACCAGATCAGCGAAGCCTTGCCTACAACATGATCTTCCGGCACAAAACCCCAATAACGGCTATCCAGTGAATTGTGGCGGTTATCACCCATCAGCCAGTAATAATTCATCTTAAAAGTGTAAGTAGTGGTTTCTTTATCATTGATCAACACTTTGCCGTTACTGATGGCAACCTTATTGCCTTCGTACGTTTCTATACAGCGCCTGTAACGGATCATGTTATCCGGCGTGAGGTCGATACTCATTCCTTTTGCAGGTATCACCAGTGGACCAAAATTATCAACGCTCCAGTTTTTGGCGGCATTGTAATACGGAAATATCTCGCCGCTGGGTGCATGAATTTCATCAGCGATAGCTGTCACATTTTTTAATCCCGCTACCTGCGCTTTTTCGCCCGCTGTCATATTGATAATGTAAGTGCCGGTGGCGATCATGCCAAACTCATTCAGTTCAGGATCGGTATGGATGCCAAATGATTTCAACTGCTCTTCGTCGAGCTGACTGCTGGCTTGCACCCGGTAGAATTTTTCTGATTGTGGCGGAAAAGGCTGTGCCACATCGTTGATGAACAACACGGTATTCCTGATCACTATTTTATCACCGGCGATGGCTACACAACGTTTGATAAAGTTCTCCCTTTTATCAACAGGGCGTGTAATGATCAGATCGCCATGCCTGGCCCATACAGCATCTCTTCCACCTTCTTCCCTGATGGCCTGGTAATAAGTTCTTTTGGATCCATATTCCTGTTCATCATTGATGAGGGTATCATTTTCAGGAAAATTGAACACCACGGCATCATTTCTTTTTACAGGCGAGGCAAACCACCTGGTATAAGGAATGTGAATGATCTCCGAATAGGCCTTGGTATTGATAAATGGCATGGTGTGGTGAACAAAAGGCATTGCAACAGGTGTGTTGGGAATACGTGGACCGTAAGCCCATTTACTCACAAATAAAAAGTCGTTTACCAGCAGTGTTTTTTCTTCCGATGGAGTTGGTATCGTGTAAGCCTCAAAAACAAAAGTGCGGATAAGTGTAGCCGCAACTACGGCAAAGGCAGCAGCATCGATCCATTCCCGGGCGCCTGATTTTTTATAATTGTTCACCACCTTTTCGCCTGCATAACGTTCCTGGTTGGAGAAACCGAGGTAGGGAAAATAAATAAAAGGCAGAAAAACAGTCAGGGCGTGGTGACCAACACCAAAACGGCCAAAGTGTTCTACAAACTTGATCATTATCCAGATGGTGATGAACTGGCCGGCAATGGGAACGAACTGCAGGAAGAACCAATATTTTTTAAGCTTCATATTATCCACCATGCACCAGGTATTGTAAAAAGGCACCAGCGCTTTCCATGCATCGATCCCTGCTTTTTTAAACATTCCATATAAACCCACATGCCATCCAACGGTGGCAAGTATAAAAACGATCCAGCCAATACTCATAAGTAAAATTTTATTGCTGCCAAAAATACCATAATTCAGTGGTTGACGAGTTTTTCCACAAAAAATGTTATGAAAGGTTTAACTCAGGTATGATTTTCGATAATTGTAATTCCTTTGAGGTACAGCCCGTTTTGCGGATCCATGTTTAAAGATGAAGGGAAAAGCTCAAAAAATAATGCAACTTATCCACAGGCCCGCAGCCAGGCAGGAAGGAGCATAAGGTTACCTTTTTTTATATCGGGTATTAAAGGCTTGAAGTTTTAATCAAAACAAACAAAAATGGTACAAAAGACGTATTACAAAACCAAAGATTACTGTAAAGTAAAATTTACTTTTAATGTTGAAAATGCTGAAACCGTTGAGATACTGGGCCTGAACAGCGATTGGGAAAACTCCATTATCATGAGCAAGAAGAAAGACGGCAGCTTTACCTGCGATGTATCCTTACCTAAAAATACTGAACAACAGTTCAAATATCGTGTAAACGAATCAGAATGGGTTAATGATCCTGAAGCTGACAAAGAAATCCCCAACGAATTTGGCGGAAGCAACAGCGTGATCGTTCTCTAATTCCCCTCAAAACTAAAAAACTTTACGGCGCTTCCTGGTTATCCATGGCAGCTGCTGTAAAGTTTTTCTTTAATAGTGTAGCTGGTCCGCATCCATTTGAGTACCCGGCCACCGGCATTCCTGACTGCCCTTCATTTCGTGTACACTTTCCAGGCCGGTAGAGCGGCCTGCTTTGCTGTACCGCCAACTGTAAAAGTATATATCTCCGTTACCGTTACAGCGGATGCCCAATGAATACTCTTCCGCTTTGCCATTCCCGGCTTTTACCGCTTAATAATTCAATATGACCACTTGCTGGATAGTACTCCAAAAAGCAGGACACCTGCTTTTTCTTTACGTATAGTAAACCGCTCCAATTTTCCTGTGCAAAAATTACGAGTTCAGGGTATTGTATTTTCGGAATAAAAACTCAATTTTTACGGAACCAACTGCCCGTGTTATAACGGCACTGAAGCAACAAACTCCGATATTTTCCTGATAACCTTCCCATTTACTCAGTCATCTTATTCACCATTATAAAAAACAAACAATGAAAAAGTTTGCCATTCTTCTCAGCATCGTTTTAATGACGGGTTTCGCAGCCAATGCGAAGATCCGGAGGGTCGGTTTTTTTGGGAGCCCTATTTCAGGCACAGATTACACCACTTTTGCGCTGGCCAATACTGCCGCTGTTTCAGGTGATACGATATTGATGTTTCCCAGCACCACGCTTACCGGTACCGTTACAAAAAAATTGACGCTGATTGGTCCGGGTTACTGGCTGGATCCCAATAGTACACCTAAAGGAAATGCCAACCTGCAGGCATTTGCAGGTATTGCTACGCTAAACTCTCTCATTTTTGATGCCGGCAGCGATGGCTCGGTAGTAAGCGGCTTTTATGGCGGGAATGTGTACATAAAAGAAAATAATATTACCATTATCAGAAATTGTGAATTAACGGTTAATATAGCCTATACAAGCCCTGCTGGAACCATCACCAATACCCAGGTAATACAGAACTACCGGGTTGCTATTAACAGTGTTTACAACAATGGTTCCAGTGTTACAAATTTGAATGTTAGTAATAACCTGATCAATTATTTCAGTACAAACCCGGGCAATACATACAGCGGTAATATTTCTAATAATGTGTGGGCCTTTGATGCTACTCAAAATACCAATAGCTTAAATGGTGGTTCTTCAACCCTCACATACCAGGGTGGTATTGAATTAGGAGGCGGTGCTTACCTGCTGCAAAACAATATCTTCATTAGTTATACCAATGCTGCTGCAGCAAGCAATTATAATTATTTTACTTTCGGCAACGGTGGCAACAGCATCTTCAATTACAACATGGGTATACAGTCAGGTGTAGCCATCAACTGGGGAACCGGTGTGGGCAATACCATTACACCCATTGCCAATGCCGCCAATATTTTTGCCGCGTTTCCATTGATCGGTACTACCAGTGCTGATGCCCGCTACCAGCTAAAAGCCGGCAGCCCGGCGCTTACTGCAGGTGCAGGAGGTACAGCCATCGGTATGTTCACGGGTAACTACCCTTACAAACTTTCTACTATACCTACCATACCAACGATCTACACCCTCAGTTCTCCACAGGGTAATAATCCAACCGGCAGCACTATCCAGATCAATGTAAGTACAAGGGGCAACAACTAACCTTCTTACTTTTTTAGAACTGTGTAAAACGAAAAAAATGAAATGCTGTCAATATAAAAAACAAAACAGGTTGGCACTATTGCTGCTGCTCGTCCTGCAGGGGTGGATGGGAGGCATTTTTGCTCAACCTGCCATCAATAAAATTGAATACTATATAGACGGAGATCCCGGCTATGGCAATGCCACCAATTTGAGTTTTACGGGCACCAGCAATGCAACCGGCACCATCAACCTCGATCTTACCCCGCTCAATGCGGGTGTACACGTGGTTGGTGTAAGAAGCCGGGATGCCAATGGCGCCTGGAGCCTCGATAACAAGTGGATATTTCTTAAACCCTATCCCAATACAGGCGTTACACCCCAGCCAAACGTCAACCGGGTGGAATGGTATTTAGATGAAGATCCCGGGTATGGAAATGCCACCCCCATTAGTATCACCGCCGTACAAAATCTACCCAATCTTGCTATCAATATCGATCTTACGCCACTTAACCAGGGCGTTCATATTGTTGGTATCCGTAGCCGCGATGCCAACGGCGCCTGGAGCCTGGATAACAAATGGCTGTTCTTAAAACCTTACCCCAATACCGGGGCCATTGCCCAACCAAATATCAACCGGGTAGAATGGTTCATGGATAATGATCCCGGGTATGGCAATGCCACGCCCATCAGCATCACTGCTGCACAAAACCTACCCAACCTGGCCATCAATATTGATCTTACGCCACTGAACCAGGGTGTGCATATCGTTGGTATCCGCAGCCGGGATGCCAATGGTGCCTGGAGCTTAGACAATAAATGGCTGTTCTTAAAACCCTACCCCAATACAGGAGCCGTACCACAGCCAAATATCAACCGGGTAGAATGGTTCTTAGACACTGATCCCGGGTATGGCAATGCCACGCCCATCAGTATTACCGCGGCACAAAACCTACCCAATCTTGCCATCAATATCGACCTTACGCCCCTTGGCCAGGGGGTACATATTGTTGGTATAAGAAGCCGGGATGCCAACGGCGCCTGGAGCCTTGATAACAAATGGATATTCTTAAAGCCTTATACGGGCACATCGGCAACAGTACAGCCCAAGGTTGTGAGGATGGAATATTATATAGATACGGATCCCGGCTATGGGAATGGCACAGCAGTTACCATTACTTCTGCTACCAATATACCGAGCCTTGTTTTTGACGCTGATATCTCCACGGTGCCGAATGGTGCCCACAAACTGGGCATACGCAGCCTGGATGAGAATGGAGCCTGGAGTATCGACAATGAACTGGACTTTACCGGCGGCACACTCAGCAGCAACAGCTACCAATGGGTGGGCAATGTAAGTACCGCCTGGAATAATGCCGCCAACTGGTCGTCGAATGCCGTGCCTGCGGCAACCAACAACGTGATCATCCCGGCCAACAGGCCTTTTAACCCGGTGGTGGCCAATGGCGTGACAGCCAATTGTAAAACGCTTACTGTCAATCCCGGCGCTAGTGTAACAGTGGCGACAGGTGGGAATTTAAAAGTAAATCAATAGTATCAACTACTATAGTTATCCCGGAAGCTGCATGCAGGATGAATGAAAGTTCATCCTGTTTTTTATGTAAAAACTTTGGGCGTCCCTGTAACCGTATTTTTAAGGGAGGATGATATAACTGCGGCTACATATTTACAGGGCATTGCCAGGAATTGTTCACGGGGGTTTTACCGGTAAAACAATAGTTGTTGCAGGAAAAAACAAGACCGGGCAATATGGCAGAAAGCAGCTGACACAGGGCAAAAACAAAATGCCTCAGCGGGCATTATTAATGGTCAATAAAAAAAGATTTCATTAAACCTCCCGGCTGACTAAAGTTCTGTATTTTTACAAAAAACTAATAGAGATGAAAATTTTTGTTGCCGGTTTACCCTATGATTTGGATGACGCAGAACTGGAAGAAATATTTGAAAAATTCGGAACTGTAATGTCTGCTAAAGTTGCAATGGACAAAGAAACCGGGAAAAGTAAAGGATTTGGATTTGTAGAAATGCCCGTTAGTGAAGAAGCCAAAGATGCTATTGAAAGCCTCAACGATATTTCCCTTGGCAAAAAACCACTGGTAGTAAAAGAAGCCGAAGAACGCCAGGGTGGCGGAGGCGGTTCAAGACCCGGCGGCGGCGGGGGATACAGTAAACCGGGTGGTGGATTTAACCGTCCGGGTGGTGGTTTCAACAATGGCCCACGTAACCGATATTAATATTCCTGTACAATCATACTACAAGCGCCGGTGAAAACCGGCGCTTTTTATTGTGCGGTGGTGCCTGATCGACCACGCTATCTATTTTTCTGCTATTCAAGGCCCATGGCAAATACACCGTTGAACGGAGCGTCGCCACAACTGATGCTCCGGGTACCTGCCGCTGGTAACCACAGCCAGCTTTTACGCATACTCATTTTAGGCAGCGCTTCATTTCAGAAGCATTGTTGTTAAGACATTACCACGGGCCGGTGTTCATGGGAAAGATCAAAACTTATAACCGAAAGAGATGCCCCCATAATATGGCAGAAAAAAACCATTACCAAACACCGGGTTGATGGAGGCCCGGAACAAAAAGCCCCCATTCTTTGGTTGAAAGCGGTAGCCAAAATTGAGGTGGCCAAAACTGCTCTTAAAATTCTCACTGGCCTGGTCATATTTATTGCTGGAATAGACAGGCGTGATACCGGCACCGAGTTCAAAATAGTTGCGTTCATCTTTTCCGATCAGGTAATTGACACCAACGGGAAAAAAAAGAACGGATAATTTATCAGTGCTGGAGGATGACAACACAAACCCACCAATACCAATCCTTCCACCAAAGCCGGACTCAGATTTTGTAAAACGCATATCATAATTGACCGAAGTAAGGCCCGGACCTCCCAATTCAAAAAACACTGATTTGGCCTGTGCGTTTGCGGCAGCAGAAAGAAGAATAAGGATAGTAGTTATTCCGGATGCAATGAGTTTCATATCAATCGTTTTAGGGTTAAAAATCAAATATTTTTTACTTAAACTTATACCCAAAAGAGATGCCTCCAAAGGGTATAAACTGATGATCGCTGAACATAGGTGTGGCGGACAGCCTGAATAAAAAGCCGCTATTACGGGGCTGAAAACGATAGCCGATATTGATATGACCAAAAGTATGAGCAAAGATACTTCTGCGGGATCCTCCATTGTAATAAACAGGGGTAACCCCCGCCCCCAGTTCTAAAAAATGCCGGCCATTTTTTCCTGAAAGATAGTTGAGGGCAATTGGTATGTATACGGCAGTGCCGCCAACTTCTCTAAGGCTGAACCCTCCCACACCAATTCTTCCGCCAAGGCCGCCTGCTGATTTGGTAAAACGCATATCGTAATTGAAAGAGGCGAGGCCGGGTCCCCCGATTTCAAAAAAAACATTTGGGGACTGGGCATTCACTTTGCTGCAACACAGGAGTGCTGAGGCAAGCAATGAAAGAAGGAGTTTCATAATGGTTGTTTACAATATGCAAGGTACTTCTTTGGGTTGATATGCTGCTTTAACCGCCAATAATATTCACCTCCCTTTCAAGCACCACGTTGAATTTCTCTTTTACCGAATGAATAATGGCGGTACTGAGATCAAGTATCTCTTCACCAGTTGCGTGGCCGTAGTTGACCAGTACCAATGCCTGCCTGCTGTGGCAACCGGCGTCGCCTTTTCGATACCCTTTCCAACCGCACTGTTCAATGAGCCAGCCTGCTGCAAGTTTCACATTCCCATTGTCAACTGGATATCCAACAAGTGCGGGATGATCAATTTTTAATTTCTCAAAAAAGGCAGTTGTTACCCCAGGATTTTTGAAAAAACTACCGGCATTTCCAATTTCTGCAGGATTAGGCAATTTGCTACTGCGGATATTGATAACGGCATCGGATATAGCCCGGATGCTCAATTCTCTCACCCCCATTTTTTCAAGCTCCTGTTCAATGGCGCCGTACGAAATATTGAATTGTGGCTTTTTACGAAGGCGGTAGGTGACCGACGTAATGATGAACTGATTGCGGTATTTTTTTTTGAATACGCTCTCCCTGTAACCAAATGCGCAATCCTGCAGGCTGAAATTTACCATGCTCCCATCCTCCACCTGCAGTGCTTCCAGCTGGTGAAACACATCTTTTATTTCTACGCCGTAAGCGCCGATATTTTGCATGGGAGAAGCGCCGGCGCTGCCGGGTATAAGTGATAGGTTTTCAATGCCGGCCCGGTTGTTCTCAATACAGTGCAGCACCAGTTGATGCCAGTTTACACCGCCGCCTGCTTTTACATATACGTACTCATCATCTTCCTTCGCCACTTCAATTCCACCGATCTCATTTTTCAAAACCAGTCCATCAAAATTTGCGGTGAAGAGTACATTGCTGCCGCCGCCCAATACCAAGGTTGAAAGTTGCCCGCCTGCCGGTGATCGTTTACTGAATTCAAGCAACTCTTTCAATTCATCAATGGTTTTGAATGTGCTGAAGTAAGCTGCAGCGGCATCGATGCCGAATGTATTGTACTTTTTTAGAGAGCTGTTTTCAAGAATGTTCATAAGTAAGAAGGCAAAAGGTAAAAGGCAAAAAGCACATTGAAGCCCGGAACGCCTTTTTGACTTTTTAATTTTTGATTTTGAATTTTATTGTG
Organism: Chitinophagaceae bacterium UBA1946; assembly: GCA_002336815.1. Lineage (GTDB taxonomy): Bacteria > Bacteroidota > Bacteroidia > Chitinophagales > Chitinophagaceae > Ferruginibacter. The sequence continues at coordinate 3,844 of DDEU01000089.1, read as the reverse complement.
CGTCCACATCTGCGATCATCACCACGCTTTTAAACCGTTGTTGAGTAAGCAGTAAATTAAAATGATTCCTGATCACCTGTTTATAGGACGCAATTTTTTTAATATCCAATGGCAACTTTACCAGCAACTCCATCAGGTACTGGTTCCTGATCCTGCCCACTACGGGTGCTGCCGGACCAACCACAAAATTATTCAGATCCCGGTGAAGGGCAGCGGTCAATTTTTCTGCGATGTCATCCACCACTTCTTTCACTTTGTGTTTCAGTGTGATTTTTATGATGCGGCTAAACGGCGGGTAAAAAAACTGCTTCCTGTTCTCTAGTTCAAATTCGTACATTTTTTTATAATCGTGCTGTTGCACAAACTGCAGAACCGGGTGGTTCACCTGCGTGGTTTGAATCAATACCTTTCCCTGTTCATCTTTTCTGCCCGCCCGGCCGCTCACCTGTTCCATCAACTGAAAAGCCCTTTCGTTCACCCTGAAATCGGCAAAACTCATTAAGCCATCAGCATCTAAAATGCCTACCAGGCTCACCTTTTCAAAATCCAATCCTTTTACTACCATCTGCGTACCAACGAGTACGTCTATACGCTGTTGTTCAAATAATTTTATCAGGCTGTCGTGCGCTGTTTTCCCTCTTACCGAATCGATGTCCATCCTTGCTACTTTCAATGCAGGGAATTCTGTTTCGATCATCTCTTCGATCTTTTCGGTACCAAAGTTTTTTTCGATCCAGGTTACCGTACCGCAGGCAGGGCATTCCACCAGTTTGGGATACATGGTACCGCAATAGTGGCAATGCAGTTTATTAGAGAATTTGTGCAGCGTTAACGTGACATCACAGTTTTTACACTGCGGCAAATAACCACAGGTGCCGCAAATGAGGTAAGGCGAATAACCGCGGCGGTTCTGGAATAAGATGACCTGCCGGTTGGCAGCCACTGTTTTTTCGATGGCTTCTTTTAACTGCGGCGACAACATCACTTTTCCCTTTTGTACCACTTTACGGGTATCTACCATTTCGATGGTGGGCAGCAACATGCCACCAAAGCGCTCGTTCAATTCCACCAAACCATACTTTCCTTTTTTTGCATTGAAGTAGGTTTCGATGGAAGGCGTTGCACTCCCCAGCAATACCTTGCCCTCAAACAGGGACGCATAATAAACCGCCGCATCCCGTGCATTGTACCTCGGTGCCGGCTCGTACTGTTTAAATGAACTGTCATGCTCTTCATCCACTACGATCAGTCCCAGTTCCTTAAAAGGAAGAAAGAGGGCACTCCTGGCCCCCAGCACGATCCTAGTTTCTCCACTTCGTATCTTGTTCCACAACTCTACCCTTTCATTGTTGTTGAATTTGGAATGGTAGATGGCGATATTGCCACCAAAATGTGTTTGCAGGCGGCGGATCATTTGTGCCGTTAAGGCGATCTCCGGAAGCAGGTACAATACCTGTTTGCCCTTGTTATAATAGCTTTCTATTAGTTTGATATATACCTGCGTTTTACCACTGCCCGTGATGCCATGCAGCAAACAGATATTTTTTTCTTCAAAACTTTGCTGCACCCCGGTAAAAGCTTTTTGCTGTGCAGGACTCAGGTCAAAATCAACTTCCATTGCTTTGGGCAAAGATTTGATCCTGTCCACACTTCGTTTGCTGATGGTCAAAATGTTTTTTTCCGCCAGTCCTTTTAACTGCGCTGCTGATGCCCCGGATTTTTTTAATAATTCTGTTTGCGTTACTTCACCCCCGGTTTTCACAAGGTGCAGGTAGGCCAGCAGCAATTCCATTTGTTTAGGTGCCCGGCTCCAGTTGTTGAGCAATTCGCTCAGCGCATCTTCATTATCGTAGGCAGGATTGAGCAGCACAAAATTCTCCAACTTTGTCTTATACCGTTCGCTCAACGCTTCCCACACTACGCATACTTTTTTATCAATGAGTGTTTTGATAACGGGATATACATGCGTTACATCCAGCAATTGCTGCACTTCGGTCAAATTGAGCTGGTGTTTTATCAGCAGGGCTTCTGCAACGATGTACTCATCATTGTTGAGGCTGGTGAAATCGTCGCCAAACTCATCGTTGAATACAATGATGGTTTCGCTGCTGAGTTTAAAATGTGCCGGCAATGCTGCGGCCATCACTTCACCCTCGCTGCACATATAATATTGGCTGATCCAGTTCCAGAGCTGCAATTGCTGCAGGTACAATACCGGCTCTTCGTCCAGCACATTTTGTATGGGCTTGGTGGTATAGACGGGTTGCCGGCTGCTGAGGCTTTTTACAATGCCTGCATAGCGTTTGGTTTTGCCCAGGCCCACTTCTACCCTGCAGCCGGTCTTTACTTTATTTGCCAGGTTTAAAGGAACAGAATAGGTATAGGTATTGGGCAATGCCAATGGCAAGATCACTTCTGCATACAGTTGAGTTGTGGCAGGAGGCGATTCAAACCCGGGTATGGTGTTGCTGTTGCTCATTACATTAATAAAAGGCCGCCATTAAATGAAAGCGGCTTTTTTGCTGATGCCATATTGATAAAAGTAAAAGTGTGCGACGCAACGATGCTCACATGAACACTGCTGCCGGTTAAAAAAAAATCATTCAAATGTAAAACATAATTACGGCTGTTGTGGTGGGGCAGGTTTTATCCAGCTTGCTTTGTAGTGAACCAGTTGCTGTTCCATGATGTCAAACACTTTTTGTTTTAGTGCTACGGTATCTTTTAAAGTGAGCCCGTCTACACTAATCTCATCGAGATAAACTGCCCTTGACCTGCCGGGCGTTAAACAGAAGATGCTTTCGTAACTCATACGGTCGTACCCATCCAAAAACAAAATGGGTTTGATGGGCGTTTGTGTTTCGATGGCCACACGAAAAGCACCATCATAAAAATCTTTAAGCGGTTGGTGTGTTGTATTGAATGTTCCTTCAGGAGCGATGACCACGGATATGCCTTTGCTGATAACGGATTTTAATTGACGTACACTTTTCGCCCGGTGGGCGGGACTGCCCCGGTGTACCATTACCACGGCCTGCCGGTATAAAAACCCAAAGATGGGTATTTTGGCCATTTCGGCTTTTCCCAATATCCTGAAATGCTGGTGGCGAATTGCCTGCATAATGATGGGAATATCAAAGAACGAAATGTGGTTGAATACAAATACATATTGTTTATTTCGGTCGTGCGGCACTTCATAGTAATTGGTATGCCACATGCCAAATAGCGGGAAAATGATGGTTGCCCATAACTGGCAGAGCTGGTAAATGAAATTTCCGCCTTTTATTTTGCCAAAAAAAGATGCCAGTACCACCAGGGGGAAGATGAGGAGCATAACAGCTACAAAAACAATAAAAGCATAGATCACGTACAAAAAACGGAGTGGAAAGAGGAGTTTTTTCATAAACAAGGCGAATATAGCCCACTTTGAGTGGTTACCGGGCTGGACAAAACGGGGAAACAGCGCCGGCAAAAACATAAAAACAGGCAGGAAACGGCAAAATATCCACTTTTAGGGAAAAACATCCTAAAAAATGTGTAGATTTTTAAAGAAATCCTTTACCTTCGCCGTCCTAAAATTTGGGATATATGTTAGCAATAGTAAAAATAGCCGGACAGCAATTTAAAGTGAAAGCCGGAGATAGTTTGTACGTACCACGTATTTCCGGAAGCACCGGGGATAAAGTTGAGTTTTCTGAAGTACTGATGACAGACAATGCCGGAACGGTTGCTGTTGGTACGGATGTAAAATCTGTTGTAAAGGCAGAAATTCTCAATGCGCTTGTACAGGGAGACAAAGTGATCGCTTTTAAAATGAAGAGAAGGAAAGGTTTCCGTAAAAAGC
>DDEU01000076.1 GCA_002336815.1 Chitinophagaceae bacterium UBA1946 | reverse complement strand
TTATTAAATCGTATTATTGTTTTAATATTATGAGATAAAGATAATTTTTAATTTATATTATTTTCCTTCCCTTGCTAACATTGCGATTGTGTTGTCATTAAGAGTTTGTTTGCTTTTTCATCATTACCTAATCAACTAAACTTAAGAAAATGACAAAAAAAACATTGTTATCAGTTTTAGCCGTTCCTGCTTTTTTCACTGTCGCTTTAGCACAGGATTCCACTAAACCAGCTTTAAAAATTTCAGGCTCTGTGGATGCCTATTATCGTTACAGTCCTGGTGCAGAAGGATCCGGTTTTAACAATAACCTTACCAGTTTTACCGGTTCAGCTAATATCTTTCAACTGGGCATGGCTTCCATAAAGGGGGAGTATACGTCAGGAAAAACAGGTGTGGTGGTTGACCTGGGATTTGGAAAAAGGGCGGAAGAGTTTTCTTATGCTGATGAAGGGACGCTGCAGGCAGTTAAGCAGGCTTATATCTATTATTCTCCTTCAGATAAGGTGAAATTTACCTTTGGTAAGTTCGGAACACATATAGGGTATGAATTACTGGATCCCCAGTTAAATAAGAATTACAGCATGTCTTACATGTTCACCAACGGACCATTTTCTCATACAGGCTTAAAAGCTGACTTTTCATTAGGCGGTGGAGCCGGTTTAATGGTTGGCATCGCCAATCCAATTGATGTTACCTCTCCTTCAAGCGGTAGTGAACCTAAAACAATCCTGTTTCAATTGAGCAAGGTAGCTTCAAAGTACGCTCTATACCTCAACTACGCCGGCTACTTTGGAGCAAAGCTCCAAATGCCGACCGCATCGTCTCTTAGCCAGATCGGGTTAACAGCGTCCTATACAGTAAGTGACAAATTTGGCCTTGGTTACGATGGAACAGTCCAGTTCGTAAAAGATGAAACGCTCAGCAAATCAAAAACATGGTGGGGTTCGGCGATCTATGCTAACTACGCCGCCAGTAGTGCATTCGGTCTGGCATTGCGTGCAGAGTATTTCAGCGATAAAAAATATGGTGTAAAGATTGGTGCCAACGTATTTGCCGCCACGCTTTCCGGTAATTATAAAGTGGGTGGTTTTACGCTGATACCAGAGTTGAGAGTGGATAATTCCAACTATGCCATTTTCAGCAAGAATGCAGCGGGCGAACCAACCAAAACTGCTTTTTCAGCAATATTGGCTGCAGTATATAGCTTTTAACCGCTGCTGAATCCACGCACAGGTAAATTGTTTTGGACACCATTTTAACCATCAAAATTTTAACTTATGCATCTGCCAAACCTTTGGAATTTTAAAAATTATAAAGTGCGTACTTATGTAATTTTCAGTCTTACACTCTTATTGATGCTTTTGCCATTTATTACAATGGCGCAGGATGCTACCGGTGCATCAACCGGCACTATTAAAGACCTTGGTATTGACACGCTGGCTGCAACAAGTGATACAGCCCTGAATAAAGTAGTAAATGCGGTAAACAGCATCGGTGCCGCAGACGGGCATAACAAAATATCGATCAATATCATGTGGACTTTGATCTGTGGATTTCTTGTGATGTTTATGCAGGCGGGTTTTGCATTGGTAGAAACTGGTTTTACGCAGAAGAAGAATGTTGCCCACACTATGGGGATGAATTTTCTGGTGTACGCATTGGGTATGATCGGTTTCTGGATCTGCGGTTTTGCTTTCATGTTCGGCGGAGCTTTGAATGCGGTTACACTAGGTGGTGCACCCGGCGTGGTTCCACATGAATATGTGATACACCTTTTTGGCAAAGACTTCGGAATTATCGGCTCTGTTGGCTTTTTCCTTAACAGCAAAGTATATGATGTAGGCGTATTTACACTGTTCCTGTTCCAGATGGTTTTTATGGATACTACTGCCACCATCCCAACTGGCTCTATGGCGGAAAGATGGTCGTTCAAATCATTTATGATCTTCGGCTTATTTATTTCAATGTTTGTGTATCCATTATATGGCAACTGGGTTTGGGGCGGCGGCTGGCTGGCACAACTGGGAATCAATTTTGGTTTGGGGCACGGTCATGTTGATTTTGCCGGTTCATCAGTAGTACACCTGGTTGGTGGTGTTGCAGCACTGGCTGGAGCTATCATCATCGGTCCACGCATTGGAAAATATGGCAAAAACGGGGAGGTAAATACCATCCCCGGTCATAATATCCCGATGGCATTACTGGGTACATTTATCCTTGCATTAGGATGGTTTGGTTTCAACCCGGGCTCAACACTGGCAGGTGGCGACCTTCGTATTGCTGTAGTAGCTGTAAATACAATGATGGCAGGTACTGCAGGTTGTTTATCTGCATTGCTTTTCATGTATGCTAAAGGCCAGAAGCCTGATCCGGGCATGCTTTGCAATGGCTTACTGGCAGGCCTTGTAGCAATCACCGCACCCTGTGCATTTGTAAACTCTATTGCCTCAGTTATCATTGGTGCTGTTGCAGGTGTACTTGTGATTGTTGTATACAATTATATAGACAGGAAATTAAAGATCGATGACCCTGTAGGTGCATTTGCAGTACATGGTGCCAATGGCGCATGGGGTTGTATAGCATTGGGGCTTTTTGCAGATGGTTCCTACGGTGATGGATGGAACGGCGTTGCAGGAACGGTAAAAGGTTTGTTTTATGGAGACGGGAAGCAACTGGTGGCCGAATTGATAGGTGTGGGTACCTGTTTCCTTTTCGTTTTCCCCGTGATGTATTTCTTCTTTAAATTATCGAATAAGATCACGCCGATAAGGGTTAAACCTGAAGATGAAGTAGCCGGGCTGGATATGCCGGAAATGGGTGTTGTCGGTTATGTAGATTAATATGTTTTTACCGGGAAGGCTTAGTATTTGGTGAAGTTTCGTTTCATCATTGCTTAAGCCTTCCTGGTTAATTTATAAAATGGATTGTACAAACAGGTATGAAGAATTTTATCAACAGGCTGATATCTCCTTTGCGCTACTTCATCAATGACAGCAGGGCAGTGGGTATTATCCTGGTGGTATGTACCATTTTATCGATCCTGCTGGCCAATTCTTCTGTGGGACTGCAGTACCGCAGCCTCTGGAATACGCATTCTCATTTTATGGCAGTGCTGCATTTACCGGCAAGCGGGTTGGAATGGATCAATAATTTCCTGATGGGGATCTTCTTTTTAATGGCCGGTACAGAAATAAAAAGGGAATTAACAGAAGGGGAATTGTCATCTTTTAAAAAAGCAGTGCTGCCTTTTGGAGCGGCAGTGGGGGGCATGCTGGTGCCAGCTTTGATTTTTACAGCATTTAATATTGACAATGGCTTTATCAACGGATGGGGTATACCAACGGCAACGGATATCGCTTTTTCACTGGGCGTAGCATCCCTGCTTGGTAAGCGGGTTCCTTTGAACCTGAAAATATTTTTAATGGCCCTTGCCATCATCGACGATCTTGGTGCCATTGTAGTGATCGCATTGTTTTACGGCGGAAAAATTTACTGGCTGTTTTTGGCAATCGCTGCCTTAATAGTCGCAGCACTCATAGCCTGTAATTATTTCAAAGTGAAATTTGGCTGGTTGCAGGTATTACTTGCAGTAATGCTTTGGTACAGCATTTTACAATCAGGTGTAGAAGCAAGCATCGCCGGCGTTATTTTCGCATTCACTTTACCGGTAAATAAGCTGGTAACGGTTGAAAAACTGATACATAACCCTGTGAATTTTTTAATACTGCCATTGTTTGCACTGGCCAATACAGCGCTGTTCATACCGGCGCATTTTACTGAGGCTATCAGTACAACACTGGCAACAGGCATTATCATTGGCCTGGTGATTGGTAAACCATTAGGGATCTTCCTGGTAAGCAAAATCCTGGTGTCGCTAAACCTGGCAAGTTTACCAACAAATGTAAAATGGCAACAGGTACTGGGTATGGGTGCTTTGGCGGGCATTGGTTTTACGATGTCCATATTTACAACTATGCTGGCCTTTAGCAGTGAATCTGCACAGGATATTGCCAAAGTAGCTATTCTGATCAGTATGCTGCTGTCTGTGATCGTGAGTGTAATTTATTTCTGGATGATCGACATCGTACCGTACGCCAAAACTGTACAGGCATCACACACGCATCCGCAACATAATATGGAGTTGCAGTTAAATTGATCATTATCTATTTTAATATGGCAAGCAATCGTAAAGGCCCTCTGTTTCTACAGGGGGTCTCTATTTAAAAAAAAGAAGTTGGGTGACTGCTGGATTTGTTCAGCATTAACTGGGCATAAACCGCTCCTTTCTGCAAAAAGAAAGGTAATTTTAAGAACATTGTTTTAAAATAAAAGCCTCTATAAAATGGTTGTTCCTTTAATAATTGTTTTTCTGTTTGGCATTTTCATTGCCAGTTTTTTACTGGCCAAAAAGGATGATAAGATAATGGACCTTCAGCAAAGAGTAACATTGCTGGAGCATAAGACCAGCAAGAAGATTGTAAGCAGGTTATTGTTTGTAGAACTAAAATCAGTGAACAGTGTACTGGACACACTCAATAATTGTTTTTACCAGATTGATAAAGAAGGAAACTATGATATTGATACGGAATACAGGCTGTCTGATGTTACCGATGAATGGTGGGAATCATTATCAAAGGAAGACCTTGAAATTGTAAACAAGATTAAATAATTACTGAACACGAATGTTTAATATAGAAAATAAAATTTATGAAGTAACGACAATCGTAACAGCTTAACGGTATCAGCAATTAAGCTCTCATTTGTTTTAAAAAAACGAGCTGCATCATTAAACTATACGCACTGAAGTACCTGTTGTAGATTGACATCCCTCGAAAAAAGCGCAGGTGAAATTTGATATAATTCAATTTACTTTGCAGCAAACAGCAGTAATTGAACAAGCCATCATTTAAAGTATTCTTCCCCGTAAAGAACAAAAAAAGCCGCATTCACGGCATGGGTGCTTATGCTGCCGGCCCCATTCCGGCAAAAAAGAAGATTGGTTCATTGGGCGGCGTTGTGATCTCAAGGAAAGAAGCAGACCTAAGAAGCAAATTGAATGAAAGCATCGCCATTGTTGAATTGTGGAATGGCAAGGCGCTTGATGCCACCATCAACAGCAATGAGCTCAGGTATGTAAATCACAGTTGTGGTGCCAACACCTACATGAGGGTATTCAATAATCATGTAGAATTTTACGCACTGAGGGACATTGAAAAAAATGAAGAACTCACCTGCAACTACGGTCTCACCCACCACGAGGGAACTTTGCCCTGCAAATGCGGTGCAAAAAACTGTAAAGGATTTATTTGAGCATTATTCTTTCAGGTCAATCACGATCTTGGCATTTTTCTGCTTGCTGGAGGAAATGAAGATCTCGTAGCGTTTATCGCCCGCCGTAACAATCATTAATGAAGTATTGGGTGGTATAGATCCAAGGTTATCCGCTACCATCACCAACTCATGGTGAGGTTGTTCCTTGTCAACTTTTATTTTTATGGTAACCGGTTTCTCACTCAGCCCGGCATTCGATACCAGCAGCACATTATTGTCGTACACCGTTACGGTATCACCATCTACCTCCCCATTGTCATACAGCCTGATCAGCATTTCTGCAGCATCGGTTTCAATTTGTTTAATCACTGGGTTGCTTCTTGACAAAAGCACCTCCGGTACCTGTATCTTATTAACCGGTTGTTTTATTACCGGGGTGGCCGTTACCGGCTTACTGCTTACCTTATCTATGGCAACGGCGGCAGTGCTTTTCTTTAATTGCGGAGCAGGCGTAACTGTTTCTTTCTTTACCGGCACAGGTTTGGGAGTAACGGTAACGGGTACCGCAACAGGTTTGGGCGTAACTGGTTTCGCCGCTACCGGCTTGGGTGCAGGTGGTAGTACTATCTCCACTTCCCGGAGGGTAATATCATCCATTGCAAAATCATTGCCGCAACCACCATTTGTTTCATCGTCCATTCTAATAATGATGCTACTGATACCTGCCGGTGTATTGAATTCATTGTAGTACCGCAGCCAGGTTGGTCTGTCAGTTGGCGAGAGTATGCCCGTTCTTATTTTTTTTAACTGGCGTCCGTCCGGGGTAAGTATGGTAAAACTGATGTTCGGCGGGGTGGGGTTGCAGGGGCTGGAGGTTTTGCAGACATTTACCAGCCATACAGATATTTCATACATGCTGTTTGGTTTGACGCCATTCACCGTGTATTGAAAAAAAGTGCCTGGCTCAACGGCTGCATTTACAAGCATCATATTCCCATTGTCATCACCGGGTGTATGATCTTCCGTCATAGTGATCCAGTCGCCGTTAAAACAGCCACTGGTACGGGAAGCAAAAACATAGTTACCATCATCGGGGCAACTTCCGCCCTGCTCACGGTATTGCGACAAACGGCCGGGATCTGTATAAGCCGGAGCAAGACGGCTGCCAAAATCAATTTTTAAAATGGGGTCTTTGTAAACCAGTTGCTGGGCCTTTAGCTGCTGCACAGCAGTTACAGCCTGCAATAGCAGGCAAGGGAGTAATAATTTTTTTTTCATGGCGATGGCTTTAGATGCAATGCTGATGGCAGCATTTTCCAAACACAAATCTAGGGTTTGATCTGTATCGGGTTCGCGTTATTTTTTAAGCGGTCGATTGTGCACGAAATGCTTCCTGGCATCTAAATGAGTGGCATCCAGTACGCTGTAGCTCATAATGTTTGAGAGGGGATGGCTGCTGGCTTCTTTTTATTAAAATAAGGCAGGAGGGTTAAGCAGATAAAACCTACCATCAGTATGATCACGGTTTGTGCCATCCATTGTAAGATGCCATTGGCATTGGCAATGCCCTCATCTATATTGTAGCGGATCATCACTTCTTTAATGAACCATGCGTAAGCGCCTATTCCGCCTGGTGTCAATATCATACCGATGCTTGCAAAAGCCAATACCGGGAATGTAGACAGTGCCGGCATCTGCTCAGTACCAGCCGTTGCATAAAAGCCTAGATACGTACCGCCCAGGTAGCAGCACCAGATAAAAACACTGTGAAAAATAAAGGTCCATTTATTCTGCATACGGCCCACACTCATTAGGCCCATTTTGATACCGCTTACCATGCCTTTTATCTTGCCGATAAAACTGTTGGCGCCGAATTTTTTAAAAACAAAACGGAGCACATAATACAGTACGATCAATACAGCAACCAGTACGGCGACCTTCATTGCCAGCATGGCGGGCCCGCCCTTCAGAAAATTTTTGGAAATGGTTTCCTTGGCAAACTGGCCAATGAGATCGAATTGTGTAATGATGGTAACCAGGAATACTATGCCCAGGCAAACCACATCTACCACCCGCTCTACCAAAATAGTACCTACCAGTTTATCCGCCGGCACTTTTTCATAACGGGCAAGGATAGTGCATTTCAGCACTTCTCCCAGCCGGGGGAAAGCCAGGTTGGCTAAATAACCGATCATCACTGCAAAAAATGTATTGAGCAGGCGGGGATTATAACCCATCGGTTTCATTAAGATCTTCCAGCGCATTGCACGGCTGAGGTGACTGGCAGAAATGATAAAAAAAACAGGGATGAATAAAATATAACGGGCCGACTTAAGGGCTTCCTTGCATTCTGCCCAGTTTTTATCGTCCATTTTATGAATGCTCCACCAAACTAAAAAAATACCCAGGCCAAGGAACAGCAGGTATTTAAATACGGTGACTAATCTCTTTTTCATTTCGGCCTGTAAAATACGAACTTAAAAGTTTACCGGTAGGTTATAAATGCAAGTGCTTACAACAGCAGGTTATCTATTAACCTTACACCATCAATAAATGCAGCAGCAAGGGCAACAAGCGGCGTGCGGCCATCCCATTGCTGAATTAGTGTAAGATCGCCTGCTGCACAAATCTCCACATAGTCCACTTTAAAACCTCCCAGTGTAAGCGTTTCCTCGGCCTGTTTTTTTAACCGGCCAATGTCGCCGGGTTTAATAGTGGATGATATCGAAGACAGTGTTTGAAAAATGAGGGGGGCACTTTGCCTCGCAGCCGGCGTTAGCCGGAGATTCCTGCTGCTCATAGCCAGTCCGTCTGTTTCCCGTTGCGTTGGGCAGATCACGATGCCTGTATTTGAATGCATCAGCTCCAACAGTTTTTTGATCACCATGCACTGCTGGTAATCTTTTTGTCCAAGGAACAGTTTGTCGGGCTCCACGATGGTCAGCAGTTTTTCCACCACCATACAAACGCCCTGGAAATGGCCCGGCCGGTAGGCACCGTCGAGTATGGTTTCCAGGTAACCAAGATCATATTGCATTGTTTGCTGTAAACCATTGGGGTACATTTCACTCACCGAAGGCAGCAGCAACAAATCGCAACCGCCTCTCTCCAGCATATTGATGTCCTGTTCAATAGTAATGGGATATTTGTTGAAATCGGCCGGATCGTTGAACTGGGTGGGGTTTACAAAAATGCTGCTCACCACCACCTCACAGGTTTCAGCTGCCTTGCCAATAAGGGAGATATGCCCCTGGTGCAGTGCCCCCATGGTGGGAGCAAAACCTACCGTTTTACCCCTGCGCTCCAAAGCGACCAGGTGTTTTTTAATGTCGCTGATATGTTTAAATATGATCATTTATGCTGCCGGGTTTGCTGAAATACAGATGAATACTAATTTTTGCGGAAAATTACCGTACTTTTGCACACCCAAAGAAAATCCTGACTGACCATATAACCAAAAACAAATGTCAACAAAAAAGAGAATACTATTCATTGCCAACGAGATGTCACCTTACGTTGAGCTTACTGAATTTGCGGACACAATCAACAAACTGGCGGTGAAATCAAACGATACCGGCATGGAAGTGCGTTGCATCATGCCCCGTTTTGGCGTCATCAACGAAAGAAGGCACAGGTTGCATGAAGTGGTTCGTTTGTCGGGTATCAATGTATCGATTGATGGGGATGATTACCCGTTGATGATAAAAGTAGCTTCACTGCCAAATGCGAGGCTGCAGGTTTATTTTCTTGACAACGAGGATTTCTTTAAACGCAAAACGGTTTTTCATGATGAGCAGGATAAGTGGTATGATGACAATGGTTTAAGGACAGCCTTGTTCTGTAAAGGTGCATTGGAAACGGTTAAGAAATTTGGCTGGCCGCCCGACATCATTCATTGCAGCGGCTGGATGACAGGACTGATCCCTATGTTCATAAAAGTAGCCTATAAAAAAGAGCCGGTGTTCAACAATTGCAAAGTGGTGTACACCATCGGCCAGAATACTTTTAAAGAAAAACTGGGCGCTGATTTTTCAAAACTGATCAGCATTAATGACAACGTTACAAAAAAGGAACTGGAATTCTTTAAAGACAATAACAATACGGCCATGTTCAGGGGCGGTGCTGCTTTTGCAGATGCAGTAACTTTTGGTGCAGAAAAGATCGAGAAAAAACTGGTAGAAGAATTCAGCAAAGTGAAAGGTAAAAAGACGCTGCCGTTTAATGCGGAAAGTGATTTAACAGACTATTTACAATTATATGCCGACCTTGCCAAATAGTTACCGGCATTCATTTTTACAATCCATTAATTAGATATTTGTGCAAAGATTTTTTCCTGGATCGGCTTTACTGGCTGCTTTTTTTATGCTGTTGTTTTCCTGGGGCTGTACCAAAATTGACACCACCACACTTGGCAGTGGATTGATACCACCGGTGGATAGTGTGGGAACAAAAGCAGACACTTTTGCCATCAGCGGTAAGCAGGGGTTATTTATTGATTCTACCCGGATGATCTATTCTGACTATCATCCCCTCGGAAGCATCACGAACGATCCTCAATTCGGCACTACAACATCCGATCTGTACGTACAGTTAAAACCATCTTTTTATCCATTTTATTTTGGCAATGCAGGCGATACCATCGCAGATGTTATCAACCCAGGTGTTAATGCGCCAGGTTTTGATTCCGTTGTGTTGTGCCTGAGTGTAAAATCATTTTTTGGCGATACCAACCTGGCCCAGCGCCTGAGTGTTTACCAGATGGATAACAATGTTAGTACAAGTGATTTCAAGGGCGATTCAGCTTATCACCTGGATTACCGTCCCAATCAAACAGCGGGCGAAACGTTGCTTGGAAGCGCCACCGTGGATGCTCATCCAAGTGTTTTGGCAAACTACACCGTTTTCAAAGGAAGTCGCAGGGATTCTGTCAACAACCAGGTGAGGATCAAGCTGGATAATAGTTTTCTGCAAACCCTCATTGGCGCAAACCGGGACACTTCACTCGCTGCAAACGGCATGTTCCGTTCCGATTCGCTTTTCAAAGCGAGGATCAAAGGTTTTCACATAAAAGCAGAGGGCAGTGGCAATGGTTTGTATTATGTTTCATTAACAGATGCAGCCACCAGGCTGGAAGTACATTACAAGCGCACCAGGAATGCTGTTATTGATACGGCTTATTCTTCCTTGTCCTTTTCCACAGGCATTACATCCCTTGTATCTGCACAGGCTACGCATCTTGAAAGAGACAGGAGCAGTGCAGCAATGAGTTCAGACACCACAGGTGTATTGTATATTCAAAGCACACCGGGTTCTTATGCGATCCTTACCGTGCCTCAATTGGCAACCTTACAAAACAGCATCATCCACAGGGCCGAGATCGTGGTAGAACAGGTACCAACCATCAATCCAACGGTGGAGCCATTTATGCTGCCACCGGCTTACCTGTACCTCGATGTCAAAAATGATACAGGCACTATCCCGGGAAGCGATTTCAAACCTGTTTATTACGATCTTAACCCGGGAGCCGGTTACAGCCCGGACAACTATGCCAGTGTTTACTCTTTGTTCATGAGTACCGGTGTAGACTACGCCAGTTTTGGCGGATTTCTGCGGCTTAAAAATGCCGGCACCGCCAACCAGCATTACTACTATACTTTTAATGTTTCAAGGCATGTGCAGCATATTGTTACCAATGGAATGACCAATTATAAATTCAGGCTGTATGCGCCTTTCACCATTAATTATTACGGTTACCTGTTCCCTTTCAAAAATCTTGTTGCTGATGGGCGCATAAAAATTGGTAACGGTAACAATACCGCCGGCTATAAAATGTACATGCGGATCGTGTACTCAAAAATTTAATTTTCAACAATGTTTATAAAAAGCCTTCAGAATCAACCGGAGGCTTTTTTTTTTGATATGACACACATATCTTTGCACCTCAAAAAAAATATTACATGCCTTATTTATTTACATCAGAGTCCGTAAGTGAAGGACACCCGGATAAAGTAGCTGACCAGATCAGCGATGCTTTGATCGATAACTTTTTAGCGTTTGACAAAAACAGTAAAGTTGCCTGCGAAACGCTGGTAACCACAGGACAGGTTGTACTGGCCGGTGAAGTAAAAAGTAAAGCATACCTGGATGTACAGGAAATTGCACGTGGTGTAATTCGTAAGATCGGCTACACCAAGAGTGAATACATGTTTGAAGCCAATTCTTGCGGTATCCTTTCTGCCATTCACGAGCAGTCATCTGATATCAACCAGGGTGTTGACAGGAAGAAGAAAGAAGAGCAGGGTGCAGGCGACCAGGGAATGATGTTTGGATATGCTTCTAACGAAACAGATGATTACATGCCGCTGGCACTCGACCTGGCCCATAAAATTTTGATCGAACTGGCTGCATTGAGAAGAGAGAACAAGCAGATCAAATACCTGCGTCCTGATGCTAAAAGCCAGGTAACGCTGGAATACGATGACAATAATGTACCGGTAAGGATCGATGCCATCGTAGTATCAACACAGCATGATGATTTTGATAC
This sequence comes from Chitinophagaceae bacterium UBA1946, assembly GCA_002336815.1. GTDB lineage: Bacteria > Bacteroidota > Bacteroidia > Chitinophagales > Chitinophagaceae > Ferruginibacter. Next base: position 12,764 of record DDEU01000076.1, on the reverse strand, counting down.
GGAAGCGAAAATGCTTGCGCAGATCAAAAAAGACATTGTTGAGATTTTGATACCAAGGGTAAAGGCCAAGTATAAAAAATATGCAAAGCTTTTCAACAACGATATCAAATACCATATTAACCCAACCGGTAAGTTTGTGATCGGTGGTCCGCATGGCGATACCGGCTTAACCGGCCGTAAGATCATTGTAGATACCTATGGTGGTAAAGGCGCTCACGGTGGTGGTGCTTTCAGTGGTAAAGATCCAAGCAAGGTTGACCGCAGTGCTGCTTACGCTACCCGTCACATTGCAAAAAACCTGGTAGCTGCAGGCGTTGCAAGTGAAGTGCTGGTGCAGGTTTCTTACGCTATTGGTGTAGCACAGCCAACTTCTATTAATGTAAATACTTACGGTACTGCAAAAGTAGAATTGACTGACGGACAGATCGGCAAACTCGTAGAAAGTATCTTCGACCTGCGTCCATACTTCATTGAACAAAGGCTGAAATTGCGTACACCGATCTACAGCGAAACCGCTGCTTACGGACACATGGGCCGCAAGAATGAAGTNNAAATATTCGACATGCGCCCTTATTTTATTGAACAGCGTCTGAAATTAAGAAACCCGATCTATAGCGAAACCGCAGCTTATGGCCATATGGGCCGCAAGCCTGAAACCGTTACCAAAACCTTCAAAAGCCCAGGAGGTGAAGAAAAAACGGTTACCGTTGAATTGTTTACCTGGGAAAAACTGGATTACGTAGCGAAAGTAAAAAAAGCCTTCGGCTTAAAATAAACACCCGTCCCCTGCAAGGGGACTTGGGAAAACCATCCCTATATATTGGGATGGTTTTTTTATTTTGCACCATCAATCAAAAAACATTCCCGTTCAGGGAACAGGGCATGAAAAACTTCAGGCAACAGCAACAGCGACCCAAAAAGAATACCCTTGTCATTGGCAGGCAGGCGGTGATCGCTGCACTGGAATCGGGTAAGCAACTCGAGAGGATCTACCTGCAGGCCACCGTGCATGGGGAAGTGATCGATACGATCAGGACGCTGGCCGAAAAGCACCTGGTGCCAATTAATAAAGTGCCGGTAGAAAAGCTTAACAGTCTCAATGTAAGCAACCACGAGGGCTGCATCGCGGTGATCAGCAAGATACAATACCAAAACCTGCAGGATGTGATCTCCTTTGTTGTGGAGAATGGAGAAACACCCTTGTTCATCATGCTTGACGGCATTACAGACATTAGAAATATCGGGGCGATCGCAAGAAGCGCCTATTGCTTTGGTGTGCATGCCATCATCATCCCGGATAAAGGGGTAGGTGCATTGAATGAAGATGCGATACTCACTTCCGCAGGAGCACTCGAAAAACTGCCTGTCTGCAGGGTCGGCAGCCTTATGAAGGCGGTGGATGAACTCCACCTGAATGGCATCAAAGTATTTGCCAGTGAAATGACTGCTGAAAAAAAGTTGTATGATATTGAAATGACTGAACCCTGTGCCATTGTGCTGGGAGGAGAGGAGCATGGCGTGTACCCGGCGCTGATGAAGATATGTGATGAACAATTCCAGATACCAATGACCGGCGATTTTGAATCACTGAATGTTTCTGTTGCCAACGGCATCATCCTGTATGAAGTGATGAAACAAAGAAAGACAGTTTAAAGGCGGGCGGTATTCTTGCCGGCTTCGGGCGATTTGAATAGGTATAATGCGGTTTTAGCAACCTTGCTCTTCGCCTGTTTTGCATCCAGGTATTTTTTTACTGCAATAAAACAGATGACTATTAGTACCAGAAGTATGATAGTGGCCCAGTAGGTATAAGGTGAATCTTTGAGCCTGCGTTTTTCTTTGCGTTTTTTGTTTTTGGCAATTTGCTTTTGCAATCCATCGTTCAATTGCTCCACGTAGGCCTGCACGTTATTTTTATCTGAAATTTGCTGCAACCCTTCTACCGCATCATTCATAAACTCATCCGCTGCCATGGCGGCTTCTACTTCATGCCCGCTGGCTTTGTTCAACTGGTTGCTCAGATAATCCATCAGTTGCTGGTTATCGATGTCCTTGTTGCTGTTACCTAATATGTCTTTCAGATCACTGCTCATGTTGCTGCCGGCGTTCCAGCATTATTTTTAAATTGCGTTTTCCGTTCTGTATAAAACTCTTTACCTGCAGTAATGAAAAGCCTGTTTCTGTAGTGATGTCCTGGTAACTTTTCTTTTGCAGGTAAAACAAAGTTAAGCAAAGCTGCTGTTCCCTGTTCAGTTGCTGCAGCGCCCATTCCATATCCGTGAGGGCCTGCTCTTTTTTTAAATGGTCCGCTTTGTTCCCGGGTTCATCCGGGGCGGCCAGCAGTTGGTCATTGATCTCTACCGAATACCTGCCTTTGTGCCGGAGCTTCATCAGGCAGTGGTTTTTAGCCACCATGTAGATCCAGCTTTTAAAATAATCCACTTTGTACTTGCCCAGTTCCTTAATACTTTTTTCAAACACCTGCTGCACGGCATCTTTGGCTTCTTCTTCGTTCTTTAAATACTTCATACAAACACCAAAAAGCAGCATGGTATAGCNNGTCTTTCGCTTCTTCTTCATTTTTCAGGTATTTCATGCATACACCGAGCAGCAACAGGGTATAGCGTTGCAGCAGTATGCCCAACCACTGGTTGTCTTTGTCTGCGTAAAATTGCTGCAGCAGTTGGTTGTCGTCTATATGTTTGTACTTATCCGGGTTCAGCATTGTAAAGCGATGCAGCTAAGATGTAAACTTAGTTAAATTCCATATGTGATGGTGAATCGTCAATCGTCAATCGTGAATCGTGAATCGTGAATAGTGAATTGGTGCGATTGCCCTCAACTTTAAACTTTCAACCTTAAACTTTAAACTTTCTTCCTTCAACCTTAAACCTTCTTATTTCATTCCTTCGCATCATTTACTTCCAGCCAGTAACCTTCCGGGTCTTTAAAATAGATCTGCTGCACACCATCTGCCCGGTGGGTTACAGCGTATTTTTCACCAGCCCAGTTTTCATATTCAATGTTGTGTTGCTTTAACACTGAAATGAAATCTTTCAACTTTTCAACAGAAAAACAGAGATGACCATTCTTGTCGTGGCTGCTAACAGCCGCAGCGCCCTGTATAAGGTGGAGATGGCTTTTAGGGCCGATACTAAACCAACTATGCTTACCATCATGAAAAGGTTCCGGAATGCTGTCGAGATGAAGTATGTCCCGGTAAAATGCAGTGCAGGTTGCCAGGTTGTGTACATACACCGCTATATGGTTGAGTGTTGGATGAATATTTTGTGCTGGTGCAGCATTGCCGGTTAACAGCAGGATACTGGTGATATAAACAAACCTGTGTATGTTTTTCATGAACTGTAATTTAAGATGAAGCAGCAATTTAATTTTTTTTAACCTGGTACCAACAATAAAAATCCCGGCTGGTAGGGCCGGGATTTTGAATTACAATAATGCTATGTTATCAATGCTGTACGATAAATTGATAGCTCTTCCATTCTTTACCATCAAATACGCTCAGCGTATATACATCGTTCTTTAACTGGTTTACCGGTATGTTTATGCCGTTGGGCGTGCCTTTTTTAAAGGTTTTACTGAATACTTTGGCGCCCATTTTATCCGTTACTTCTACCAACTGGACATTGGTTTGATCTGTTGCTTTGCCGGAAATTTCTTCATACTGTTCAAGTTTTATGAAGGTATTGGCAGGATTGGGAGCAACCCGGTACATTGGTCCGCCATAGCCCCATGCAACCCACCTCGAAGCAACAATATTGTTGATGCCGCAGGCTGAAAAATAAAGACGGATATCACCCGTAGAAGGATAGGAAGACGGTGACCGCAATACTACATAACTGCCGCCGGATCCGCCATATAAATAAGTCCAGTTAGCTGGCGGAGTGCTTGGCCAGGCCCAGCTCAGGTTACTGATACCCGGGTAATTCGCAAGGTTCACAGAATAAGTGGCGGGATAGTTCAGTGGCACCATCACATAGCCGGATAACTGCACTTCATAATTATTATATCCACCTGCACGAATGCCTGATTTTGTGTAGGTTTTTGTTACACCGCAGGCAGTAACGGTAGCGGTTAGGTTAAATACCCCGATCCCTGTTTTAGTAACAGTACAGCTTGCTCCGCTGCCACTAACGGTTGCGACTGCTGTATTTGAACTTACCCAGGTAATGGAAGCACCTACCGGGGCAGCAGGAATTGAAAAAATACCTGATGTGCATACGAGTGCAGGTCCATAAATGATATTCGTGGAAGTAACCTGTGCCAGTGCAGCAAAAGCATTTATCTTACCATTGCCAAGTTCCGGGCTCCAGCAATTTGTATAAGTATAGCCACCCACCTTGTCGGCGGAAGTAGTAAGGATATCAAATACCTGTTGTTGCGTCAGGCTGTTGTTAACTGACAATACCAGCGCTGCCACTGCTGCTACCTGCGGGCAGGCGGCCGAGGTACCGCCAAATCTCATTGTGTATGAAAGGTAATTGGTGCCGGAGGAAGGAACTGTTTCTCCAATTGTTCCAAAGCAACTGCTTTGCCATGGATTGTACCCGGTACTGCTCTCGTTGTCGATCGTCCATACTTCACCATGCTCATTTGTAATACCGCCGGTAAGGGGTGGAAAACCGCATTGATAGTAGGCTGGCGGAAATGCCCTGTGTGAGGGGGCAACGATATCGATGACCTGGTTATTGGGGCTTGCTGCATTGCTGGTAGGACTATAGTCTGCCTGTGCATTATACCGGTCGCTTGCGCCAACGGTAAGTACCCCGTTCACCTGTGCATTGGCAGGAAAATGTACGATGCCATTGTAGCCTGCTGTATGCCTTGCATTGTTGCTGGCGGAAAATGCTACCACGCAGCCCAGGCCGCCACGCCCCTGTGTGGTGGCTCTTTGCAGCGCCTGTACAATTACTGGTGCAAAGTTGGGATTGTCTGTATCAAATGAAAAACTGCATGAGAGTACATGTGCACCATGTTGCCATGCAAAATCAATGGCGCTGGCGTTGCCATCAAAACCTGCTCCACCAAGTGTACTCATTACCCTGATGGGCATGATCTTCACGTTGGGAGCAATACCACTGATGCCTTCCCCATTATCCTGGGTGGCTGCGATAATGCCAGCGCAGGAATTACCATGTTTATCGCCAATGGATACATTGGGACTGGGATCATTAGGGCTTTCTCCTGCACTGGTCATAAAGTTGGAGCCGTTCAGTCTTACCTGGCGTGAAGCCGGCAAATCGGGATGATTGGCGCTTACACCATCATCCAGTACGGCTACAATAATGGAACTGCTGCCTTTGGTAATGTCCCAGGCATAAGAAGCTTTGATGTCTGCACCGGCAGTGCCGGAGTGGTTTTCAATGGGGTTAAATACCTGGCCTGTATTGCGCAGGTAATACTGGTTGTTAAAAAATGGATCGTTGGGAATGTATTGATCCGCCACTTGCGGAGCCATGAAATTTGGATGGGCATACAGTACTTTTCCACCTTCCTGTATGCTGTTGGCTACATCACAGGCGTCCCTGCTAAACGGGATCTTTACCACGTAATAAAACCCGGTAAACTTCACGATCGATTTACTGCTTAAGCCCTGTTCAGCCAATATCTTTTCAATAGGCTGCTGTTTCAATGGCTCAATGATAATTTCATCGGAATAATATATTTGCTGTTCCTGTACACTGTAACCTTTTTTAACCAGTACATCGCTGCGTTTCATCAATACATCCATCTCTGCTGCAGGCGCTGAAAGCAATGCCACACCTGGATGTTCCCACCGCAGGTTGCCCAATTTTTTCTGTTGCGATAAAGCTGCCAATATTGTCTTCCCTTCGGCAGCATCTTTGAATGTAACAGCGTACGCTCCCGGAATTTCATGCATAAATATTTTTGTTGAAAATCCATAGTAGAATTTTCCCTCATGCTCTTTTTCCCGGAAACTATAAAACACAAGGAATGTGAAGATCATTAAACCGGTGGCCATCAGCCTGCTAAAATTTTTTTTCATGATGCTAGATTTTGGTTGATAAATTTTATTGATTGCACGTCATAAATACAGCGATTGCAGAAATTGTATCTATGGCAGGTTTACCAGGATAGCAAGATTAAAATGCTGCACGCTGCTGTTGTTGAAAATCGTAGTCTAATGGTCAATTTGGGAACCCGGTACAATGCAAATGAAGCAGGGCAGTTGCATGAAGTTGTATGGCAGTGATAGCAACAGGTATTTATCTGTATCAAAGCGCCGCCCGTCTTAAATCCTTTATTTCCGGATACCGGGTTTTAATGACTGCATAACACCTTCATGTTTAGTAAACCAAGTACTATTGAGCAGAAAGAAAGGGCTCACTAAACAAGTGTAAATTACGTGTTGGATATGCTATTTGCAATACCCCGAAAGTGTAATTTCCTTCTACCACCTTAAGGATTGGCAGCCCTGTTTGCAGGAATGTTTTGATCGCCGGCGATTTCTAAAGACCACTCAATTTTTTCAACTATTTTTACGCCACTCATTATGGCTGCACCAGAAATAAGAACTGTTACCGTTACACGCTATGTAACACCGCTTCGGGAGGGAGGTTCCCTGCCCGCCATTGCAGAGGCAGACGATGGTTTTTTGTATGTGCTCAAATTCAGGGGGGCAGGCCAGGGCGTAAAGGCGTTGGTAGCGGAGATCATTGGGGCAGAACTGGCACGCAGGCTGGGCCTTAAAGTGCCTGAACTTGTTTTTGCCAATCTTGATGCTGCCTTTGGCCGAACTGAACCGGATGAAGAGATACAGGACCTCCTGAAGGCCAGTGCAGGCACCAATCTTGCCTTGCATTACCTTACTGGTACTATCAGCTTTGACCCGGTGGTTACTAAAACAGACCCCCTGCTTGCCTCTGCCATTGTATGGCTGGACGCATTGATCATGAATGTAGACCGCACGGCCCGTAATACCAATATGTTGATGTGGAAAAAAGAACTGTGGCTGATAGATCACGGAGCAGCATTGTATTTTCATCATGCCTGGACCGATCCGGTGCTGCAGGCGCAAAAGCCTTTTCCGCAGATCAGCCAGCATGTGCTGCTACCTTATGCGGAACAGTTAGTGGAGGTGAGTACCCGGCTTAAAATGCTGCTAACGGAAGAGGCCGTGAGTGCTGTTGTAGATGCTGTACCCGATGACTTTTTAAGCTGGGGGGATGGTCTCACTGCGGATGAGCTCCGGCAGGGTTACAAAGATTTTATCAATACAAGGGTTAAGAACGCTGACCGGTTTGTAAAAGAAGCTACTGATGCAAGGTAAACTGCTATACGAATACGCCGTTATTAGGTTAGTGCCACGGGTAGAAAGAGAAGAATTTCTTAACCTGGGCATTATTTTCTTTTGTAAACAAACAGGGTTTCTCAAATGCCTGTACACCGTTAATGAAGCCCGTATTGAAGCGTTTTGCAGGGAAGTGGACATCACATCGCTGCACCGCAACCTGGAATCATTTTGCAGCATTGCAGAAGGGTTACAAACTGCAGGACCCATTGCCCAACTGGACACCCCCTCAAGATTCCGCTGGCTCACTGCCACCCGTAGTACCATCTTACAAACATCCAAAGTGCATCCCGGTCTTTGTATCAACGAAACTGAAACCATGGAAGCGCTCTATCAAAAACTCGTACTGTATTGATCAGCTGATTTTTATTTGGCTATTCCGGACCATCACCCTACAGCAAATGCCTTCACTGCAGATTAATCTTACCACGTCTTTAAAGACTGTTTAAAATCAGTCATCCAGCCAATCATACTCATGGTTTTCGGCCGGTAGCAGCAGTAGTTTTACAGGTGAAAGATTTTTTATCAACTTAAATTATACGGTTATGAAAAACTTACTCCTCCTCATTTTCCTGTTGCCATCCCTTGGCCTGCTCGCTCAAAAATGGGAAAAGAATTTTGATTTTGTTGACCAGTGTACCTGTGGCCTGGCAAAAGTGAAAAAAGACAATAAGATCGGTTATGTTGACAAAGAAGGTAAAGTGGTGATTCCACTTGAATATGCAGAAGGATTGTCTTTTAATGAAGGCTATGTAGCAGTGAGAAAAGATGCCAAATGGCTGTACCTTGACAGCACCGGGAAAGCGATCACGGAAGCAATTTTTGAAGATGCAATGAGTTTTGAAGGTGGGCTTGCTGTGGTATCAAAAGACGGCATGTACGGCTACATCAATACAAAAGGTGAAACAGCCATTAACTTCCTGTTCCGCAATGCCAGGAATTTTTCTGAAGATCTTGCTCCTGCCACCAATGCAAAAGGCTTTTGGGGATTTATAGATAAAAAGGGCAGTTGGGTAATTAAACCTCAGTACGATTTTGCAGATAATTTTGCGGCTGGCGAAGCCAAGGTAATGAAAGGAGACAAATCATTCTACATCGATAAAGCTAATAAAATGCTGCACGAATAGCTGCAGCTACAAACGCTGTTTTTTAATTAGAGCATGTGTAAAAATGAAACTGCCTGAGTGAGAACCCGGGCGGTTTTTTTATTGGTATTAAAAAGGCGCTACGCCACTTTCTTTTTTATACTTAAAGAAGATCACAATATTATCCAGTTCCTTTTCCGTAACAGTTTCTGTCTTCAGCTCATCCTTGTGTTTGTCGTTTGTAAATCTCACCCTGTAGGTATCAGCCTGTTCAAAACTGATATCAGGAATCACCACTTTTCCATTCACGGTTTTGTTGTGGCAGGCTGCACAGTGGGAGAGGTAGGCTTTTTTGCCATCTGCAAATTGCTGCAATACCTGTTTTTTTCTTGCTTCGCTTAAACCCTCCGGCATATCAATGCCCAGTTTTTTTTGATAGGAACATGCTCCTGCCAGCAAGACGCTGGTTATGGTAACAAAAGCGATGAGTATTTTCATGCAGTAAATTTATATCAATATTCGCCACCGGGTTTTCGCCTGTTCAGCGCTTCGTTATTAGAAGGAGGTAATTGTTGCGGTATCGATTCCGGTGTTGTTTTTTCAGTTAGTGAATTGATAAAGGCCAGCAGTTGTTTTTTTTCAAGGGATGTAAGATGAAGAGAGTCTCCGGCTAATGTTTGGTTGCTTACTGTAAGGCCCTTTCCCCTGCCACCACCAGCATCGTAAAAATCGATCACGGCCTCCAGTGAATTAAAAATACCATTGTGCATATAGGGTTTTGTAAAGACAATATTTCTTAACGTGGGCGTTCTAAAAGCATTGTTGGTTTCAGATGATGGATGAATTTCATAGCGGCCATTGTCAGCGCTCAGTTTTTTGAACTGGGTATCGGCAGGAACGCCGATCACTTCAAACTCGTTGTTGGTATAGGGCGGCTTAATGCCGCTGAAGAGGGGCGCAAAATGACAGGTTCCGCACTGGGCCTTGCTCATAAAGATATTAAACCCTTTTGTTTGATCGAATTGCAAAGTTATTTTTCCATTCATTGCATCATCAAATGGGGCATTATAGTCACTGAACTTGCCGTAGTAATAAGTAACGGCACTGATGACATGTTGCAGCGATAATTCTTTTTCACTGCTAAAGGCCGCCAGTTTAACCAACGCTTTTTTGTAAGCCGGTACTGACAGAACATTTTTTAAAATGGCTGCTTCCGGGCTACCCATTTCCAGCTCGTTGGTCATTACTCCTTTCGCCTGGTCCTGCAGGGTTAAAAATTTTCCATCCTGGTGAAGCAGGTGATTGTATACGGCATTGATGAGCGATGGGGTATTGCGGGTAAGATTTCCGTTGTGGTTGAATTGCGATGCTGTAGCAACTGTTGTGTCGGTGAAGTGTTGGTCCGGCTTGTGGCAGGAAGCACAACTGCGTTGTGTATTACCGGATAGAACAGGATCGTAAAAAAGCAATTTGCCAATGCTGTCTATTTCTGCCAGCAAGCTGGCATCTGTGATCTTGCGGAAAACGCCCTTACTGTTTTGTGCTTCAAATAAACGCTTGTCAAAAATAGAATTTACTTTGTCGTTCAGTGAATAATCCAGGGGGCTTTTTGAATGAACATTGTATTGCTGCATCAGCTGCTGGTTGATGCGGTACAGAGGATTTACAAAATCACGAATAAAAGTATAGTGATCAAACTCCTCAAAGTTGACCGGTTGTTTTTGTACAAATTGTAAGGCATTGTTGTATAAAGCCAGGTATTTATTTGTGAGGGGAGAATGACTAAAATCAATATTGTAATTGTTGTAAATATTGTTGACGTCCTGCATCATTTCAGCCAGTTCCGGTATGATCCCGCTTTTATCAGGACATTCAAATCCCGTTGTGTAAATGGTAGCAAGATTTAACAGGAAAAGCCGGTTGCACAGAAAAAATTGACTGTGATCTTCCAGTGTTGTTAGCATGGAATCAGTGGAAAATAGCGGCATCGCTTTCCGGGATGCATCAATTAGTTTCAGCAGCGAATCCCTGTTTACGGCTTTGTTTTGAATGTACAAAAAAGCCAGGCTTAACCCGGCACCTTCCCGTTTATAAGGCGGTTCGTATTTTTCAAATACTTCTGTTTCCCATTCTACCGGCAAGGGCCCATTTAATTTTTTATATGCAGTGGCATCCTGGTAACGGAACCAGAAATCGCAGGCTTTTAATTGCCTGCGGCATTTATTGACTGCAGCGATCAGTATTGTTTTGTTGGAAAGATCAGCGCTGGCGGCAAACTGGTACAATTCATTCAAGCCATTGTTGAGTGAACCGGATGACTGCTGGTACAGGAAAGCATAGTGTTGTCCGCCGCTGCGGTAAGATGATAAAGTCACCGCAAGCAGAAAGCCTGCACAGAACAGCAACACGACTATGTATTTTTTCATTCCTTCGCCGGGATTTTCTTTGGTGCTTAAAGATACGAAGGGAATGAAATGCAGTTCTGCAATTCTACTCCAACAATTTTGCGGTAGATCCGGTTTGAATCAGATCAGGTATGCAGGTTTTGCAGACTGCCCCATACACCAAATACCTTCAGCAACCAGATGACCACAACGATCACCACTACAGCATTCAACAAATTTTTGATGGTGCCCTGCATGGGTATATACTTGTTGATAAGCCATAGAACAACACCAACAGCGATGAGGACAAGAACGATGGTTAAGATGGGCATAATAGATGGTTTTAAAAAGTTGAACGATGAAAGAACAACTTCATAAAATCATGAATCATACCAAATGCAGTATGTCGGCCATTGCTGAATAACAGGAGGAAGGATGGCGGTTCCTGGAAGAGAATAATAAAATTTTGTTGAATATATTCCCCATGTCGGCAGGAAAATATTAAAGTAGTATTTCCGGACTACAGGGATATTGCTGACTGCTACTTCAAACTCAGCAATATACCGATGCCTGCATTCACCGTGCTGATGCTTTGGGTAACAGCGAATTCGCTATGGCTTGAAGCGTATTGCTGCAAATTACTCCCGGCGTTTTGAGTAACCTGTGTAAAGCTTTGAACGATTTTGCCAAAAGTAGGCTTTAGATAAGTGTAGCCTGCCTGTGCTACCAGTGTTGTTTTTTTACCAGCCTGGAATTGGAGTCCAGCTGATAATCGGCTGGCAATACTGATTCCCCAGGCACTTTTCCGGATGGATTCAGCCTGTCCTTGATAGGCGGTAACCGTAGCTGGTATAGTGCCGTTTATTGTAAAGGATGGCGAATACACCGCTACCGGTCCGGTAAATAAACCTGCGGTGAAGCTGGCTTTGCCTGATAGTGGTGTATTGTAGCAAATCCCCGGCATTGCGGCAATCGACAGCCAGTTGGAGTGCTTACCCGTCCACGTAAACATAGGGCTGTTTTTTTGATAACTGCTTATCACTGTATTGATCCTGAAAAAATTCATGTTCATGGCCAATAAAGCTCCCAGTGAAAATTTTGACTGGCTGATGTTCTTTTGAAAAAGGGCATCAACAAAGATTCCCGGGGCTGCAAAACCTGTCGCCTGACCCGGTGCTGTGCTGGCGGTACTGGCAAAGGAGCCCAATGGGAGCGATGTGCCAACTGAAATGGTAAGGCTTTTTTGTTTTTGAGCAAAGGACGCAGTGGTGTTTAAGAATAGCAGCACTGCAGGCAGTAAGCTTTTGAAGGGATTCATACAGCAATATTAAGTGGTTTAAGAAATGGTACAGGGCATTGATCCGTTGTACCCAAAAGACCATTGTTACGGCGGAATTGCTGCCTGCTGCGTAAAGAAATATTGTACAAATGCTGCCGGATGGGAATGGAAAACCCGGTGAAGCGTTGCGGCCTTGCCCTGTGCCGGATTTGCAATGGACAGCCGGTTCGCAGTTGAACAATGCTGTGGCTGCTCACAGCCCATATTTCAAATCTCCCTGATACGCACTGCTCAAATGATTCAATTCCCTTATTTTTGCAGCTATGACAATCGAAAATTTAAAATCTATAAGAGACCGTGTACTCGTCTTGAGGAGGTTTCTTTGACGTCGCTAACAGACAAAATAAAATCGCAGAATCCAAGCAACTTTCTCTGAGCCCCGGCTTTTGGGACGATAACTCCCGTGCCACTTCCATTTTAAAAGAGATCAAGAACAACGAATATTGGGTGAACCTTTTCGACAGTACCGAAACGGCTGTGGAGGACTATGCCGTATTGTTTGAGTTCTGGAAGGGAGGGGATGCTACCGAAGAGGAAACAAAAGAAGCTTATACCAAAGCCCTGCAAATGGTAGAAGATGCTGAGTTTAAAAGCACCCTCAACCAGCCGGAAGATGAACTGCC
>DDEU01000055.1 GCA_002336815.1 Chitinophagaceae bacterium UBA1946 | reverse complement strand
AGTCATCTTCAATTTCCGGTCCTTCTGCTACGGCAAAACCGAGGCGCTGAAAGATGGAAACGATCTGGTTGCGTACCAGGCTTATGGGGTGCCTTGAGCCCAGTGGCAGTGGATCGCCGGGCAGTGAAAGATCAATGTCCGCCGCAGTTTTTTCCTGGCCGTTGGCTGTAGCGGCCTTTAATTCTTCGTACTTTGATTCTGTATAAATTTTGAATTCGTTCAACAATTGGCCAAATTCTTTTTTCTTGTCGGCAGCAACATTTTTCATTTCACCCATCACTTCTTTTACCAACCCTTTGCTGCCAAGATATTTGATCCTGAAATTTTCCGCTTCCTCACTTTTTTGTGCAATGAAGTCTTTGATCTCTTTTTTGTATTCTTCTATCTTTTGTACCAAACTTTCCATGGCGCAAAAATAAGGAAATACCGCCGGATGATGGTACTTACAGGGGCATGCAGATTTTGGAATTGAAAACTCAATGTTCAATTTTCAATACTCAGTGCTCAGTTGCTTTATACAAACACAATGTTGGATGAATAAAGGGGAAGTTATTACCATTCAATTGAACGGGGATCATTGCATATTGAATATTTGGCTTTGCCGGGGCTCTTTTTATCGTAAATTGCTATTTCGACTAAAACGATCGCTATGCTCAAGAGTAAAATTGCAGGAATAGGAATGTATGTGCCGGATAAGGTGGTGACCAACCAGGACATTACGAAATACATGGATACTTCCGACGAATGGATACAGGAAAGAACCGGTATCAAAGAACGGCGCTATGCACACCGGACCAACGAAACAACCACCACTATGGGTGTAGAAGCTGCGAAGTTTGCCATTGAAAGAGCAGGCATCACCCCACAGGATATCGACTTTATTGTTTTTGCAACCCTGAGCCCGGATTACTATTTCCCGGGTTGTGGTGTACTGGTGCAACGGGCCATGAAGATGAAGGAGATTGGTGCGCTGGATATCCGCAACCAGTGCAGCGGCTTTGTATACGCACTGAGCGTGGCCGACCAGTTCATCAAAACCGGCATGTATAAAAACATACTGGTGATCGGTAGTGAAAAACATTCTTTCGGGCTTGACTTTAGTACCCGGGGCCGGAATGTATCGGTGATATTTGGTGATGGTGCTGGTGCCGTAGTACTGCAACCCACTCAAAAAGAAGGACAGGGTATCCTGAGTACCCACCTGCACAGTGATGGGGAAAGTGCTGAGATACTGGCCATGTATAATCCGGGCACACATGCCAATTACTGGACAGATAATAAGTTGGCTGATTTTACAGAGGCTGAAATTGGTGAGATGTTCATGAGTCATGAAATGATCGATCATGCCCAGAATTTTCCTTACATGGACGGACCTGCCGTGTTTAAAAAAGCAGTGGTAAAATTTCCTGAAGTGATCATGGAAGCGCTGGCGGCAAATGGGCTACACGCCACCGATATCAATATGCTGATACCACACCAGGCCAATTTAAGGATCGCACAGTTTGTGCAGCAAAAACTGCAACTGGGTAATGAGCAGGTGTACAACAACATTCAGAAATACGGCAATACCACAGCAGCTTCGGTACCCATAGCATTGTGTGAAGCCTGGCAGGATGGTAAGATCAAAGAGGGCGACCTGGTTTGCCTGGCAGCTTTTGGCAGCGGTTTTACCTGGGCAAGCGCTCTCATCAGGTGGTAATGAAGAACTGGCTTTGATATTTTTTCGTATTTAATATAAGTTGTCATTTCATTATATGCTGTATTATTCTCATCCACTAAAAAAAATACTTATTATTGCAGCCTGTTGTAAAAAAAGCAATTTGCAATTGACGCCTCATTCTTTAAACCTTTAACCACATGCCCCGGAAGATCCTTTATTTTATCAATCCAGTTTCCGGCACAAAAGGAAAAGAAAAGCTGCTGCAGTTGATCAAACAAAAAACCAGCAGTTTAAATATTCCTTATGAAATACTGCACACCAATGCACAGGGCGATTATTTTTTTCTGAAAGAAAAGATAGAACAGGAAAACATTACAGACATAGTTATCTGCGGTGGTGATGGCACGGTGAGCCAGGTTGCCGGCACATTGATAGACGAACCGGTGAACATTGGCATTATCCCAATGGGTTCCGGGAACGGGCTAGCACTGGCCGCCAGGATCCCAAAAAATCCTGCCAAAGCGCTCGACCTGGTCTTTACCGGAAAGGCCACTTACATTGATTCTTTTTTTATCAATACCACTTTTAGCTGTATGCTTTGCGGCCTTGGTTTCGATGCACAGGTAGCCCATGATTTTGCAGCACAGGGCAAGCGTGGACTAGCCACTTATATCAAACAAACCATCAATAATTTTTTTGTGGCCGAGCCTTATTCCTTCGATATTGTAAACAAGGGGAAATCATTCAACACGTCTGCTTATTTTATCAGCATTGCCAACAGCAACCAATTCGGCAACCAGGTTACCATTGCGCCGCAGGCCAGCCTGAGCGATGGTTTGCTGGATGTGGTGATCGTAAAAAAAATGAGTAAGCTAAGGTTGTTGTGGGCGCTTTTTAAACAGATAAGAAATGGGGAAGTGGATGAATACATTGAGAAAACCTATCACAATAAAAACATACTTTATTTTCAAACGCCCAGGCTCATCATTCACAATCTCGGGAATGCGCCCCTGCATATCGACGGCGACCCTGCAGAAACAGCCAAAAAATTTTCCATACAGGTAATACCACAGGCTTTTAAACTGATACAGCCACTGAAAAAGTGAGTTGTTTTTTAAGCAGGTTTATTCGACCATCCACCACATTTTACCAGTGAAATATGATCAATATCAGTTTTAAAAACTAACTTACCACAAGTAATTTTATTGAGCCATAAAATCAAATTATATGAGAACGGTTGCTAACATTCTGCAAAACAAACCACCTGCATTTAACTTTATTGACCCCGCTGCAAAAGTGATAGAAGGGCTGCAATTGATGAACTCTGTGAACCTTAGTTACCTGGTGGTAAAAGAAGGGAACAGGTTCTGCGGTATTTTTTCTGAAAGGGATTACAGCCGCAATGTAATTTTAAAAGGATTGCACAGCGACAGCGCTACCATTGCTGAAGTGATGAGTACTTCGCTGCCCTCTGTCGGGATGCAGGATACGGTAGAGAACTGCATGCAGATGCTCAACAGTCATAAAACCCGCTACCTCATTGTTTTTGAGGGACAGGATTTTAAAGGAGTGGTTACCATCAACGATGTGTTGAGAGAAGCCATTGAGAACAAAGCCATGGTATTTGACCAGCTTGCTGTAAAAGAAGCTACGGAAATGCAGGACAAGATCTTTTAAAAAACTATCGCAATCTTGTAATCAACTCTTTTAACAGTTGCTGGTTGTAGCCGGTATTAAAAGAAGCGATCACATCTTTTTTTTCTGCCGCAGTTAAATGAAAATTTAATGCGGCAGTTTTGTCTTCCTTAGCTGGTACATACATGAACGTGAGCCGGTGTATGTTGAGTGCAGAATCATCCCTGAGATAATTATACTGGTCGGTTTGAAAGTAATCCTGCAGTTTATACCAATTGTGCTGCAGCATGGTGCCGGGCTTTACCAGCAGGTCAGTAATGGAACCTGTTTCCAGTGGCTGTTGCCAGTTGTCTTTGATCCGGTCTCTTAACTGCAGTACCAGCACACCACCTGTATTGGCTGCGATCCAGTCTTTAAAATTATCAATAAAGCGCAGCGTTGTTTCCTGCCCGAAATTATCCCTGATGCCGGCATCCATTACATCAATGATCGGGTTGCTTGGCAACCATACATTCGGCAATACGTAAGGAAAAGTAGCATTCATACGAAGGGCAGTGAGCAAGCGGATGTTGTAAGGATTTTGTTTGGCAAACAGCGCTGCAAAGTCAACCGCATCCGGACTAAAGCTGCTGTCTTTTTCGTAAGCCAATGGTTTCATCATAAAACTGAGCGGTTGTGTGCCGATCATGATCTTTCGGCCATCCCTGCTGATAACAGAATTGAAAATGATCATCGGGATATTCGCTGCTTTTTCGTCTGCTGCATAATCCCGGATCTCTTTGTCTAAAATAAATCCTGAATTTTCGTTGAGTTTTTGTTCAAAGGCATAACCCCTGTCTTTTACATATTGATAAGGGCCGACGGAAAATTTTTGTGCCGGCGAAAAAATATCCCTGTTGATGAAGGAGGAGAACACAGGGTTCAGCAAATCCTTGGTGATATCAGAAATGTAGCCGGGGTACTGCAGGTTTATTTTTTGCCCCTTTAATTTTTCAAGGTATAACTCACGGTAATAGGCAGCCGATAACATACCGCCGCTGGCACCGCTGATCAGCATGGTCTGCTGCATCAGTTTACCATGGGTAGCACTGTCTAAATGCTGCAGCATATTCATCACAAAAGTGGCACTCCGCAAGCCACCGCCACTTACATTGATGAAAAGCATTACCGGTTTGGCAGAAGTTTGCTTTTTCTTCCAGTTTTCCAGCACCGTGATCATATTGGCTTTATCGGCAGCAATTTTTTCCGGAGTACACAATTGTTGCAGCGAAGCCTTGGTATAATCTGGCCGCTCTTCTTTGTTATTATAGTTTACACCATAGGCTTTATTGCGTGGATCAATGATCTCGTTTTCATATAATGCATTCACTACAAAGAACAGTACGATCACAAACAGCACACTCCAGCTTTGAAGGAAATAGGTGAGGGCGCCGATCACCGCCACCATAATAGCAAAAAAGATGGTGATACTCACGGCGGCGGGTACCTGGAAAAATTTAGTATCCAGGAAAAAACCGCCGATGATCAGAAATACAAAAGCGAGGATGATGCCTGCCACAGCGGTAAAGTGGTGCCGCTTAAAGATCACATCTAAAAAATGTTCGCTGTAGTGACTTACATTTCTTGCCTTGCGAAACCGGAAGCGGAGACTCATGTAATAACTTACATTCATCCCAAACTTATCCTGTGGTTTTGTTTTTGGATCAAAATTGCTCCGGAAATGATGCCGGTTGGCAATCACAGGCGCCATCTCTTTTAAGATCCGCCTGTCGGCACTAAAGAAAAAGACAAAGGAAAAAGCAAGCAGGCAAACAAAGCCCAAAATAAAACCACCTACCAGTAATAACTGCTCTCCAATCGTAAGCAATTCTTTTTCGAGGTTGAACTGGAACGACCTCACCAGGTAAAACAACAAAAAGATAACCGGCAGTACGGCATTGTTGATGCAGTATTTTAAAAAAGGTTTGGAAGTGGCCGCTAAAAATTTAAACCGTTTGGTGTGAAGGATGAAGGTGGTGATGTTCCAGCTCATAAAAAAAACGCCCATGGCCACACCTACAAAAGCAGTAGCAAGTGCGTTTACCTTACCCATGTATTCCGGAACGAAGAAAAGCGCATCCGCACCAAAACTTTTCATGAATACGCTGTCGATGGTGCTTGCCAGCAATACCCAAAAAATGAGCAGTACCTGGTATTTACGAAAATGCAGTATGAATAACTGAACCGGGAAAGCGTAAAATATGTTGTGGAACAGCCGGCGCATAGTAATCGTTTACCAAATAAATGTACAACGAATTATAACAGCGCTTAGTGTTGGCTCCCGCTTTTAATATTTTATAACAGGGATTGCTTTTTACGAACTACAAATAACAGGCAGGTCAACAGCATCAGCAGCAGCATGGCCGTAAATTGGTGGCTTACACCCAGCCAAACCAACCGGTTGCTGTAAGTGGCATTGAGTACGGTTAAAATGCCCAATGCTACCTGTATGAAAACCAATGCTGCAAAGCCCGTTCTTAAACGGTTAAATAAGGAGTTGTCCGAAATCTTTTTGGTGCTTATCAACCAGATAATGGACAACAGCAACAAGACATAAGCAAGACCACGGTGAATAAAATGAACGGTGATGGGATTGTAGGCGATGTTTGTCAATGCAGGCTGCAGGTCGTTCATGTGATCGGGCATCATTTTGCCATTGATGTCTGGCCAGGTAGGAGCCGTGATCGCAGCTTTCATGCCTGCCATAAAACCACCGTATATTAATTGTACTACCAGCAATACTAAAATAAAGATCAGTGTTTTTTTGAGCGCTGCATCAACAACAATTTGTACCGGCTTTACCAGCAGGCTCAATGCAAACCAAAGGGTATAGCACAATAAGCCCATTGCAGCGATAAAATGCGTGGTGAGTTCTACATGTCCAACATAATATTTCTCCGGAACCAAACCGCTTTTAACCATCGCCCAGCCGATAAAACCCTGTATGCCACCCAGGAAAAAAAGTATGATCATCGGTGTGATCATGGATCGTTTGAATTTTTTTGTGGCGGCGAAGTAGACAAAGCCTGCCAGAAACACCACGCCCATCAGTCTTGCCCATAAACGGTGAAACCATTCCCAGAAAAAAATAAATTTAAAATCAGACAAGGAGAAATTCTGGTGTACATATTTAAACTGGTCTGTTACTTTATACCTGTCGAATTCTGCCTGCCAGGCAACATCATTCATGGGGGGCAATATACCGGTGATCGGCTTCCACTCAGTGATGGAAAGCCCCGACTCTGTAAGCCGGGTGATGCCACCCAGCAGCACCTGTATCACGATCATACCTACACCTGCCAGCAGCCACATCGCTACCTGTTTTGACGAACGCTCTCTAGTTATATCGATCATAGCAGCCGCAAAATTAGTAAAGCAAAGTTGTTTATTCACAACGTTGATTTTTTATCGTTGTTTTATTGATATTTGCTGCACAAATGTTGGCAGCCTACTACAACGAACACCTTACAGAAGCCGGCCTCGATGAAGCCGGGAGAGGCTGTTATGCAGGCCCGGTTTATGCCGCGGCTGTGATATTGCCAAAAGACTTTCACCATCCTTTACTGAACGACAGCAAACAATTGTCGGAAGAACAACGGGACTTGCTTAGACCAGTGATCGAAAAAGAAAGCATTGCATTTGCAGTGGCAGCCGTTGACAATATTGAAATCGATAAAATCAACATACTGCAGGCATCCTTTGCAGCCATGCATCGTAGTATAGAACAATTGCACATTGAGCCGGAACTGTTACTGGTTGACGGAAACAGGTTCAAAGCCTATAAAACCATTCCGCACCAATGTATTGTAAAAGGCGATGGCAAGTATGCCGCCATTGCCGCAGCCAGCGTACTGGCAAAAACTTACCGTGACGAGTACATGCGCCGGCTGCATGATGAATTCCCTCATTATTGCTGGAGCAGTAACAAAGGCTACGGCACCAATGCACACAGGCTGGCAATTGAGTCTTTCGGGTTGTGCAAATACCACCGCATGAGCTTTAGCATCCATCCCGGGTTATTTGAAGAACTGTAATAAAATATTAATATAAAATAAACGTTGATTAAACTTTGTTAACGTTCATTCGTCTGATACATACAGCTGGCAACAACAATCATTTTTAAACCAACTTCAATTTTATTATTATGAAAACAAAACTTTTATTTTCAGCAATTATGTTAGCATTGGCGGTTAGCAGTGTAAATGCACAAACGGTGATTCGCCAAAAAAGACAACACCAGCGCATTAAGCAGGGTGTGAGAACTGGTGAAATAACCCGTGCCGAAGCAGTTAACCTGCGCAATGGCCAAAAGGAGATCCGTGAAGAGAAAAGAGAAGCCAGGGCCGATGGTGTTGTAACACCAGCAGAAAAACAGGAGATCCGCCAGGATCAAAGAAAAGAAAGCAGGAAGATCTTTCGCAAAAAACACAATAACAGGGATAGGAATTAATTCCTGCCTGCTTCATATAAAAAGCCCGGACTACAATCAGTCCGGGCTTTGCATTTTGTGGCCTCTTAATTCCCTTAACGGTTTAAAAACAAATAACTAAATAAACAATTAATTTTTTTCGGGAATTCAACGTTTAAAACGATCCATCCACATTTCGTTAAATGTTTTTTTACTAAAATCAAGCTCACTCCTGTTTGCTTTCCAGCCTTTAAAAATGCTGTTCACTATTTTGTTTTTGATATTACCATTGCCAAGGTTCATGATGCTTCTTTTAAGACTGGATAGCTTCCATATTTTCCAGGCCATATTTTCTGCAAATGCATGCTGGCCTTCCTGCACGGAAGCCTTCCTGTTATCCAGCAGCAGTTCATGCAGGTTTATTTTTACAGAACAAACCTGCGTACAGGCACCGCAAAGAGAGGAGGCATAACTTAAATGTTTGAAATCTTCCTGGCCTTTCAGGTTGGGCGTGATCACACTTCCAATGGGGCCGCTGTAGGTAGTGCCGTAGGTATGCCCGCCGATATTTTTATAAACCGGGCAAACATTCAGGCAGGCGCCGCAGCGAATGCAGTACAAGCTTTCCCGTTGCACAGGGTTTTGCAGGATGCTGGTGCGTCCATTATCAAGCAGGATCACATACATTTCTTCAGGACCGTCTGTTTCATTTGGTTGCCGTGGGCCGGATATGATGCTGTTATACACCGTTATTTTTTGACCGGTACCATAGGTTGACAAAAGTGGCCAGAATAACCCGAGATCTTTAAGAGAGGGAATTACTTTTTCGATACCCACTACCACGATGTGGACCTTTGGAAAGGCACAACTCAATCTTGCATTGCCCTCATTCTCCGTTACAGCAACGGAACCCGTATCGCTGATGATAAAGTTGGCACCGGTAACACCCACTTCCGCAGCCGTATATTTCTTTCTGAGAATGTCCCTGGCAACAAGCGTGAGTTGTTGTGGTGAGAGGTTAGGGGCCGTTCCCAATTTAGCTGAAAATAATTTGGCCACATCTTCCTTGCTCTTGTGCATGGCAGGTGTTACAATGTGATAAGGAGGTTCTTCATCCAGTTGCTGAATATATTCGCCTAAATCTGTTTCAATACTTTCAATCCTGTGCTCACCTAAAAACTCATTTAGCTTTATTTCTTCAGTAACCATACTCTTGCTCTTTACAAGAGTTTTGCAATTTTTTGCTTCGCAGATTTT
>DDEU01000041.1:34189-47832 GCA_002336815.1 Chitinophagaceae bacterium UBA1946 | reverse complement strand
CACTAAAATTATTTACGAAGTTCAATGGGTTTTGAATTTCATGGGCGATGCCCGCAGTCAATTCTCCCAGCGATGCCATCTTTTCTGATTGTATCAATTGCTTTTGCGTAACCTGCAGTTCTGTTAATGCAGCCTCTGCTTTTTGACGGGCATCTTTAATGGCTATTAAATCCTGTTCTGCCTGTGTGGCCTGTGCCTCTGCTTTTTGCAGATCGAGAAAGCGGGTATACGTTTGTTCGAATACTTTTCCAAAACGTTGTAAAATATCATTGTCGCGGTCAGAAAATTTGTCGCCAAACTGGTTGATGATAAAAATGCTCGTGTAGGTAGACACTTCGCATGATCTTGTATAACCACCCTTGCTTAACAGGGTTTCCCTTTTTGCCTCGCTGTCAAGATCTGACCATGGCTTATGTGCAGACAAAAAATTAAAAAACTCTTTTTTCTCTTCGGCTGTGTATTCTTCTGTAAAAAAGCCCGGACCACTTTTAATTCCATTTACAAGCCTGGTGTAAAACGGTTTTTCAAAACGTGGAATATATACTTCTTCAGAAGTATCAGCCGTGCCTCCCGACCCCCAACAACGGAGTTCTGCATCAATATCACTGCTGATCACAATAAAGGATCCTCCGTGAATGGATAAACCGAGATTCAGCAATTCTTTATGCACCGTGTGAATTACTTCCTGCAACTCTTTCGTATTGTGCATCGCCATTGTTTTGCTTCGCACTCTTTCCAGGGATGCTTCGATCTCCAGTTCCCTGTTTTTCAGCACCAGGTCCGCCGTTCTTTCATCCACAAGCTTTCCCAATGCTTCCGCTTTTTGCTTCCAGTTCTCAATTCCAAAAGTATCCTTTTCACTCTCTACATTCTCTGGCTTGGAGCCATGCCAGTGTATTACCACCCATTTGTTTTGCTGGTAAACGAGTATCACAGAAAACCGTAAATACATTTCTACCATTTCGCTTCCTGTACCAATTTTCAAAAACAGGTCATCTGCAAATACCGCTGTATTTTCATCTTCAGAAGTATAGTGACTGACAGGTTTGATTTCCCATTTAAGCACCAGACCCTTGCTTTGTTCCTTCTGGATCCTTAATAATTCCAGGAATTGATCAACAGATAATATTTTTTCATCGATGGTAGTACCAAATCCCATTAGCTTTTCATCGACAATCTTTTTAAGCGCAGCTGGATCTTTGTCATTCACCCCCGTTCCATAGTCAATGAATTGCTTATAGGTTTCATTCAACAATTGCTGTTTCTGTATATTCATTTCAAACCTGGTTGTGATGGTAATACAATCGTAAATGAAGAACCCTGACCCGCTGTTGTTTCCAATTTTAATTCACCCCCATGCCCTTTTGTTACAATATCATAACTCAAACTCAAGCCCAGTCCTGTACCCTGGCCTGTTGGTTTGGTGGTAAAGAATGGCTGGAATATTTTCTCTTTTAATGCATCTGGAATTCCGTTGCCATTGTCCGCAATTTTTATCTCTATTGAATTACCAAGATTTTTTGTGCCAAGAGTTACTGTTGGTTCGTAAGATGGTTCAGCGCTGGATTTTTTCTTTTCATTCACTGTATAAAAAGCATTGTTGAGCAAGTTCAGGATCACTCTTCCTATCTCCTGCGGAACGAGGTTGATCTTCCCGATACTTTCATCTAAGGATATGTCGAATTTGGCATTAAAGGTTTTGTCTTTTGCCCGCAGGCCATGGTAAGAAAGCCGCAGGTATTCATCTGCCAGTGCATTAATATCCGTTGGCTCTTTTTGGCCTGTGCTGCTCCTGCTATGCTGCAACATCCCTTTTACAATACCATCGGCACGCCTGCCATGAAAATTGATCTTTTCCTGGTTGCCTGAAATGTCTGCGGCCAATGCTTTTACTTCTTCATAATCACCCTTTGCTATTGCATCATTCATTTCTGCCAGCAGTTCTTTGTTTACCTCGCTGAAATTGTTGACGAAGTTTAACGGGTTTTGAATTTCATGTGCGATACCAGCAGTGAGCTCACCAAGACTGGCCATCTTTTCAGACTGGATCAATTGCTTTTGGGTGGTTTGCAACTCTAACAGCGTTTGTTCCAGTTCTTCTTTTTGCTGGGTGAGTTCTGCTGTTCGCTCCAGCACCAATTGCTCCAGTTCCACCTTTCGTATAGCGATGGCTTTGTTGAGTTCCTCTTCCTGCTTGCGTTTGATCCTTTCTTTTTCAGCTGCCTTTTCACTTCGACCCTGTGTAAACAATACCACGCCCAACCAGATATAACCAAAGCCTTCAGCAAAATCAAAATAATTATTCCATTGGGTGTAAAATTCAGGTGCCAGCGCTTCGGTAAGATCGGAAACCAGCATTATCACGAACAAAGGAGCGAATGCTGCAACACTCATACGCCTCGGCCGAAGCTCTTTCTGCCTTAACGAGAAAGCAAGCAGGCCAAGTGAAAAAATGTACCATAGCCAACCGGTTATATGGTGAGTTCTAAAAATAGATTCTACACAATACAAAAAGATGGAGGCGAACACAGCAATCATATAAATACGCTCCAGGTATGGCAACGAATTTGTCTTGCTGTATTTCCGCATTTTCTGTGCAAATATGAGGATCAGAACAAAAGAACCTACATTGGGCGACATAGTGTAAATAAGTTTAAGCTACAAGATAATTATAAAGCTTGAGCCACCCACTGTATACCTTCAATCAGCCACTGCGCCGCCAAAAGTAATTTTGTGCTATCGGAACAGTTGATGTAAACCGATGTTATAGCCACACTAAGGGTGGCAGGTTCGTTATTCGGCATACCTTAACTTGCCTGCGGTATGGTTATTGGTTCACCTGAGTTACACTAAAATAATATTATGAAAACTCAAAAACAATTTGGCGTGTGGATGGATAGTTATAATGCAGCCATCGTAGGAAATGAAGGCCCGGAAGATTCCCTTACTGTAATAGCCCACATAAAAGGGGAAGTAATTTCCCCAAACTCCAGTGAAAAGACCAGTAACAACCAGGCGAAAACTTTACAAAACAAATTTTTTAAAGAAATAGCCGCACATATGGTGAATGCAGCGTTTGTTCATGTTACCGGTACAGGTCAAACACAGGAACAATTTATTCACTACCTGGCCAATACGCCCCAGTTTAAGAACAGCAGAACAGAGGAATCTACTTCTAATAAAATGAGCGATGATAAATTGATTGAATTTATTGCCACTAAGTTTTAATGTTTGTTCAAATAGCTTTATTCCTGCTGTTATATTTAAAAGAAGGGACTTTATTTCAACGTTGCATCCGGTAAGCGAATGCAACGTTTTGCTTCCCTTTAAAAAAGCAACTCTTTGAATAGTTGTTTCCTTTTTAATAAGGCTTAAAGATCAACTAGCTGTAGCAAAAACAGCAAGAATAACTATCCCCCAATAATTTTTTTTGCTGTTGCGGTATCAATTTCATTTTCCCAACTGGCAACTACGATGGTTGCCACTGCATTGCCGATGATATTAGTGATTGCCCGGCCTTCACTCATAAAACGATCGATGCCTAATATCAATGCAATGGCAGCAACAGGTATATGCCCATTGCTCACTGCCGGAAGTGTTGCTGCCAGTGTAATGAAGCCGCTTCCGGTAACACCGGCTGCGCCTTTAGAGGTGAGTAACAAAACCAGTAACAGGGTAACCTGGTGAGAAATATCCAATGCTGTATTCGTTGCCTGCGCCAAAAAAACGGCTGCCATGGTTAAATAGATAGAGGTGCCGTCAAGATTGAAGGAGTACCCTGTAGGAACTACCAGCCCGGTAACAGACTCTGAGCAACCAAGGTTTTCGAGTTTTTTAATAAGCCCTGGAAGGGCTGATTCGGAAGAGGAGGTACCCAGCACAACCAGTAATTCTTCTTTAAGGTATTTTAACAAACGAAAAATATTATAGCCGCATAGCTTTAAAACTGATCCCAGGATGATCACAATAAATAAAATACAGGTGGTGTAAAATGCGATCATCAAACCTCCCATTTGTTTTAGCGATCCCAGTCCAAATTTACTGATGGTAAATGCCATGGCACCTAAAGCACCCAGTGGTGCCAGCTTCATGATCATCCTGATAATTACAAACAAGGCATCTTCCAGTGATTGAATGCCTTTTAAAAGGGGGCTGGCCTTGTCTTTAATTTTCGATAATGCAAAACCAAGCATTACAGAGAATAAAAGGACCTGTAAAAGATTATTGGTAGCAATTGCACTCACAATATTTTCAGGAATAATATTTAACAGGTAGTCGGAAACCGACTGGCTTTTTCCCTGTGTAATGTAGCCCTGTACAGATGTCGCATCCAGTGCCTTTATATCTACGTTCATACCAACACCTGGTTTTAATACATTGATCACAATTAACCCGATGATCAACGCCAGGGTTGTTACTACTTCAAAATACAATAAAGCCTTGAGACCTACCCTGCCTACTTTTTTGGTATCCTGCATTCCTGCAATACCGGTAACGATGGTACAAAAGATCACAGGAGCGATCATCATCTTTACCAGTTTGATAAAGCCATCGCCCAGCGGTTTTAACCTGGTTGCCAACTGCGGATAAAAATGTCCCAATAATATGCCGGCAACAATCGCCAGCAATACCTGTATGTAAAGACTTTTTAAAAATCGCAGCATGAGAGTTTTTTACTGCACACAATATAAAAAGAATCAACAGCTTTGGTCAGTCTTCTTTTGAGGTCTTTTCTCCTACAAACCAATTTTCTTTATTCTTAAACAATACATTAAAGGTGGTGAGAGAGCCGTAACAACGGGTAATGTACTGCTGGATGTTTACTTTTTCTTCGTCAGCCAGGTTTTTACTGCTGTTGATATTCTGTTCCAATACCCGCAGCCTGTCCCTGAGCATTACAATTTTATGAAAGAAGTCATCAATCGGAATTTCTTTAGACTTCTGCGTTTTATCATAGGGCTGCAGCAGCATGGTTCCGCCTTTCCAGCGATCGCCCAATGCAACCACTTCGCTAACACCACCCCATAAACGTAAAATTTTTAACAGCGACTTTTCCGTTTCAGAAACGGTTTCAAGTTCTGCTGTAACGTTTTCAGCTATGATCTCATCCAGGTTGCTGTCTGTTTTATCTATTTCCTTAATTCCGTGATTGATGAATGAGATAAGATAAGTTGCATACCGTACTGCTACAATAACCCCGGGACCATACTGGGTATGCTGAAGACGGGTACCTATACCAAGCGTTGTTTGCTCCATAATTTTTTATTTTTTCAAAAATATAGGTTTATAAGAATTTCCCGGTTTCAGCCATTGTGTAATTTGGAAAAGCACTTATAAAAATATTTCTCAATATCAGCAACTATCTTTAATATAGTTTATATCTATCGGCCCATTTTCAAAATCTATCGAATCGCTGGATATATAATTGTATGTTTGTCATCCCTCTGATGTAATATTCCCACATATCCACGTGAATACCCGCAGATAATTATTTTCCAAATTTCCTCTGACAAATACCGTGTCTGATAAGCATTTTGAAAAACTGCATTTTTCAACACCAAAATTTGTTACTGATGATACGTAATTGGTATGCAGTTTATACCAGGCCTAGCAAGGAAAAAAAAGTGATTTCTTTTTTGGAAAAAAAAGGCATAGAATGTTTTTGTCCGCTTGTTGTTGCAGACCTCAAACAGGTAAGCAAAAGACCATTATTGCAACCGCTTTTTAATTCATATGTTTTTGTTCAAATTCCAGAAAGCCAGCTACCACTTCTTAAAACAGTTTCCTGGATAGTAAGCATGATTTACTGGAGATCTAAACCTGCCATTATAAGTAACCGTGAAATTGAGATCATAAAAAAATTGACCACCGATTACTCAAACATACGGTTGGAGAAATCTGCTGTTGATATCAATGCGGCTGTTGTAGTTTCCGATGAGCCTACGATTGCCTACAATGAAAATACGGTTTCGGTAAAATATAAAAGTATCAGGGTTAACCTTCCTTCGCTGGGATATACCATGATTGCAGAAAGAGTTAGCGAAAGAGCGAAGGTAAATTACCAGGAGACCAGTGTTTTTGCATCTTTTCCAAGAAAGATCAATGCGTTTTTCTTTAATTAGACCGATATACAGTTTTTTGCCCGTTTTAAAATTCAATTGAAACTGCCCGGATCACAGGCAGCCATTTATCCTTAGCTTGTCTTATATTGTAAGCATTGCTATTTACGATACGTATCCTATAGAATTTCCTTCAAATTCGCCTGTTGTTGTTTTGTACAGATGGCGAATCATGACCGAACCCTTTTCCTGCGGAACAGCCCATTGCCCGAAATATTACCGTATCAGCAAATTATTAGGCAAGCAATCAAAATGTTACCTGTATGGAAAATGTTTACACCTCTTATTCGCGGAAAATTGACGCTACTACTTATTTTTTCGTGAAAAAATTTTTGGTTTTTCCTGATCTGAAAAGCATTCCTCCTATCCTGGAAGGTTATGGTATGCACATTGATTTTAACCAGGCTTGTATCATCGCCGGTATTAAAGATGCAGACCTTAAAAAACAACTATTTACTGAAATGGAAATAGGGCAAAAACAA
Source organism: Chitinophagaceae bacterium UBA1946 (assembly GCA_002336815.1). Taxonomy (GTDB): domain Bacteria; phylum Bacteroidota; class Bacteroidia; order Chitinophagales; family Chitinophagaceae; genus Ferruginibacter. Next base: position 41,231 of record DDEU01000041.1, on the reverse strand, counting down.
GCGAAGGTGATAGATCTGAATGAAATGGGGCTAAACCAGAAAGCTGCTGGTTTATAGTGGCCGTTTGCATCTTTTACAGAATAGAATAAAGGGGCAATAACTATTTGCTGCCGTTGATGATATCAATGACATTCACATAGCATTACCCGTTACACGAGCATAAACCTTTGGTAAAAAACACACACGCTTTCTTCTATAATACTTATTCAGGAAGCGATGAAGTTTTTTAAACGGTTGAATTCCTTTGTAGAAGTAGATACAAAAAGGCTGTTCCAAAAAGAAGCGGCAGACCTCAGCAGGTTAGCAATTGAATTGCTGTTAGCATAATTGTTTGACATGATATTGAATTTTACGTAAAGTTAAATTATTATAAAATCCCTCCCTATCGTGGTTTTGCCTTATTTTGACTACCGTAATTTCCGAAGCAGAACGGGCTTTCATCATGGGCAGCCAACGTCAATTGATCTGAAATACCGCTTGAAAAAATGCCGTGCATAACTTCCAGCGTACATACACCTCTTCCCACTCTCTAATTATCAATTGCAATTTTTTTTATTATTCCCCGCTTTACATACATTTACTTAACAAAATTATTTTGCTTAAGAAATCCAATAAATGGCAGATATGACCATTACCGTAACAAACTGTTTAGCCCGTCTCTTTTTCACCAGCACTCAATTGTTCACCCCTTCTCCTTTAAAACCGCATGCCTCATTTTAATCTTAAACAATTCAATCCGCTTGATATCCCGGTAAAGGTTTGGGTATTGGCCCCTTTTATAGAGACCAATGAAGAAAACCTGGACTATTATTACGATTTTTCCCAGAGCCTGGCAGAATATGACAAAACATTCCTGGAACTCGGCTTGCAATGGAAATGGCAGCCCGTTACTATGAAGGACTATAAAGATGTTATTGGCGCCATCGTACGGGAAAAGGAGCAGCACATTGCTTTCCCGCTGGTATTGAATCTATGCGACGGCGATGAGGTAAATGCTGCACCGGGTATATCTGTATTAAAATTATTGAAAGAAGAGGGGTTGATCTATACGGGTGCCGAGGCTTTTTTCTATGACATCACTACCTCCAAGATCGCTATGAAAAAAGCTTTTGATCTTGCCGGTATCAGCACGCCGGCCTGGGAAGCCATCCGGAGTGAATCACAGGATGTCAGCGGGATATTCAACAGGCTGGGTACACCCATCATTGTAAAGCCTTCTGTATCCGGCGGCAGTATGGGCGTAGGAACAAAGAATGTGGTGTACAATGAGGCCGGGCTCAGGGATCTTGTAATAAAGATGTTCGAAGGGTACAGGGGATGGAACCTTGTTACCGATGGGTTGATAGCCGAATCTTTTATCGCCGGTCCGGAATATACCAGCTTTATCGTTGGATCTTACAACCGGCCCGAAAAAGCAATCGTTTACGAGCCCGTAGAAAGGGTCTTTCATCCATCCCTGCCGGACAATGAAAAATTTTTAAGTTTTGACCGGCTCTGGGAAATATATAAAGAAGAAACTGCGATGCCGGGTGATGAAAATTTTTATGAATATGAAGCAGTCAGCAGCCATTACAGTAGTGAAATAAAAAAACTGAGCTGGGATGTTTATACATCCTTAAAGGGCACGGGCTATACAAGAATTGATCTGAGAAGAGATAAGCAGAATGGTACGCTGTATGTGCTTGAAGCCAACGCCCAGTGTGGCATTAGCGAAGATGAGAATTTTACCTCTATTGGTGCCATTTTAAAATTCACAGGAAAGTCATTTGCCCAACTGGTAAAAGAGATACTTGCTGAAGCGATCGACCGGTTTAAATGCCCGCCACCGAAACCTTTACAATCAACCGCAGTAATGGCTGATATTTCCGGTACTGTTCAATAAAAGTCATCAGCATCAAACAAACAGAGAAGGTATGAGAATATGTGTACTGCAGCCTGATTATTCACCATCGGCAGTTGATTATCAAAATTATGATCCGCCAAGAGACCTTTCTCCTTTACTGCCCGGTAACGATTTTCACCATGTATTCCTTAATAAACTCAGCACTTACAGGCAACTAAAGGAATTAAAAAAAGATAAGTACGATATTTTTGTAAACCTCTGCGAAGGCTATCTTGAATGGGAAGTGCCTTCTATTGATGTTATTTACTTTCTTGAATTGCTGAACCTTCCTTTTACAGGACCAAGCTCCCGGTTGTATGATCCACCAAAAGAATTGATGAAATATGTTGCCTATACAGAAGGAGTTCGCACCCCTGAATATGCATTGATAGAAAGCAGGGAAGAAATTGAAAGCGCTTGCAGTAAACTTCAGTTCCCATTATTTGTAAAGCCGCATAAAGCGGGTGATAGTTTGGGTATTGACCAGGCAAGTCTCGTACACGACAAGACAGCGTTAATAACAAAGGTTGAGAGTATTATTGATGAATACGGGCCAGTTCTGGTAGAAGAGTATATCAGCGGTCGTGAATTTACCGTAATGCTCGCTGCCAACGCAGGCAGTGCAGGGGTAACTGTATTCAGGCCTGTTGAATATGTCTTCCCGGAAGGATTTGAGTACAAAACCTATTCACTAAAAACAAGTGAATTGCATCCCGGTGCAAACATCCCTGTTACAGATGAAACGATTGGCGGCCGTTTAAAAGCAGCAGCCGAAAATATTTTTACTTCTTTCGGCGGAGTTGGTTATGCAAGACTCGATTTCCGGATGAATGCAGCCGGTGAACTTTTTTTTCTTGAGATCAATTTCACCTGTTCGGTATTTTATAAAGATGGGTACGAGGGAAGTGCTGATTATATTTTAAAGCATGATGGTTTTAGCCAGGCAAAATTTCTGCAGCATATTATTGAAGAAGGGTTATACCGGCATCAACAAAATCAAAAAAAATATCATATAAAAGGTAGCCCGATTGCCGGGTATGGCATTTATGCCCATACCGATATTGCCGCTAATGAGTTGATTTTTAAAGGAGAAGAGTTGGCGCAGCGGATCACTACCCGGCGGCATGTTGAAACAAACTGGAATGCTAAACAAAAAGAAACTTTTAGAAAGTACGCTTACCCGCTTAGTAAAGAAGTATTTTTGCTGTGGGATACCGATCCATCTGGATGGGCTCCGCAAAATCATAGTTGTTCACCCAATACAGCTTTTGACGGATTAAATGTGATTGCTGCAAGGCATATTAAGAAAGATGAAGAACTAACCCTCGATTACGCTTCTTTCCTTGATGAACACATGGAGCCTTTTCATTGCCAATGCGGCGCTCCCAACTGTCGTGGCTTAATTACCGGTATTACGAATAATACCGTAACCCAAAGAGAAAGACAAGCCACTACTTAAACAAACCCATCGTCTTTCAGTCTTACTGATCCATTGAATTAAATTGGTTACGCCGGTCATGGCGAAGCTTATTGTTATTGTAAACAGAATGAAACGAAGCGTAATGGAAAAATTTCACGTACTAAAAAAATTAATTGTACAGCATAAATACCAGTTGGCCATTACCTATACATTGTTCACCCTTGAAGCAGTTGGTGGCCTGCTGCGTTTTTATTTTTTTGGACAGGCGATCAACGATTTGATAAAAGGGAACTATGGCGGACTTGTGATCTTAGTGATTGTACACCTTAGTTACATTATTGTGGGCACCATCAGGCATATGTACGATACCAGGACCTATACTGCCATTTATACATCGCTGGTTACAAAACTGCTCAACCGCAGGTTTGGGAAGGGAGACGTTTCCAGGCTCAGTGCACATTCTGTGCTGGCCCGTGAGTTTGTAGATTTCCTGGAACACGACCTGGTATATGTGATCGAGGCATTTTATAACCTGCTGGGATCATTGATCATATTGATGTTCTATGATAAAATGATCGTATTTACCTGCATATCCATATTGGTACCGGTGATAATCGCTGCTTATTTTTATGGAAGAAAAATGAATATCCTAAACCGGCAAAAAAATGACGAATTGGAACTGCAGGTAGATATCATAGTAGCCGGTAATAAAAAGGAGATTCATGATCACTATTCTAATTTGAGAAAATGGCAAATAAAGATCTCTGATAAAGAAGCTATGAACTTTGGATTGATGGAATTGATGGTGATGCTGGTGATTGTTATTTCGTTGCTGGTTTCCCGCAGCATGCACAACCCGGCTTTAATGGCGGGCAGCCTTTTTGGCATCTACAGTTATATATTGAAATTTGCATCCGGGCTTGATACGATTCCCTACACCATCCAGCGTCTTTCTTCACTTAGTGATATTACCAAAAGGATCGAACTGCAGGAAGAAGAATTAACCAAAGAAAAGTCCTTTAAAGAAGTAGAAAACCTGACTTATAGGGCCCTGCATCCTGAAACTGAAGTATTTAAAATCTCTGCCTGAGCTAAATCCACTTTAAAGCCATTCCTTAGGGTAACGGAATATTTATGGAAGATGCCGATACCGGTTATCCCTTATTAGATCCGTTCATAAAATCAATAAAAAGTATCTCGTTTCCTGGTAAACTATATACAAACCTTTACTGGCAAGGCTTCTAATGTAAAGGCAGCTATTAATTACTACAAATTACCTTTTCTAAAACAGTACTTTGTTTTGCATAGTACCAAATNNAACATCAAACAGCTTATTTACACAACTAAGCAATGCAGCAATGGAAGGTTTAACCAATGTAGTTAAAGAAACAATCGCTGCCGTTCCGGTTCCATCAAAGATTAACCGGCCTTTTACAACTGCTGAGTTATGGAGCATACAAAGACAGGCCAGGTCAAGAGCAACCAGGCGCTTTATCTAACAAACCAAGTTTATCAGCTTAAAAAAACAGTCATGAAAAATACACTCAGCGGATCATTTATAACAATCAGCCGCAAAGAAATAGAAAGCCTTACCAGTGAGGTATCAGAAACCCTGGCATTTGAACACAATGTTGTCAAAGCAAGATCATTTACCAGTGCTGATCTATGGTATATCCAGCGGCAAACCAAAGCCAGGACCTGCCGGAGATATATGTAAGCCCTTATCTTCCAAAATCGTCCTGCACTCTTACAATGTCATCTTCGTTACTGGGGTTTTGTGCATCGGTATGTTGCCATATCTCTGCAACAATTCCCCAGCTGTCAAGGCCAATCAAACGGTGGCGTTCACCCTGTTTTAACTGGATAATATCGCCGGGTTTAAGATGTACCGTGTCTTTTTCATCATCGGTATCACTTGTAATTACACCCGCCTTTCCACCGATCAGCTTCCAGATCTCTGCACGGCGATGATGATATTGCCAGCTCAATCTTTTATCGGGGCCAACCACCAATATTTTAGGACTGAGTTTGCCTGAAATAGATAAAGTTTCCCTGGTTAGGTGAGGAAAGTACAATTCAATAAATCTTTCGGCCATGCTTTCATCGAGCACAAAAAAACCGCCCCATGGACGGGTATCATCCATTTTATCTACTACCAATTGCTGCTGCTGCAGATACCGGGATGTCTTTTCAAAAACGCTCTGCCTGGTACTGTCTTTAGAAAAATTTAATTCCATAAAATTATCCGTTAGTATGTTTTAGATTCAGCTCTTATCTCCCCATAAAAACCATCAGGATCTGGACATCACTGGGATTAACTCCAGAAATCCTGGATGCCTGTCCCAGTGTTCTTGGCCTGATTTTAGAAAATTTCTGTCTTGCTTCATTGCTAAGCGAAGACAACTTATCGTAATTAAAACTATCCGGTATTACAAGATCCTCTAATTGACTCATTTTTGAAACAAGTTCCTTTTCTTTCTCTATGTAGGTATCATATTTAACCTGGATCTCTGCCTGTTCCAACACCTCACTATCAAAACCATCCATTACTACTCCCAGCTTCGCAGAATGCTGAATCATTTGAGCAAGGCTGATGTTTGGCCTTAGTAAAATTTGATGAGCCTTCTGTTTGATACTAAGTGGAGAAGACTGACAGGTTTCCAGCAGACCATTAATATCTTCCGGTTCAAGCTGGATCTCATTCAGCAATTCCTTTATTTGTGACACCTGCTGCGTTTTAATTTGTACCCTTTCCATCCTTTCCTGCGATGCCAGTCCGAGTTTATAGCTCAACTCTGTCAACCGGATATCGGCATTGTCTTGCCGGAGGAGGGTTCTAAATTCTGCCCGGCTGGTAAACATCCTGTATGGCTCATCCGTTCCTTTATTAATAAGGTCATCGATCAAAACCCCAATATATGCCTCACTCCTGCTGAGAACCACAGGTTCCAGTTCCTTTGCTTTTTGATGTGCATTAATGCCCGCCATCAATCCCTGGCAGGCAGCTTNNGCGTAGGTGGAAAATAATCATATTCGATGGCGTAGCCGGGCCGGAACATCTTGCAATTTTCAAAACCCGGAACCAATCGTAAAGCCCTGCTCTGAACATCCTCTGGTAAAGAGGACGAAAAGCCGTTCACGTAAATCTCTATTGTATTGAAGCCTTCCGGTTCTACAAATAACTGGTGCCGGTCTCTTTCGGCAAAACGATTTATTTTATCCTCTATACTGGGGCAATATCTTGGACCGGTTCCCTGTATCCTGCCCTGGAACATGGGACTCTTGTCAAAACCCGTCTTCAAAATATCATGAACCTGCTGGCTTGTATAAGTTATCCAGCAGCTTTTTTGATCAGTAGGTTTGATCTTTGTAGTATTTAAATAGCTGAACCCGGTTATGGTTTCGTCACCCTTTTGTTCTTCCATTTTTGAGTAGTCCAGGCTCCGTCCGTCAATTCTTGGTGGTGTTCCAGTCTTAAGCCGGTCGCTCTCAAACCCAAATTCAACCAACTGCTCCGTGATACCAGTGGCTGCTTTCTCTGCCATCCTTCCTCCTCCCAGCTTTTTTTCGCCAATATGAATAATCCCATTTAAGAAGGTTCCGTTGGTAAGTACTACTGATTTTGATCTTATCTCGTGACCCAAACCAGTCTTTACGCCGCATACTCTCCCGTCCTTAATAATTAAGCCGTGTACCATATCCTGGTAGAAGTCTACATTCAACGTCTCTTCAAGCATCTG
>DDEU01000041.1:0-34106 GCA_002336815.1 Chitinophagaceae bacterium UBA1946 | reverse complement strand
AACTCATTTGTGCAATGGTTTGCATATTCATGGTTATCAACAACACCTTGCTTCCGAGATTTGCTGCCGCGGCGGCGGCTTCGCACCCGGCATGCCCGGCTCCAACGACTATAACATCATATTCTTTAAACATTGCAGGCAAAGATAGTTTTAGAAATGTAGCAAAAAAAGCCGCTGTTTCACGTGGAACAGCGGTGCCAAAACAGGGACTAATGTTCCACGTGAAACTATTTAAAATAGAGTGCCAGGCATTCATCCTCCTTTTGTCGCATCTGAAGTATATCACTGCGCTTTTTATCTTTATAACCACACAAGTGGAGCGCCCCGTGAAAAATAACCCTGTGCAACTCAAGCTGTACTTTCTGTCCAAGGTTTCTGGCATTCTCCTTCACCCTGTCTACACTAATATAAATTTCGCCACTAACAGTTTGCATATTTTCAGAGAGATCAAATGTGATAATATCGGTATAATAATCGTGTTGTAAAAACCTACGGTTGATATCAAGCAAATAGTCATCGGAGCAAAATACATAAGCAAGGTCCTGGAGAATTCTACCTTCGCTTAAAAAAACCTCGTCTATAAATTTTTTTAGCCGGGTGCGTCCAGGTAATGTTATGGGAGCTTCAGAGAAAAAGAATTGTACTGCCATCAAATATTTCTTTATATCGAAATTATCAAACAATTATGAATGAATACTTTTGTGACTCAAATGAATATATGAGTATGAGGCTTTCAGAGATTTCGGCAGGAAGAACGGTTGTAGTTAAATCGATTGAAAAAGACGAAATATTTCTTAAACTAATGGAAATGGGGTGCGTTCCGGGAGAACGAATAGTAGTTGACCAGATAGCACCGCTTGGCGACCCCATATCCATCCTTGTTGCGGGCTATCATTTGAGCCTCCGCATCAACGAGGCAGAAAATATCTGGGTAGACGAGGTTGTGTAATATAAAATATTGAACGTCAAAGTTTTATGGAAATAGGTCTTTATTTTGGCTCCTTTAACCCTGTACATAACGGACACCTGATCATAGCCAAACATGTGTTGAATAACAGTTCACTTAAACAGGTTTGGTGCATTGTTTCACCGCACAACCCGTTAAAAAAAACCTCCACCCTGTTGAATGAATATCACCGGCTCCACCTGGTTCAGTCGGCCATTGAAGGTGAGAATGATCTAAAAGCTTCCAATATAGAATTTCACCTGCCCAAACCATCCTACACGATCGATACACTTACCTACCTTAAAGAAAAATATCCGCATTACAGCTTTGCTGTTATCATGGGTAGTGACAGTTACTGCAATATTCATAAATGGAAGAATTACCAAACCCTATTGAGAGATTATGAATTGTACATTTATAAAAGACCCGGGTTTGAAATAACCGCACCGCCAACAGGCAATATAAAAATATTAAATGCCCCCCTTCTTGAAATTTCGAGTACACATATCCGTGAGTTGATCAAAGCCGGTAAATCGATACGTTATCTTGTCCCTGATCCGGTAAAAGAAGAAATAGAAAGAAATCATTATTACAGGTAACTGGATTTAAAAAATTATTCCTGCAATTAAACATCCCAGTACGATCATTGGCGGTGGAAGCTTGGTAAACTGCAGCATACAAACTGTAGCAGCGATGATGATAACATTCAGTAATGACTGGTAGCCGGAGGAAAAAATTGAAATGTCTTTTAAGAGATACAGCGATGCCGCCCACATAAATCCAACTACCACGGCATTTATACCTTCCAGTGCCCTGTAAACAACCACGTACTTTTTTAAGTATTGCCATACCGGGAAAAAGAACAATACCAGTAATGCACTCGGTAAAAAAATTGCGATGGATCCGATGATGCAACCAAGCAGTTGAAAATTCTTCCCTTCTTCTTTTAATGCGATGCCGCCTACATAAGAGCCTATGGAAAATACCGGGCCGGGTATTGCTCTCACCATACCGGCTCCTGTTAACAGGTCATCCCTTTTTATCCTTATAATGTTTTGGGTAGAATCCTGGAATTTTTTTGCCGTGGGTCTTGCCACATATTGATCTACCATCATAGGTATCAATACATCTCCTCCCCCAAAAACAAAACTTCCAAAACGATAAAAATTTTCAAAAAGATTATAAGCCTTTCTATCCTTCCAGTCATGCTTGCGTGCTGTTTCACTCAAAAAACCAGCAATTAGAAATACCAGTAGAAAAAGCCAGATATTGGTCCACCTGATATGCCGGGGTTTTATCTTTTCCTGTTCCGGGAAACGCTTGCTGCTAAAGTTTGTTACAATACCACCGACTATTATCAGGGCCGGAATAACCCAGGGTGTTTTAAAAAGAAAATAGGTGATCGTCATTGCAAGCAACATAATAACCAGCGTTATCAGGTTGTTTACAGAAACCCTGAATGCCTTAAAGGCTGCGTAGGTTAAAAACCCGATCGCCATTTCGGGAATGAAACGAAATACCTGCGATTTAACGGGTGTGCTTCCAATACTGCCTATCAAAAAAGACAATGCACCCATAATACTACAGGCTGGCAGTATCCAGATAAACAGTGTTAAAACTGCCAATGGAATTCCACCACGTTTATACCCAATCAGCGTTAGTGTTTGCGTGGAGGAAGCCCCGGGCAGCATCTGGCAGAAAGAAATGTATTCCATGAGTTCCACCTTGCTCACATCTTTTCGTTTGTCGACAAAAGTTTTCAGCATCATTCCAAGATGACCCTGTGGACCCCCAAAAGCAGTGATACTGTGCAGAAAAACTGCTTTAAGAAAAGGAATATGTCTTATAAACGCAGGCAATGGGTTTGTTATAAAAAAGTAAATTTAAAGAAATCATTTTTTGAGAACTCCTACTTTTGAGAAAGGTAATTACTGATATCGATCATACCAACAAATGGCCGCATTAAAATTTACTTTACTGGTGCTACTCCTTTATGGCTGTTCATCCTGCAGCCGTAAAAGCTTTAGCAATTCAAATCAGCATGGATTCAAAACTAAGGGCGGTATTGCAGACTACAGTGACCTCAATTTTTGGGCAGCTCATCCCTGGAAATGGGATCCATCAGACAGTGTACCACTCCCGTTAAAAAAAGACTATCGAAAAGATTCAGTGGCCGATGTGTTTTTTATTCACCCAACTTCTTTTACTGATTATACAGATACTGCCTGGACAGCACCCATTGATGATGCCAATCTAAACCTAAAAACGGACAATACTTCCATTCTTTACCAGGCGAGCGTATTTAATGAACAGTGCAGGATATTTGCGCCACGTTACCACCAGGCACACCTGAGAGCCTTTTACAGCCATGATAGAGCAAAAGCTGATACTGCCTTTGAAATAGCCTACCATGATGTTAAAGCTGCCTTTGAGTACTTCCTGAAGCATTTTAATAATGGCAGGCCAATTATCATTGCTGCACACAGCCAGGGAACTTTGCACGCCGGAAGACTACTAAAAGAATTTTTTGAAGGAAAGCCCATGCAGAACAGGCTTGTTTGTGCCTACCTGGTGGGCATGCCCGTACCAGAAAATTATTTTACCAGCTTACCGCCCTGTAAAGATTCGCTTTCAACCGGTTGCTTTGTGAGCTGGAGAACTTTTAAAAGAGACTATATCGATACACTTTTTGTTAGCAAAGAGAACTTCAAATGTATAGTTACCAATCCACTTACCTGGACCACTACCGCTGATTATGCACCAAGAACGCTCAATACAGGCGCTGTACTAAAAAACTTTAATAAGATCAGCAAAGAAGTAGTTGATGCGCAGGTGTATCAAAATATTTTGTGGACCTGTAAACCCAGGTTCTTTGGAAATATCTTTCTTACCCAACAAAATTATCATATCGCTGATATTAATTTCTTCTATACCAATATCAGGCAAAATGTTCGAACAAGAATCAGTATGTTCTGGAAGCATTGATATTACAAACCATATTGCCTGCTTATCTCAAGCATTCGCTGTATTGGCTGTAAAGCTGCCAGTCTCAAAGTTTCTTCCATCTGTATTTCGGGTGCTTCATACTCCATACAGAGGTAAAGTTTTTCCAGTGTATTTAATTTCATGTGCGGACAATCGTTGCAGGCGCAACTATTATTGGGCGGAGCCGGTATAAATGTTTTGCCAGGGCTCGCCTTCTGCATTTGGTGAAGGATGCCAGTTTCGGTTACCACAATAAATTCGCTGGCTTCACTTGTTTGAGAATATTTTAGCAAACCCGTTGTGCTGCCAACATAATCCGCCACGGCAAGCACTGCTGCTTCACATTCAGGGTGTGCGATCACTTTGGCCCGGGGATGACGGATCTTCAGTTTTACAATTTTTTCAAGACTGAAGATCTCATGCACCATACAGGCGCCATTCCATAAAACCATATTCCGCCCGGTTTTTTTATTGAGATAGGCGCCCAGGTTTTTATCAGGAGCAAAAATGATCTTTTGATCCTTTGGTAAACTATCAATAATTTTCTCTGCATTGCTGCTGGTACAGATAATGTCGCTCAGGGCCTTCATACCAGCCGAACAGTTAACATAAGTGATCACGAGGTGATCGGGATATTTTTCTTTGAATTTTTTGAATAACTCAGGTGGGGCGCTGTCACTTAAGGAACAGCCTGCTTTAAGATCTGGCAACAACACCTTTTTTTCCGGGTTAAGTATCTTAGCCGTTTCCGCCATAAAGTGAACGCCGGCAAAAACAATGATATCGGCATTTGTTTTTTCTGCCTGCTGAGCAAGCCCCAGGCTATCCCCGATAAAATCGGCCACATCCTGTATATCCGGCTCCTGGTAGTAATGCGCCAGGATGATAGCGTTTTTTTCTTTTTTCAGCTTTTCAATTTCTGCAAACAAATCGAGGTTCACGTCTATATCAACATCGAGAAAACCAACCGTTTCAATATTTGCTTTTGCAGTGTTAATATCTGTCATAATACTATTATAATACTATATTTATAAATAAAGCTTACTACTACTAGGGCTGTTAATATGTGGAAACAGAAATTCTAAATTCTTTGTAAAATTAAATTATTCAGCTTATCCACCATCATCCACAAGTAATTAACATTCACCGTTATCGAAATGTTATGCCAAGAGCTTTCAGGACACACATCTTTATACATTGGCGCATATTTTTTTAAACAGCAGTGTATAAAAAAGGATGAGGAAAAGATTATTCTATTATTGATGATCATCTATGTTAATGAACTACCTGATAACTTTTTTACAATTTCGCCATGGGGTTTTTCACCTGGCTGCACACTTTAGTTGTACCAATACTCTCCACCATTTTACAATTACAAAACAACGGTTATCAACAGAAATCTGATATTATTAACAATGGATGTGGATAGCGCATGATACCCGCTAACAGCCTCAGTTAGGATGAACCTTTTTTGAAAATTTCCCGGGCACTGCACCAATAACTGTTGTACGAACTTGCTTCTACTTTTTAAGATGAACTGAATGCAACTGCTCAATATTAAATAATCTTTTAAACTTAAAATACGCAGCCCATTATTTTTGATAAAAACAACCCTTAAAAAGTAAAAAATCATCAGGCACCTACACGGTTATTGCATGTTTAAAGATAATTGCTTTGGTTCGGCTTTTTAATACGGGATCGCAAAATCGGGCAAATTAGGATGTTTAAATTCTCAATCCCTTACCCTGCCTTTGTTGTAGCTTATGCCCTGCCTTAAAATTAAGGTTGAAATATACTTTTTTACCCTATTTTTGCCGTCCATTTTAATATAATATAACAAATGCAGATCATTCAGAAAATTCGTGACAAAGGCGCAGCGATTGTAATTGCTGTAATAGCCCTTAGCTTAATTGGTTTTATTTTGATGGATGCCAACCTTGGTCTTAGCCGGAACTCAGGTGGAGACAGGGCCAGTGTTGGTAAGATCAATGGTAAAACCATTGAAACAAAAGAATACCAGGCAAAAATCGATGCAATGGAAAAGCAGTATGGCGGCCGGGTTGCCGGCGCACAGGTGTACCAGTTGCGTCAAAATGTTTGGGATCAACTGGTATTTACAAAAGTGGTGGAATCAGAATTTGAAAAACTGGGTCTAAGTTTTTCGCCTAAAGAATTGAACGCTGTTATTTATAGCGAAGATGCACCCCAGCAGTTAAAACAGGCGTTTACCGATAAGTCAGGAAAATACGATGTAGCAAAAGTGCAGGAATGGTTTCAAATGGTTAAGAAAGCAAAAAGCGGTGATCAGAAAGATGCTGCTCTTGAACTGGTTGACCAGATAACCCTGCAGTCGCTTTATACAAAGTACAGTGGCCTTATAGCTGCCAGTGCTTATTATCCAGCCTGGATGAAAGATAAAGAAGTGGCAGAAAGTAAAACTTTTGCAAACATCAGTTATGTAGCTGTGCCTTATAATACCATTAATGACAGCAGCATAAAAGTAACAGACCAGGATATTACAGATTATCTTGGTAAACACAAAGCCCAGTACACACAGGAAGGTGGCCGCCAGGTTGCCTATGTTGGTTTTAGTACGAATCCAAGTTCAACCGATACTGCCAGTGCAGTTGAATCCGTTTCAAATTTAAAAGCGGCTTTTGCGGCAGACAGCACTCCTAAAATATTTGTATCTAAAAATATGAGTGCAAGGGATTATGATGATGATTATGCGCTGAAATCAACGTTGCCGCCTGCACAAAGAGATACACTGGCTTCATTGCCGGTGAATGCTGTATACGGACCCTATTTGGACGGCAACGAATTTGTAGTTGCAAAAATGCTTGGAAACAGGCAATTACCAGATACCGTAAAATGCAGGCACATATTGATATCTATGGAGCCTGATCAGCAGACTGGTATTCCTAAATTATCAGACAGTGTTGCCAAAAAAAGAATCGACAGTATAGAAGCTGCGATCAAAGGCGGTGCTGATTTTGCCGAAATGGTAACTAAATACAGTGACGACCAGGGAAGTAAAGATAAAAAAGGCGAATACGATTTTCCTTACTATGCCCCGGATCCCAAACAGGCACCCTGCTTTAAATCGCTGGCAAGGGAATTTGCAGAAATGATATTTTATGGCAATACCGGCGACAAAAAAGTAGTAAAGACAAGTTTTGGATACCATTATATAGAAATTTTGAATCAGAAAGATTTTGAACCTGCTTATAAGATAGCTTATGTAGCAAAAAATATTGCTGCAAGCCCGGAAACAATGAATATGGCAAATGCTAAAGCAAGCAAAATTGCCGGTGAAGCAAGGGACCTGAAAGCATTTGACGCCTATGTGGCCAAAGAAAAATTACAGAAAAATGAACCTCCTGTTTTGTTGAAAGAAAACGATTATACCCTTGGACAGTTGCAGGATGCAAGACAATTGATCAAATGGGCATTTGATGCAAAAGAAGGTGAAGTTAGCAGCGAGCCTTTCAGCATAGGAGACCAATTTGTAGTACCGGTGGTTACCAAAGTAGTACCTGCAGGCTTACCGGATGCGAAAACCGCCAGGCCGCAGGTTGAATTTTTGGTACGCAATGCTAAAAAAGCCGAGCAGATAAAGGCAAAACTTGCTTCTGCTCAAACCCTGGAAGCTGCTGCTGCTGCTTACAATGTACAAGTTGGTAATGCAGGCGCAGATTCTTCTTTAACATTCAGCACCTCTGTGATCAATGGAATTGGTAATGAAACAAAAGTTATTGGTGCAGCATTTAACAAGGCTTATCAAACAAAGATCAGCGAACCCATTGCCGGTATCAATGGTGTGTATGTGATCAAAGTAACCGGTACAGGTGTTAAGAACAATGATGCCGCCCCGGTTGATAAATCAAGGTTTTTGGTACAGCAGTTAGGTGGCTGGTACGAAGGGCTTAAAAAGCTGGCTGACATTAAAGACGAAAGAAGTAAAATAAATTAATGGATGCATTCCTGATCATATTTACAGCCCCGGGAAAAACCCGGGGCTTTTTTATTCCTTTTTCCGAAAACATATAACAGTCTCTTCATGCATATTCGGCTTAATTTTGTGCTATGGAAGAAACATTCATCAACAAAGTAACCGAAAGTGCTTTGGTAACGATTGACCTGGAAGACTATTATCCAAAGGAATCCATAGCTGTGTTTGACCTGAAAGATTATTTATTCATGGGTTTGATCCTGAAAGAAAAGGATTTCCGGGAAGCGCTGAAGAACCTTGACCTGTTGCCTTTTTCCGGGAAGCTGGCTGCTGTTACCTGCAGCGCCGATGCGGTGATACCCATGTGGGCCTATATGCTGGTTGCAAGTTATTTGCAACCTGTAGCAACAGATGTGATATTTGGCGATGAAACAGAAACAAAAAAACAAATACTTCTTAAAAATATAGCAGCCCTTCCCGTTAGTGAGTTCACGGACAAGCGAATTGTAATAAAAGGCTGTGGCGAAGCGCCCATTGGAGAAGCAGCCTACCTGCAGGCCACCAAACTATTAAGGCCGGTTGCAAAAAGCATTATGTATGGAGAACCCTGCAGCACAGTTCCTATCTTTAAAAAGAAATAATCAATCATTATTTTTTACCTTCACGGCTCTTTCAACATTTCCAACTGTTACTGAATGATTGATGCCATTTTAAAGGGTATTGCCATAAGCCTGCTGCTGATCATATCGGTTGGCCCGGTAGTATTTGCCATCTTCAAGCAAAGTATCAATAATGGCCATGCCGGTGGTTTTAGTTTTGTAGCGGGAGTATGGTTCAGTGATGTTCTTTGGGTGATATTGAGCAATGCTTTTTCGCAGGTGGTGATACAATTGCTGAGCTTTAAAAAAGAGATTGGATTTGCAGGCAGTATTTTTTTGATAGCACTGGGTGTATATTACCTCTTCTTTAAAAAGGTACACCTGAAGGAAGATGAAAATAAGATAGTGATCACTGCCAGAACACATGCCAAGCTTGCGCTATCCGGTTTTTTAATCAACACCCTTAATCCCGGTGTGATCTTTTTCTGGCTTACCACTTCCACTACCATTGCTGCGGCCGAATCAGGTGACGAGCATTCCACCAGGAACCGTATTATTATTTTCAGCACCTGTATACTCATCAATACATTTGTTGATATTTTAAAAGTATTGCTGGCAGGAAAGATCCGCAGCAGGATCAATGAAAAAGTGATCTCCCTTATCAATAAAATTTCCGGCCTCATTTTACTGGGCTTTGGGATAGCCCTGATGGTAGGCGTTTTTTATGTTGAGCACAAACATTAACGAAACAATGTGCACACCAGTTTTTAAATTACAGTATGAAAAAACTGCTACTCTTATTTTTTATCATCTACGCTACAGCAAGTCTTGCTCAGACCGGGGATTTTATTTTATTCAAACATAAGGACCGTACCATCAAAACCTTTTTTTCCGGCAGCCAGATCAATTTCACATCCGTAAGCGGCGCTTACATTGAAGCATCCATTACTGCTATTAAAAATGATACCCTGTATTTAAAAGAATTTATAATTCGACAGGTTCCTACGCAGTTGGGTGTGTATGTTTTGGATACCAGTTTTTACTACGAAAAATATCACTATAAGCAAATACTTTCCATCGGGAAAACCGGGCGTCACTTTGACTGGGGCGGCAGCGGCGCAGCATTGATGGGGGGTGGTATGTTACTTACCGTTGCCAGCGGTGTGGTATTTTTGGCGGATAATAAAAAGTTCAGTCCCGAATTGCTCGGAGCTGCAATCGGGCTTGGTGGTATCGGCTACCTCATGTCCAGGTCTTCGGGAAAAGGAATGATGATCGGAAAAAAATATTCACTCGTTTATATAAAGGCAACCGACAATAAAAAAGAATAAAGCTTTTATATATTGCACCCAAACAACCGTTGCGGCATGAAAAAAGCCTGGAGCATTTTCAAGAAAGTTTTTTTATGGCTTGTTTTTTTACAGTTTGTGTATATCATTCTTTGTAAATGGATCGACCCTCCCGTAACCATTACTCAAACGGTAAGCTTTCTTTCCGGCGATGGTTTAAAAAGGGATTATATCAGCTATAACGAAATGGGATCTAATATCAAGCTGGCGGTAATGGCTAGTGAAGACCAGCTTTTCCCGGATCATGACGGATTTGATATCAAGGCCATTAAAAAGGCGATCAAATACAATGAAAAACATCCTACCAAAACAAGGGGTGCCAGTACCATTAGCCAACAGGTTGCCAAAAACGTTTTTTTATGGCAGCACGGCGGCTATTTCCGTAAGGGGCTGGAAGTATATTTTACTTTTATGATAGAAAAGCTTTGGAGTAAGGAAAGAATACTGGAAACCTACCTGAATGTAGCCGAAATGGGTAAAGGTATTTATGGAGTGCAGGCTGCAGCCAAAGCATATTTTAATAAGGATGCCAAAAACTTAACCCGTGCAGAAGCCGCCATGATAGCGGCCTGCCTGCCCAACCCGGCATTGTTTACTGTGAAACCGCTTAGCCGCTATGTTGCTAACCGGTACGATAACATCATGCAGCAGATGAATAACCTGCAGGGAGATGAAGACATTGATGCCCTTCTGAATGAACCGCAAAATAAAAAATAAGCGTATTTTTTTATCTCTTTCTGGCCTGTTAATTGGTTGATGCCTGGGCAGTTTCGTGCCGTATCGAATTGTTTTAAAACCTGCTATTGCTGCCCATTATAGCCCATCAAAAAACAAAACCCTATCTTCGCAGCCTACACCATACAAGTGATGCGGCAAGTTGTAAGCCGTTATGGTAAAAATTTTCCCGCTGATTCAGAACATACAACGTCTTTCCAGCCTTATAAAAATAAATCAAACCATTCAATGGCATTTCAAAAATTAGCATTAATTGAACCTATCCTTAAGGCATTGACCGACGAAGGATACACAACACCAACACCAATCCAGCAGCAATCCATCCCGCTGGTACTGGAAAGAAGAGACCTGCTCGGATGTGCACAAACCGGCACCGGAAAAACAGCCGCCTTTGCCATCCCCATTCTGCAGATACTTCACCAGGAAAAAGAACGTGAAACAGGCCGTAAACAGATAAAAGTACTGATACTTACACCTACCAGGGAGCTGGCCATACAGATCGATGAAAGCTTTGCAGCTTATGGAAGATATACCGGCTTAACGCATGCAGTGATATTTGGAGGCGTATCGCAGGTACCCCAGGTAAACCAACTGAGGCATGGCGTAGATATTTTAGTTGCCACACCCGGCAGGTTGCTCGACCTGATGAGCCAGGGTTATGTTGGGCTGCAGCACCTGAAAATATTTGTACTGGATGAAGCCGACCGTATGCTCGACATGGGCTTTATACACGATGTAAAAAGGGTGATCATCAAATTGCCTGCAAAAAGGCAAACACTTTTTTTCTCGGCTACCATGCCACCGGAAATTCAAAAGCTGGCAGATGTACTATTGACCAACCCGGCAAAAGTAGAAGTAACCCCCGTATCATCTACCGTTGATAAAATTGACCAGAGTTTATTTTATGTAGATAAGCCCAATAAACCTTCGCTTTTACTTTATTTGCTAAAAGACAGGGCCATTGTAACGGCGCTCGTTTTTACAAGAACAAAACATGGTGCAGATAAAGTAGTGAAGATCCTGCACCGTGAAAATATTACTGCCGCTGCCATTCACGGCAATAAATCGCAGAATGCGAGGCAGCATGCTTTAACCCAGTTTAAAAATGGCAATCTCAGGGTATTGGTGGCAACAGATATTGCTGCAAGAGGAATTGATATTGATGACCTCACGCATGTGATCAATTTTGAATTACCGGATGTACCAGAAACCTATGTACACCGTATCGGAAGAACCGGCCGTGCAGGTAATACCGGTATTGCATTTTCTTTTTGTGATGCAGAAGAACGACTGGAATTAAGAGATATACAAAGACTGATCGGCAAATCGATACCCATTATAGACAGTCATCCTTACCCCGCCAGCGCCACTAATTCGGCACCGGTGCAGCAACAGCAGCGCCCGCCACAGCGGCCTTCTTTTAAGAGAGGTGGTAACCAGCCGGCAGGGCGAAGAACACAGGGAGGAGGTTTTCATGCAAACAGGTCTGGTAATAACAGGTAAGTATACCAGCTTTCGATAGATAAATTTCTTGCTTCAACCACCAGGAAAAACAACGGACATTTCATTTTGATCTGAACGGTATTTTCCAGGTGGTTTTTTTAATAAGGGGAACCCTGTAATTTAGCTGTTAAATTACAACCCGATGTCTTCACTCCTTGTTACTACCATACAAACAAATCTTGTATGGGAAGATAAAGCTGCCAACCTGCAGCAGCTTGAAGAAAAGATCAACGCAATTGAAGAACGTACAGAGATCGTTGTACTGCCGGAAATGTTCAGTACAGGATTTACCATGCAGCCACAATTGTTTGCAGAATCAATGGAAGGAGAAACCATTGAGTGGATGCGGAACATTGCAGCGGAAAAAAGGATCGTACTAACGGGAAGCATTATCATTGAAGAAAACCAGCGCTATTATAACAGGCTTATCTGGATGTTGCCCAATGGTGAACTGGGCTTTTATAATAAGCGCCACCTCTTTGCATACGCAGGAGAACAGCAGCACTACACAGCAGGAAATAAAAGACTGATCGCTTCTGTAAAAGGATGGAAGATCAACCTGCAGGTTTGCTATGATCTGCGTTTCCCGGTATGGTCACGCAATACGATTACGGAGCCATCTACATCCCAGCCCGGTCTTCCCGAATATGATGTATTGATCTTTGTGGCCAACTGGCCCGAAAGAAGAAATCACGCCTGGAAAACACTTCTTTGTGCCCGGGCGATCGAGAACCAGTGTTACGTAGTGGGGGTAAACCGAATTGGCCGTGATGGAAACAATATCAATCACAGCGGCAACAGTCTTGTGATCGATCCATTGGGTGAGGTATTGTATCACCATGCAGATGAAGAAGATATGTTTACCATCGCCCTCGAAAAAGAGAGACTGGATGAAGTGAGAACAAAATTTCCTTTCTGGAAAGATGGTGATAGCTTTATCATCAACCGCTGATCACTGCATCTTTTGCCGGATCATTTCCTTTACGATCATCATTTTCCTGTCGAGCCCTTTTGTAACAGCTTCTGCAGTTGGAGGAATATAAATATCCGGCGGCACGCCGCTGCCGTTTTTTGCAACATGATTGAACTGCACCAGCCTGAAGAATGGCAGGCGAACCCGGAGTTTTGTAAGCGGCAATGTGATATCGGGAATCATAATGCCATTGTTGCCATGCCAGCCGCCGCCGGCTTCTTCACCAACCAGCTTAATATTTTCCTGGCCCTTTACTGCATTGCAAAATAAGGTAGAGGCGGAAAAGGTGGGCCCGTTGATCAGCACATAGGTTTGCCCGTTAAAATGATAATTGCTTTTGGGTTTATACAAATGCCTTTCCCAGTATCCAAAATGATACAATCCATCCTTTCTTTTTTTGCTGATAAAGAGCAGGGCAAGATTACTCCAGAACCCGGTTTTAATGCGGCTGGTAAAAGGAGAAAAATTTTTCGAAATAGAATAAGCTGAGTCTGCCACTTTAAACGGTGTGTTGCGTAAATATTTTGTGAGCAGTACAGAGAGGTTAATATCTCCGCCACCGTTACTGCGCAGATCGATCACCAGGTTACGGATGCCCTGCTCACTAATCGTTTTAAAACAATGCTTGATAAAAGATCTCAGGTGCCTGCCATTGCCATTGCTGAATGTATTAAGTGTTAATACTGCTGTGTTGATACTGCTGTCGATGGTAAGGGAGCGATCGAATTCCTGCCGTTCTTTTTTAGAGGGTTTTTTTGGCTTCGCCAGTTGCCGGATGTCTTTCTTTTTACTGGTATCTTCTTTTGGCGCCCACATGGGGATGACGATGCTTTGTTGTTTACCGGTACTGTCAATATAACCAACCCTGTAATTTTTATACAGTCCAAAAACGTTGCGGTGATAGTAAGGAAAATTACCGCTGATGCGGATATAATTTACATTGTCTGCATAGCCATCAAGCGGTAAGTACTCAAAGATCTTTTGAATTACCTGGCGATTGGGAATATTGTTGATAGAGGTAATCAGCATTCCGGGTTTTAACACCGAATCTTTTTTATTGAGGTTGCCGGTGATCAGCATCGTATCGCCCCAGGCTTTTATAAATAATGGAAAAGATGGAATTATTTTACCCCGCATGTACTTGCCCCAGTTTTTACTCATACCAAAACTGGTATGCCCGCAATGGATCTTTTGGGTAAGCGGCGCAAGGATATTCCAACCAAACTGTAACTCCGTCATGCTGTCGGGTATGGCGTGGTAAAGACTATCGAAATA
Source organism: Chitinophagaceae bacterium UBA1946 (assembly GCA_002336815.1). Classification (GTDB taxonomy): domain Bacteria; phylum Bacteroidota; class Bacteroidia; order Chitinophagales; family Chitinophagaceae; genus Ferruginibacter. The sequence goes on along the minus strand of DDEU01000041.1, from coordinate 19,789 downwards.
ATAATCCATGCTGTCTTTGGCTGTATACCAGTAAAGTGAGGGATGCTTTTGTTCTAAAATATTTCTTAGTTCAGTAAAGTCGCCCTGCAACTGCTGTTTGGAGAATTTTTTATCAGGATTGTATTTGTTATTACTGACAGCGCAGGAATACAGGGTACAAGAAAGTAACAATAATAAACAAAATCGGATCATGCTGTTGGTGCGATACTTAATAAGCTGTGAAGATAACAGCTATTTTTAAACGGCATATGGTTTATGCGAAATGAAGATCGGGCTCAATTTTCCTGCTCTTTATTTTATGCCAGCTTTTACCGGGATGATTTACTTTTTAAGGAGAAATTATAACCTATCCTTAGCGCAAAGTTGCTGTAATTATAGCTTTCGATGGAACCAGACTGGAACCGGATGCCCAGGTCAATATCATCCAGGCCATATCCAAGCCCCATTGCATAAGTGAGGGCTGTTTTACTTCCACTGGCGGATTGACCACCAATGGTATACTTTGCCTGGTAAGAAGCAAAGCCTATTTGTGGCTCAACATAAAATCCTCCTTTAATAACATGATGGTATCCAAACAATACCGGTAAAATGGCAAGGGATGCGCTTTCCTGTGAATTGCTGCCATTGGCGGTATAGCTTGTATAGCCACTGGAGAAGCTGATAGAGCCGGATTGACCAACGCCAAAAAGAAATTTTACCCAGCCACCGAAGCCGGTTTTTGCATCTTCACCAAACTGGCCGGTTGGAAAGCCCAGCTCTCCGCCGATTCCAATTTTATTAACGCCTTTTTGAGCAGAGACAATACAGGAAAATGCAGTTAACAATACAGCAGACAAAAGGAATTTTTTCATGATCTTGGTTTTTTAGGTTAAACAACACTATTGGTACTGCAAGCTAAGCAGAACAATTTACCCGGTAAAAAAACTCCGTCTTTTTAATTCATGATCCCATACTCATTTTTAATGCTGACAGCAGGCGGTTGATTTCTTCCAGTGTTTTATGATCTATGATTTTTCCGTTGCTGATCTTTGTTCCGGCAAACTGCACCAGTAATTGGTTTTGCTCAATATCTTTTGCCTCGAGTACCCTCAGGGTTTCCAGCAATGACTGGTGGGCATTGGTACCATCGGTTGAAGCTGTGATCAATGCTGTTGGTTTTTGATTGAATTCATTGGAAGAAACCATCCAGTCTATCGCATTTTTAAGTGAACCCGGTACGCCGTGTGCATATTCCGGGGTGCAAATGATCACTGCATCTGCATTAGCTACTTGCTGTCTTAATAAAACCACGGTTTCGGGAGCATTGTCATTATCATCAGGATTGAAATGCGGGAGTTGTTCAATGCCTTTGTAAATGCTGAAGTTAAAAACATCTTTTGTAAGGCCGGCAAGGGCATGGATCAGTTGAAAGTTGGTAGAATTTTTCCTCGTACTGCCCGAAATGGCTAAAATATTTTTCATCTTACTGCGGGTTCATATGATTCCATCCCTGTGCCACCAGCTCGTGTTTATTACCACCCCTGGTTAAAATATGTTTGCCCTCTTCGGCGGCAGTCATATAACCAATTACGCTGATCTGGTCGTTCAGTTTTATTTTTTCATAATCAGCCTGTGCAATGGTGAACAACAATTCATAATCTTCACCACCGCTCAGTGCGCAGGCGGTAGGATCGATCTCCAGCTTATATGCAAACTGGCGGGCATCTTCGTAGATCGGGATCTTTTCTTCATACAGCACACAACCCAGTTCACTTTGTTTACAAATATGCAGCAGCTCACTGCTCAGGCCGTCACTCACATCGATCATGGAAGTAGGCATTATACCCTGCTCTTCAAAAAATTCGATGATATCTTTCCGGGCTTCGGGTTTAAGCATGCGGCCTACAATGTAGTTCTGGTCTTCCAGGTCGGGCTTTGCGCCGGTTTCAGCGAAAATCTTTCTTTCTCTTTCTAAAATAGTAAGTCCCAGGAATGCGCCACCCAAAAATCCGCTAACACAAACCAGGTCGCCATTTTTGGCGGTACTTCTTTTTACAAACATATCGGTCGACACTTCGCCGATGGCTGTTACTGAAATGATCATTCCTTTTTGTGAAGAAGTAGTATCTCCTCCAACAAGGTCTACCCCATATCTTTCGCAGGCAGCATACACGCCTTCGTAGAACTCATCCAGCGCCTCCAGGCTAAAACGATTGCTGAAAGCAATGCTCATGGTAATTTGTGTAGGGGTGGCATTCATGGCGTATACATCGCTCAGATTTACGATCACGCTCTTATATCCAAGGTGCTTGAGCGGCGTGTACATCAGATCAAAGTGAATGCCCTCTACCAGCATATCTGTAGTGATCACAGTTTGCTTGCCATAGTGATCAATTACTGCAGCATCATCGCCTACTGTTAATATGGTGGAGGCGTTTCTTGTTTCATTGTTTTTGGTTAGATGGTCAATCAAACCAAATTCGCCAAGAGATGCTATTTCTGTACGTTCGTTGCTCATTATTATCATTGAGTTTTAAAATGAAAGTTGTTCAATCATTGAACATATTGTCCGTTTATGACCGACAGCAGCTCATCGTGAATTTTTCCATTCGTTGCTAAAATATCAGGCTGGTAAATGGAATGCGGTTTACCATCAAAGCCGGTAATTTTTCCGCCGGCCTCTTTTAAGATCAACACGCCGGCAGCATTGTCCCAGGCATTGAGTTTATGTTCGTAAAAACCTTCGAATCTTCCGCAGGCGGTCCAGCAAAGATCAATGGCCGCACTTCCCAATCTTCTTACAGCGACTCCTTTCCGGATCAACCTTTCAAACACCTGTAAAGGCCCGTTTTCAGAATCAAGATAGGTATATGGAAAACCGGTAACCAGGCAGCTTTTAAGCATTTCGTTTTTATTGCTTACAAATATCTGTTTATCATTCAGCCAGGCACCCACGCCTTTTTGAGCAAAGAAAAATTCACTCATCAGTGGATTGTACACTGCCCCCATGATCATTTCTCCCTTGTGTTCTACACCAACACTCACACAGCAAATGGGAATGCCATTGGCAAAGTTGATGGTACCATCGATAGGATCGATGATCCATTTATATTCGCTGTCCATTTTAATTTCGCCCGCCTCTTCGCTCAATATAAAATGATCCGGGTAATCAGCCTTAATGGCAGCCACGATCGCTTTTTCAGCGGCCAGGTCAGCTTCTGTAACCGGGTTATTAATGCCTTCTTTATTGGTAATTTTAAAATCGCCGTTGAAGAATCGTTGCAGCTCTTTTGCCCCGGCCTCAGTAGCTTTAATTAACGTGCTTTTTATCATGGCGCAAAGATAGGAACAGGATAACTGATAATTAATAATGGATAATTGATAATGTTTTTATTGCTTGAGTATCTTTATCACACAATCATTTTCAATGAAGCAACCCATCAACAGGAAGAAATTCCTGCAACTTTCCTTATTGGCTCCTTTAAGTATTGCGGCTAAACCACTGCAATTTTTAGGAGAAAGTCCGGGTGAATTATTAAAGAACAATGAGAATGTAGTGTACTACAAGGCAGGCGATGCTGAATATGAAACATTGAGAAAAGGATTCAATAAACGGATCGACAAAAAGCCTGCAGTGATTGCCCTGTGTAAAAACACCGATGGGGTGGCAGCCGCAGTAAAATATGCGGCAAGAAAAAATTTACCCGTTGCCGTAAAAAGCGGCGGGCATTGCATGGAGGGTTTTTCGGGTAATAATGGCGGCATGGTGATCAATCTGTCGGCCATGAATAACATAGAATGGCTGAACAGTGAAGCGATCAAGCTGAACCCGGGTTGTAAGCTGGCGCAGATCTATGATGCGCTATTGCCAAAGAAAAGGTTCATTCCCGGAGGGTCCTGTGCCGGGGTTGGTATTGGCGGACTTGTACTGGGTGGTGGCTATGGATTAACAGCCAGGAAATTTGGTTTAACCTGTGATAGCCTGCTGGCTGTTACAATGGTAGATGGAACGGGAAACGTAATCAGCTCATCAGGAAACGATGAATTATTGTGGGCATGCAAAGGTGGCAATAACGGCAATTTTGGTATAGTAACAGAGCTCACATTTACAACACAGCATGCCCCGGCAACAATGCAGAGCCACCGCTTCAGGGCGTATAAAGTAGATGCTGTGAGGGCAACAGCAATTTTGCAAAAATGGTTCGAACTAACGCCGTTGCTTCCGGTGGATTGTTTCAGCGCCTTTGTACTGAATGGAAGAACATTGTACATCCTGCTGACCAATGTGGGGAAGCAAACAGCATCGGTACAAAGTTTTATCAGTGGGTTAAAGGAAGTTACAGACAAAACGACCAATACGCCACCACAACCATTGGCAAAGGCTTTGAAAGCATATTACGGAAGAACATACCCGATGTATTTTAAAAATGCTTCAGCAGGTTTGTACAAAAATTTTTCGGAGATAGAATCGTTTATAGATAAGGCGCTGTCCATTGTTTCGTCAACGCAGGGCATGATCTACCAGGTGAATACATTGGGAGGAAATATCATGAACCCTGAATTTGAAAAGGGCTCAGCTTTTCCTCACCGGGCCTTCCCTTATTTTTCAGAATTACAAACCTATTGGGAAAAGCCATCACAGGAAAAGCGGCTGCTGGAAAGGTTTCAGCAGGTGCAGTATATATTCAACAGCAATGGCATCAACGCTCAATACCGCAATTATCCTGATATCAATTTCAACAATTGGCCGGAATTATATTACGGCAGTAATTATAAACGATTGCAACAGGTGAAGGCCATGTATGATCCGGCAAACCTGTTCAGGTACGAACAGAGTGTGAAACTCTAAAGCCAGGGCGGGCTTCAAGATGATTTGGTTCACAAGAATAATTGGTCGTAATTCGTAGCAAAAAATCAGCACCTGCAACTATCCATCATCATAGTAAATTACAACGTAAAATATTTTTTAGAACTATGCCTTTGCAGTGTTCTGAAAGCCTGTAAAAATATTGGCGCAGAAATACTGGTAATCGATAATAACTCCACCGATGGCAGCAGGGAATATTTTGCCGGTCGTTTTCCGGAGGTGAGTTTTATTTGGCAGCAGCAGAATACCGGTTTTGCCAAAGCCAACAATACAGCCCTGGAGCAGGCAAAAGGGAGACACATATTATTTTTGAACCCGGACACCGTTTTGCCGGAAGACTGTCTTGAAAAATGCCTGTATTTTTTCGACGCACAAAATAATATTGGTGTGTTGGGTATAAGGATGATCGATGGCGGTGGTAATTTTTTGCCTGAAAGTAAAAGAGGCTTTCCGTCTGCTTTTGCATCATTTTGTAAAATGACAGGACTTACCACTTTGTTTCCCCACTCCAGAACATTTGCCCATTATTACCTCGGCCACCTGCCGGAAGAAAAGACCAATGAAGCCGATGTATTATCCGGCGCATTTATGATGGTGGAAAAGAAAATCCTGGATGCGGTGGGAAGCTTCGATGAAGCTTATTTTATGTATGCGGAAGACATTGACCTGAGTTACCGCATTCAAAAAGCCGGGTATAAAAATTTTTACTTTGCTGATACCGGCATCATTCATTTTAAAGGAGAAAGCACCACCAAACAAAGCGCTGAATACATCAATCATTTTTATGGAACCATGATATTGTTTGTAAAAAAGCACTATCCTGCAATAGCGGGAAACTTGTGCGTATTGTCGCTGAAAATGCTGATGGCTATAAAAAAATTGTTTGCAGCATCAAAGCCGGAAACCGGGAATAAAAAGCTGCCAGCAAAAGCCTATATTGTTGGGGCTGGAGAAAATAATACTGCAGCACTAAAGGATCATTTTTCTCAGATCCAGCCAATTGGAAATTTAAGTGCTGCAGAGAAAAACAGCGCAGTCGTTTTTTGTGAACCTGGGAATTCTTTTACCGGGATAATACGATCAATGCAGGAAAATAAAAATGCGTATTCTTTTTTTATTCATGCCGCTGGCACAAAAAGTATGGTTGGAAGTGCTGATAAAAAAGATCCGGGTATTGCTATTGCTTTCCGTCAATAATAATCGGTGCACCATTTTTTCCCATTACTATCACTTTTGCATTCTGGCTCAGGGCCAGTTCTTTCATTGCTTTGATTTGTTCGTATTGTAATTGCTGATCTGTTAACCCTGTATTGATGATACGCTGGTAATCGGCAATACCCTGCGCTTCCACCCGCTTTCTTTCTGCTTCCTGTTTTTCTTTCAGCAACACAAACTCCATTTTCTTGGCATCCTGTTCGGCATTGATTTTAGATTCAATAGAAGCCTTCACAGAGTTTGGTAAAGTGATATTTCTTACGAGCAGCTGCTCCAGCATCAAGCCTCTTTTTTTAAAATCATCTTCTATACTCCTGTATATGCGTTGCTGAAACTCGTCTCTTTTATTGCCAAAAAGATCAACCGCCTGGTAGTATACTGCGTTGTCTCTTATCTTGGTCCTGGTGATGGGCCGCACAATCTTATCACGAAAATCGTCACCAGTTTCTTTTAATAAACGGGGCGCTTCTGTAGCTACAACCCTGTACAATACAGTCAGGTCAATGGTCACTTCAAGACCATCACTTGTCAATACCCGAATGGCATCATCACCCGATTTGTTGCCCTCATCATTAACACCACTCATCGTATAGTTTTGCGTTTTGGTATCTATCCTGCTTATATCAAGCATGGGATTTACAAAATGAAGTCCGCTTTGCAACACATCGTTTTGAATGCTTCCAAACAATTTTTTAACGCCCACTTCTCCTGCATCGATCTGTTTTACGCAGGCGGTGGAAATACCCAGCAGAATGAGCAAGGCTGCAACGATTCTTCCGGCAGGCGCATATTTTGCAAAGGAGGGGCTGCTTTTGGCGATTACACCTACTACGATCAATATGATAAAGCCAAGTAAGATCAGTATCATGGTTTATAAGTTTTGAATATGCAAGTTCATTAAAACAATTGAATCCATGGTTTAATTAATTAAAGCAGGAAAGTTTGTGAAAGGATTGGTAAGAGTAAACAGCAGGGCAATAAAAAACAGGATTCACTAAAAGCAAACCCTGTTATAAATAAAGTATTTATTTCCGTTAACTCTTGTTTCCTGAAAGGGAAACGGGAAACTTTTAATTATTCAACATTAGTGGCATTACCAGCATCAGCAACTCTTCATTTTCGTCCATTTCTGTTGGCTTAATGATACCGGCTTTGGTTGGTGTGCTCAATTCAACATTAACGTCTGTTGTATCCGCTGCATTGAGCATTTCAATTAAAAATTTGGCGTTGAAAGCAATTTGCAGATCTTCTCCATCGTACTGGCAGGCCATGCGTTCGTTTCCTTCAAAACTAAAATCCACATCCTGTGCTGCAAGCTGCAGTTCGCTTCCGCTGATGCTCAGTGCAACCTGGTTGGTACTTTTATTACTGAATACACTTACGCGGCGCAAGGCGTTCTGAAAATCGGCTTTGTTTACAGTAAGTTTGTAAGGATTGTCTGCAGGTATTACCACTTTATAATCAGGAAAACGGGCATCGATCAAACGGCAAACCAACTCTGTACCGCCATGCTTTACAAACAGGTGATTGCTGTTATAGGAAATGTTCAGTTCGTCATCATTATCGGGCAAAGCGCTTTTCAGCAGGTTCAATGGTTTTTTTGGAGCAATGAACGTGTCTGTTTTAGGACATTTAACATCGGTTCTTTTGTATTTTACCAGGCGGTGAGCATCGGTTGCCACACAGGTAATACCTTTTTTATCCAGTTCAAAAAACACACCTGTCATTGCCGGGCGCAGATCGTCGTTGCTAACCGCAAACAAGGTTTTGTTGATGGCTGTAACCAAAGAGGAGGAGGTCATGGTAAAACTGTTGGCATCATCTGCAACCGGTTCTTTTGGAAAGTTATCAGGATTTTCGCCCATCACTTTGTATTTACCATTATCACTGGTGATCTCTACACCAAAGTTTTTGTCGATATTAAAAGTAAGCGGCTGCTCTGCAATGTTCTTTAATGAATCCATCAATATCTTGGCAGGGATGCACACTTTTCCACTGTCTTTGGCTTCAATATCCAGGTGAACCTTCATCACTGTTTCCAGGTCGGTAGCCACCACGGTAAGCTTGTTCTTTTCTATTTCAAATAAAAAATCTTCCAGGATGGGGAGCACTGTATTGGCATTGATAACACCGTTGATCTGCTGCAGTTGTTTTAGCAAAGCCGAAGAAGACACAATAAACTTCATAAAATGATCTGATTTAGAACCAAAGATAAAAGATTGGATTTAATTGCGGTAAGATATTAAGAAAATGAGTGGCGGGAAAGAGGTCGTGATAAAAAAGGCCACCCTGAAAAGGGCAGCCTTTAACCAAACTCCAGTAAGCCACAAAATTTATATCATTCCTTTCCAGCGCATTAAACCTACGCTACCCAGCATGGTCACTCCCAGCAATACAATGCCGGCAACAGAGCGGTTGCTCTCTTCGTCTTCTGCGTTGGCCTGTTGCAGCAGCGTGGCGTACTGCGCTTCCGGCTGGTCTTCTTCATCATTGGAAGCACTGGCCGCATCCTGCCAGTTGTCAATACCCTTGCCGGTTAGCGATGTTAGCTCCGCCAATTCGCCCCTTCGGCGGCTCTTAAGCTCCTGTATATATTTTTTGCCGGCATCACAGGTAAAATTGCCCGTGGCAGGATGGGTGATCACGTACCTAGCCTGGAAGGTTTCTGTATTGGGAGTAACCTGGAACATAAGGTCCTGTGCAAAATGATTGCGGTTGTACCTAAAATGAAGGCGGGTAAAATGTACATTCCTGCTAAGGTTATCATCTTCATTATCATCATTCACATCACTGTAATCGCTCCAGTCTTTTTGTAACCACCATACACCGCTTTGTACCAGGTCGTATTCTGACGGAGCGGTGGCGATACATGGATCACAGTGATAAAAATTCTGCGGACTAACATCCCATGCATATTCCAAAAAAGAAACATCCTGGTTTTCTCTCTGCCATTGATGCGTAAAAAGATTGTCGTAAAAATTGCCGAAGTTTTTCTGTACAAAGAGCGGCACTTTGTTCCCGGTGGGGATGTTTACATTGCGGTAGTTGGTGCATTCAATTCGCCCTTTACGTGTAAAGGCATATACCACCAGGTCCTGGTCGCCATCCGCATTGGCCATTCCCAGCCGGATGGGCAGCATAAATTTGGGAGAATTAAAACTGATCTGGATGGGGCGTAAAAAATTACCCGGCAGTTTTTTCTTTTCCTGCTCATTTACTTTTACCACGAAAAATTTCAGGTTACTTTTTATGTAGGGATCCAGCACTTCTTCTGCACCTTTCGGTATTTTATAACCGTTATCGGTTAACCAGTTTTTTAAGCCATTGCTTTCTTTGGCGCTTAGGATAATAATGTCGTACTCGCCAACAATGTATTGAGCTTCCACTTTAACGTGGTAGTCTTTTTTTAGTTCAGATTTTGTTACCACGGCTTCATCCACCATTACACCTGACACTTTTCCTGAAAGGGCTTTGTAGCGGCGGTTGTTGGGCTCACAGGGATTTTCATCATAGTATTCCACCAGCCTCGGCGCACTGTAATCGTTCAGGCGTTGAAATAAAGACTGGTCGATCACTTTCACATCAGACTTTTGTAGGGTAACCGGCACCGGTACCACCATGGCAAAATCTTTTGTATCACCTTTAAAATCGTTGAACATAGTGATCACGTTGCGGTTGCCATCTCTTACCAAAATTACCTGGCTGGTCTTATTTTTTAAAGTAGCGTCAGCCTTGCTTACATAAAATCCGCAAAAGGAATAAAGTAAAGGCGAGGCGGCAATGGTGGCCGAAAGAATAAAAAGTTTTTGTTTCATACAGAATGGTTTAATGATAATTGTTTGATGGTTTTATTGTTGAATTAATTATGGAGAACTTTTTCTCAACTGAAGGAGTTTTCCATTCAAATCTTTTTGCTTTAAACAAAAGGTCTAGTAATGGAACAAACGGCTGGCTGCAAACCAATACCCAGATGGGTGCGCCATTGACGAATTTAAATGCCGTTAAATAAAATGAAATAAGTGCTACTGCCATTGCCCAAATGATCCGAACTGCCGGATGATCGGGTGTTGTTTTAGGATCGGAGATCATAAAAAAAGAGAACAACAACAGGCTGCCGGTAGTAACGGACTGCATAAAAAAATCAAGCGGCCAGCCCTGGTACAGCACCTGTCTTGCAAAAAGCAGGGCAGCATAAGTACCTGTAAAAGCAAGTGTAACATCCAGCTTTTGCACTTTTGTTACCACGATGCAACCCAGGCAGGTGATCGCAAATAGCAGTACTATGCTGCTTCCCCATTGCGCCGGGCTGATCCATGCATTACCGGTGAGATAAACGGTGGCAGCAATGCCCAAAGCAGAGGGATTGAAAATATGTTTGCCCCTGATCCTGAAAATGTATTTTGAAAAAATGGTAATGGCTGATGCCAGTACACAAATAAACCACCCGTTTGTCTTTAACAATAAACAAAGGCTCAAACAACTTACCAGCACGCTTTGCCAGTTATTTTTATTCCGAATGGCCAGCGCATTTTTTTTAATGAACAATACATCAGCAATGTACTGGAACACAAAACCTGAGGTAATGAAGATCAAACCGCTGATCAATTCTGTGTTCCAGTGCAACCATAAAAACCCATAACTTAAAAAGATCAGTTGAAATGTCATTTGAAAATAACGGGCATCCCACCCGGCAGTTTTGATTCTCATACACCAATAATTTGGCATGAGATGAAAGCGACCTGCGGATTACATAAGCAGAAAAATAATTTTTCCTGCCGGCAGCTTTAAATAAAAAGTTAAAAGAAAAAATAAGCAGAAACGATTCTGTTTTTAAGCGATGCAGCAATTATTTTTAACCGGCGTTTTAAAATACTTGTGCAAAGGAAATATTTTCCTGAACTTTCGTGCCGGGGCATATTGGTGCATCTAAAGAAGATCATCGCATCGACTTGCCCGATCAATAACAATAAAAAAATTAAGATGAACAATGCGATCAGTTGGTTCGAGATCCCCTCAACAGATCTAATGAGGGCTACCAAATTTTATGAAACCATTTTTAGCACTAACCTGGTTGTGATGGATATGCCCAATATCAGGATGAGGTTGTTTCCCATTGAAGATATGCAAAATGGCATCGGTGGTGCAGTGGTTGACAGTGGCGGTTTTCACAAACCATCTGTTACAGACGGACCGTTGATCTACCTCAATGCAAACCCTGATGTGGAAATAATTTTGAGCAAGGTAGAAGCCGCAGGCGGTAAGATTGTTGTACCGAAAACTCCCATTTCGGAGGAGTTTGGTTTTATGGCAATCATCATTGACACAGAAGGAAACAGGATCGGTTTGCATTCCTTGTAATATCCAACCAGGTCCATACAAAAAATGGCTTATGGCATACGATGAAAAATTAGCCGGCAGGGTGAGGGAACTGATCTGCCAAACCCATACGATCACCGAAGAGAAAAAAATGTTTGGTGGTCTTTGTTTTATGGTGAATGACAAGATGTGTATCGGCGTGGAAAGCGAAAGGATCATGGTGCGTTTCGACCCTGCAATATCTGACATGGTGCTTGAAAAGGAGGGCTGCCACCCGATGAATTTCACCGGGAAAGTAATGAAGGGCTATGCGTTTGTGGATGCAGACTCAATTAGAACAACCAGCCGGCTGAACTACTGGGTGCAATTGGCCCTGGAGTACAATCAATTCGCAAAGATTTCCCGGAAAAAACAGCAACGGTCAGAATAGGTTATCCGGTTTATTGCAATCTACAAGATATTCATTCCGGATTTTTAAGTTTCCGAAAGTTATCAGTAAGTGATCTCCTGCTCTTCCATTACTGCCGGTGTTGCCCTGAATTCGTATTGCTGGTTGCGTAACTGCGGCTCAAAGCCTGCTTCCCGGATGGCATCCTGCATGGTTTTGCTGGTAAACCTGTGTGGCGCTCCTGCAGCACTTACCACGTTTTCTTCTATCATGATGCTGCCAAAATCATTGGCACCGGCATTCAAACAAAGTTGAGCTGTTTTTTTACCTACCGTTAACCAGCTTGCCTGGATGTTCTTTACGTTTGGAAGCATGATACGGCTCATGGCGATCATTCGTATGTATTCTTCCGGCGTGGTTAAATTGTGTACGCCCCGGATTTTTGTAAGCAGGGTATCCACATCCTGGAAGGTCCATGGAATAAAGGCGATAAACCCTTTTGCATCCCCCGGTTTACGGCTTTGAACTTCCCTTATCTTAACCAGGTGTTCAAAACGTTCCAGTATGGTCTCTACATGGCCAAACATCATGGTGGCGCTGGTAGTGATATTTAACTTGTGTGCTTCGTGCATTACATCCAGCCATTCCTGGCTTCCGCATTTCCCTTTGCTGATGAGGCGTCGCACCCTGTCTGATAAAATTTCTGCACCTGGTCCCGGCAAGCTGTCAAGCCCCGCCTCTTTTAATGCCATCAACACTTCCCGGTGGGTGCTTTTTTCAAGCTTGGTAATATGAGCCACTTCCGGGGGGCCAAGCGTATGCAGCTTTACATTCGGGTAAAGCCTTTTCAATTCCCTGAAAAGCTCTACATAGTAGCTCAGTCCAAGATCAGGATGATGGCCGCCCTGCAATAACAATTGTTCGCCGCCATAGCGAATGGTTTCGTCGATCTTTTTTTTGTAAGTTTCTATATCAGTGATGTAAGCCTCAGGATGACCGGGTACCCGGTAAAAATTGCAGAACTTGCAATTGGCGATGCATACATTGGTGGTATTGAGGTTACGGTCAATGATCCAGGTAACCTTACCATGCGGCACCTGCTTTTTCCTTAGTTCATCCGCCACATACATCAGTTCTGTTAATGGTGCCTGTTCAAACAAATAAACCCCTTCTTCTGCAGAAAGGAATTCAAAATTCATCGCTTTTTTATAGAGGTCCTGTATTTGCATATTGCCGTTTGGATAATAAATAACAAAAGTACGTGCATTAGGTTGTATATTTATTTCACTGCTTGATATGAAAAGAATATTTTGTGTTTTATTGATTGAGCTGGTGTTGGGTGCAGCGACCAGCCAGGAAATTCTGACGCCGCAAAAACAGGCCACACTGATCACCCGTTTTCCTTTTAAACAATACAGTGGCGGAGTGATGATCATCCAGGCGCTGCTGAGCAACAAACCCGATACACTAAATTTTATTTTAGATACCGGCAGTGGTGGCATCTCCCTCGATTCTACTACCTGCGCTTCCCTTGGCCTTGTACCAAAGCGCTCCGATACACTGGTTACAGGCATGGGCAATGCCCACCGGGCCCAGTTTGTGTACGACCAGCAGCTTCGCCTGCCGGGCCTCACGGTTGATAGCCTCGATTTTCATGTAAACAATTATGAAGTGCTAACCAGTGTGTACGGCGAAAAGATCGATGGTATCATCGGGTATAGTTTTTTAAGGAAATTCATTGTAAAAATAAACTTCGACAGCCTGCAGATAGAAGTGCTGAACCCCGGGCAGATCAAATATCCACGGCAGGGGACTTTGCTTCGCCCTGCCTTTACATCATTGCCTATACAAAACCTGCATATTAAAGATGGCCGGAAGATCGATTTCAATTTTTATTTTGATACCGGCGCCGGTCTTTGTTTTTTAATGAGCGAAGCATTTGCAGCAGACAGCGCTGTGTTAGGCCGTAAAAGAAAGCTCATAACCACGCAGGCAGAAGGAATGGGTGGCAAACTCCAGATGCGGTTAACGGTTGTAAAAATGGTGCAGGTAGGCAATTATAAATTCAGGAATGTACCTACCTATATTTTCAGGGATGATTTTAATGTAACCTCCTACCCTTATGTGGGCGGCTTATTGGGGAACGACCTTTTGCGGCGCTTTAATCTTGTTGTAAACTATCCTAACAGGGAAATTCACCTGGTACCGAATGGACATTACTACGATGCATTTGACTATGCTTACACCGGGATGGCAACTTACTTTGTAGATGGAAAAATTATGGTAGAAGACGTAGTACCCGGTTCACCCGCCGAAAAAGCAGGCTTGAAAATAAATGATATACTGGTAGGCGTAGGTGCCAACTTCAGCAACAACATCATGCAATACAAAACTGTATTGCAAAACGCTAACCAGCGCATCAGCATCATTGTAAGACGCAATGGAGAACTGGTTCAGTTATACATCACGCCAGACAGTATCTTATAAATTTTCAGCAACTGGCACAAACCGCTTTATATTGCAGCCCTTAACTTTGCCGAATGATTCAATTTGAAAAATTTACGCTTGATAATGGGTTGAAGGTGCTGGTACATGAAGATGTCAGCACCCCGATGGTGGTAGTGGATGTGATCTATGATGTAGGTGCCAGGGATGAAGATGAAACAAAAACAGGGTTTGCACATTTATTTGAACACCTGATGTTTGGTGGCAGTATCAATATACCGGTGTACGACGAGCCACTGCAGGTAGCCGGGGGCGAAAACAATGCCTTTACCACCAATGATCTCACCAATTATTATTGCCAGTTGCCGGCAGAGAATATCGAAACTGCCTTTTGGCTGGAAAGCGACCGTATGCTCAGCCTCGCCTTTAGTGAAAAAAGCCTGGATGTGCAACGAAAAGTAGTGTGTGAAGAATTTAAAGAGCATTATATCAATAAACCATACGGCGATGTATCACACAAGCTGCGGGCGCTGGCCTATACAACACATCCTTATAAATGGATGACCATCGGCAAAGAACTGAAACATGTAGAAGATGCCCGGCTGCAGGATGTAAAAGATTTTTTTGCCAAACATTACACACCCTCCAATGCAACGCTGGTGGTGGCAGGCAATATCAGCACCACTGCGGTTAAGCAACTGGCAGAAAAATGGTTCGGCCCCATCCCGGCCGGGGAAAAATATGTTCGTACCCTGCCTGCAGAACCCGTGCAAACAGCACCCCGTTCGCTGGAAGTAAGAGCCAATGTACCGCTGGACGCACTGTACAAGGCCTGGCACATTTCATCAAGACTGGATGAAAGGTATTATGCCACTGAACTGATCACAGAAATATTGAGTGGCGGGGGTTCATCCCGGTTGTTCCAGGCCCTGGTAAAAGAGAAAAAATTATTCAGCAATATTGAATGCCAGCATTTCGGCAGTTTTGATGCCGGCCTGCTCACCATCGAAGGTAAACTGGTAAAGGGCGTATTGATGAAAGATGCCGAAGCGGCTGTGATGGAAGAAGTGAATAAACTAACGCAGGAGGGCATCAGCGAAAAAGAATTGCAGAAGGTAAAGAACAAAACGGAAAGTATGCTGGCCTTTGAAGACATGAGCCTGATGAACCGTGCTACCAACCTGGCCATTTACGAACTGCTGGGAGATGCCAACCTTATAAACGAAGAGCTGGCCCGCTATCAGGAAGTAACCGCTGCCGGTATCAAAGAAGAATGCAGCAGGATATTCAATGAGAATAACTGCAATACACTATACTATTATTCCAACAATTAATACAATCCGTATCCATAAAAAAAATTAGATGCTAAACAGAACAGAAGCTCCGCTGATAAAAGATGCGATAGAATTTTCACTGAGCCTTAAACCGTACCAATTATATGAACTGGACAATGGCGTAAAAGTATATGCCATCGATGCCGGCTCACAGGATGTACTGCAGATGGAAATGGTGTTTTATGCAGGCAATAGCTACGAAGAGGCCAATGCGGTGGCTGCAGCTACCAATCATTTATTAAAGAATGGAACCGTCAGCAGGTCAGCTTTTGAATTAAACGAAGCATTTGAATATTATGGCGCTTACTGTACCAGGGCCTGCTATAATGAAACAGCCGTGGTATCCCTGCATACGCTCAGCAAATACCTGCATGAATTATTGCCCGTGATCAAAGAAATGATTACTGATGCTGTATTTCCCGAAAATGAACTCAGTATCTATAAACAAAACAGCAAGCAAAAACTCAGTGTGAATTTGCAGAAATGCGATTTTGTTGCCAACAGGCTCATTGATGCTTACCTGTATGGAGAAGCACATCCATACGGGCAATACCTGCGGGCAGAAGATTATGATGCGCTCACTGCAGACCAGTTAAAAGCGCATTTTAACCGCCATTACCTGAATGGAAGCTGCGTGATTTTTGTGGCCGGAAAACTGCCGGATAATTTAGCGGAACAATTAAACACACAGTTTGGCTCGTTGAACCTGCAACCTACTAACGGGAAGCCACCAACGAACAATATGGCAGCAGCAACCGAAAAAAAGCATCGTATTCAAAATGATCCGAACGGGGTGCAGGGAGCCATCCGGCTGGCCACTCATTTCCCTAACCGCCACCATCCGGATTTTACAAAGATGATGGTGTTGAATACCGTTTTTGGCGGCTACTTTGGATCAAGATTGATGAGTAATATCAGGGAAGAAAAAGGATATACCTACGGCATCCATAGTTATGTACAAAATCATTTGCAGGACAGTGCACTGATGATCAGTACCGAGGCCGGTAAAGATGTATGTGAAGCTGCGATCACTGAGATCTATAAAGAAATGCAATTGCTGAGAGAAGAATTGATAGATGAGGAGGAATTGCTGCTGGTTAGAAATTACCTGATCGGGATAATTCTCGGCGACCTGGATGGCCCTTTCCATATCATCGGGCGCTGGAAGAACATCATCCTGAACAATCTTGATGAAAGTTATTTTTACAATTCCATTGAAACCATCAAAACGATTTCTGCAGAAGAATTAAAGGCGTTGGCAAACAAATATTTTGTACCGGAGAATTTTTATGAATTGGTTGTAATTTAAAAAAAATTGCCGCATCTTTAATCCATCAATTTTGCCCAATGAACTTTTTACTGCGAATACTCATTACAACCGTAAATGCATTTGTGCTGGCGCATATCCTTCCGGGTATAAAACTCGACAGTATTTTTACTGCACTTGTTCTGGCAGTTGTGCTGGCCCTGCTGGATGCCATTGTAAAGCCATTGCTTATCCTGCTTACCCTGCCGGCAACCATACTTACGCTTGGTTTATTTTTATTTGTGATCAATGCCTGTATCATCCTTATCGCCGATCATTTTGTAAATGGCTTTAAGGTGGAAACGTTCTGGCATGCGTTGTTCTTCAGTATACTGCTTTCTTTCTTAAATTCATTTGTGCACAAACGGGCTTTTGCAGAAAAGGAAAAAGAGGCGGGTTAGTTTTATTGTATTTGCATATTAAATCGCTTTGCCTGCTCCCGGATTATTTTTTCTATTTCGGTTTCAAGTGTGGGCGTATTATCAACCATTGCCTTTTTAACCTTTTCAAGCCTGATATAAGCTTCCCGTTTTGCGCTCAGTTCACCGATCTGGTTTTGAACAGCGCTTCGTTCTTCCGTCTTTGCTTTCACGATTTTTTTTATCTCCTCCCTGCTTTTCTTTTGCAGGCTGTCTGGCAAAGCGCTGATGCTTATTTTATCAAGGGCAGTACTATCAGCAGCGCCGGCATCGATCATATCCCACTGGTAATTTTTGTACAGGCTTTTGTTACCTTTTACCGCAATGCGCTTAAGCCCGGCCTTTTTACTCAGCCGCATATTGGCCATGTCCATATTGGACTGGTTAGCATATGCAAGTGTGCCGTTATTTCCATACCCCATATATGTTCCATTTAACTGGTCGTTTAGTGAAAACAACAGGCTGTCATACGGTGTTTCAATGTCATCGTCCTTTGCATTTTCGTTAATATTGGTATAGCTCCCGTTGCCACATTCTCCACCTAAATTCCAATGTTCCTGAATACCCGTTGCTTTACTGCCGCAATAAATCGTATTTACGATCACGCCCTTTTGTTTGGCCAGCAAACAGGCTTTTGAAAAAGCAATATCGCCCTGCAAAAAATCTTCGTTGCCTGCAATAAAGATCACCCTGTAATTATTGGATGCCGTATCCCAGCTTAATTCCTTTAAAGAACTGTTGATAACATGGCCGCAATATTCATCTCCGCCATAGGTTGTTAAACCAAACAGTTGCTGCGAAAGCAGGTCCAGGTCGCTGGTAAAGCCGCTGATCTTTTTTACATAGCCATTCGTTTCACCATTGGAAGGTCGTCCATATTCGTACAAAGCAATTTCAATGTCGGGTGTGCTTCCATTGCAGGTGGCCTTACCCATTACACTCACCATATTCCACAATTGTGTTTTTGCCTGGTTGATCAGGCCATCCATGCTATTGCTCACATCCAGCAAAATGGCTGCCTGGATCTTCGGTTTTACCGCAGGAGCGGTTGCCGGAACTGTTTTAATCTGATCGAAATTGGTTGCAGGAGTTTTGGATGCCTGTGCAAAAGCAGCGAGGCAAAAAAGGCAGGCGCCTGTTTTAAGGATGTGTAACATGTGGGTTGTTTTTTTGTCAAGATGTAAACTATTAAGGATTTACACAAGCTGTCGCCAGGTTTTTTGGAATGTTTTAACAGGGCATACCACCGGCGTTCTCCATTATTCTTTCTTTAAATCATTTGCCTCCTGCACAACATCCATTAACTTCACAGCCACAAATTTTCAAGCGCTACCATATGCAATTCCATAGAAATAATTTCACCAACGAACAACTGGTTGCTATTTATAAGAACATCCTTTTGCCCAGGATGATCGAAGAAAAAATGCTGGTACTGCTGCGGCAGGGTAAGATCAGTAAATGGTTCAGCGGCATTGGCCAGGAAGCAATAGCAGTGGGCGCTACGATGGCATTGCAGCAGGATGAATGGATCATGCCCCTTCACCGCAACCTGGGTGTATTCACTACCCGTAATATGCCGCTCCGTAAATTATTCAAACAATGGCAGGGCAACAAAGATGGCTATAGTAAGGGGCGTGAAAGGAGTTTTCATTTTGGCAGCAGGGAGCATCATGTATGTGGCATGATCAGTCATCTTGGTCCGCAAATGGCCATTGCCGATGGGGTAGCACTGGCGCATAAACTCAGCAACGAGAACAAAGTGTCGCTTGCCTTTACCGGTGATGGTGGTACCAGCGAAGGCGATTTTCATGAAGCACTGAATGTGGCTGCCGTGTGGGACCTGCCGGCGATCTTTGTAATAGAGAACAATGGATATGGATTGAGCACCCCGGTAAATGAACAATACCGCTGTTTTAGTTTGGTAGAAAGGGCAAAGGGATATGGAATGGAAGGCATCCGGATTGATGGCAATAATATTTTAGAAGTGTATGATACCATTAAAGGGGTAAGAGAATATTGCATCGAAAACCAAAAGCCTTACCTGATAGAGTGTATGACCTTTCGCATGAGGGGGCATGAAGAAGCAAGCGGTGTAAAATATGTGCCACCACAGTTATTTGAACTGTGGGAGAAAAAAGACCCGATCAAAAACTATGAACAGTTTTTACTGGAGCAAAATATTTTAACGGAAACAGCGATCGAACAAATAAAGGCCGAAACAAAAGATTCCATAGAGACTGAACTAAAAGCGGCTTATGAAGCGGCGCCCATGCTGGTTGATACTGCAGAAGAGCTGAATGATGTATACAAACCACATGCTGCTGCTCACCTCTTACCGCAACAGAAACAGCAGCCGGCATCCCGGTTCCAGCGGGAGGAAAATAAAACTGCAATTGGCAAGCAGGAAACAGAACTAAGGTTTATTGACGGCATAAAAGCAGGGCTTAAGTTATCGATGGAGCAACACCCCAACCTTGTTTTAATGGGGCAGGATATTGCAGAATATGGCGGTGCATTTAA
>DDEU01000057.1:12050-70723 GCA_002336815.1 Chitinophagaceae bacterium UBA1946 | reverse complement strand
TGATTTGGTGCCTTTGTAAGAAGCCAGCTTGATAAAACATATTTCGGCTTCAATGCTGATGGACTTGAACAGATCGGAAGCGAACATAAAGGAGCCATTGAGGATGGCGATGAAGATGGGCTTCTTCCCTTTGTAATCTTCATTGATCTTTTCTGCCATATCCTTGATGCGGATATCGATTTCCGCAGCGGTGATATAAGGCTTGAATTTTTTATCAATTACCTGGATGACTGACATGTGAGGGGCTTGGGGTTATGATGATATTATTTAGATACAATTAGTTGCTGGCCAATGCTGATGCTGTCGGATGTAAGATTATTCCATTCCTTTAACTGCTGCACTGTGATGCCGTATTTTTTTGCGATGCCGTACAATCCTTCTTTTGGTTGTACCGAATGATATTTAACCGGAGCCGCGGTGGTGGTGGAAGTTTTAGTTACAACAGATTTACTGTTGTCCTGCACTGCCGTGTATTGCCTTTGTGGTTGCAGGCTCAGCTTTGTACCCTCGCTGATCGAAGTGTTTTTAGTGAGGTGGTTGTATTCAGCCAGCGCTTCCAGCTGGATGCCGTTCTGCTGTGCCACATCTCTCAGGGTTTCTCCTTTTTGAGTAGTATAGTAATTGGTTGCGCATTGCGTACCCTTTTTTTCAAGGTACACCGGCTGATCTTTTGATAAGATACCATCTTCTGTAAGATCATTGTACTGGAGCAGTTTAGCAAGTGGAATATCCTGCCGGGTGGCGATGGCCAGTAAAGAGGTACCCCTTGTGGCCAATACGCATTTCACATTGTTGATATGGCCGATCCTGTCATACCCTTCTATCACCGGTTCCTCTTTATTGCTCACCGTTTTTACTATTGGCTTCGTTTCTTCTGTATCATTGTACACAAAAGGTACTTCCTTATCATCTTCAAATTTGCTCTTGTCGTATTTTGGTACATCGTTGATGGCGAGCAACGTGTATTGCTGCAGGTTGTACTGTTCAATGTGGCGGATGAGGATAGCAGGATATTTTGGATTGGTAGCGTAACCGGCTTTTTTTAATCCATAAGCCCAGCCTTTGTAATCGGAAGGGTCAAGATCAAACAAAAAAAGGTACCGCTGATTGCCCCTTAAAAAATTGCTGTGGTCGCGGTAAGATTCATCTGCAGATTTATAAGTGCGGAAGCATTCGCCGCTTTCATCATCATCATGGCTCACCCCTTCGCCGCTCCAGGTGCTTTTACATTTGATACCAAAATGATTGTTTGATTTTTTGAGCAGGTCGCTGTTGCCGCTTTCTGTTTCCAGCAGGCCCTGTGCCAGGGTGATGGCGGCAGGTACGCCCATTCTTTTCATTTCCTTTACGGCGAGGTCCTTGTACTTTTCAATGTATTGCTCAGGCGTTAATGTTTGTGCAGTGGCGGCGGCGCATACCATCCATGCCGCAGCTATCACAAATAGTTTTTTCATCATCGTCTTTCGGTTATATAGATTTACTTATTCAGATAACAGCTATATCGGCCCTCATTTTTTCCTGATAAAACTTAACCCATCCCTCACTGTAAGCAATACCTGCTGCACCCGGTCGTCGTTCTTTACAAGTTCGTTAAAAGCATGAATGGCTTTGGCATTTTTGCCGGTGACCTCCGGCTCCAGCACCTGGCCGTGAAATAAAACGTTATCTGCTATGATCAGCCCGTTTGGCCTGAGATTTGGCAAAATTAACCCGTAATAATCAATATACCCTGTTTTATCTGCGTCAATAAATACAAGGTCCCAGGTTTCATTCAACGTGGGAATAATGGTTTTGGCATCGCCTGTCAATAAATTTAACTGTTCTTTATATACTGACCTGTCAAAAAAAGCCTGCGCTTTACCGGCATCTTCGGGTCTGAGTTCCAGGGTGTATAACTTACCATCTTTTTGCAAACCCTGTGCAAGGCAGAGGGCGCTGTACCCGGTGAAAGTGCCTACTTCCAGTATACGCTGTGGCTGCATCAGGTTGCTGATGAGGGATAAGAGCTGCCCCTGCACTTTGCCGCTCAGCATGTGTGCATGGGGATGGTACTGCATGGTGTATGCATTTACTTCCTGCAGCAGGGCATCTTCATCTGAAGAAAACAGGTTGGAGTATTGTTCGCTTAGCGGGTTTACAAGTTCCATGTTGTTGATTTTACCTGGTACGGATAAATATTATTTACCTAAATTCTATAAAAGGTGGGTGCTGTAAAAATAATGCCATCCCTGCCGGATGCAAAAAAACAATTCAGTTCAGATTCAACCAGTTGTGCAACCATACTGCCCTAAAATCAGCACCAGCGGCCATCTTCATAAAATATCATTTCCAAAATTGCGTTATATGGCATCCAAACATCCATCCATTTAAAAACAATGCCATGCAATTTTTAGAAAGATCAACGGCAAACCGGTTTCAACATTTCATGATTACGCTCGCCATGGCGGGCATCGCTGTGCTGTCCATCATCTGGATCGGGCAGGGTTCTTAATCCTGCTTTTTAGAGATCATCCATAAACCGAGAAAGGTAACCAGCCCGTTCAGGATCAATATCTCTATCCCCATCTTAAATCCCCTGAAAATAGCGGCGGACAATCGTTTCAGGCTATCCCCGGTTTCTGCAGATAAATTAAAGTGCTTTACATACCAGTCGGGATTGTTGAGCAGGTCGATGCCAAAAATGATCATCGGCGACAACAGGCAAACGAACAGTGCATAACGGTCGGTGATCTTTCTTTTGGTGAGTATGCCAAATGCAAACAGCCCCAGCAACGGCCCATAAGTATAGCCGGCCACTTTCAGTATCACATCAATGATCGATTTGTCATCGATCCATTTAAACAGCATTACCAGTAAAAAAAAGAGTACGGCAAAACTCATGTGTACCGTAAGGCGGGTACTTTTCTTTTGCTTTTCCGAAAGCAGGTCTTTCTTCTTCAATCCCAAAATATCGATGCAGAAAGATGAAGTGAGTGCTGTTAACGCACCATCTGCGCTTGGAAATAATGCAGAGATCAACCCGATGATAAATATCACAGAAATTACGGTTGATAAAGTGCCGCCCAATGCCACTGAAGGGAACAGATCGTCGCCTTTAACTGCATTGCCCGTTTGTGCAGCATAGAGGTAAAGCAGGCCACCCATCAGCAGGAATAAAAAGTTTACAAAGAGCAAGACGGTGCTCAGCGTGAGAATATTTTTTTGTGAATCGCCGAGGGTGCGTACACTGATATTTTTTTGCATCATCTCCTGGTCGAGCCCGGTCATGGCGATGGTAATGAATGCACCGCCCAGTATCTGTTTGAGAAAAAAGCCGGTACTCTTAACATCGGTATTAAAAATGGTGGAAAGTTTATTTTCTTCCAGTGATCTCAGAGCAGTTGAAAAATTAAGATCGAGTTTGCCCATGATGGTAATAATGCAAACCACCAGGCCCAGTAACATAAAGGTTGTTTGTAAAGTATCGGTGTACACAATGGTTTTAACACCGCCTTCGAAGGTGTACAGCAAAATCAGCAATAAAATAATAAAGGAAGTGGCCCAGAAGGGCACGCCCATTTTATTGAGAATAAAGATCTGCAGGATATTTACTACCAGGTACATTCTTGCGGTTGCGCCCAATGCCCTGGACACGATGAAGAACAGTGCGCCGGTTTTGTAAGATACCGGGCCAAACCTGGTTTCGAGGTAGTGGTAAATAGAAGTGAGGTTAAGCCGGTAATACAGTGGCAGCAACACAAATGCCACCACCAGGTAACCTAAGAAATAACCGATCACCACCTGGAAATACTGGAAACCTGCACTGCCAACGGTGCCGGGTACACTCACAAATGTAACGCCGCTAAGCGAAGTACCGATCATCCCGAACGCCACCAGCATCCAGTTGCTGCTGCGGTTGCCGATAAAAAAAGAATCGTTGTTGGAATTTTTACTGGTAAAGTAAGCCACTACAAGCAACAACACAAAATACCCAATCACGAATGAAAATAAAAATGCAGGCGACATGCAGATGGTTTATGTAAAATTAAACTTGAAAATAGCCAAAAACTTTGTGTCTTTGCGGTAATTAATTTGTAAAATGTATGGAAGCAAAATCAGTGGTAGTTTTTTGTGGCAGCAAAAGCGGCAACAATCCTTTGTATGAAGTACATGCAAAAGAGTTGGGCAACCTGCTGGCAGAAAATAATATCCGGTTGATATATGGTGGTGGCAACAGGGGTATGATGGGATCTGTTGCAAACGGGGTACTGGAAAAAGGTGGTACTGTTACCGGCATCATTCCTGAAATACTCAACCAGTGGGAACACCAGCATGATGCCATTACCGAACTGATCGTAGTAGAAAATATGCATATCCGCAAGCGCCTGCTGTATGAAAAAGCCGATGCAGCCATCATTCTCCCGGGAGGCTTTGGCACCCTGGATGAATTGTTTGAGATCGTAACCTGGAACCAGTTGAGCATACATGATAAGCCCATCTTTATACTCAATAGCGCCGGCTTTTACAACGGCCTGCTGCAACACATCCATCACATGATGAATGAAGGTTTTTTATACACGTCCGTTGAAAATGCGGTGACAGTTGTTGCCAGCCCAAGGGAACTTTTTAAACAATTACCTGCGCCTGCCGCTGCCCTGGAATAATGGAATGTTGAATCCTGCGTTTACAACGGGATAAATTTCATTCGCAAAAGTGCGGTAGGGCGAATTGGGATCGTTAAAAACATCAATGGACACAGAGAAATAATAGTAGGGAGTATTCCTGCCTTCCCGGCCACTGGTATAGCCAAGACCCAGTAACAAACTGTTGGCATCTGTTTTATATATCTGGTCCGGACTATAAGGGTTGATGTATTTATACCTGATAAAATTGTGTTCATACTGGATCGACGCAAAAATAAAATCTACCGGGAATAATCTTGCAAATGCACCCGGCCCAATGATCGTTCTTCTTTCTTTTTCACCAACACTGATGCTCTGGCTGGTATAAGTGTAACCAAAAACCACCCCTGCATCCAGCCAGTTTGTTACGCTGTAGCCCAACTGCGGCGATGCCCCGAGTACGGTAACACCATTAAAGTACCCAAGGTTAATGCTTCCGCCGGTAAACAACATGTCTTTTTTAAAGCCGGTCTTTTTTTCTTCATCTTCATTTTTTTCATCCTGTGCAAAAACGCCGCAAGCTGTTGACAACATTACAAGGGCCAATAAGAAACGTTTCATTGTATCAAGTTTTAGATCTTAAGTTTTACATGGTTCTCCAGGCTGCTAATCTTCTGCAGAGCAGCGTGATCATAGTGCTGTTGCAGCCTTGCTGCCGGTGCATAATTTTTTTTGCAAAAATCGTATAAAATGGCCGGTTGATAAAATATAGCAGTAAACAGGTATTAAAAATCTATAAAAAATCCCTGCTTTACCAAAGCAGGGAGAACGTGTTTAAAAACTTGGGCAAAGCACCTGCCTGTCTCCCGAATTGCTGTAAAACCCTTTTTTCATCAGGTTAAACTCCTGTGCACCCTGCGAATTATTAAAGTTCTTTAAACCAGAAGTGGTAACATCATAGCTGAAGGTGAAACGTATCTTACTGATCTCAAAACCCAGCATGGGTACAATGGCATCACCGCTGCGGTAATACAAGCCTGCGATCAACTGTTTTTCTCCGCCACCACCCAGGTCGTAATTCGCATTCATACCAATCATCAATTCAGTTGACTTGGCCTGCATGGTAAAATACGCATTGGGATTGATGATCACCCGGTCGTTCACTTTAAGCAGTGCATTTACAAAAGCAATGTGGCGCATCGGTATCCTGCTGCTGTCGGATGATTCGGAAAAAAAAGTTTCCTGCGGCCTGTTCACATGATGAATAGAATAACCGGCATTGATATAGGTATTGTCATCCGGGAAATAAGCATAGTTCATCCCAACCTGCATGTCAAAATAACTTACATTGTTATTAATGAAAACCACACCCGGGTCGATGGTATTGTCAAAAAAAATGCCGTTGAACTGAGAAGGAAAAGTGAGCTTTGTCTGGTCGATCCTTTTATTGGCCCAGCCTACATTAAAACCTGCAGACACCAAACTGCTTAATCCCAGCATCTGGTGATAGGCAATGGAGCCGTATATCTTGGTAGATCTTAATCCGCCTGTGCCGGCCTGGTCGCTGAGTACCAAACCACCAATACCAAGCCATCCATTTTGTATCCTGTCCCTGAACAATTGTGCATCTCCATACAAACTAAGCGTTTTGTAGGGTGATGCCAGCACAGAAGCCCACTGGTTGCGGAAATGAGCGCCGATCCTGTAATCTGCATCGGGGATAAAACCGGTATTGGCCGGATTCGTGCTGAGCGGTGAATTAAAGAATTGAGAAAAATGCAGATCCTGTGCTCCTGCAAACAGCGATACTCTCAGGCTGAACAACACAAGGACCGTTATTTTTCTTTTGTTAAGCATATTTCTTTTACAATTACAATTTTTACAGGCCGGTGGTTGCAAATGCTTTTATAAAATTCAATTAATTATTTCAACAGGGTGATATCGCCTGTTTTTCGCAATTTCTTTCCATCTGTAAATTCAACATCCAGTGTATAAGTGTACACATCCATTGGCTGTAGTACACCTTTGTAAGTTCCATCCCAACTCTCCTTACGGCTGGAAGTATGAAAGATCAACTGGCCCCAGCGGTTGTAAATCCTCCAGTCCATCCTTGCAATACCATACCCCTGCACACTGATGGTACCATTAATACCAAACTTACCCGGGGTAAATGCGTTCGGCACATCCAGCAACGGAATTACCCTTGCCGTAACGGGTAAACAAAAAGTATCAGAACAACCGGCAGCACTAAATGCAACCAGGCAAACATTGAATACATTTGATTCATTGAACAAATGAGATGGGTTGGCATTGGTGGAAGTTTCTCCATCTCCAAAATCCCACAGGTAAGTTACTGCACCGGAAGAATGATTGTTGAAGTTGATCGGTTTATTATTTTCTCCCGGGTTGGGGGATGCATCAAACTTGGCTGTTGGTACAGGATATACCGTAATGGTAAAAGTAGTATCATGCCTTTTGTTGCAGGTAGACGTATCAATAGCCGTTAAACGAATGGTATAGGTACCGGTGTTGGGATACAGGTGTACCGGGCTTACCTCTGTAGAAGTGGGTGTTGCATCACCAAAATCCCATATAAAATCTGTACCACCCAGCGATGTATTATTAAACTGTGCATTGTAAGGCACACATCCTTTATCAGGCGTAGCAAACCTGGCGGTAACGTTGACGGCTAGCCGAACAGATTTGGTAATGCTGTCCGGCGAATTACAGAACACGGTATCATCTATCACCAGCTTTACATTGTAAGTACCGGCAGACGCATAGGTATGGTTAACACTTCCAAAATTGGCGATCTGCCGCGGCGATCCATCACCAAAATCCCAGGCAAAGGTACCCGGCCTGAAAACAGGTAACGCTGCAGTGGTGGTATTGTCAAAACGGAAAGTAAGGCTTTGGCAGCCCCCGGTTTTGGTAGCCGTAAAATTGGGTACCACCGTATTGTTCCCCACCCTTACCGTAGTGTAAGCGGTATCAGAAATATTACAGGTGTTGGAGTCGATCGATATCAGCATCAGCCTGTAAGAACCCACCCTTGAATAAGTGTGAGCCACATTGTTATTGGGTGCTAAAGTGGTATCGTTTTTAGTGCCGTCTCCAAAATTCCAGATATATTTTTTACCCTTGGCAAGTGTGTCGATAAACTTGATGGTAAGCGGAACGCAACCAATTGTATCCACTACACCATTGATGGTTGCCTTTACACTGGCGCCTACACCGCTGAAGTTCATTTCTATTTTCACCACTGCTTCATTACAGGCTCCGGAAGTATTGGAAGGTGCCCATACCCCGGGCGTGGTAGGAAAAAATACGCCCCTTGTATTGCCACAATTGGCACAGATGGCCTGGTAGATGATCCCATTGGCGTCAAAGCGGCTGGTACCTCCATCTACATGATCTGTAAAGCCACCACTCTGTCCAAAGAAGGTTCCATACAACTGGCTGTTGGCATCTTTTTCCAGTACAAAAAAGTAAAAATCATTTTTATCAGTATTTACCTGCACTGCCCCGGCTGTGGTTTGCAACCCGCCGGTGCCGGCATTGGGATATTGCTTACTTGTATTGAGTGCGCCACCCCATCCGGAAACATACACATTCTGGCAACGGTCAACAAGAAAGGCTACCGGCGAAATGTTGGGAACGGAAGAATTGGTACCAAACATGGTACTGTACACATAACCGGAGAGATCAGGCTTTAGTTTAGAGATAAACTGCTTGCCACCTGCGTTTGAAAAACTTGCATTGAAAGCTTTCCAGGTGCCGGTTGTGGTACCCATGATATAGGGGAACCCAAATTTATCAAACTGGATACCATATACCAGGTCGTTACCATCGGTGGCAGCGCTTTGGTCGTTCGTACCTATATACGTTGTCTTGATCAGCGATGAACCATCCGGTAATAAAGTAGTTACAAAACCATCTGTTACGCCCCCCTGGTAATCGGGATACAGTGATCCTGTTTTATCGCCGGGTAAATTGGTGCTGGTAGTACCACCTGCAACATACAGGTTGCCGGTGACCGGGTTTATAGATAACACAAAGCAGGCATCATTACCGCTGCCGCCAAAAAAAGTAGAGAAATTGATGGCTGAAAGATTGGAATTGAATTTTGCGATCACACCATCCTGTTTCATAATGGCTCCCCCACCGCCGAAAGTGGTTTGGATGGAAGAATTCCGTACCGGGAAATTAGGAGACTGTGTGCAGGAAGCCAGGTAAATATTATTAGCGCCATCCAGTATCACTTCGCTCCTGGCATCATCGCCATAATTTCTACGGGTATCATAAGCGCCATCTGACTGGCCGGGTACTCCCAACGGTGTGTATTTTGAGCGGATGTTTACCCCATCATCTTCACTACCGCCCATCCTGGCGGAGCCCAGCAATGCCGTGCCAGTAGCATTGAACTTGGTGATAACGATATCATACTTACCGCAGGGTCCTATCTCCGCCATCGTAGTGGGAAAGGGAATGCCAGCCCCAGTACTCACAGGCGAATTGGTTCTTCCGGCAACCACCAGGTTACCCTGTCCATCGCAGATCATACTGTGTGGCTGTTCGTTTCCGCTGCCGCCGAGGTAAGTAGCGTACAACCTGTTGGCGCCATTGGCAGATAATTTTATGATGGCAATATCATAAGGACCATTGGCATCATCTTCTGTACCATTATTAAAAACTGTCTGAAATGCTCCTGTTGTGAAGGGAAAGCCGGTGCCAAATACAATACCCCCGGCAAAAAGGCTTCCATCCGGGCCCGGTGTTGCGGTGTAACCCCAGTTATCTTTTGTGCTACCGGTAAAAGAACAAAAGATCAACGTAGGATCTATCACAATGGTAGCGGATGGATCATAATCTTTGATCTTAAACCTTACAGTATTGGTCTTTTCATCGATCACGTATTTGCAGTCGAGGGTTTGTCTTCCTTCCTTTGCTACCTGGTAAGTGTATGGATACAATTCTTTCACCTCTCCAACAGAAGTACCCACAATGAGTTCTTTATTTTTAATGCTGAGTTTATCCACTCCTTCGTACCGCAGGGCAATATCGTCGATGTTTGCCCCGGGATGAACGATGATGTCATATTTTAAAGTACCCTTATCAGTATAATAACGCACATCAATATTGGGGTACATGTTAGTGTAAGTAACGCCCTGGTAGATATTACAATCGCCCTTCCATTTTTTGGGATCGTTGCCGAGATAATAATTGTTATAACTGGGCAATGCTTTATCGGGCATTGCTTTTACAAGGCCGGAAGCGCCAACAAAATGAACCCGGTAAGCGTGAGAGTGGATTGTAACGGGGGAGAAATCTGAAGCTGGTGCCGCTTTGGCATCTGCCGCTTCATCGTAGGCATGGCCATGTATTCGTTCAGACAGTGCTTCCAAATCTTTTTCATTCTGAATTAAAACGGTGAAGCCTTTCTGCTGAAGGAAAAAAGCGCCATTGGAAATATCACTTTTAAAATCGACCTCCTTTTCCCACTGGCCCTTGTTTTCCACAAACTGCAATTGTGCAAAACCGGCAAATGAAAACAATGCAGGTACGAATGAAAGAAGGAATCTGAATATATGCCGGCTTATTTTCAAGCGTAATATTTTGATACAATTTAAAGAATAATAACAACAATCTGGCAGCCTTGTTCAGCGATTTAATTTTCAACGGCCCGGATCAAAAAACCATCTACGAAATTTTACTCCAGGCTGTTTTTCCCTGCTGCAATTTAAGGTGGCTTTTTAACGGCAAATTTTCTGCCAGTATTAAATCCGGGTCTCTGTCTAAAACTTCGCTTACGATGTTTTTTGCTGCATCCAGCATGGCTTTATCCTGTATTAGGCTGGCCAGTTTAAAATTGAGTTCCCCACTCTGCCGGGTACCTTCAATATCGCCCGGGCCACGTATTTCAAGGTCTTTTTCTGCTATCTTAAAACCGTCATTGGTGGCACACATTATATTGAGCCGTTCTCTTGCATCTTTGCTCACTTTAGGACCTGTTAATAATATGCAAAAGCTTTTTTCGCTGCCCCTCCCTACCCTTCCACGAAGCTGGTGCAATTGAGAGAGGCCGAATTTCTCTGCACTTTCAATTACCATCAGCGAAGCATTGGGTACATTCACACCTACCTCAATTACGGTAGTGCTCACCATGATCTGAGTATCATTTTTTACAAAGCGTTGCATGTTGGTATCTTTCTGCGCTGCTTCCTGCCGGCCATGCACCATGCTGATCCAGTATTTGGGTTCCGGGAAAAAAGACTTCACTTCCTCATACCCTTTCATCAGGTTCTCATAATCCATTTTTGAAGACTCTTCAATGAGCGGGTATACGATATAAGCCTGCCTGCCTTTTGCGATTTCCTCCTTCACAAAATCCATTACCTGTGGCCGCTTGTTTTCAAAACGGTGAATGGTATTGATTGGTTGCCGGCCGGGAGGCAATTCATCGATCACGCTGTAATCAAGATCACCATAAGCCGTAAGCGCCAGGGTTCTTGGAATAGGCGTTGCCGTCATTACCAGGATATGCGGCGGCAATGAATTCTTTTTCCAGAGCGCCGCCCGCTGTGCCACACCAAACTTATGCTGCTCATCCACCACAGCAAAGCCGAGGTTTTTGAACAGCACTTTTTCTTCTATCACCGCATGGGTTCCGATCAATATATGAACGCTGCCATCTTCACAACCTTTCAGTATCGCTTTTCTTTCCTTTCCCTTAGATGAGCCCGTAAGCAGTTTTACACAAACCGGCATTTCTTTTAATACCTCCTGCAAACTATTGTAATGCTGCTGGGCCAAGATTTCGGTGGGTGCCATCAGCACACTTTGAAAATGCTGTCCATCGCCAGGCCGTTCGTTGTCTGCTGCGATCAGCATACTTAACAATGCAACAATGGTTTTTCCGCTCCCCACATCGCCTTGCAGCAGGCGGTTCATTTGCCGGCCGCTGCCTACATCTTTCCTGATCTCCTTTAATACCCTTTTTTGAGCATTGGTCAGTTCAAAAGGCAGGTAATTATTATAAAATGTATTGAAATGATCTCCCACTTTGGTAAAGCTGAACCCCTGGCTAAAGCGGTGCCGTTCGCTGCGCCGAAGTCCCAGCCGGAGTTGTGCAAAAAACAGTTCTTCAAATTTGATGCGCCGTACAGCATGAGCATACATTTCTTCCGAAGCCGGAAAATGAATGTGACAGACAGCATCCCATCTTGAAATAAAACGATATTGTTTGATGATGGATTCAGGCAAATTTTCCGGCAGGTCTTTGGGATGGAGCAATTGAAAAAGGGCATAGGTAAGCTTTGCAATGGCCCTCCCGCTTAAACCCCTCAGCTTCAATTTTTCGGTGGAAGGATAAACCGGGTCAAGGAAACTTTTACCGGTTGCTTTTTCGGGCGTGTACAGCTCCAGTTCCGGATGCACTATCTGTGCCTTGCCATTAAAAAAAGACAGTTTACCAAATACGAGGTATTGATTACCGGTTTCCAGTATCTTTTGAAGTGCGCTGATGCCTTGGAACCAGGTCAATTCAATTTCGCCTGTTCCATCCTGCAGGTATGCCACCAGTCGTTTGGCCTGTTTTTCACCGATCACCTGCATGGAAATGAGTTTGCCGGCTACCTGCGCATAGTCGCTGCTGTAATTAAGGTCTTTCACCAGGTCCACTTTTGTTTTGTCGAGATGACGCAGGGGGTAGTGTTCCAGCAGATCTTTAAAAGTAAAAATACCCAGTTCCTTTTTCAACAGGTCGGCACGCTGTGGCCCCACACCTTTGATGTATTCCACCGGGCTTTGTAATATGTTGGAAGGATTGCTGATAAAAATTAGTTTTTACAAATATAAACTGCAGCAATGTAATTCAATGCCCGGGATAGTTTGGCGGTGGATGCTGTAAAGGAAGTCAAGTTTTTGAAACTTGACTTCCTTTTTAAAAGCCTATTAAAATTTATACCCCCGTAAAAAATCGGCGACGGGCATCCGCTTCTTTCCTTCCAACTGGATATCGAGGACAGGGATGTATCCATCGGAACAGGCAAACTGCAAATATGTTTTACCATCTGTTTCAAATTCACCGGGAAGTACTTTGGGTGTTGCAGCAATTTTTTGAACAGCGTAGATCTTTAATTTCTTTTCTTTTAAAAAAGTAAAGGCAGCAGGGTAAGGCGCCAGGCCACGAACAAGGTTGTGAACTTCCGCTACCGATTTTGTGAAATCAATTTTGCAGGTTTCGGTGAAGATCTTGGGAGCATGCTTTGGTGAATGGTGAATGCTGAATGGTGAATGGACATTAACGACTAATTGTTCTTCAATTGACAATTGACGATTGACGATTGCCGCCTGCGGAATTTCTTCAAGCGTGCCGTCTGCCAGCCCTTTGACCGTTTTTACCAACAGTGCTGCGCCGATCTCTTTCATCCGGTCGTGTACATCGCCGGCGGTTTCATTTTCACCAATGGAAAAACGTTGCTGCAACAAGATATCGCCGGTATCAATTTCATGTTTGAGTTTAAAAGTGGTAACCCCTGTTTCTTTTTCACCATTGATCACTGCCCAGTTAATGGGTGCAGCGCCACGATATTGAGGCAATAGGCTTCCATGCAGGTTTACAGAACCCATGGGCGGCATGTTCCATACCAGTTCAGGCAGCATTCTGAAGGCAACAACAATTTGCAGATCGGCATTCAATGATCTTAATTCAGCTAAAAATTCCGGGTTCTTTAATTTTTCGGGCTGAAGAATGTGCAGGTTATTTTCCACCGCATATCTTTTAACC
Organism: Chitinophagaceae bacterium UBA1946; assembly: GCA_002336815.1. GTDB lineage: Bacteria > Bacteroidota > Bacteroidia > Chitinophagales > Chitinophagaceae > Ferruginibacter. The sequence continues at coordinate 57,334 of DDEU01000057.1, read as the reverse complement.
GCACTTTGCTGCAAGGTCATACCACGGCCGGCAGGTTTATCCGGCGCCGTTATTACACCCACTATATTGCAACCTGCCTTTACCAGTGCGTCCAGCGATGCTACGGCGAATTCAGGTGTGCCCATAAAAACGATCCGCAGTTGTTTGTATTTTTCTTCCATGCAAGGCCGGGTTTTATTGAACTGCCCGGTTGCGAAGATAAATGAAGCAGGAAAACTTTTTTAAGGCTTTTGAACCAATACCTGCAGCGTATTACTTTTTTTGTCCGGAGATATCAGTTCTAACTGGTAGGTTCCATTACTCAACAGGTTATTGAGCCTGATCACAATAATGGATGCAGTTCTACTGTAAACAAATTTTGTTGAATACAGGAGTCTGCCCTGGTTATCCACTAGCCGTGCAGTGTAAAAGCCGGCCGCGGCATTTTTTATCCGAAGCTTTATCTCATTGCCGGTAACCGGGTTGGGAAAGACATAGATGCCTTTTTCATCAGCCAATATGGTCACTTTAACCGGTTCGCTGTAAGCAATCACTCCATAGCTGTTCACACACCTGATGCGGTAAAAATAAATGCCGGGCGAAGGCTTAACATCAAGCCATTCATTTAAAGAACCGGTGGTTGAACCAATTGCAGTGAACGAAGCATTACCAGCAGAGCGCTCAATTTGATACCGAACGATGGAAAAAGTATCTTCCATTTTCCAGCTAACCATCACATCCTGTTCTATATAGTTTGCGGCGATCTGTGTGAACCGGTTAATGGGTTTAAAAACAAGTCGAAAACGACTGGTATCAGCAGAAGCCGGAGTAGCGGTAACAGAAAACGGATAGTTTGATGTATCGTTTAACGGCATCGGTGTTATTGTCCGCAAAAAAGCATCTTCTAAAAAAGCGCCGGTGTTTTCCGGCCATTCCATTTTATCAAAAACAACCTGGAGGATGTATTTCTTTTGTTTCATTTTACCCAGGTGATAAAAAACAGTGTCGTAGCTTTTTATAACGCTGCGTCTTTCAATACACAAATGGCTTCCACTTTTTTGAATGGCGATGTTTTCTGCGAAACCGTTGAGTTTTTCCAGGTCATGCTCATCAACGGCATCAGTATTAAGATCGGAAAAAGTAACGAGTGCTCCATCATTCACTGATATTGAGCTGTCGGGATTTATGGCCAACAGGGTACTTCTTACCTGGCCGGCGGGCCGGAAAAAAGTATTGCTGTTTCCTGCTGACTTATTTGTTTCTTCTATCCTTAAAGCAGCAGCAGCACCCGTATAGTTTATTACAAATGCAGCGCCCGATTGTATATCGCCACCATTATCGATACTGCTGCTGCCACCGGTTAAAACAGTCCTGTCATACACCGGCTTTCCGGCAGCAGTGCTGGCTGCGGCATTGTAACTCATGCCCACAAATCCTCCTACCCCATTGCTGCCTGTTATATTGGGATCCCACAAATAAAAAGCATCAGCAAAACCATTGGCTGCATTTACCGGGTTGACTGCGATATCATGAAAATTAATGGGTGAAGGATATGGATTGCCGATCACCCGGAAATTATTAACTCCATTGACAAAACTGGCTGTCAGCGGATGATTGACAACCCCTGTTCTGATCTTCCCTTTCGGCCTCAGCACCGTGGGTGAAGTGAGCGCAGCAGTTGCCTGCCACAACAATGTACTTCTGTCGCCCCTTACAAATAACATATAGCCGGGCTGATCATGAATGTAGCCGGAGTTGAGAGTGCTGCCATCATTGGTAGCAACAGGCACCCCGTTCCAACCGGTGTTCATCAAATAGCGAATAGAAGTATTGCCATTTACACCCTGGTCGTAGCCGTTAACAGCAGGAAAGCCAAAGGTAATATGCGTGCCATAACCGGGGTTGGGATTATTGGTGCCGTTGATATCATTCACATTGGTAACCGGGGGAGCATTGTCCTGCCAGGCTTCACTGATCTTCACCTGGCTTGCTGCGGTAACCGGCGCCGTTAGTAAACGCCATGCCCTGTTGCCGGGTATATATCTCTCGATCACAAATTTTCCATTGCTGCCGTAGCTTACACTGCTGCCCACAGGCCCAACCCTTGCCGTGCCGGCACTGCCTGAACGAAGAACCAGTTCATCATTTAAAAAAATGCTGCCGGCATTGGGCAGCAACGCATCATACACATACAATTTGTTCAAAAAATTTATTGTGGTGCCACTGCCATTTACGGCAATATTTTTCAATGCATTGGAAGCGGCCTGGTTGCTTTGATCAAACTGGAGACTGCTGCTGCCACTGCCATTCAGCAGTAATTGAGCATTCACTGATCCTTTCAAAACACCTGCGCCATTCACGCTGCCGCCGTTGGTCAACTGGCGGTTACTGATATCAAAAGAAAATCCTGCATTTACCAGCAGTGCATTGTTGATCGTAATATCGTTCAGCAGTATTGCATTGTTGTCTGCGATAAGATTGTCGATGCTGCCACCAATGCCGGCGAGTTGCTGCAATGCCGTTCCGTTTAACGTAAGCTCCCCGCCATTGTAGATCTTACCATTGTTTTCCAGGTGTTCCTGCAGGGTAAAAAGAGTGCCGGGCAATACAGAAACAGAATCTCCCGGAGCAATGTACAATTGTGCCATTGCAGGATCTGCAAGCATAAAACCCAGCAGCAGTGTAATGTATTTTTTCATAACATCAACAGCAATTGATACCGAATTTATTTCTCAAACTCCCTCTTCCCTGATATCCGGCTGATCTTTTGGTCCATTATCCGCAATTGTTCTTTTACCTCTTTATTTTCTTCTTCCAGTTTTTTATTGCCTGCATGCAACTCCCGTAACGCTTCTACCAGCACCGGCACGAGCTTTACATAATCAATTCCTTTATACCCATCCCTGCTGATGATCTTTACCATTTCAGGAAATACTTTTTCCACTTCCTGTGCTATCAACCCGTATTGAAGGGTGCTGTCGAACTGCCATTCGGGATAAGCCGCCCGGTTCATCAAATAATTGACGCCGTTGATGGCAAGTAATTTTGTCAACGGGTTTTGGATAGGGGTGATATTTGTTTTATAGCGTATATCCGATGGTGTTATGGTACCTGTAGCGAGGATATTTCCGATCACCTGCAATTTCTGTGTTGGTGCGCTGGTACCAATACCCACATTGCCTGTAGCAATATTCATTACCAACCCCCATCCATTGGGTGTACCATCTCCATAAAACCCGATGGCCCCATCGCTTTCCATGCCCACAAAACCCGGCGAACTGGTATTGGCATTGTTGTTCAGCCAAATCCCTGCGCTGGAAGGATTGCTGCCGCCGCTCCTGATGCGCATGCGGCCATTTACATCTAAAATATAAGCCGGGTCATTGTCGCCGATACCCACATTCCCGTTGCCCTTTATGCGCATGCGTTCGGTAAAATTGATGCTGCTGCCATAACCAAAGGCGATGTCATCTCCAGCAGTAGAACTGTACATTTGAAGCAAAGAGCCCTGGATACCCAATCCATAGTGATTGTTAACATCATTGCCCCACAACAAAATCTTATTGCCGGTGTTGCTTGCAAATGACAGCGGACTAGCAGGGTTGGATACCCCAATGCCCACATTGCCAGGATTGTTATTGTAAATGTTGGCCCCATTTGCCGTCCAGAAATTGGCAGGCAGGTCTGTCCAGGTGGCCTCTCCCAGCATACCAGACGTGAGAACTTTCCCCGGGCCTTCGGTTCCATTTTCAAATTTGAAACCTCCAGCTACGTGCAGCGTAGCTGAGGGAGTTACAGTGCCAATGCCAACATTGCCACTTCTCAAAACAGTCATTGCATTTGACCTGTAAAGATTATCAACGCCAAACATATCAGTACCGTTGCCAATCTGGAATATCCTGTCTGTGGCGTCATTCGCCGGAACATCGTTGCCGTCATTCAGCATGCCCACAGAAACGCATCCCCGTGCATGAGCAATGGTATTGTAACCCATGGCGAGGGCATATTCGCCATCGGCATAGCTTTCCACACCAATAGCAATTGCTCCCCGTGCAAAAGCAGCAGATCGATATCCTGCCGCAAACGAATAGCTATTGCCTGTCTTGTTTGCAAAGCCAATGGTAGTGGTGTAAAACCCAAACAGGGATTCATTATAATTACCCAGGGAAATATTCGCATAGCCACCCAATACCTGGGTTTGAGTCAGATTACCGGTGCCTATCACGATGCTTGAATCGAGGGCGACATTGCTCTTCCCGATAGCAACAGATATGCTGCCGGAAGTTATATTGCTTTCACCAAGTACTGTATTATAGTTTCCATAAGCAATGTTGTTCATCCCCGATGAAAAATTTGCCTGACCGTAGCTTTTATTTCCAACACCAAAAACGGCACTGGCGCCTCCACTGGATTCATTGAACATTCCCAAAACTACATCTGCCTCCCCCTTTGCCTTGCTATTAAACCCTGCAGCAAAAGTATAAAGACCAATACTGTCCTTATCCCATACCTTGTTATCGTAAAGTCCCGGCACAGAAAAAATAGTACCGTCATCAACCAGCCCGGCTCTAAATGCTGCTTTTTGAGGATACCACATCATCCTTGCACCGCTTCCCTCCGCCGGTGGTGGAGTGAATACAGCAAACGGGTCAAACACATTAGCACTAAACAATACCGAACTATCGGCAACGTGTAGCCTTGCAAGCGGTGTACTGGTACCAATGCCCACCCTGCCGGTGTTTGCATTATAAATGTTGTTGCCATTCTTGATCCAGTTACCATCATCGCCACCCATTTTTTTCCAGGCAGCTCCTGTCCAGAACATATACGCACTGCTATCCGTATCAAAAACGATCAACCCGTTGGCGGTTGGCGCAGGTGAAATAGCCATACGTTGCACGGCGCTCATTCTTGGCAGCAGCACTCCCTTGGTAGTACTGTTCACCTGGAAGTAAGCATTGGCATGTGGTGTAGTAATGCCAAGACCAATCTGTGCAGGAAGTATTTTTACACAACAGGTAAAAGCAATGAGCAGCAGTACATTTTTCATAACTGGTTCTTAGTTGTTATTGCGTAAAATGAAAACCGGGCCTTGGAATAAGTGCACAAATATTGAAACATAGTAGTTTTTTTATCTATCCCCCAAAGGGTGTATTTTTATTGTTGTTGCGGTGCTGCACTTTTACTTTATCAACCACAGAACTTGTGGCCATATAAATTTTATGTATGAAGAAAACAGTTGCGGTAATACTACTCCTGTTTATTGGCAATCGTGTTATGACGCAGCCGGTATCGGAAAAAGACAGCCTGAAGCAGGTATACCTTGCAGAAAAAAATGACAGCATTAAAATATGGAAGCATCTGGATTATGTACAGGCCCTGATCTCCGGCTACGAGCAAACAGCACAATCGCTCACTGAAATTGAACTGCTTAAAAAAGAACTGGCAGGCAGCCAAAACAACGAATTCAAATTTTGGGCATTGATGTATGAGGGTTTCGCCACTTACCAAAATGCACAATATCTCAACAGCATTATAGCCATTGAAAAAATGAACCGCCTGGTGAGTGCAGGCAGTCTTTCACAAAAAGCAATCCGTGCTGCACCGGTCGCACTTATTTCGCTGGGACTGGATTATTCAAAACTGAACGACCTTGAAAATGCACAACTGACCTATCAAAAAGCCCTCAATTTGCTGAAGGAGATGCATGATTCGGCAAACGTGTTATTAACTTATGTAAACATGGGCTACCTTTTTATGAAAGGGCAGGACCTCAACAGTGCCATTAAAACGTTTGAAACCGGGATGCCCTGGATGGACAAAGAAGCAGCACAGTATTTTGCGGTGCCATTGTACAGCAGCCTGTCTGTAGCCCATGCAAAAACCGGCAATGACAAAGCCGCCGCCGACTATCTAAAAAAAGCAGCTGCTGCAAAAGAGATTGCCAGTACTGCAATGGCAGAAAACTTTTATGCACAGGCAAAGGGTGAAAATGAAATGCAGCAAAAAAATTACGCCGCTGCAATTGGTACATTTTCAAAGGCAGTGGAATTTGGAAGGCGCTGGGGTGATACAGCAGCGGTGGCAGAATCGTATGAAAGTCTCGGCAGGGCTTACTGGAAACAGGGCAATTATCAGTTGGGATTGCAATCCCTGCTGTACTGCAGGAGCCTTATTGCCAGCAACAACATTGCTGACCAGGAAAAAATCATTTTAAAATCGTTGTTTGAATTTTACCATGCTGCCGGCCAGTATAAGAATGCAGCATCAACGGCAGACACGTTGTTTATGCTGGGCGACAGCCTCAGTGCCGTACAAAATAATAACCGGCGCATCATTGTGAATGCGCTGTTTGAATCGGAGCAAAATGCAAAACAGATATCATCCCTGCAGCAGCAAAATGAACTCAGCAAATTGCAGCTAAAACAAAAAAACACAGTCAACTATATCCTTGGAGGAACTGCTCTTGCACTGCTGCTGATCTCATTGCTGGGTTTTGCCAATCACCGGCAGAAAAAGAAATTGCAACAGCAACGCATAGCTGAACTGGAAAAAGAAAAACAGTTACTGGCGACCGAGGCAGTATTAAAAGGACAGGAAGAAGAACGAAGCCGGCTGGCCAAGGATCTGCATGACGGATTGGGCGGAATGTTATCGGGAATTAAATACTCCTTCAGCAATATAAAAGACAACCTCCTGATGACGCCGGACAACCAGCAGGGGTTTGAACGGGGACTCGATATGCTGGATGCTTCCATCAGTGAACTCCGCCGTGTTGCACACAGTATGATGCCGGAGGCGCTTGCTAAATATGGTCTTAATGCGGCGCTGAAAGATTTTTGCACCGGCATCAACAGCAGCGGTGTTATCAAGGTAGTGTACCAGTCATACGGCCTGGAAGATTTAAAAACAGATCAGGCCATCAACATTACAATTTACAGGATCATCCAGGAATTACTCAACAATACGATTAAACATGCGGCCGCATCAAAAGCAGTAGTGCAGGTAAATAAAGAAGACGATAAATTATTGGTAACGGTTGAAGATGACGGAAAAGGATTTGATACCACTTTACTTGCTGCAGCAACGGGAATTGGCTGGAGTAATATTCAAAAAAGGCTCGACTATTTAAAGGCCAGCGTAGATATACAAAGCAGCGCCGGCAAAGGCACATCCGTAAATATAGAAATTGAAATATGAGTACCATAAAGGTTTTTATTACAGACGATCATTACATGGTTGTGGAGGGTATCCGTGCATTACTGCAGGGTGAAAAAAGAATTGAGTTCATTGGCCATGCATCCAATGCTGCATCCTGCCTCTCGTTCCTGAAAAACCAACAACCCGATGTGATTTTAATGGACATCAGCATGCCGGATAAAACGGGCGTGGAACTATGCAAAGAAGTGCGGCTATTGTATCCGCAGGTTTTTGTGATCGGCCTCAGCACTTTTAACCAGTTTACTTTTATAGATGCGATGATGGAGAATGGCGCCAGCGGCTACCTGCTGAAAAATGCCGGCAAAGAAGAGATCACTACAGCGGTAATGGAAGTTGCAAAAGGAAAAATATACATGAGCGATGAGGCAGCGGCCACGCTTAAAAATGAAGCGCATGAAGACTCTCCCGTGCTAACAAGAAGGGAAAATGAAATACTCAGGATGATCGCCAACGGGCATACCAACCCTGCCATTGCAGAAAAATTATTTTTAAGTTTAAGTACGGTGGATACACACCGCAAGAGCCTGATGCGTAAACTAAATATAAAAAATACTGCGCTGCTGATACGGTATGCTATGGAACACAATATTGTTTAACAGTAATCCCTATTGTTTTTTGCCATAGGCGGTATAACCAGGGTAACTTACATCTGACAACCACAATACCCTGGCGCCTCTTGCGCAGGAAAAATAGGCATCGTATGTTTTGGGTTTGCCTTCCATATCAGAAAAGTTCACCTGCCAGTTGTTCACTACAGAAAATTTACCTGTGGATTTTACATTTTGAAATTTGATATTGCCTACCATGCCGCTGGCCACTGTAATTTGCCAGTTGTATTTACTGCCGGGGCCAAATTCAAAAACCTGGGCAGAAGCGTACGAACTCATGCCGGCATCGGCACCGGTGTATACATTTACATATTGTTGTATACCTGTAAAATCGCTGGTCCATTTGCCGGTAAAATCTGAAGCTGCTACAGCAAACTTATTCCGCCACTGCATATTGGCCGTTTTATCCCAGTCATAAGATTCATTGTGGTAGGGGCCAAATTCATTCTCATAATCAGCCTTGTTGCTGGTTACAAATTCAAGATAAGCGCCACTGCCATTGCTGTAGTGCTGTTTGAACAAAACGATGTGTACGTCTTTGCCAGTAGTATTTTCTGTAGCATCTCCTTCCATAAAGCTGATGGATTGCCAGCTCTGTATCGATCTCCATTCAAAATTACTCATGTTGCTGTAACGGGGAGCCACCAGTATATTCCATGCATTGAAATCCCCCTCTTTCAACACTGAATTATACGCATCGGCATTTTTGTTTGGATAGTGGATCAACACTTTGATGTTTCCCTTTGATACTTCCACCCAATCCATTTTTTCTGCGCTTATCCACCCATCATCAAAATTGGTGGTATTGAACTTGAAGCTGCTGCTTACATTGCCGGTGGTTTGTTGTACCGGATCCTCCTTGGAAATTTCATTTTCACTTTGCTGGCCACCTGGTAACTCAATGGCTTTATTATTAGCAGAAAGCGGGTTGTAATACCAGGCATTGCTGAACTGCGTATTGCTGCTAAAGGGACCATCCCGCTGGGTGGCGTTGTCAGCCTGCAATACAAGCGCCCATATTTTTGTACCGGAAAAAAAATGTTTGGTAAAGCGGTACCTTGTTTTTTCCAATGCAATGTTTTGTGTACTTAATAATTTGCCCCAATCATCCACTCCATTCTTTTTGCTCCATGCTTCCAGTACGCTTTTTTCAGGCGCAACTGAAATGTTATCACCACTCTGCTTATAAGTACCCGTTTCTCTGCCAAGCAAGATCTTATCCATCAGCGGATCAAATGCCTTGCTGACAAAACTGTACGTACCGTTTGCATGGAAAGTATATTGCCGCTGAATATAGTTCATCACACCATTCTTTACCCTGTAGCTGGAATTTTCGCTGGCAGTAGCGCCCCATGTACCAATGATGGATGTGTTATTGTTCTCTTGCTGTTGTGAATTAACAACCGGCTTTTTCAAATCAACCGATTCAAGAAAAGTTTGTATCGAATGCAGGTAGTCCTGGCTGTTAGTATTGGCTACAATACTTACGCAGCGTTCAAAACCACTCATGGTGGTAAGCAGGGTAATGGCATTGGCATTGTTAAAAACAAATTTACCGCCGCCCGCCTTTATCTTCCAGCCATCTGCATCCTGTGCCGGGTTGCCTTCCGGCGCTTCCTTTACACCGTAAGGTTTTACGATCAGCTCCGCCCATTCGCTTGCAAAATCTTTTTCAATATCTCCTTTACTGCTGGTGCTTTTTACAATGCTGATCTGGCACCAGCCCCCGGTTTTGCTATCGGTAATGCTATAGCTCCGTATGGTTTCTCTCGCATCTTTTTTCCAGCCTTTTGGTGGCGTGAACTTTACTAAATCGAAGGAGTCCTGTTGCGCTAAACAACCAGCTGTTGATAAAAGAAAAATTAAACAGGCTGTAACTAACTTCATATACCTTGATTTGATTTTCCAAATGTACCGGGCAGTGATAAATATTTTCATCCTGTAAAAACAGGATTTTTCTAAACCTGATTAAAATAGTAATGATTGATCAGTACATTTTTAATTAGAGCGTGTACCGGAGATATTGGTGAATGCTGTAAAAATTCCTGATGATGGCACCCTGTTGTCGAGCTTGGTACCCATTCCAAAAATTACGTAGCTGGCCGCCATTGACATAGCAGGAACGCCCACACTGCTGCCGGTAATATTTGTAACAGCAATGGTTTTACCAGCTATACTGTTGTGTAGGACGATGTTGTTTTCCGGAACCCCCAAATTGGTTGCTTTAACACTAAAAGCAGTCCAGGTGCCATCAAAACTGATCGCCACTTTTTCACCCTGCCCGATCGGGCAATCGTTGTTTCCTTCTTTGCCTGCCGCATCTACACTGGCCCGTACTACAGCTCCTGTTTCTGTACTAACTACAAAAACATCCTGCACATTATTGTTGTCGCCGGACACCATATTGGTAGCAGTAGTAGCAAAAGCAACATATTTACCATTGCCGGATATTGAAGGAGCTACCACACGGCTGGCACTTTCTGTTCCCTGGTTTCTTTCGCCACCGGTAGCTGTTAAGCTAATCCGTTTAAGTTGCGCCTTTGCTTTTTGCCATAAAAAAATATCCCATAAATTATTATTATCACCATTTACCAAACGACTGGTGTAGCCGCAAAAAGCTATAGCAGTTCCGTCTTCAGAAATAGAAGGTACAGATGACCCACCTGCAGCTTTTCCTGTTTCATAATCTTTGCTTATAAAATCTGTACCACCACCCTGTTGATAAACATATACATTCGGAGTAGAGAATACAGGGCCCAGCGTAACGATATTGCTTGCATGGGAGGTATAGGCAATCACAGTACCATCGCCGGAAACAGTGGGTTCTAAACTTTCACCATTGGGAGTACCTCCCTGTTGTGCCATGCTAACCAAATTTACAGTTCCTGTTTTTTCACTCCACACATATACATCTCTTGCCCCGTTGTTATCATTGACCGTAAGGTTAGTGGCATAAGATTCAAATGCAACCGTTTTTCCGTCAGCGGAAATTGCAGGCATCTGGCAATCACCATTAGCCTCTGCACCGGCAACCGGTTTACTGATCAGTTTGGTAACGCCTGTCTTTCTATCCCGCCAGAATATCTGCCTGTGATTTCCGCTGCTTCCATCCATTCCTTTGCCATATGCGCCAAAGGCAACAAATCGCCCTTCGTCTTCTCCCTTGCCACCAATCACCGCATTAAAGCTTTCATAATACGTACTGATTATTTTATTATCAGTACTGCGGCTAACATGTTCGTATATTTTCTTATCGCACAAAACCCTTACCAGCGGAGCGCTTTCAGAAATCCGTCCAGTTCCGTTTTCAGTTATAACACAACCCAGGTTTGCAGGCGCAGACTTTATACTCATATTATACTCAGTGCCTGCAGGATAAGATTTGGGAAAACTGAAATTCATCGTTTGTACCCATAGGTTGCTTGCGTTGGCAGGTTGTGCCAGTACCAGTGAATCTGCGCTGTTTAAGCGGAGTATAATTTTTGTTCCGGGTGGTGATGCAAAGGTTCCTCTTAGCTTTGCAGGTGCTGCTGTTGAATCTGTTCCGGCAGTCTTGCGGCAATCACACTGGATGGTAAGCGGCGCATCTGGTACCGAACCTGAAGAAGGCGTAATGATACATTTGCGGGGTCCGTCGGTTTGAATGATGGTATAATGATCAGCAACAGGGAAGCCTCCCAAACCAGCCAATGTAGAAAAAGCGGTGCGAAAGGTTCGGTTATAATTATCTGCAAATGAAAAAGTTTCCCCGGACTCAATACCCCTTACATTTAATTTGAAAGTTGTTAATGACGGATGACCACAATCTACCGACACCAACACATCAGCATTTGCAATTTTTCCTGTATTCATACCCCAGAGGTTGCAGGATCTTGGACCTGAAACCTGTGTGATGGAATACGACTGCCCGGCGGCTAATTGCTGGGAAAAATAAACAATAGGCGTTGCAGCAGTCAACGATATTTTTTCGCCCCCATTCAATACAAATTCAAATGTCTCCATATTAGAATACAAACTGGATCCATATCCAACTCCCACTTTATACAAACTGGTTCCCGACACCGGCAGGTCCTGTTTTGTTTGGTTACTGCTTTGTGCATTTGCAGAATAATAAAAACTACCGGCAAGAAACAGGGTGTATACTATTTTTTTCATTTTGTCTTTTTATTTCAGGGCAAATATGTGATAGATTCCGGGATTCAGCCATCCCGTTAAAACGGGATTTTGAGAGATCACTCAATATGGATTGTAAAAATCTATTTATTAAAAAACCACCCGGCAATGGCAGCATACCTGAATTTTTTGCCGGGCATTTGCTGAGCCAGATAAAAATTATCCTGTGCTATTTTTTTATTGATGTAAGCATTCGTTCTATCAAAACCTGCATTGTAAACGGTGGCGTACCACTGTAATTTTTCTGTAGAAGATGAAAAATTTTCCGATTTATAAATTTGATTGCAGAGTGCAATGAATGCCGTGAGGTAAACCATTTGCCAATCCTTATCCTGCAGGCGTTCTACTCTTTGCTGCCGGATGGTTTGAAGGTCTGTTGATTCGTAAGCAAGCTGCAATTCATTATACATACTTTCCGGTAACAATTGCTTTGATTTCATTTCAACCTGTTCTGCAAAACCTGGTTTCATCTGGAAGAGGCCAATGGAAAAATTGGCATAGGCAGTTCCAAACTGCACATACAACAGGCGCAGGCTTTCTGCTTCAACGCCATCTTTGATACTGTTGTACCGCATCACTTCCGGGAAAACAATGCTTTGCATAAATTTCACATCCACATTACAAATGTTTTTACAAAGCTCAAACTGATCCTGCATGGCATTCAACTGTTTCTCTGCTGCAATTGCTTTGTTGCCGAATGTTTTTCCAAAACCGGCCTGGCTGTAAACTCTTTTGGCATAAATGAAAGCAATGCAGATAATGGCTGACATTACCGTTAAAGCAATCGCCTTATAAAACCTTTTTACATAAGTAAACATCTTTACCGCCGTTTTCATTTGTGTACATTTTGAAATAATAAACAGCCGTTTCTTTATTGATAGTGACTACCCGTGGAAACAGTGCTCCGGACAAAGATTCGGCTGTACCATCGGCCCTGTAGATGGTGCCTTTTTCGTAGTAAACCGATCTTGAGATATCGGGTGTTAAAAACAGGCGGTTCATACTTTTGATGGGCACTTTAAAAGATGCTGCTTCAACACCATTTACCAGCACCTGTGTGGGGCTTTGAGAAGGAACACTGATGATATCACCTTTGTCGCTTACAAAAGTGCTGCTGCTGTTGCCTGAATACATATCGGCCATATCGGCTTCTGCTTCTTTGCCTGCAGAGGTAACCGAAATGATCTTCTGGTTCTCCTGGTTCATCACTGTGAGCATGGCATGTTTAAATCCATCACTCACTGAAAATTTCATTGGGATCGACATACCGCCGGTGCCTGCTTTTTGCTTTACCGACCCCTCGTTTACAATGAAGCAGAATCCCATTCCCATTTTTGCCATCATGCTGTTCTGTGCGCCAATGGTGACGGCTGCAAAAAACTGTTTCTTATCGGGCGACAGGATCATTTTTGCAACATGATCATAAGGGCCATAATTTTTCCCGTTGAAAACAAGAAAGAGTTTACCCCCGATCGTTTTGCTGTACTGCAAAGCCACGGGATCCTGTTTATCGCCACCCACGCTGATCTCATCATTGTTGGAGCCGGAGTTGCCTTCCTCGTTTTCCTGCATGCTTTTAATGGGTGCTTCTTTAAATGGGCCGGTGCGGCTGCCATTGTCGATCAAAAAGTATTCATACTTTTTATTTTGTATTACGAACGAATAATGCAGTTGATTGTTTTGAGTGAGAATTTTTGATTCGTCATACAAAAAATTTTCTCCTTCCGCCAGGGAAAAAACAACCCTGCACCCTGTGTCCGGCTGTTGGGATGATCTTTTTTCACCCCCACTATTTTCGTTCGATACGGAAGCATTGTTTTGATTACTGTTACTGGCAGAGCTTTCGCTTTTCGACTCCAGTACTTTCTGTGTTTTTTCTTTTAGCTTTTTAAAGAGCTGGGCATTGCTGGTGGATGTTACACTGAACATCAATACCAGGAGCATCATTGATCTCATTGTTTAATTTTTTGAAGTAACACAACATAAGTTTTGTGCAGTAAAAATGGTATTATTTGAGACGGCACCCTATCCCTGAAAAACAGGATTTTCTTTTAGTAAAAAAACCTGTGAACAAACTTTATATCGGAATTGATATTGATCCGCAACATCAGTTGATAGGTGGTGGCTGTAATAGTTTGTTGTTATTTATTTAGGGAAAATGGAAATGATCAGCTGGCCCTGGTCGATACCTTCAGATCCCGAGCATATACTAAAAACACCTGAATTACTTTCAGTAGCACCATCTCTTGGCGCATATCTTGATAATTTTGCAGAAACAGTGTAGGTGCCTGCTGCAAGATCACCCACACCCGTAAGATAAATATTTTGAGGTACCAGGCTTTCCACTGTAAATTCAGCATTGGCTGCCGACACCTTATTGTTGTTAGCATCTAGTATCTGGATGCTAAGCCATCCATTTGAAGCCAATGGTCCGCTGATGCCAAAAAGGGGAATGAAATAGGAGTATGTGATCATTGAAGCGGAAGGAATTGTAAAACTGCTGCCATTGATCCCAGTAACATCTACGCATAAATTTGAGCCTCCAAGCGTGGTACTACCCTGTGTATTAAAATAAACTACCGATGGAGGATATACCCACCTGGGTGGACTTCCGGCGCCGGTGCTTTGTAACAATTGTCCCGGAGCGCCCGTATTCCCATTTACTGCCAACGCTCCATTTGCTTTTACAGCAAGTCTTTCAATGAAGGTTCCTGCTGCGTCATATCCAATAGCAACGTCGGCATTGGGGTTATCAGCATAGATAAGCAACCTGTTACCTGCCATGCCGATACCGGCATCGCCTACCGTTCCGGGATAGAAAGTGATCTTTTTTCCAAGTGCCGCAGCAAATGCCAGCGGTGCATTGGGGCTGGGGTTACCGATACCCACCCTGCTGTTGAGCGCATCGTAGGTAAAGCCCCATCCTGCAGGGCCGCCATAAAATCCAACGTTCTGGTTATTCTGTGTACCCATAAAACCGAGCAGGGCGCTGTTATCCGCTTTGTACAACCATACACCGGCGCCGTAGTTAATATCCAAAGGGCTGGTACCATTTTTTAAAGTAAGGCGACCGTTCAGCGACATGCCATCACCACCACTATTAACGATCCGCATGCGTTCAGTAAAACTATTGCTGGAACCGTAACCGAATGCAATATTGGCTCCCGGCGCATCGCTGTGTATCTGTAGTAACCCGCTTTGGATTCCAAAACCATAATGGCTTCCGGCATTTCCCCATAAAGAGATCTTGTCGCCCAATGCAGTTGAAAAATTCAAAGGAAAACCGGGCGTGGTATTTCCAATTCCAACATTTTGTGCTTTTGAAAAAAGACAGGGCAGCATCAACAGCAGCAGCAGGTTTGAGTATTTGGTCATATAAATATTTTATACAAACCTGCTATTTATTAAAGACAAACCCCATCCCTAAAAAACATGATTTTTTATATATTAAAGATCATTCTCCTCATTTAAGATCTCCACCAATGATATTGGCAACATTGGCTACCTGTTTGATCACTCTCGTAAGCAGTGCTGTATTCACACCGCTTTTATAAAGATCGGCCCGCAGGTAAAAGATGCCATCTGCTGCGCCCATGCCGATCTTCACAACATCATACTGATCATTTTGCTGCAACAGGTATTTGTATTTTGTTTCATCAATTTTACCGGGCAACGCTTCGGTAAGATTGGTATAAACAATGTACAGGTCACTGATTCTTTGTACAAGTACAGCGTAAGAAGGAATGTTATCTCCTTCATAAGGAATAACCGCAAGACTGTCGCTTGCAATTTTATAAGGCAGGCCTGAACCGGCTAGTATTTTCGCCAATGCAGACAGCGCCGGTTTAGTTGAAGCTGTTGTTTTTACCTGCGCTGTTGCAGCAACAACTGAAAAAAACAAACAAACCGATAAAAATAATTGCTTCATATTTACTGTTTTAATTGATGTAAAAAGTTTTGCATCCTGTTAAATCTGAACCTGTTGAAAAATCCATCAAATATGCTGTCTGCCAGCAGTTTCTGCTATCCCTTAAAAACAGGATATTTTCATTTTGAAAAAAATCATGTAAAAAGGGGATACAAAGCTGGTTCAATTCTGCTGTTATTTGTAGTAACTTGACGTGATCTTTTATTGATGAAAAAATATATCCTGATACTGCCGGCATTCTTGCTGTGGCTCGCAGCCACGCATGCACAAACTATGCTGAATAAAGACAGCCTGCTTAAACTGCTGCCATCTGCCAAAGAAGACAGCAATGCAGTTCTTTTATACATCGACCTTGGGCAGCAGTATGAAGGCAATGAACCGGAAACCGCCAAACATTATTACAGGATGGCAGGTACGCTGAGCAAAAAAATAAATTTTCCACTGGGCATTATCAAATACATCACCAACTATACCTACCTGCTGAATTTGCAGGGACATTATGATTCATCGCTGTTGTTGAACCTGCAGTCTGTTGAACTGTCGAGAAAAATAAAAGATTCCTTATACCTCGGCAAAACCCTGTTCAACACAGGCACCTCTTACCGGATGCTGGCCGATTACGAAAAAGCAGTGGCCTGCTACGAAGAGGCCAAACAATTATTCAACCGCTTTGGCAACGAATCGATAGAAGCACAGGCAGACGATATTTTACAGGTACTTTATTCAGACCTGCACCAGTACGACAAGGCGATACAATTGGGCGAAAGATCCGTATCGCTGCTAAGAAAAATAAACAATCCTGCCATGCTGGGGTCGGCGCTTAACAATCTTGGCTTAAGTTATTCCTCACAGGGCAAATACGAAAAATCAACGCCCATCTTCAATGAAGAATTAACAATTGCCACTGAAACGGAAGACAAGAACATGGAGCAAAGCGCCTGCCTGAACCTTGGCAATAACTACCTCCAACTGGGTGAACTGGAAAAAGTAAAGGCCTTTATGGAAAGAGCGCTGGCGTTGGGAAAAGAACTGGATATACCGGAAACCGTATTGATCGCATCAAAAGGCTTATCCTTTTATTATACTCATAAAAAGAATTTTCCGCTGGCGAAACAATATGCAGAAGACGCATTGGAACTATCGTACCAGCATGATTTTAAAATGCAGCGGGCAAAGGTATTCGGGCAACTTTCCAATCTTGCTTATGCCATGCAGGACATCAAATTGGGTGAACAGTATGCAACATCCAGTGAGGCGCTGGGCGACAGCCTGCTCAATGAGACCATTCAAAAAAACACACAGGAACTGGAAAAAAAATATGAAACTGCCAATAAAGAAATGCAGATAAAAAAACTGGAGGCAGATAAAAAATTGCAGGAACTCACCATCAGGCAAAAGAATACACTCAATTATGTTTTAGCGGCCGGAGCTGTTGTGATATTGTTGATGAGCTTGCTTGGTTACCGAAACTACCAGCAAAAACAACTATTGCAGCAACAACGCATCAACGAATTAGAAACACAACAACAATTAACCGCTACAGAAGCAGTCATGAAAGGTGAAGAACAGGAACGGAGCAGGCTTGCCAAAGACCTGCATGATGGCCTGGGGGGCATGCTGAGTGGCATTAAATATTCATTTAACAGTATGAAAGGAAACCTGATCATGACGCCTGAAAACGCACAGGCTTTTGAACGCAGCATGGATATGCTGGATAGTTCCATCAAAGAAATGCGCAGGGTAGCACACAATATGATGCCGGAAGCGCTGGTAAAATTCGGGCTTGATGCAGCACTCAAGGACTTTTGCAGTGACATCAACCAGAGCGGCGCTTTACAGGTATCTTACCAATCAATCGGTATGAACAATGAAATGATCGACCAGACAAAAGCAATCGGCATATACCGCATCATACAGGAGCTCATCAACAATACGATGAAACATGCTGCTGCAAAACACGCCATCATACAATTGAGTAAGTCCGGCGATAACATTACGCTCACGGTGGAAGACGATGGAAAAGGTTTTGACAGCGGCCTGCTGCAATCTGCCAAAGGCATGGGATGGGGCAATATTATGCACCGGGTAGAATTTTTAAAAGGCAAACTCGATGTAAATTCACAGGCGGGGAAAGGAACTTCTGTGTTGATTGAATTTGGAGGATGAAGGATGAGGAGTTGAAAGGTTGAAGGGTTGAAAAGGTTTAGAGGGTTTAGTGGGGTTTAGAGTGGTTTTGATTTTTACAAATTCAAATGAATGGAAGATGAAAATAAAAGTGTTTATAACCGACGACCATTACATGGTAATTGAAGGCATTCGTTCGCTGCTGCAAAGTGAAACCGAAATAGAATGGATGGGACATGCTTCCAATGCAACCTCCTGTATGGCTTACCTCCAAAACCACCAGCCGGATGTGATCTTAATGGACATCAATATGCCCGGCAAAAGCGGCATTGACCTCTGCAAAGAAGTAAAAGAAAAATACCCGGGTATTTTTGTAGTTGGCCTCAGCACTTTTAACCAGCAAAGTTTTATTCATAAAATGATTGAGAATGGGGCCAGTGGTTACCTGCTCAAAAATGCCACCCAGGCAGAATTAATGGAAGCCATTACTACGGTAGCAAAAGGCAAAACCTACTTAAGCGATGAAGCTGCCGCTGCTTTAAAAAAAGTGGACTCATCACAACTGCCGCTCATCACCCGGCGGGAGAAAGAAGTGCTGGCGCTGATCGCCGAAGGAATGACGAATGCGGAGATCGCCGAAAAACTATTTATCAGCAATGCAACCGTGGATACACACCGGAAGAACCTGCTCATTAAATTTCAAACAAAGAACACGGCTTCCCTTATCAAAACTGCCATGCAGCTTCAACTGCTCTGATCAATGAACCGGCATTTCTATAAATACGGAAGTTCCTTTGCCGGGTTGCGACTGGATATCAATCTTACCATGCAGCATCTTCACCCTGCTCTCTACATTCTTTAACCCAATGCCGTTTTTACCATGCTGCATTGAGCTGTTGAAGCCAACGCCATTGTCCTCCACCGTTAGTGCCATAATGCTGTTGTCATAACTAATCTGTACAATGGCTTCCGTGGCTTTGGAATGTTTGATCACGTTCTGCACCAGCTCCTGCACCACCCGGAAAATATGAAAAGCCTGTTCGCCTTTTAAGGAACCGGGTTGCTGCATGATATTTTCAAAGGCAATATGAATTCCGGATGTCGCACTCAGCGCATTGCAATAATTTCTTACGGCAGCTTCGAGGCCATCTTCGAGTAACTCAGCGGAAAACATACTGTGAGATACCGCCCTGAGATCTTTAATGGAATCATCCAGCCTATCAATGGTATGGTCAAAACGTTGCTGCTGTTCTTCATTTAATGCCGCTTCATTTTTGATTGCGCTGAAAGAATGTTTGATGCCACTGAGCATACTGCCCAGTCCATCGTGAAGTTCCCTTGCCATGCGGATACGCTCCTGCTCCACCGCCAGTTCTTTTTCAAGTGCAATCCGCTGCCGCTGCAGCTTTTTCCTGAGGTAAGCATTAATGAATACTGCAACCAGTAATATTATACCTGTTGAAAGCAACAAGCGGAACCACCAGCTCTTCCACCAGGGAGCGTTCACGATAACCGAAAGTGTGTAGCTATTTTTTGCCATTACCCCATCGGCATTAAAAGCTTTTACTTTTAACATATAACTACCCGCCGGCAGGTTCGCATATCTTATAAAAGATTTGTTGGCCGTAGTTACCCATCCCTTATCATATCCCTCCAGCCTATAGCTGATGGTTGCTGCGGCTGCATTTACATAATCAATTACGGCAAACTGGAAACCAATGG
The DNA here is from genome assembly GCA_002336815.1 of Chitinophagaceae bacterium UBA1946. Lineage (GTDB taxonomy): Bacteria > Bacteroidota > Bacteroidia > Chitinophagales > Chitinophagaceae > Ferruginibacter. Next base: position 37,579 of record DDEU01000057.1, on the reverse strand, counting down.
TATTTTGTTTGTAGTCAACATTGAGGGCATTCAAGGCCGCATAACCCTGAGGAGCATTGTACAAGGTATCATTGAGCTGTACGCTTGAGAGTACCAGTGCCGGGGGAGCGCTGAACGCATTAAAAGCTGCAGGATAAAAACCATTCAATCCGTTCACTCCTCCAAATAACATTTCGCCTTTGATGGTTTTATAAAAGGAATAGGTATTGTATTCATTGCTTTGCAAACCATCCGCCACGGAAAAGCTTTTTACTGCAGCAGTTGCCGGATCAAAGCGGTTGATACCTGCATTGGTGCTTAACCATAAAAACCTGCCATCGGGTACAATGCCATACACATACTGGTTGCTCAATCCATCTGCAGAAGTGTATATCCTTGAAACCCGGCAGGCTGTTTTGTTAAACTTAATAAGACCGATCGTGCTGCCGATCCAGAGCAAACTGTCCGGCGTATCAGTAAAACATTTAATGCTGGCATGGAGTGGAAATTCTTTGATGATTGCCAGTGAATCATTTAGCAGTTGGTAAACGCCAAAACCCTTAAATGCCTTAGATGCATATATTCTGCCGTCAGCATCGCTGTAAGTAGTGAGGTAAACATCGTAACTGCTGGTACCTTTCAGTTGCTCAATCGTGGGTTTTCCATCCTTATTTTTCACCTGGTACAAACCTGCGTTGGACGACAACAACAGGTTACCACCCGGCAGCTTGCTGATGTAATTGTAAGCTGAGGACGCCTTACTGGCAGGGATATTCGCAAATTCAGTTTTGTATACTGCTTTTGTTGTTGCATTTACCCGGTAAAGCCCCTTGAAAGTAGCTGCCCACACCTGGTCACCATCTGCAAGCAACGATTCTACGGCTGCCGGAAATTCATTTTGTATTACCTGCCTGATATTTTTTGCCGTGTCCAGTATCATGATGCCACCAGCCTGCAAAGCACACCATATCTCATCTTTGGTGCCAACAATGGAACGTATGAAATTATCTGTTTTAAATTTCAAGGCCTGCGACTTTGTGATATACTGGTTAAAATGAAATTTACCCAGGCTGGTATAGTCTATGCCTTTGCCCCATACTGCTACCCACAGGTTACGGTCATCATCGGTGTACACATACAATACCTGGTTGGCAGAGATCGCATAGCTGTTATCTGCACTGCTTTTGTATTGGGCCAATACATTTCCACTGGCGTCTGCCTTAAACAAACCATCAGCAAGGGTACCGATCCACAGGGCACCTGTATTGTCGATATGAACGGCAGATACTGATGTGCCTGCTGCCACCTGCATTTTACTGCAGGATGCTCCGGGGTTAGCCCCATCCAAACGGTAAAGACCATTGTTTGTGCCGAGCCAGCAATCACCGTTGCCTGCTACCTGGATGGTATTGATGCTGATATCTTTTAATGGTAACCTGGATGTTCGCCAGCTGATACTATCTGCCAAAGGAGTGCCGCTCCACAAAACAATATTGTTGCTGTTTACGGCCAGTATTTTTTGAACAGGCTGGTATAGTTGAACAGGCAGTGTTTTGATAATGAAATTCTCATTTGACAAACTGCTGCTGATAAGGCTGAATTTTTTTGTGGAAGGATCGAAAGTATAAATATCATTGCCCGACTGAACCCATACCAGGTTGCGGTTGTCGATGTAAAAGGGAGAGCAGAAGCGATCATTGCCCGGAGCCTGCTGTAGCTGGTAACAATAAAAATTGTCGGTTTGCCGGTTGTAAAAATTAAGGCCTTCGTTGCTGCCGATCCATAAATTGGCAGAGCGGTCTTCCAGAATATTCAGGAAGAGCGTTCCCCTGATACCGGCCTGGTTGGTGGTTGATGCATAATATCTCCTGCAGTCGAGCCCATCAAAGCGGTTCAGGCCATCGAATGAACTGATCCACACAAAGCCTTTACTGTCTTTGAAGATACAGTTGTTTACACCCTGAGAAAGACCGTTGTTAACCGACAAATGATTGAAGTATAATTGCTGGGCATCGGCACGCAAAAAAAGCAGGATCAATAAAGCCGGTAAGCAACTATTCCGCATGGCTAAATGTAGCGCATTCGCAGGAAAAATGATGGTAGATTTTTATGACAGAAAACCCGTTAGTTCGGGCGTTTTGCAGGAGGGCGTTTACCTGGCCCTGGTGCCGGCCGCCGGTCATTTCTGCCGCCGCCCCTGCCCGCATGTGCAAAAGGAGCATAGGCGGGTGCTTCGCCAAACTGTTCCGGTACCTTTTCTTTTTGTACAGCCCGGCCCAATAATTTTTCTATGCGTTCAAATTTGCGTTGTTCTTTTTCGCTGATAAAGGTAATGGCGGTTCCTTCTGCCGCAGCCCTGGCGGTACGGCCAATGCGATGCACATAATCTTCACCGTCATGCGGCACATCGTAATTGATCACCAGGTCGATATTATCAATGTCGATACCACGGCTTAAAATATCAGTTGCGATCAACACTTTTATCCTGCCACTTTTAAAAAACATCAGCACTTCTTCCCGCTTTTCCTGCTCCAGGTCGCTGTGTATCTCTTCTACTTTCAGGCTGGTTCGTTTGAGTTCCCGGGTGAGTTGCTTTACGCTTATTTTGCTGCTGCAAAAAACAAGTACGGACCCAAATTCTTTCTGATGAAGGATGTATTTAACAAGTGGGATCTTTTGTGTTTCGTATACCACGTAAGCCAATTGGAGTATCTTTTCATTGGGCTTGCTGATGGAGATATTTATTTCTGAAGGCTGGTGCAGGATCTTCCTTGCCATGTCTCTTATCTTATGCGGCATGGTAGCAGAAAAAAGCAGGTTCTGCCTTTTTTTCGGCAGTTCGTTAATGATCCGCATAATGTCGTCATAAAAGCCCATGTCCAGCATCCGGTCTGCCTCATCCAGCACCAGGTATTTGAGTCCCTGTAATTTTACATAGCCCATATTGATATGAGCGATCATTTTACCCGGTGTACAGATCACGACATCTGCGCCGGCACTCAATGCCTTTTTTTCCTGTACAAATGCATTGCCGTCGCCGCCGCCATACACTGCGATGGAGCTAACAGAGGTAAAATAAGAAAGTCCTTCCATATGCTGGGCTATCTGGATGGCAAGTTCCCTGGTAGGTACAATCACCAGGGCAGTGATACTGCTGTGGTCAAAGGGCGCTGCCAATATATTGTTGATGAGGGGCAACAGGAAAGCGGCCGTTTTACCGGTGCCTGTTTGTGCAGAGGCGATCACATCTTTGCCTTCCAATACCAATGGAATTACCTGTTCCTGAACGGGTGTTGCGTCTTCGTATCCTGATGCTTCGATGCCTTCCTGTAAGCGACTGTCGAAGTTAAATGCTGTAAATTTCAAAATATGTACTGTGATTAAGTTTAATATTGGACTTTGATTGCAACGCTAAAAATAGTCATAATTGCCCATAAAAGGACAACAAGTTTAGGGGCCTGCCCAATTCCACTCCTTTCAGATTTTCGGGGTTCCTGCCACTGCAAAAAAATTAGTGCAAAAAAAGTAGCGTTTAACGCAATATTTGTATTGAAAGGGAGTTATAACCCTGTAATCCTGTATCAAATCGCCTGGGCGCCTGCCCGGCACTTATTTAATTTAAAACTTGACTATGAAAACTGAACAAAGAAATCACCACCCACATGCAGTAGTACAACAGGTAACCAATAATACCACCAGTTGGCTTGGCAAGCGTTCCCGTGACAACGAAGACATTGTGAGCGGGCAAACTTTTATTGCACCTACAGAAGGCGATCTTGATGCCATCGAAGTTTTTTCGAGCATCGTAACAAAACCAGGCAAGGTAATTATGACCCTGCACAGTTTCGACACACAGCAAAAAAGCTGGGGACCTGCAATGGGTTCTTCCAGTGTTGATATCAATAATTCCGAATCCGGCAAATGGTTGGCATTCAGTATGGATGGCATGCACCTCGATAAAGGAAAAAGCTATGGATTTAAACTGGAAAGTCCGGACACCTTTATTGGCGTAGGTGAAGCAGCAGGCTGCTATACAAAACCTCCTTTTGTAACAGGGCAGGAATGGCAATTCACAAAAAACAAAACTAAGGGGGAATGTTTCTCCTATTTCAGTCTGGCCTTTAAGGTTGACATGAGGGCTTAACAGGATTTTTTATAAAAGATAAACCCGCCAGCGCTGAAAAGCTGGTGGGATTTTTTTTGCCTGCCCGGATACCGGTAATAAAAAAGGGGCCAGGATAAAAATCCAGCCCCGCTTTAAATCCAATATCCTATGAAAAACCTGGATCAAAAATATGGGAATGCCGGTGTGTTAAAGCAATGAGATTAGTAAACGGTGGGTTTTAATTATTTTTCGGCTATCATAGCCATCTGCCACGGCGAAATATGGAATAAAATCAACAAAATCACTTTCAAACCAACAGATACCAGGGCGGAAAAAGGTATGCTTTAAACTGCGAAAAAGTAATTAATAGCCTCTCCCTCCTGGCTTTAACCCGGGAAAAATGCTCTCCATCAATACCAGCTGCAGCAGTATTGATATTGGCATTGAGATTGTGTTTTCAAAAGAAAACAATCAGTTATGCCAGACGATAAAAATAAAAACAGTTACCAGGATCGGTTAAAAGTAGATCTGAATGATCCATCCGAAGTGGAATACCTGCATACGCAATTTCCCGAGCTGGAACACTCCCAGGTGGTAGATGCCATCAAAGAAGCCGGGCCTGAAAGAAAAAAGATCATAGAACATTTGAAGAAGAAGTTCCGGGTACCTTAAAATAAGTTTCAGTTGATTATCCAGTTGTATCAGTACTTAATTCTTCGTAAGTGCAGGATGTAAATATATACCTTTTTAAAGGGCATCATACTGTAGGGGAAAGACTGTAGTACTGGTAAGGTACCTTTCATTCAAAAAATGTTTATGATATCAAATTATAAGAGCGGAATTTTCTTCCGCTCTTATAATGATCCTGTACGATCCAGGTTTTATACAGTTCCCTTACTGGCATCTCTCAGTCGTTTAATGTCATCATGACTTTTCTTAAGCGACTCTTTCTGGGTAGTAATAAGCTGGCGGGTTTCAACATCAATGTCTGCATCCGATGCCAACGCCGCTTCATAGGCTTTTTGCGCCTGGTCTTCCCCATATTCACAGGAAGATAATACTGCGGACCTGTCTTTGCCACTAAAGGTCGCTTTCACATCCATCCAGGCACGGTACACTTTACCCAATGTTGTTGATCCGCTTTCTGCCTCGCCGCCAAGCGATCTTACTTTTTCTGTTAAGGCAGAAACATTTTTACGGCTTTCATCTGCCATCATTTGAAAAACCGGGTGAAGACCGATATCAAATGTTTTGCTTTCTTCTCCCGCTTTTCTATAACCTTCTATACGGTCATAATTGATATGGATGAGATCATTTAAAACCTCTACCAACTGCGTTGTTGTTGTTGTTGTCATAGTATTACATTTTATTGGTATCAATAAATTTTTATGCCAGTAAAGGCAAGCCTGTACTCCGCAGACACTGCGAATTTTTTTCTACAAACAAGGTTAAAAGAACCTGTTTTTAGGGTGTTGCAATATGGAACACCTTTTGAGAATCAATATCAACAAACTCCGGTACCATCTAAACACGATGTACTATTTTAAACAGATCAGCCCTTCAAATTTTTTTTCATGAGCCTAACACTTTACAGGAAAAAAAGAGACTTTAAAAAAAGCCCTGAACCCACCGGCGGAAAAACCGAACCGGGCCGCCTGCGTTATGTGATACAAAAGCACCAGGCTTCCCATCTTCATTATGATTTCAGGCTGGAAATGGAAGGCGTGCTAAAAAGCTGGGCGGTGCCAAAAGGTCCTTCTACAGATCCTTCTGTTAAAAGGCTGGCGATGATGGTAGAAGATCACCCTTACGACTATCGAAACTTTGAAGGCATCATTCCCGAAGGATACGGTGCAGGTACGGTGATGGTATGGGATGAAGGATTTTACGAACCGGCAGACCTCCCGGCAAAAGATAAGCAGTCGCAGGACAAGGCGCTGAGGCAACAGCTTCATGCAGGCAAATTAACATTCATACTGGCGGGCAAAAAACTCAAAGGCGAATTTGCTCTTGTGAAATCCAGCGGAAGAGGAGAGAACGCCTGGCTCCTGTTCAAAGTAAAAGACAAGCATGTGTCAACAACAGATATCACAACCAAAGACAGATCGGTGCTTTCTAAAAAAACATTGGAGCAAATAAAAAAAACATCAACGAATGTCTACGGGGCAAAAAAAGAAAAAGAGGCTCCGGCGGAAAAGAAATCAGCAAAAAAAATAAAAAAAGTCAGCAGCAAAAAACAACAGGCTGCTAAACCGGCGCCAGTGCCTGCAAAAAAAATCACTTCTTCAAAGGAGATCAGCCAGGTGCTGAAAGCAGCCCCCTCTCAGGCTTTTTACACAACACTTAAACCGATGCTGGCTACGCTGGTGGACAAGCCGTTTACAGAAGATGGCTGGCTCTACGAAATAAAATGGGATGGTTACCGTGCTGTAGCCTTTATGAATAAAGGAAAGATAACCCTCAAATCACGCAATGATAAAGGCTTTGAAGAAAAATTTTATCCTGTATCTGATGCGCTGAAAGAATGGAACATCAATGCCATTGTTGATGGCGAGATCGTGGTGATCAAAGAGAACGGCATTTCGGATTTTGGTGCCTTGCAAAACTGGCGCAGCGAAGCTGATGGCGAAATTTATTATTACGTATTCGATATCATGTGGCTGGATGGAAAAGACCTGCGTGACCTTCCGTTGACAGAAAGAAAAAAGATCCTGCAGTCGCAGGCGCCGGCAGAAGGGATCATCCGGTTGAGCGAAGCCTTTGAGGAATCCGGCATCACTTTTTTTGAAACGGCAAAAAAAATGGGGTTGGAGGGGATCATCGCTAAAAAAGCCAACAGTGTGTATACCTCAGATCTGCGATCGAAGGAATGGCTGAAAATAAAAGCCAATAAACGACAGGAGATGGTGATCGGTGGCTTTACAAAAAACGACGACAGCAGTAAATTGTTCAGTGCCCTTTTAGTGGGCGTATATGATGATGGTCGCCTGCACTATACCGGTAAAGTAGGTACCGGCTTCAACGAAAAAACACAGCGGGAGATGCTGGCAACATTTAAAAAGCTGGTGGTGAAAACACCGCCTTTCTCAGACATCCCCGATATCAATAAGCCTTCCCGTTTCAGGCCCAACCCACCACATGCCACCGCTACCTGGCTAAAACCGCAACTGGTATGTGAAGTTAGTTTTACAGAAATGACAACCGACGGCATCATGCGCCATCCTTCCTTTGAAGGGATGCGGATAGACAAAAAAGCAAAAGATGTGATCATGGAAAAACCCACCGCCACCAAAAAAGCTGTAAAAGCAACAGCAGGTAAACCAGCACAGATCGTGAAGCCTGCTGATAAAAAAACAAGGAAAACATTGTTGAATCCGTCGGAGGAAACGCAGGTAAAAAAAATCAACGGGCACGAACTAAAGTTCAGCAACCTGAATAAATTATACTGGCCCAAAGAAAAGATCAGCAAGCGGGACCTGCTGAATTATTATTTCCAGGTGGCCCCGTATATTTTGCCTTACCTGAAAGACAGGCCTCAATCGATGTTGCGCCACCCGGATGGCATTACCGGTGAAAGTTTCTTTTTTAAAGATATCACCGGCAAGGCGCCCGACTGGATCGAAAAATTCGTGTACCATAGCGATGCCGATGACAGGGAGAGGAACTACCTCGTGGCAAAAGATGAGGCCAGCCTTTTATACATGGCTTCGCTGGGCTGCATAGAAATGAATCCCTGGCATAGCCGGGTTCAAAAAGAGGATTACCCAGACTGGTGCATCATTGATCTTGACCCGGGGAAAAATACTTTTGAGCAGGTGATAGAGGCCGCATTGGCAACAAAAGAAGTGCTGGAAGGCCTTGGTGTTACCGGCTACCCCAAAACAAGTGGCTCCACCGGTATGCATGTTTATATTCCGCTGGGCGCAAAATATACTTACGAACAGTCCAAAGAATTTGCAAGGATCATTGCAAAAATGGTGCATGATAAGATACCTTCCTTTACAAGTATTGAACGCATTGTAAAGGCCCGGAAGGGAAAGATGTACATTGATTTTCTGCAAAACCGTCCACAGGCAACAGTTTCAGCGCCCTACTCCGTAAGGCCAAAACCGGGCGCTACTGTAAGTATGCCACTTGAATGGAGCGAAGTAACAAAAGGTTTGAAGATGACGGACTTTACCATTCACAATGCCATGGACCGCATCAAATCAATAGGCGATATTTTTAAACCGGTGCTTGCCAAGGGAATAAGCATGCGTAAAATAATTTCAACGGTTGAAAAAGGTTAACAGCGATGCCTTCTTCTGTTATTAAATCATACAGGTATCTCCCCGGGATACAGCGGTTGCTGATAACATTTGTAAGCGGCATTACCTACCAGTACTTTGACGTTACGCAAATGGAGTTTGACGAATTCAAAACAGCTTTTTCCAAAGGCAGTTTTTTCAATCACTCCATCAAGCCCTTCCACCGCTTTGAGAAATTAACAGATGGCTAGAAAAGGAGAAAGGTCAATCATCTCCCTTTTTCAACAGCCCGTCTACGAAATCAGTCCACTGAAATGCAGAAAAACCTGCCATGGCTGCAAACGAAACAACAGCGTTCCTGAATTTATCCAGCATTGTTGATCCGGCTATATTGGGCACTTCATTCCTGCCTGCATACAATGCGGTAACTACCAATCCTTTTCGCTGTATCACGAAGGTGGAAGTAGCGGTATCTTTAAAAAAATGCGCCGCCGTTTTTTGATGGTCCTCCAGTGGGTTGCTGCAGGCACGCAGTCGCAGGGCCGCACTGGCATCCGTTCCGGGAACCACCCCTTGATTCCAACACTCCACCTGTACCCAGTCGAACCCATCTCCGCTGGCGGGGCCGGGACCGGGCAGATCTATTTTAATAAAATCTCCTGCCTCAACTGTATCGGTTTGTTTATTGTCCGCAGCCTTTACCAGCATAAATACAGTGGCGGTGGCAAAGCTTGCCCAGGTACCGGGATGCTGCAGCTTGTAAAGGGCTGCTTCATAAAGCCCAATGGCATCTTCGGGCTTTTCCTTTTCTACCGATCGCTGTATGTCGAGTGGCTTTCCTGTAATGTTATCAGGAATGATGGCTGGTAATGTTACTGCAGTAGTTTTCATATTATGGTTGTTGATCGCTTATTTGTGAGCAGGCTGATCTTCTGCTGAGATATATTTTTGAAGAATGCCCTCAATGGTTTGCCGGAGCATATCAGGGCAGTTTGTATTATATAAAATGTGCGCCGGGTTATCTCCTACGTAATAGCAGGTGCTGGGCTTTACTGTTTTGCCATCCACCTCCACAAAACCCGTATCAAGCCTTTCGAGCTCATTCTTTAGTTTGGCCAGGTCGCCTTCAGGAATGCGTAAAGACATATTGGTATGTTTTAATTTTATTCAATTGATTTATCATTATTATCCAACTGCAAAATTCCTGTAGAGAATTTTACGGCATTGCCTGTATAACGTTGCTCAAATTCCTCAACAATTACCAGCAGCAATTTCCCGGTTTCGGCCTGCAAAAAAAATCAACCGGTTTTGGAGCATCTTTTACTATTGCTGAAGCAGGCAAATCCCTCCTGTTTTTAATTTGTACAGCCTCAAATGCAGTACACTGATTAAAAAAGATCAATCGCTGCCCTACCGCTGATGCGTAAAAATTATGCCCGTTTGTTTTTCTTTCTTCCAACAAAGAAAGCCTGTGTTTTTGAGGCACCTATTTTGTACCACCACCTGCAATCACTATTGATCATCTTAAAAAAATAAGACAATGCAAAAAACAACCACCAGGAAAGCCACCGCTTCAAAAAGTAAAAAAGCGGAAGCAACCAACACAGATCCCATGCTGAAAGAGTTTTTTCATGATGAACTGAAAGACATTTACTGGGCAGAAAAACATTTGACGAAGGCTTTGCCAAAGCTGGCGAAAGCAACCACTTCCGACACGCTGAAGGAAGCGCTCACCAGCCACCTGGAAGAAACAAAAACGCATGTTGCCAGGCTGGAGCAGGTGTTTGAACTGCTGGGTGCAAAGGCACAGGCAAAAAAATGCGAAGCCATGGAAGGCCTTAGTAAGGAAGCAGACAGCATCGTGGAAGATACTGAAGAAGGTACCGCCACCAGGGATGTTGGAATCATCATGGCCTGCCAAAAGGTAGAACATTATGAAATAGCTACCTATGGCGGCTTGACCCAACTGGCAAAAACACTGCAGCTGGAAGACATTGCCGCCCTGCTGGAAAGCACGTTGACAGAAGAAAAAGCAGCAGATGAGAAATTATCTGATATTGCTGAGAACGATGTTAACTACGCTGCCGCCGAAGAAGAAGAGGAGGCATAAGCAGGGTTAACATTTTGATTTAAAAAAATGGCCTGGAAGATTTCAGGCCATTTTTGTTTATAAGTATGAATAATAAGTTTTCGGGAATCCAACAGGCTTCATCTTTTATAGCCCAATAAACGGAGTGCATTAAATACAACTACCAGCGTTGAACCTTCATGGCCGATCACTGCCGGGCCGATATGGGCGATCCCTGACATGGTTAGTGGTATCAGTATGATCACCATACCCAGGCTGATAACAAGGTTTTGTTTGATGATACGATGTGCCTGTTTGCTTAAGCCAATGGCGAACGGAAGGTTACTCAACTGGTCGGCCATCAGTGCAATGTCGGCGGTTTCCAATGCCACATCCGAGCCTGCTGCGCCCATGGCAATGCCTACCGTACTTTTAGCCATGGCGGGGGCATCATTTACACCATCTCCTACCATGGCCACTTTCTTTTCGCTGCTTCTGAGTTTTTCAATGGCTGCTACCTTTTCTTCCGGCAGCAGGTTTCCCAACGCTTCTGTAATACCAATTTCTTTTGCGATGGCTTCTGCAACTTTTTGATTGTCGCCCGTAAGCATGATCATTTTGCGAATGCCCAGCTTCGATAATTCGTTGAGCGTTTGTTTGGCATCAGCCCTTGCCACATCCATAAGGGTAACGATACCAATAAACTGATCGTTCTGCTGAACGATCATCGTGGTATTGCCTTTCCGCTCCAGGTCTTCTATCCTCGCCTGCAGGTCCTGCGGCAACCGGTTGTCTTTTTCGGAGAACAATTCCTTGTTGCCGATAAAGACCGTTGCGCCATCATGCTCAGCCTGGATCCCTCTCCCCTGTATCGCCACAACATTCGATGCTGCCGGTATGTCTTTTTTTAATCTTTCAATACCGCCTTTAACAATGGCTGCCGCCAAAGGATGATCACTCAATTTTTCCACTGCTACCACCATTGACAGCAGGGCTTCTTCTGAAATACCATTGAGTGTATACACTCCTGTTAGTTTGGGTTTACCTTCCGTTAAGGTGCCGGTTTTATCAAATGCAATTGCGGTGAGTGAACCTAACTCTTCCAGGGGTTTACCTCCTTTTACCAGTACGCCACCTCTTGCTGCCCTCGCTACGCCACTCAATACTGCACTGGGCGTTGAGATCGCCAATGCACAGGGACTGGCTGCAACCAATACCACCATTGCCCTGTAAAAACTGGCACTGAATGGTTCATCGATCACTAAAAAGGCCAGCAGCAACAGCCCTACCAAAATGAGTACAGCGGGAACATAATATTTTAAAAACCGATCAGTGAAATTTTGTGTAGGCGATTTTTGTGTCTGGGTTTCGTTTACCAGTTTTATCAGCCTGGCGATGGTACTGTCGGCTGCAGTTTTGGTTACTTTAATTTCCAGGGCCTGGCCGCCGTTGATAGACCCTGCAAATACCTTGTATTTAGCATCCAGTTTGCCGGCATTGGCCAGGTCGATGTTTGCATCTTCCACGGGCGTTTTATCAACCGGGATGCTTTCTCCCGTGATTGGCGCCTGGTTAACACTGCTGTTGCCACTCACGACAAATCCATCGGCCGAAATTTTTGAATTTGGTTTTACCACGATCACATCACCCGTTTTTAACGACTCAATTGAAACTTCCTTTACATCAGCGCCGTTTTTAAGCAAGGCTGTTTTGGGTGCCAGCGATGCAAGTGCTGCAATAGATTTTTTTGCTTTGTCCATGGCAAAGTGTTCAAGGGAATGCCCGATGCTGAACAGGAAAAGCAATAAAGCGCCTTCGGCCCACTGGCCCAAAAAAGCTGCGCCGATGGCTGCCACGAGCATTAAAAAATCGATCTCAAATTTTCCTTTGCTGATTTCCAGGATGGCTTCCTTAGTAGTGTAGAATCCACCAAATAAATAGGCACCTGCATAAAAGCCGATGGCGATATAGGCGGGCAATGTGTTAATGAATGAGAGGCCGAAGCCAACGCCCAGTAAAGCACCGCAGATGATCGCAACAATCAGTTCTGTTCTTTCGCCAAAGATGCCGCCGTGTGCATGCCCGTGGTCTGCATGATCATGTGAAGCTGCTGCAGCAGCAGTGGGCGATTGTTGTTCCTGTGTAGCTGGATCTTCTTTCGACATATAAATTATTTTACGTGATAAAGAATGACAAAACACCAGTGATCACCAGCGTCCATCCTGTTATGATACCTGAATTGTGTTCCAGTGCATGCCAGTTCAATTTCAATACGCCTTTGTAGGCAAGCCTTACCCACAATACCATCCCTGAAACCGATATCAGCAGGTACAATGCTGCGATACTCATCACCGCCCAAAAACCATATACACCCGCCAGCAGGAAATACCCTTCGATCTCCATGCAGGGAGAAAGGAACATCGCCACCACCAATGCCAGTATGATCTTATTTTTTGGAAGTGCAGCCTCCGGTGTTTTATGCAAATGAAAGTGCTTATGCCGGTGATGCTGGTAGATAAAAAAAAAGCCCAGGAGTATTAAGATGACTGGTGCAATAAAATGGGTGAAATACTGGATCTTTCCGGCCAGTTGTAATCCCAGCAGTCCTAAAACAAGCCCGATCACGATCGTACTCAGGGCATGTGCCAGTCCGGATAATAAAGTGACGGTAGTTATCTCCTTTAAGGTCCAGTTATCTTTTCTGCCAATTGCCAGTACGGGCAACCAGTGATTGGGTATTACGGCATGCAGAACACTCAATAAAAGGCTGCCTATAAAAATGCTGTACATCTATTCTGTTGAAAGCTGAGTAAATATTATCCAGTTCATCTTCCTTTTGCCACCGGTGGAATAGTGGCCTTTGCGAATGCAAACTTACCCATTGTTACAATAATATGATGTACAAACCTTTAAAACGAATTTATAGAGTGCTGGCAGATCAATCCAAAACGGTGGGTTAAAGTACGTTGCAGCAGCTGTTGAAATGTAGTGATGGCGGATTAAAAAAACTATCGGTTAAATAGCCTGTTGATCATTTTTGATGGCCTGTTCTAACAGGTATGCATGACATTTCAAGTGAAGTGTTTAATAAATATGATGGGGTTCTTCAGGAAGAAAAAATGAAATGCAGCATTAAAGCTTTCAGAAAAACACCGTAACATTCAGCCTTGCAAAAAATGGTGTGCCGGGTGTAAAGTGAATTTCGGAAACCGGCGCCGGTTCTGTTTGTAAACGGCTTTCTGTATCAAACTGTGTTTCTTTCCATTTGGTGTTCAGCAGGTTTTGAATGGATAAACCGGCTTCCCATTTTTTGGTAGAATAATTTACTGCAGCATCTGCTATAAAGTAACCTTTTGCTATCACAGTCTTGTCTTCATTGGCCGGCCGGTTATCCATAAACCGGTAACGCAAACTTCCGTTCCATCCCTGTGCTTTTCGGTAGGTAAGTCCACCGACACTGGTAAAACGTGGCGCCAGCGGCAAATAACTTTCTGCAGCCGGTACTTTCAGTGCCCGCGGATTGGCAAGGCTCAGGTCAAGATCTGCATATAAATTTTTAGCAAGCTCGTACCTGGCTGACAGGTCAAATCCATATCGCCTGGTTTGTCCGCCTGCTTCCACTACCCCTTCATCACCTACGTACACAAATTCCTGGTCGAGCCACAAATACCAAAGGGCAGATTGCAACACCAGTTTTTTACCCGCTTTAAATACAGCACCCAGGTCGGTTCCGTAAGCAGGGGGCAATACTTTTCTGCCGTTTTGCTGAACGGCTACCCTTGTATCGTTACTGTGGTATCCCTTACCGTTATACAGGTACAACTGCAGGTGATCGTTTACCCGGAAATTTAAATTCAGCTTTGGACAAACAATTGTTGAAGTGGAACTTAACAGCTGGTTTGCTAATTTATCATTGTACCTGTTGGTAAAATAATCAGCACGCAAGGCTGCGGTAATATCCAGTTTTTTGGAAACGGAGATCCTTTGCGACCAGTAAGCACCTGCATCCATTTCATTTACATCACCCAGCATGATAGCTTTGGTATTCGTTACCCTGTTGTTGGTTCTTGTCAATTCGATATTATCAATGGCATCATGTCTTACCTGTATGCCCACCCTGGTTTCTGTTTTGAAATGGCCGATATAAAATTCTTTTTGATAAGCGCCGTTATAGCCCAGGATATCCCGGCTTTCCTTTTGCCGTATCTGGTCGCCATTCACCGGGTCTTCTTTATAGAAGGTAAAATTGGAATACAATTCAAATTTGTATTTGCTGTAGTACAACTGGTTATGGATACTGCCGCCGTTGTTGAGCCGGGTTTGCAATTCTATATTGGCATTGTACCTGGAAGTGTTACCGCCCTCGGTATTGTCAATGGCGCCATAAAAACCTACCAGCCCGGTTTCAACTGCCCTGTCTGGTATCTGGCCCGAAGCGTTCCACTTGCTGGTAAATCCTGTAAGGGTGGCGGAGAGCGTATGGTGGCTGTTGATACTGCCGTGGTATTTCAGCATGCCGTTAAAACGGCTGAAATCCTGGGGACTTTCAAAATAGCCTTTTGTAAATGAACCTTCGCCTGCAATGAACAGGCTTTGATCCCGCCGTTCTTTTTGCGGCTTCAATAAGTTAATCCCGGCGATGGCCCTGAATGTACCGAACTGCCCGCCCTCCATTTTTACAAAATTGTTTTCCAGGTAGTCTTTCGTTTTGAACTCAACGAAACCGGCCGTGGTGAAATTTCCTTTATCAGCATAATAAGGGCCCTTATTAAAATTCACCTTATCGATCAGTTCAGGAATTACAAAATGCAGGTCGGCATACCCCTGTCCATGTGCATGACTCACCATATTCACGGGCATACCATCAACCGAAATATTGATATCTGTTCCGTGGTCAAGATCAAAGCCCCTTAAAAAAATTTGTTCTGCTTTACCGCCCCCGGCATGTTGCCCGATAAATAAACCCGGTACCATCCGCAGTACTTCCTGTGAATTGTTGATGGGCCGCAGGTGAATGTCTAAATCACTGATGGTTTTGAAAATGCCTTTATTGGCAGAAGCGATCACTTTAATTTCGGCTAAACTTGAAATACTGGGAGTTAAATTGATCAAGGCCATGTTGTTGGCAAATGAAAGTGCTGATACTTGAATGGTATCTGGCTGGTAGCCGATGCAGGAAACAACCAGGTATTTGGCAGCGGCAGGGATCTTACTATAATCAATAAATCCGTTCTCATCTGAAACAGCATTGAATTTTTTATCATTGCTCTGTACGGAAGCGTCCTGCACAGGAACTTTAGATACAGCATTCACGATGTAAACTGCATTAGCAGCTTTTTGGGCCAGGGCCGGAAAAGTTGCAAAAAGGGAAATAAGAAGCCCCGTGAAAAAGACTGTATTTGTAAATGCCCATTTCATAATAAAACAGTTATCAGGTAAATAGTGTAACCGGGAGGTCGTACGAATTTACGCAAATACCTGCTGCATGGATTTTCTGTTCCGGAAGAGAGATAAAATATTTTTTTCCCGGTAATTGCCTGGCCCATAAAATACAGGCCCGTTACTCAACAACCGATGCGCCTTCAACAGGCAAACTAAAATAAAAACTGGCGCCCACTCCTTTTTCAGCATCTGCCCATACCCTGCCTCCATGTTTTGACACGATCTTTTCAACAATGGCAAGGCCTACACCATTGCCCTCAAACTCGGCATTGGTATGCAGGCGCTGGAACACTTTAAACAGCTTGTTGCCATACTTACTGTCAAAGCCCGCCCCATTGTCTTTAACAAAAAATACAACTTCACTATCCAACATATAAGAGCCCAGTTCAATACGGGGCGTAGGTTGCCTGGAGGAATATTTTACGGCATTGGTAATAAGATTGGTCCATACCTGGCGGATGGTGGTAGGATCTGCATAGCACAGTTCCAGTGTGGGCACTACCCATTCAACAGCAGTTGCATCCTGCTTTTGTTCAATGCCTGCAATGATATCCCGTACGATGCTGTTGTTATTGATCCTTGCTTTCTCAATCTCAGCCCTGCCTGTTCTTGAAAAAGTAAGCAGCCCATCTATCAGCTCACCCATTTTAAGTGAATTGCTTTTGATCACGCCGGTCAGGCGCCTGGCCTCATCATCCAGCTGGTTAATGTATTCTTCTTCCAGTATGCTGGTAAAGCCGATGATGCCACGCAGCGGTGCCCGCAGATCATGGGAAATGGAATAGGAGAATGCTTCAAGTTCTTCGTTGGATTTTTTGAGCTGCGCCGTACGTTGCTGGATCTTTATTTCCAGCCCTTCGTTCAGTTGTTTGATGTTTTCCTCTGCCTCTTTTCTTTCTGTAATATCCCGGTAGTTGGCCACATAACCATTTACGGTAGCATCATCCAGCAGGTTGGTCACCACCCCTTCGATCCATACATAGTTGCCATTTTTATGAAGAAAACGGTATTGAAATGGCAAGGGCTGGCCGGGTGTTGATCTTAATTTTTCATAAAGCTGCAAAAAATCATTCCTGTTTTCCGGGTGTACATAGTCGAGCGATTTTTTATTTTTTCTTTCGGCCGGTTCATAGCCGAGTATCCTTGTTACAGAAGGACTCTGGTAGAGTATACCCGATTCAGCATCATTCAACACAATGGCATCTGTATTATTTTCGATCAACGAACGGAAACGGGCCTCACTGTCTGCTATTTTTTGTGCCGCTTCTTTTTGTTCCGTGATATCAATGTGAAAACCATCCCACACGATGTGGCCGTCGGGTTGTTTTCTTGGCGTTGATACAATTTTCAGCCAGCGGAGTTCATTTTTGAATGTACGGCAACGGACCTCCCGGTTAAAGACAGACAGGTTTTTTGCCGCTTCCATTTCTGCCGCACCAAAACCCGGCCGGTCTTCTTCAACGATCATCTCGTACAGGATGGAAGGATCCTGCATCACTTCTTCGGGGGTTTTACCAGAGAAGTGCTGTACACCGTTGCTTACATAGGTAAATTGTCTTACTCCATCTTCGCTGCCCACTAACTGGTAGATCATCACCCCGGTTAAATTATCGCCCAGGGTTTGCAACTGTGCCTTTTGCTCTTTTAATTTTTCTTCTGCTGCAATGCGCTCTGTTACATCCCTGAAATTGAATACGATGGCATGCACATATCTGTCGTGCAGCAAGTTGGTAGCCACGCCTTCCAGCCATATAAACTGTCCGTCTTTCCGCCGGTTTCTAAACCTGGCGTCATAAGGCTTCCCGGGATTAGCCATTACTACTTTGATGATCTGCTTTACTTCATCCAGGTCATCCGGGTGTATATTCTGCAGGGCCCAGATCGTTTTTGCATCCTCGTCCGTCCAGCCATTTACGGTAGTAGCAGAAGGACTGCGGTAAAGCACTTTAAAGGATTCATCCAGCAGCATGATCACATCCTTGTTCTTTTCCACCAGGGCACGGAACCTGTTTTCGCTGGCTGCCAGTTTTTCTTCTGCCAGTACCCTTTCTGTTACATCCCTGAAATTCACCAACACGGCATTTACATATTTGTTGTGCAGCAGGTTGGTAACATTCCCTTCAAACCACAGGTAGTGGCCCTCTTTGTGCCTGCTCCTTACTTTACAGGGGATGGGCTTGCCCGGGTTGGCAAATATTTCCTTTATGAGGGAGGATACAATTTCTGTCTCATCCGGGTGAACACTCCGTTCAATGCTCTGGCCCAGGATATCTGCATCGGTTAACCCTGTAACACGCTCAGCAGAAGGGCTCCGGTAAATTACCTTCAGCGAAGCATCTACCAGGTTGATCACATCATAACTGTTTTCTATCAGTGCCCGGAAATGTTCTTCGCTGGCTGCCAGTTTTTCCTCTGCCTCCTTACGCTTGCTTACATCCCTGCAGTTAAAAATGATGCCCTGCACACTTTCATCATCCAGTAAATTGCTGGCCGTGCCTTCCAGCCAAACAAACTGACCGTCTTTCCGCAGGTAACGGAAAAGGGCGTTGGCAGAACTACCGGGTTGCTGCATTAAGCTGCCCAGTTGCTGTTGCAGCAGGGGCAGGTCATCTGCATGAATATTACTGGTAGCCTCATTGCCCATGGTTTCCTCATCGGTGCGCCCCGTTACAAATGTAGCCGACGGACTGCGGTAGGTTATTTTCATGGAGCGGTCAAATACGATGATCACATCGTAGTTCTTTTCGATCAACGCCCTGAATCTTTTTTCGCTGGCCTTTAATTTTTCTTCCGTAGCTAATTTTTCCGTTACATCATGATAGTTGGCTACCACAGCATTTACCCCGTTCACCTGCAGCAGGTTGGTAAAAGTGCCTTCGGCAAAAAAGTAGTGCCCATCGGGGTGCTGGTATTCCACCTGGTAAGGTACGGCTACACCCGGCTTATCAAGCGCTTCTGCAAATTTTTGCCTGAACATCTCCAGGTTACCGGGGTGGGCAAAATCAAGTACCCCTTTTTTGGATCCGTGGCCCAGCATCTTTTCGCCGGAAGGCGAGCGGTAGATCACATCGCCCTTTTCGCTCATCAATGAAATACCCTCTACGCTGTTCTCTATCAGTGAGCGGTAGCGCAATTCACTTAGCTGCAGTTTTTCTTCTATTGATTTCTTTTCTGTAACGTCATTGGCCAGTATCAGCCTGGCCGGTCTGTTCTCAAAATTGATATTGTGTGCAATGATCTCAACCTGTATCACGCTGCCGTCTTTTTTACAATGATTCCATATGCGCCTGTGCTTGTTTTCAATAGCAGTTTCAGCTTTTCGGTCCACCTGCAGGAATATGGTCCGGTCGGCAGGAGGTCTTATGTCAAGGGCAGTCAATGAAAGAAATTCTTCCCTGGTATAACCATAATGCTTCAATGCCTGCTCATTTACATCCAGGAATTTTAACGTGCCCTCTTCCAGCACCCACATGGGCAGGGGATTGTTCTCAAAAAGATAGCGGTACTGTTTTTCGCTGCGGTGTATCTGTTCCGTTCTTTCCTGCACTTTTTGCTCAAGCTCTTCGTTCGCCGTTTGTAATTTTTCTTCCAGTTGTTTCCGCAGGCTGATGTCTTTGATGATTATAACGACCGAGGTTTTTTCGCCCAGCTCGTTTTTTACCAGGTTGGCTGTAACCAGTCCAAAAAATGAAGAGCCGTCTTTACAGTAAAAATGCCGCTCCGATTTCCAGTTCCCTTTTTCTTCCAGTTCATTTTCAGCGGCGGTCCATTCACCGGCTTCAAATTTTACAAAGCCCAGGCCTTCGGCAGTTTTCCCAAGCGCTTCTTCTTTTGAATAACCCAGCAGCAGTTCCGCTCCCCTGTTCCAGCTGATCAGGTTGCCGTCAAGCCCTCTCGAAAAGATGGCTTCCGATGATTGCTCTACCATGCTCGCCAGGTGATTTACCTGCTCCATCAGTTTTTTTCGCTCGGTTACATCCACGTTCACGATCATGTATCCCCTCACCTTTCCTTCCTCATCTCTAATGGCAGAGCTGGAAGTATGTACATAAACATCTTTACCCTGCTTTGTTTTTCTGTGTAATTCCCTGCGCAGGAAATTCATTTCAGAAACTGCCTGCATTATCCCATCGAGTTCCTGTTTTGTAACATTGGTATTCAACAGAGCCATCACTTCTTTACCCATCACTTCTTCCTCTTTAAACCCGTACAGTTCCTCGGCTCCTTTATTCCAGCTTAAGATCTTCCGGTCTGCATCCACGGTATAAATGGCTTCATTTGACTGGTTCACCTGCCTGTACAATAATTCCAGTTGCTCCTGCACTTTCCGGCGCTCTGTAATATCCCTTGTAATTTTTGAATAGCCATACAGCAGCCCGCTTTCATCCTTCATGGCAGTGATCACTGTATTGGCCCAGAACAGCGAGCCATCTTTCCGCACCAGCCAGCCCTCGCTCTCAATATGCCCCTGCCGGGCAGCCGCTGCAAGGTTTTGTACCGGCAAGCCTTTTTTGATATCTGCTGCTGTATAAAACTTCTCTGTTGATCTGCCCAGTACCTCCTGTGCCGTATACCCCTTGATGTTTTCGGCGCCGGCATTCCAGTTGGTGACCAGCCCGTTCTTATCCAGCATAAAGATCGCATAGTCTTTCACGTTATCTACCAGCAGGTGAATATTGTCGTCGCTTCTTTTGAGTTCCATTGCTGTTTGCCGCTGCCGGTGAAGTCCCTTAAAAATGATCCACACAAAGGCAATGGCCAGGAGTATAAAAAAGATATAAAAGATCAATACCGTGCGGATGCTGTGGTTTACCGATAAGGCAGCGCCTGCTTCTTCCTGTACGATCACGGCCCAGCCATATACCGGCACCTGTTCGTAGGCGCAGAGGCTTTTCTCCATTGTGACAGGATTGTACAATACCTGTACACCCTTTTTCCCTTTCAGTGCTTCCTGTACCGCCGGTACGGAAGCATAACTGATCACGGAGACTGGTTGCCTATAAATGGGATTGATGGCGATATTCCCCTTCTGGTCAACGATGTACACAAAACCATTTTTCCCCACATCAATATCATTGCTCCACTCCAGCAGTTTGTTGATGTTCACTTCCAGCACCAGCACGCCGGATAATCTGCCGCTGGTATTTTTGAGCGGAATGGCCAGTGCGCTCGTGATCTGGCCCGGGCTGCCCGGGTTATTGTACACTTCCGACAAATAGGGTTGCCAGTGGCGGCTTACGCCATTGTACCATTTGGGAAAATGAAGCAGGTGGGGTTTTGCAGCCCCCATACCCCCGATATCTGCTACCACGTTGCCGCTTGTATCTGTAATAAAAACATGATTGATATAGGGAAAGTCACGGGTAATAATATTCATCATGCCGATCGCATGATCCCAATGATTGTCTTCAAAGCCCTGCCGGAAAGAAGGCCAGTTTGCAAAGGACTGCCCTATCTCGCCAAGGCGATCAAGTTTTTCGTGCAGCATTTTTGCGGATACAGCCGCCAGGCTTTTTCGCTCTTCATATACCTGGTTGATGAGCTGTTGACGGGTTTGTAAAAAACTGTACACTGCCATCAGTAATACCGGCAACAGCAGAAAAATAAAAGTTTGTATTCCCGGTTTTTGCTTCATGGTATTGGTGATTTTATAAAAGAAAAACAGATCAGCACCGGTAACCCTGGTTGGCTACCCGTACATGCTAACAATCAATTGCTGAAAATACGATTCCCGTGCTGTTTGAATGTAGAATTTATTCGATATGTGGAATGAGAGGAATCAGTTGCGGTTCATTGTTTAAAGCATGCTGCACTCCATGATGCCAGGCAGCCGTTCCCATCACAGGAACGGCTGGTCGCTGTTGCCTGCAGACATAGGGGCCGCAGGCATTCCTTATTTTTTTACACCTGTTCAGCAGTACCTGGCATCGATCACATTGCAGGGGCAATAGCGGGTACGGCTGTCATGCTCCCCGCCGGTATGGATAAACTGGAGTGATAAAATGGTCAGGATGAGGCAGCCCCGGCTGGCCGGCAGGGCAAGCGGAATATCCTGTGCAGGAATCAGCAGGTTATTGTAGGGTATCTCCATCGTATGGAATACACTCTTCTGCTGGTTGGGTTCGCCCCGGTTCCAGGAGGCAGCTGCTATACGGGCAATCACCTGTAGGGTTTGTTCCGGGGCCAGTATGGCGGTGGCCGGCACAAAAGCAGGGATGTGCAGGCGGAGCAACTGGTCATTTTCTTTTGTTACAGTAAGGGGCAGTTTCAGCAAAGCGGCGGTGCTGCCGGCGGCATTAAAGGCAAAGCCGCTGATATAACCCAGGTTTTCCTCAGCGGGCAGGTTGCCGGCATCACTGGTGCCCAGCCATTTGGCAATAGCGCCGGTAAAACGGCACTGCATGTTGAGGTTGCCGGGGAAAGGAAGGCAGCTGGCAAAATGCTGCCGGAAGATCTTGGCGGCATTGGAAGCAATGCCAAAATTTTTGCTGCGCATTTTAGTGGCAGCCGTTTGTTTCTTTTTCATATACATTGGTTTTGGATCCTGCTCCTGCTGTTACCTGCTGCCTTATTTTACTGTTACGGGCGTTTTCAAACGCAACTTTACTGCGGCAGTTTACCGCATTTATACTGTGATACTACCGCAGTGCTACCGCACTCAAATAAAAAAGGGCATGGATCAAACAATCAGCAGCTATTGATTTAGCCGGTGGCTTTTACCTGTTAAATGTAGTATGGGGATATTGCTTTGTTATCCGCTTAAATACCGAATTTTAAAAAAGGGGGCTCGGTATTTACACCTAAGTATAAAGACGTAGAAATGGTTATCAGGAGGGGTGAGCCACCCGGGTTTGTTAATACCTGAATTGTATATCATTGTTATTTTCAATTAGCTTTTGGTAATGCACAAAAACTGTATGTTACTTTTTTTGCGGAAAAAAAGTAACCAAAAAAGCCACCCGAAATCGAATACAGCACGATTTCGGGAAGCAGCTATGTTGAACAGTTGTACTACTGTCGCATCGGCACCTTATCGCTACTCCCAGGCGCAGCCATCTTAAGTAAATTCAAAATGTATCAATTTTTAAGAATCGGCTACCGTCCAATTCGTCCAGTGATGCAATAACTAAAACCTCTCTGCACTTAAGGCGTATAATAAAGATCAACCGTACAAGTGACACCTGTCCCGCAGTATTGCGGGAGTAGTGCAAAATCTGAACATAGCTATATGGAAGGCACGGGCTGTATATCGTTCCTTCCTGGACTTTTTGGTTTCCCGAATGCTTTCGGGATGGCAATGACAAAAGAACTTAAAAGAACTTTCATCAACGTAATACTAATGACTGTAATAATTCTTAACCATTCCTACGCCATAAGAAAAAATCATTTCGATTCCTATTGAACCACTGTAACCGGTACCCTCACCAAAATCAAATGACAGGCTTCAATCAGCTGCAGCAACCGCTTCCTTAGTTTCAGCAATAACTGAAGCTCCATACAGCCTTCAATACTATCCTTCGATAACGCAAACTCCAGCAACTCTCTTAAGGCAGCCTGCCATTTTATTTCCGGCATCAGTTGTACAAATTTTGCCAGTGCCCTGTATGGCTCATGGTAGTGGCGGGCAGTAAGGTGGCGGGGCATACAGTCCCAGGGGGTGAGCATATATTTCGGGTACACATAAGCTGCCTGCTGTAATAGATCAGGCATGCCGGTTCCAGGCATTTCAACAGCAGCCAGCTCAGGAGCAGCATGCTGATAAAGCTGTATGGCAGTAAGGCAAAGCGCCTGCAGGTGTTCCATAAAAAACAGCCCGTCTGCCGGGGAGCCGATGCGCCGGTAATGTTTGCTGCAGGCCGAGTGTATAAGCTGCTCCAGCCGCCGGGTAGCATCGGGCAGAGGGAATACATCAAAAAAATTGTACAGGCTGTTATAAGCCAGCCGAATGGGCATATTATCCCTGGCAGGTACTAACATAAAATGAGTATTAAAGGTTGCGCCTCGCAATGCAGCAACAGGGTTGCTGAGGCAATAAAATTTAAAACCGTTGTTGAAATATTGGGCAGGCTTACTGGGGGGTGTATTGGAGTAGGCGCTTAGCGGTAACCAGTAGGTTGCAGTTGCCACGGTACCTTATGGTAACCGAACCAGCCTGCAGGGTATGGAAAATAACGATCGGGTTATTGTACTGCAAGTAACAACAGCGCAGGGCCGTAACCTACAGCCGGTGCTTGTATTTTACGTGTAAATACGGATTTTTTACAAGAGCAGAATTATTATCTTTAACCCAAAACAAAACAGCATGGAAAAGACCATACACCAGGGCCGCAACGTAAAACGCTTCAGGGAAATGCTGGGCATTAAGCAGGATGTACTGGCCATTGACCTTGGGCTTAGCCAGCAGGCGGTATCTGCACTGGAGCAGAAGGAAGCATTGGACAGGGATATGCTGGAAAGAATTGCAGGGATATTGAAAGTGCCTGCGGAGGCCATTAGGAATTTTGATGAAGAAGCAGCGTTCAATATTATTTCAAATACTTTCCATGATGATGCTGCTGCCTACATCAATAATTATAAATGCACGTTTAATCCACTTGAAAAACTCATCGAACAAGTCGAAAAGACAGAGAAACTATATGAAGACTTATTGAGGGTTGAAAGAGAAAAGATTGCTTTGCTGGAAAGAATGCTGGAAAAAAGATAATTCAAATACTATTTAGTTTTTAGGGCCATTGCAACTGCAATGGCTTTTGCATTTTGCCTTATTTCGGATTTCTCCTATGGCAGTTAAGCCATCCCAATCCTGCCTGCAACTATGCTACCCAAAAATATTTTATGAAAGTAAAATAAATCGCTAATTTGCTGATAACCCTTACTGGTTTATCCCACCAATTAAGATTATTTTCCGGCCGCTTGAAAACTCTCATCAACAATTTACACTGCTCTGATAGCTGGTGCTACTGCGGGATGCACAACATTGCACAAGCCTTAAACCCGGCAACTTGCTTACACATGTGAGTGAGAGGAGCGCAGCTCTTGGGTTTCAAGCATAACATACCTTCAATTATGATGTGCGGCAGGCTTTAAAATGGTTTAATAAAATCATTTACATGCAGGATGATTTTGCAAGATTGTAGCTGGCCCTTAATTTTTTTGTAAGCAAATCTTTTGCTGGTGCCGGGCAGCCGGTAAACCAAATTGCCCTTGTAACACTCTGTCAACAGTAGTACCGGCCCATCCGGCCGAAGCAGGTATGCCTTCCTCCAGTTTACCAGGCCAATTTTGAAAAGTGCATTGTAATATTTCAGCACAATTTTTCGCATTTATTAGGGCAGCATATATTTTATAACAATTTAACAAACGCATCCCAAATTCTGAAAAATTTTTGTTCTGATTTTTGTTGAAATTCAGCAGTAATTGGAACAACAAGTTGCGTATATTTAGGAGTTAACCGATAACCCTAATCAAATCAATTTTCGGCCTGACCAGCTATATCACGAACAAGAGATATTTACTGAACTCTTTTTCAATTGTCAAGGTTACACTGGAATTTGAGTAGGAACCAGCATGTTGTAGTAAGTGTGAGCCAATATACCCAGGGTTCAAAATATTAAGGACTTCTAGTTTGCACTTTTATGGACAAAAGCACCCAAGGGCATCGGTTAACAAAAATATTGAGTCTAACGGG
>DDEU01000057.1:0-11994 GCA_002336815.1 Chitinophagaceae bacterium UBA1946 | reverse complement strand
ATCCTCAATATCTGGTCGTTGTGCGAAATGCTAAACTAACCTTCATATGAAACCAAGGATTTTTATAGGCTCCTCTACTGAAGGTCTTGCGATATCTTACGCAATTCAAGAAAATCTGCAATTTGATGCCAATGTAACAGTATGGACTCAAGGCATTTTCCAATTATCGAGTAATGCTCTAGACGATTTAATAAAGGCGCTTGATGATTTTGACTTTGCGATCATGATTTTTAAGCCTGATGATTTATTAATCATCCGTAATACACAAATGAATTCTGTAAGAGATAATGTAATTTTTGAACTTGGATTGTTTATTGGCAAGCTAGGAAAAGAGAACGTTTTCTTTGTAACACCGATTGGGGAGACGTCACTACATATTCCAACTGATTTAAAGGGCGTTAACAGCGGTCTTTATGATAATAACAGACAGGATGGTAATTTAAAAGCTGCGCTAGGGCCATTTTGTAACCAGATAAGGGAGAAGATAAAGAATTTCATTTATGAGAATTTAAATGACTTGAGAGAAGAATCTAAAGAATCTAAGAAAATTGCAATTGAAAAACCCCCTTATTGGGAATATTTATTGGCTGCTTCGCTAATTGAACATAGACTAATTTCTGTCAATTTAAGCTATGAGGAACTTGACAAAAATCTTTTTTACATAAAATCAAAAAGGCATGACAAGCAATCATACATAGATTTCTTCTTAAGTGCGATTGATGACATTAAGAATTTGGTTCAATTATTTTACGTCCTAGTAACGCAAGAACTTGTTGCATCATTTGGACCTCCAGGCTTACCAGGAAAAGTATTGGAAATAAAAGAAGTAGCTGATAAATTTAATAGACTATGTAAGAATCTCATCGACTGGGAATATTCAGCTCATCAAAATTTACCTCCTGATGAATTAACTGAAGTGAGAGAAAAAATGAAGGGCTGGTCAAAAATATTAATTACCGAAATTAATAAAATACCTAGTGAGACTAGAAGAGTTGTTGAAGCTGCGAAAAACCCAAATAGAAAACCTGGTGAAACTACTATCAACATTTCAATAAAGCCTCCAGAAAATTTGGAAGAAATTCATGCAATCCTTGACAGAATTCGATAAACACTTCGCACAACATTGGGTTTTATGCAAGTTGGGCTTGACCTTGTTACTTCAGCTATGTGCAAATCCCAGTTTCAGTTCCAGAAGGACGAGAAACTTTACTCATGAAATCTAACTTCGACAAAATAAGTCAATCGGCAGCGGAATCTTGACCTTAAGTTTTACTTGTAGCTCCCAAAATGCCTTGACATAGGCTTTACAAGAAAGACTGCTGAACAACCGTACAGTCTGAACTAAATTTAACTTTAGGAATTATTGGCGAATTAAATGTTGAAATTTACTACGTGGATAGTTTAATAAGCCAGGCGAATATTATCTTTATCAAAATAATTGAAATCATAAGCGGCACCTGGCTGACGGAATAGTAATGTCACACTACTGGAAAAACTTTTGATTATAAATTAATTCAGCTACTTCCTTATCTGTTCTTCGGTATGAAAAAAAAACATATGCAAAAAAGCTTGTTGACCTTTTTTTTATCTATCGTTATTTCCGGAAGTTTGGTGGCGCAAATGCGACAGCTTTTCATCGACACATCAAACATTAATACTAATAACGACATTCGTAAAATTAGTTTTTACTCATCCAACGAAGGCTATATAGCCTTTAGGGACTGGGTAGGATTTACTGCTGACACCGGCAGAACTTTCGTCAAGAAATTCATAACAAATACAAATGTAGATTTCAATGGATATAATGTAAACAGTTTATTTGGTTTTTTGATAAACGGGGTTAAGGCCTTTAACCGGGATACACTGATTGTATATGGCGCCTATGATAATGGTACTCCTTCGATCCTTTATTCAACAAATCAGGGCCTGTCTTATAAATTGATATTTTATAATGCTGTAAATGCTAGTTCATCAGGCATTACAGACATGGTATTTCCTGAGAATAGCAATAGAGGATTTGCCGTGGATGCTGACAGGATTTTAAGTACAACAAACCGTGGCAAAACATGGTACCAGTTGTCATATCAACCAGGCAAAGGATTAGACTACATTGACGGGGTTTCTGATAATTATGTTTATGTTCATGGCAGCCACATATTATTGGGTGTAAATGTTTCTTTAAATATGGTGAACAACGCAACACTACCGCCCGGGTACATAATTGCTTCGCATTTTCAATTTCCATGGAAAGGCTGGATAAATATGCTTGATGGAAGTGTCATAAAAGCATATCTCTATAACAATGGCAATTGGTTTTTAATGAGTAACCCATCTGTTTCAACACCCTTCGCTGGTGCAATGCACTTTGTGAATGATAGCACAGGTTACGGTATCGGTGGGGTATATAATATATATAAAACAACCGACAGCGGAAGGCATTGGGAAAGAGTTCCAAGAACTAACGAATTTAATTATGCAGGCTATTCTCATAATGTGTTGCAATTTTTACCTGGCAATAATTACCTCGCAGGTGGCGACTTCGGGTTTTTAGAGATTAATACAAATCAAGCTGGTGCTACTATCCCTTCGGCATTCTTTACGGTAGACACTACTAACGTATTTGATACTGGCAATGTAAAACTTACCAGCTTATCAAAACCAACTAACAATCACCGTTGGTATAAAGATGATACACTCATTGGCAGCACCAATATCTTTACTTATCATCATTATACATACGATTCGTCTGACACTATTAAGTTGATTGTAAGTAATGGAGTTTACAGTGATACTTTTCAAATTATTCAACAGTTCACGGTGCCGCCGCCACCCCCAATACCTGTCATCAGTTCTTTTACCCCGTTGGAAACCACCACCGGCGATGAAGTAACTATTACAGGCGCAAATTTTGAAAATATCACATCTGTATATTTTGGTTCAACCCCAGCTGCTTCATTTAACGTTGTATCCACATCCAGCATAAAGGCTATTGTGCGTAATGGAAGTACCGGCTCTGTGGTTGTTACCAATATTTATGGAACAAGTTCTCTAGCAGGGTTTGTGTATGCTTCTGTGCCTAAGATTATTTCTGTTATGCCTGGTTCAGCGCCAGCCGGCTCTTCTGTAATAATAAGAGGTAATTATTTTGGTGTAAGCACTTCGGCCAATGCAGTTTTTTTTGGAAAAGTAAAAGCAAACATTCTATCTGCTAGTGATACGCAACTGCTGGTAACTGTACCTGCAGGAGCAAATTATAAACCTGTAAGCGTCACGACTGGTAACCGCACGGCTTATTCACCAAAGGATTTTTGTGTTACTTTTCCCGGAGCTGTAAACAGCATTCAAAATGATGCTTTTGAACTAGTTGACAGGCAGGTGTTGTATCCCGGCAGCAACTGTTTATCCACCATTACAAGTGCAGATATGGATGGCGATGGTAAAGCGGACTTAGTGGGTACCTGTACCTACCTAAACAAAATATCAATTTATAGAAACACCTGTGCAAATGGTATTGTTTCATTTGCTCCACCGGTATTTTTGGTTCCTGGCATGGCAAGGAGTGGTGGAAATGTAAATGTTACATTTGCTGATATGAATGGGGATGGGAAGCTGGATCTCCTTCAATCTACCGATGGCCAGGATGATTTAGGCGTATATCTAAATACCAGTACACCTGGCTATGTTAGCTTTACTGAAAGAAAATTCATTAACAGCGATATACCCTTTCTTGCAACTGGTTTTGACTTTAATGCTGACGGCAAGCCGGATATAGCAGGGGCAGGCCTGAATTACTTTTTAGTATATAAGAACCTCTCCAGCCCACCCGCTGTTTCGTTTGAAAGAATGGTTCTGTATGCTGCAAATAGCGGCTTTGGAGATGCAAAAGATATGGATAATGATGGCAAGCCAGATATTATTAATACCGTATTTGATAATTCCTATGGGACTTATGCAGGAGTTTATAAGAACAATAGCAACTTTCAATCTCTTGCATTCGCAGGTGGTATTATAGAATCATATATGCCCGGACTGCAAAGTGGAATTGCTACGGCCGACTTTGATGGAGACGGGAAATTCGATATATTCTGCAATACGTTATTGAATGATTCGGCTGGTTTTGCTGTAAGAAGAAATATCACAGCTGCATCTGGCTTTGTATTTGAACCAATACGTTACTTCAATAATAAAACAATAGGACAACCCTGGCGCACTATTGAAACTGGTGACATGGATGGCGATGGTAAACCTGATGTTGTAATACCCAACATCTATAATACATCCTTCAGTATTTTCAAAAACATCTCTTCCCCGGGGAACATCAACTTTGCAAATAATGTTGATTTTGACGATAGCATGGGCACTTTGAAATCAGTTGACGTGGAGATTATGGATTTTGATGGCGATGGCAAAAATGATATTGTCGCTTTAAAGGCAAACGGTGACACCGTTAACTTTTTTCGTAACAGGATAGGAGAGCCTTCAGTATTGAAGATGTGTCCACCGACTGCCAGTAGAACGCTTACGACCGGCTTAACCAGCGGCAGTTATCAATGGCAGGTTAATAATGGGAATGGATTTCAAAATATTGTAGCTGGCACAAATTACGTGGGAGTGAACACCAATACATTAACACTTTTAAATATTCCTTCTAGTTGGTACGGGTATACTTACCGCTGCAGCCTTGATGGTAATTATAGCAGTGAAACAAAAGTTACGTTTGCTAATGTATGGACAGGAGCGATTGATACGGCATGGGAAAATCCCAATAACTGGAGTTGCGGTCATGTTCCGGATTCAAATACCGACGTAATTATTACTACCGGTACGTTGGTGGTAAATTCAAACGTGGTATGCCGAACGCTTAAGATTGGGCCAGCTGCTACAGTAACCGTTAATACTGGATTTAATCTTAGCATTACCCATTATTAAAGTCAGCTTTTCTTTTTTGTATAGCGTGTTCGAATAGTTAAGGAGCAATCTGATGATATGATCCTCTTGGAATGGCAAAGTAGTAGTTCTTGAACTAAATGAGAATGCCAATAACAAGGGTATCTTGCAAAAGCTGGACACATGGAAGAGCAATCGGCAGTAAATCCCAGCTATCTGTAGTTTTCAGAAATAAATAGCAAACAAGTATGGTCATTGTTGAATAAAGAAGAAAAGATGAGTGCTGTCCTGAGTTTCCCGAAATTCTTCGGGACAGGTACAACTCAGGACTTGCTTATTATAGCTGCCGCAGATACCTTTATAATATACACAATGAGTGATGGTGGTTACAAAATAAGGGATAAGGAAGGTATTCATTTTCTAACCTTTGCAGTAGTGGAATGGGTAGATGTGTTTACAAGAAAAGAATACCGTGATATCTTACTGGACAGCATTTGTTATTGTCAAAAAGAGAAGGGTTTAATACTTTATGCCTGGTGCCTCATGAGTAACCATGTGCATTTAGTAGTAAGTGCAGTAAATAATGATACCAGCGATATTTTGAGTGACTTTAAAAAGTTTACCAGTAAACAAATCATAAAAGCCATAGAAGAAAATCCTGTTGAAAGCAGAAAAGAATGGATGTTGAAAATATTTAAAGAGGCAGGCGAACGAAATAGCCGTAATAAATATTTTCAGTTTTGGCGGCAGGATAACCAGCCGAAAGAAATGTACAGCGAACGATTCACCAACCAGAAATTAACGTATATTCATAACAATCCTGTAGAGGCCGGTATTGTAGATAAAGCAGAAGAATATTTATACAGTAGTGCAATAGACTACTATAATGATAAAAATTGCGGATTATTAACGCTGGAATTGCTTTAGTGTATTGGATCGGCGAATCCTGAGTTGGAAACTCAGGATAGCGATTGATCGTTTTATCTTTACTCATCAAGGAAGCTAGAACTCTAAGGATAGCTGGGTGCTTATTGGTATTGAAAAGTGGCTTGATAAAGTTTTATAACTCTTTGCGAATAAGTTTTTCCATAGCATCACGGAAGGTTTCACCAACAGGTAATTCCATTTCTTTTATAAAAATACTGTTCTTACGTACTGCTGTAATTTCAGAAATGGCAACTAACCAGGACTTATGAATTCTTATAAATTTATTTTGTGGCAATTCAAGCTCTATTACTTTGAGACTTGTTCTGGCTATCAAAGGCTTTGTTGTACTTTTTAGCTTCACTTTAATATAATCTCTTAATCCTTCAATCCAAATAATGTCATCAAACATGACTTTTACCTGACTATAATCAATATTCAAAAAGAAATATTCTGCAGATGGTTGCACGGCATGCTGTTGCTTCATTGTTTTAAGTTCATGAAGTTCTTTGGCTCTGTTACAGGCTTTAATAAATCTATCCAATGCCACAGGCTTTACCAAGTAATCGACAACAGACAAATCATAACTTTCAAGTGCATATTGTTTATAAGCTGTAATGAAAATCACCAACGGCTTATTTTCAAGGCTTCCTATAAACTGTAATCCTGTTAATCCCGGCATTTGAATATCAATAAACACTAAATCAATTTTATTTTCCTGTAGGGCTTTCATTGCCTCAAAAGCATCATTACAAGCAGACGCTAATTTTAAAAAAGAAACTTTGCTGATATTATCCTGCAACAATTTTAAAGCCAGCGGTTCATCATCAATGGCAATACAATTTATCATGATTTAAAAGTTAATTCTAAAGAAGTTATAAACCAGTCATTGGTTTTATTTATTGTAAGATGCTGCCTATTACCATATAATAATTCCAGCCGCCTTTTTACATTGACCAATCCAATGCCGGAAGTTTTGTCTTTAGCAGTTTCAGTCTTAATAAATCTGTTTTTTACAATAAAATAAAGTTTACGATTCACTGTCTTAAGTTCAATTTCTATTTCTGGGTTTTGTACTAAACCTGTTCCATGTTTAAAGGCATTTTCTACAAACGGTATTAATAGCATAGGCTCAATAGTATGCCAGTTCTCTTTTACATCTAATGAAACATGCAATGTAAGTTTTTCACTGAAACGCTGCCGCTGTAAGTCAATGTAACTTTGTAAATTTTCAATTTCGCTTTGCAACAGCACTTTTTCTTCATCAGTTTCATACAGCATATACTGCATCAACGATGATAGTTTATGAACAGTTGGCTCCAATTCATCACTTTTTAGCCGTACCATTGCTGCTATATTGTTCATAACATTAAACAGAAAGTGTGGACTTATTTGAGAACGTAAAAAAGATAGCTCTGCCTTTAAATTCTCTTGTACTCTCTCATTGGATTCTTTATGAGATTTTGTCCTGTCGCTGATTGTTTTGTAAGCAATACTTGCAATTACGGTAAATAAAAAAGTAATAATATTATGTGATGATGAGTTAATAAAATTGAAAGTTTTTCCTGTTATCATCAATTTAAAAAATCCGCCATGAATCAGCATGATACAAGAAAACAGGATTACTTGTACAAACACAAATAAAATATACTTTTTTTTATAAACTAATACCGCAACCAGCATTTCTGTATTCAGATAAAATAACCCAACCCAAAATATTTTTGTAACTGTATCTAAATACAGGAAAGTGGTATTACCATGTAATTCATTTTCCCCAGCATCATAATAAGCTGAAGTGAAAATATAGGGTAACAGGAAAATAACTGCCCATGCAATAATGTGCATGAACAGTTTTGAAGGGTCTTCTATTTTGAAACTTTTTTTCATTTACTAAAACATGAATATCTGACTAATTTATTTTCACTCTTTTTTGCTCATCTGTTGGCAAAGAACTTGCAGGTTTAGATTTTAAAGTGGCACCAAACCTGTAGACAAACGCAATATTAAATACCCTGGTGTCCCTACTGATTTTTAGTGTTGATTGTACATCCTGAAAGTTCTGAATTTCTTTTGGGTTTTGAGTATAAAAAATATCCCTTACATTAAACTTGATACTTGCCTTATTATTGAGTAGTTGTTTTGCAATGCCGGCTGAGACTTGTCCGGCTGGTAAAATGATGGCTTGCCCTTCATCCCTGTTGCGGCTTGTGTAGTTACCAGATAACTCCGCCGACCAGCCTTTTGCAAAGCTAAACTGGTTGTTTACATTCAATGAAAGTGTAAGTTGTTTTGCATTGAACGGATAGCCGTTAATTTCTCCGGTATATTTGTTTTGATAAAGGTTTGCAAAAAGCATAGCGCTGTACCATTTGCTAACCGGAATTGTAGCACTTTCTGTAATACCATAGTTATACCTTGTACCAATATTACCTACACTTCTGATAATTACAGAGTCTTTGTGAATAAGTGTTTCATTAATCATATCATGCACAACACTGTAATTGATAGTAGTGGTTAAAAGATTTTTATAGGAATGGCTCAATTCAATATTTGTGCTGAACTGCGGCTGTAAAAAAGGATTACCTGCCGAATAAGTGTATTTATCAATAAAGCCGATAAAAGGATTTAATTCCTGATAAGCAGGTCGGTCTATTCGGCGTCCAATTGAAAGTGCAAACTGATTATTGCCATTCATCTCATAGCTTATAAAGGCTGTTGGGAAAAAACTGGTGTAATTGCGGCTGAAACTTGAATCTGATCTTTGTGAAAGGGAAGATTGCAACCCTTTATAATTAGTATTCTCAAGCCGTACACCTGCCTGCACTATCCATTTGCCAAATTTTTTATTGAGGTTAAGGTATGCTGCATTTATATTTTCTGAATAGTTAAAGGCGTTGCTAAATACACTATCGGTAAGCCAATTGTTATTTAATAAATTAAAAAAATCAGAAACGTTATTTGTTTTCACAAGGCTCGATTTAATGCCTGTCTCTAATTTAACACCATTATTCAGGGGTTGGGCATAATCAAGGCGACCAGAATAAATATCAATCGTTAACGGAAGCAGGTTCTTTAAATAATTTTCTCCCTGCAGGAATTGGTTGGGATTATAAGTAAGACCAGTAATATTTTGATTACCTGAAAAATCATAATGGAGGTAATCAAAATTGGCGGCTATATCATTTTTACTGCTGTCAAATGAAGAATGAAAGTTGATATTAACAGCCCCGTTCTTCCACTTATTGTCAACTGTTCTGATGGTTTTTTCTATACCATTAATATTTAAATTACCGTCTTTAAGGTAACTGGTTGTAAAACCATCCTGCTTTTGAGGAGCTATAAATCCAGAAGTTACAATGCCTAAAGTTGTTTGCTTATTAATAAAATAATCTAACCCTAATTTTAGGTTATTGTTCTGGCTCTGATTGATTCTGTTAGATTGCTGGTCCAGTTCAGCATTCTTAATTCCAGTAGTTCCGAAAAAGTTCCTTTGAATATCAAAATCCATGAAGCCTTTATTAATGCTGTAACCATAATTCAAAAAAGCATTTATCTTACTGGTTCTGTAGTTAAGCATAATGCTGTTATTGGATTTTGCATAAATACCCTGTCCGTAACTAAGGGTAACACTACCGTTAAATCCTTGTGTAATACTTTTCTTTGTTTTAATATTAATTACTCCGGCATTACCAGCGGCATCATATTTTGCTGATGGGTTAGTCATTATTTCAATCTGGCTTAGCTGGTTTGAATTCATATTTCCTAAAAGGTTTGCCAGTTCAGACCCATTGAGGTAGGAAGGTTTGCCATCAATCATTACCAATACTGACGACTTGCCTTTTAAACTGATGTTGCCATCTTTGTCAACGGTTACACCGGGTGATTTTTCCAGTACTTCCAAAGCTGTTGAACCCACATTGGTAACAGAAGCATCTACATTTACTACCATGCGGTCAATCTTCTGTTCAATAAGTGGCTTCTTGCTGGTAACAACAACAGCAGCAAGATTTTTTGGTAATTCCTGTAAAAGCAAAACTCCAAGCCCTACCGTTGTATTAGTTTCTGAAATCGTAAATACAGCCGAATTGGTTTTTGCAAAACTTATAGCACTTATCGTAATATAGTAACTTCCAAAAGGAATTCCAGTAAAGGAAAATTTCCCTTGCTTATCTGACACAGCAATTTTTATTATAGAAGAATCTTTAGACTTCATTAATGAAATGGTTGCTGATTCAACAAGTACATTCTTTACATCCACAGCACTGCCGGAGACAGAGGTTTCATTTGTTTGACCCATACTTTTAATAGCAAGGACAAATGTTATAAAAACAACTAGTAACTTTTTCATGTTGTATCATTTTTTACAATACAAACTTATTCTGAAGAAGCCGACAAATTTTGCAAAATGATGTAAACCATGAAAAGTTTGCTGCAAACCTATAAAGTGGTGTACTCCTGTATTTAGCCAACGCACCAAGTCAGGCACATTTGCAAGGCACACAAAGCCAACATACAAAAGCCAACCTTGCAAAAAAGCCTGCCTTGTGTCAACGCACAGGCAACACTCTACGGTTGGACACAGACTCAGATTATACATGACAGCGGAGATAGGGCGAACGTACAACAAAAGTATTGGCAAAAGCTGGGCAGACGGAAGTCCAATCGGCGGTTTTTCATTGCTCAGCTTTGGTTCGGGCAGGACAAACAACGTTGAACTTTAGTTCTTAACTTCAGCAAAATATTTTCAATCTTCGGCGGTTGTGGGCGGGCGTCCCGAAAGCTTTCGGGATATTACCCAGCCTTCGCCAATACCCGGCCATTGGTGGCAATGCTAACAGACACCTCAAAATACTATGAGCATCGAGTTTGCAAAAGAAAA
This sequence comes from Chitinophagaceae bacterium UBA1946, assembly GCA_002336815.1. Classification (GTDB taxonomy): domain Bacteria; phylum Bacteroidota; class Bacteroidia; order Chitinophagales; family Chitinophagaceae; genus Ferruginibacter. The sequence goes on along the minus strand of DDEU01000057.1, from coordinate 1,304 downwards.
ACGAATTGATGAAACTGAAGAATTTAAAACTTTCTCTGAGGAAATTGACTATCTCATTAATTTTTTTAAGAATTTTTCAGAACTAATCTTTTTCAGCGGTCGTATTATTTCATTCACTACCGATAAGAATGTTTTTACCTTAAATGCTGCGCTAATCGAGAGTTCAACACAAACTTTAAAGAGTATTAAATTATGCTGTTCTATTGGGAGTTTTTCTGATGCAAACACTTTAATCAGAAAGCTGAGAGACGACCTAATTCAATATGTGTATATCGTTAGTATTATTAATGCGAGAAAACCCTTTGCAGAAGAAAGTTTTGCCACAATCAATATAGAGAATGAAAAAGAATTTACAGAGTCACTATTAAATTTAAAATTCAATAATTTTTTGACAGATGACGAACAAGCTGTTGTAGCTTGGTTTACAAATTCCGTTTCCGAAACACCAAGATCTGTTCGAAAAAAATTAGAGTTTGAAAACTATATGAAGGTTCTTAAACAAAATGATCACATTAATCAAATTCTAGCAGATTATAACCTTCAGGAATATTGGGAAACATTACGAAAGAGGCTCAATAATTATGTTCATAGCAATGGTGAAAGCTTCTCAAATCAAAATTTTGTCTCCTCCGAAAACAAAAACTTAGAAACACACTTTAAAAACATAAACATAAGGACATCGTATATTTCATCATTTTTTCTTGTTTTAATTCTTATGACTGAGTCTTCTTTAATTTCATCAACAGATTATATTGACCATATGGAATGTAACTTAGAGCCGCCAGAAAATAGTCAATATGCAATTGCAAATTTTATGCAAGATTTCATTGACAGAAAAGTATCCAAGCTTCATCCAGAGTTGAAACAATATCTAAAAAAGAACAATAACAATGGAATGACTATTGAATAAAAGCCCCCTTTTGGCGCAAGGTTCCTGAACCATAAAAAAAATTACCTGGCGCAAGCGTCCGCTTGTGCCTTTAAAAGCTCCGGCAATAAAAAGCCAGCAAGCCATCAGTATAAAACCTGGTGGCTTTTTATTTTAACTATCATTGCTGATTTTTATCTTTAAACATGAGCTGTAAGTAACAGTTTTGGCAGCAACACAATCAACCCATTGAGATGCAACATGAAAAGATGTTTAACGAAACAGTTTGGCATATCCATCAAAACCCTGTTGTTGCTGGTTTTGTATATGAAGCAGCACAATGGATATACAGTAGTGCAAAAGAATATGCAAAAAATGACGGGATTGTAAAGTTGGCAGCATGCTGAATACTAAGGCTCTATGGCACAAGCGGACG